>NZ_LT827015.1:2013729-2684972 GCF_900169075.1 Chryseobacterium phocaeense
GGCGATTGCCAGGGATGACAACCATATTATCCTGGGCTACAACAAGTCAGCAGGAGCGATTATCGACAAAAGCGGCAAAATACGGGATATTAATCTGAACAAAAATAGTAAGGATGAAAATAAATCGGTGTACATCAACGATAATGTTTCTATTTTCGGACTGTCCAATAAAATTATTATTTACGATCTATTCCAAAACAGAAGTACAGAGCTATTGTACAATTCAAAAAATATTGTTCCTTACAACCGGGATACGGTCCTGTTCTGCACCGCCCAAAATCTGGTATCATACCATTTAAAAACCGGAAAAGCTACAAACCTGCTCAATGAAAGGGTATATACGGCTCTTCCCTACACAAAAGAAAGCTTGTTTACGGGGAATTTCAGCGATCTGTACAAACTGAATATCAGGACGGGAAAAAAGACTTTATTTCTGAAAGGGTACTATTTTACAGACCTCAAAAAATTAAGGGATGATCTGTATGTGGGAGCCACCAACCTCAACGGGATCATTATTTTCAATGAAAAAGGCATTGTCAGGAAGATTGAAAAGAAAGATGGATTAATAGACGACCAGATAAAAAAAATAGAGATTGAAAATAAAAATACGTTCTGGGCAAGTACCAGTTCCGGGATATCCAGAATTGAACTCACAGGCAGTAAATTCCTTATCAATAATTTTACGCAAACGGATGGCCTTCCTTCCAATGCTGTTGCGGGCTGCGTCATAAGGAATGATACTGCTTTCATCGGTACCTCCAAAGGGCTGGGAGTATTTTCTATCAAAAAGCTGTTAACCCAGGAAAAATTCATCCATAAAAAAGTTATTATCAATTCCGTAACCATTAAGGATAATGAATATTACCATCTGAATGAAGACCTCACCGGTTATACCGACCACCCTATCACTTTCAACCTAAGTTTTCCCGATTATGCCTCGCAGGGAAAAATAAGTTACAAATACAAAGTGGAAGGACTTGATGATGTGTGGCAGGTCAGCAGTTCCCCGAAGATCATATTCAACTCCATTCCACCCGGAAAATATATTTTCAGCGTGTATGGCCTTGGCTATAACGGTAAACAGTCTTATACTTCCTCTAACCTTTATTTTGAAATCAAACCAAAATTCTGGCAGACCTGGTGGTTCAAACTTTTGCTGGCGGCCATTGCCATAGTTATGATTTCCGCTCTCATCAATTCCTATCTGCAGAAAAAAAGAAATAAAAAACTGGAACAATTTTACCACGAAAAAAAGATTGCGGAATTGGAGCTGCAGGCCATTAAAGCACAGATCAATCCTCACTTCATTTATAACTGTCTTAATTCTATTAAGTTTCTGCTGTTAAAAGAAGATTATAAAGAGGCGGATAATTACCTGGATATTTTCTCAGATCTGATCCGGAAGACCCTTTATTATTCGGAAAAAACATTTATGCCCATAGAAGAAGAGATTGCCTATCTGTCCCTGTATCTTGACATGGAAAAACTGCGCTGGGATGAGGCCTTCGACTATAAAATATACATTTCTGAGAATGTCAGTAAAAGCTGGGTGATTCCATCGTTGCTGATACAGCCTTTTGTAGAAAACGCCATCAAACATGGAATTTCAGCCTTAAGAAACCGGAAAGGCCACATTATAATTTCTTTTGATCAGCAGGATTCAACACTGTGCATTACGATTGAAGATAACGGTACAGGTATTAAAAATGAACCGCTTACCAGAAAAAATTCCTTTGGATTGAAATTATCCAGAAAAAGGATTAAAACCTTCCAGCAGCTTTTTGAAACCGATATCAGTTTGGAAATCATCAATCTTTCTGAACAAAAAAGACGAGGAACACAAGTTAAACTATACATTGCACCATATGAAAACCAAAACACGAATCTGCATCATCGATGATGAGAAACATGGGAGAGATTATATTGCCCTTTTACTGAAAAAAGAGTTTCCTGAGTTTGAGATTGTTTTTCAGGCCTCAAATATTGAAGATTCCTATAAAAATCTTTTAAAAATTACCCCGGACATTATTTTTTTAGATATCCAGCTTAATGAGAGTACAGCCTTTGATCTGTTATCAAAATTCAATAAAATTCCCTCACAGATCATTTTTATTACGGCTTATGAAAACTATGCCATCCAGGCCATCAGGAACGGAGCAACCGATTATCTTTTGAAACCCATCAAAAAAATAGATTTTATTGTTGCGGTCAACAAGGCTTTGGAAAATATAAAAAAAACACAGCCTGTGCATACCAATCCCCTGCAGGATAATAAAGTCATTCTTTCTACCCTTCAGGGATTCAAAGTCATCAATATTGCCGATATCGTCCGTTGTGAAGCAGATTCAAGCTATACGACGTTTTATCTGATCAATAAAACGAAAATAATGGTATCCAAAACGCTCCATGAATTTGAACTGACCCTTCCCGAGCTTAATTTCTTCAGAATACACCACAAGCACCTGATTAATGTGGATCACCTTCAGGAATATATTAAAGGCAGAGGCGGACAGGTTGTGATGAGTGACGGCTCCGTTCTGGATGTATCTTTCCGAAAAAAAAATGAATTTCTTCATAAAATAGGGAATACTGATTAAAAATTTTCCTTTTCGCATTTACTTTCCCGGCCTACGCACTTACTAGTTGTTCCTGTTTTTTATTAAAGCTCTTCTTTATTTTCGTCATGTTAACCAAAAAAAATTATCATGAAAAAAATCACGGGAAAAGTCCTTAAGAAAAAACAAATGAATTCTATTGCAGGTGGAACCGCTTTTATTACGCCAAGTAGTCCGGGGGCAATTAATCCAGCCCAGCCACCTATTGTTCTAAATCCCAACCAACCTATTGGCGGGATTCCAGCTATCTACACAATGCCATGGGGAGGTCTTCCATGGGTAGAGCCCAAATAATGATGATTGTGAAACACATTCCAGCCTGTGGGCCGGAATGTGTTTTAATTTATCCCAATATTCGTTGCCGGATTGTTCAGACGTATAAAAACTTTTAATCTAAACTATAACTATGAAAACAATACCTATTCTTTTTAGAAAAAATATTCCCCTCGTTCTATTCGCATTGCTGGGAAATGCATTATCAGCCCAGGAAGCTCTGCTGAATCCTACAACAACCGTTTATGATGGTTTGAGCACCGACATCGAAACTTTTGTATGTCCAGCTTTCAGTATTCAGGAAACGTTGCAGGAAAATAATTCTGACCAACAGCCGGCTCCTGTTATTTTTGCAAAAAAATTTGATACTGACATCACAACCACAAATTCCGGTCTATGGGAAAAAGTAGATGATCTTCATGTATGGCGGTACAGAATCAGCTCAAAAGACGCTTATTCCATGATGTTGATCTTCAAAAACATGCGCCTTCCGGATGACACCAGCCTTTTTATTTATAACGAAGATATGAGCTATGTGGTAGGTCCGGTCACCAAGACCTACAATACGGAGAGCGGCATATTTCCCACTGAACTGATCCCCGGAAGCATCATCATCGTAGAACTCGTTATTAAAGACAGCAGCTATAAAGAAGGAACACCATACTTCACTATAGGTAATGTATCTCATGATTTCCTTGATGTATTTGATCTGGCAAGCGGTACCCAGAAACCTGGTAAAATCCTGAAATGTCACAATGATATTAACTGCAATATCGGCAGTGAATGGCAGACTCACAAAAGAGGGGTTGCTCTTATTACCATTGGGGGTAAAGGACTTTGCTCGGGATCTTTAATCAATAATACGGCTACTAACGGAAAACCTTTATTCCTGACCGCTGACCATTGTTATGGTTTACTGAGCAACCCCGCAAACAGCGTTTTCTACTTTAACCATGAGAAGGAAAATTGCGACGGACCTAACTCAGATTACAGAAAAAACGATGATGTTATTAAAATATCAGGAGCTACCCGGGTAAGCTCTAATAATTATTCTGATATGCTATTGCTTCAATTGAATGATAGAATACCATCTTCTTATAAGCCCTATTTTCCCGGTTGGGACAGATCCGGAAACAATCCTTCCAGAGGTGTTGTGATTCACCATCCTAACGGAAATCCAAAAAAAATAACTTTAGATAATCAAACCTTAGCTCCTAATACGTCACCTGTATTAGGATGGCAATCAGGGACAATGTGGGAATCATGGCCTGACAGCGGTACTATAGAAGGAGGCTCATCAGGATCCCCCTTATTCAATCAGGAAGGAAAAATTGTGGGGCACACTACTGCAACAAAGATTGATGGATTTACCAACGGTATATTTTCTGAACCAAAACCAAAATATGTATGCCCTCCCAATAATATATCACATTTTGGCCGTCTATCTGTAGCATGGAATAATGGAACATCAAATCAAAGCCTTAAAGAACATCTGGATCCTGGTAATACCAATCAAATATCCATACAAGGTCTTATCCCTGCTGGCTGGAGACATTACAAATTCCCGTCAGATTATGACAGCAGGAAAGTTAACAACGGTCCATATGACGTTGTACAAGTTGGGCTTGGTAACCAAATTTTCTACAGAACAAAGTATGACAAAATTAATTTGTACTACTCGACTGCTGCAGGCTGGCAGCATGGAGCGGTTCAGCCTTCCGGATCATCTGCAGTAAGTGGAGATATTGCTGTAGGTTTGGGAAATCAGGTGTTTTATAGAAATGCCAATGGAAATGTAGGAACAATGTATTGGGCCAACAATACCTGGCAGTATGGTGTGGTAGGAGGCAATGTACATGTTGCACCCCATAGTTTGGTATTAGGTGACAACAATGATGTGATTTACAGGGGCACTGATGATAAAATGCATATTTTGTACTGGAGTAATAACGCATGGCACCATGGTGTGATCTCAGGAGCTGTTAATAATAATACCAAAATTGCAGGAGATATTGTAATGGGCAATGGTGGACAGATATTTTATAGAGGCGGAGACGGAAAACTGCAGATGTATTACTGGGGTAATAATGCATGGGTACATGCCTATGTGGACCCTGCCGGAAGTAACGCTTCTTCAAATAATAATATCCATTCCGCTCCGGGAGCTATCAGTATTGATAAAAACAATAACAATACAGTTTATTATCGTGGCGCAGACAATAGGATGCACAGATACTACTGGGGCTCCAATTCCTGGCAGCATGAATGGCTGGGAACAAACAATGATGCCAATGTGTACGGAGATGTAAGTGCTGGGGAAGGTAACCAGATTTTTTACCGTGGTACTGACGGGAAGATGCATCTATACTACCGCAGTAACAATAATACCTGGATTCATGACTGGGTGGAGACCAGCTGGCAGGCTCCCAATGCCAATAATGTAGCTGGTTCTATAGGCGTAGGACCTGGCAACAAATTATTCTACAGGGGAAATAATGGGTTTATGCAAAACTATTTCTGGAATGCTGCACAAACGTTAAAAAACAATGGAGATTCTGAAAATTTCGGAATGGAAAAGACCCCGCCAAGCCCTACCATTCCAAAAGAAAGTATTACAGAGATCCCATCTAAACTCGTTCCAAATCCGGCAAAAGATGATGTTACATTAACAATGGAATCCCAATATAAAACTACTGTGAAGATTGTAGTGACCGATATGCAGGGAAAAACAGTAATGGACCATTCTCAAAAAGCAGAGGCTGGAAAAAACTCTATAACATTGAACATAAATAAACTGCATAAAGGTATTTATCTTGTTAAAATCCAGGATGCCAAAGGATCTGCTACAGTTCACAAATTAATTAAAGAATAATTGATTATAGGATATTCATATATTTTTAAAAACTAAGCAAATAAAACACAAATCATTACGAGCAGTAGAAATTTTTAAAGTTTCTGCTGCTTTTTCATTTAGGAATAAAGCTTATTTCCCTGTTTATATTGCATTATTATCAAGCAAATTATATATTTACAGCATTATTCAATGCCGAGTGAAAAAAATATTTCTTTTTCTTTTATTTTCTTTTCTCATGCACTCCTCATCATTATTTTTTTCTCAGATCCCAGGGATGGTCAATTATAATGAAGAAGACGGCCTGAATAATTCATATACCTACTCGCTGAGTCAGGATGCTTCCGGTTTTCTCTGGATAGGAAGCGATAACGGAATGTTCCGGTTTGATGGGAAGGAATTCAAACATTTCGGCAGCAAAAACGGATTGAAAAACATTGATGTCCTTTCCTGTTTTCCCCTCTCCAACGGAGAAGTTTTCATTGCTCCTTTTCTGAATGATTTTGCCTACTTCAAAAATGGAAAGGTAATCAACTCAGATATGAACAGCGAAATTAAGAAAATACAGTTCTCTTATAATCCTGACTATTACATTGATGGAAGTTCTCTGTATTTACACTCCACCTACAGCCCTGACACCATTTATATCTACAACAACGGAAAAGTGAACAGAATTCCGCTGGCTACAAAAAAAAAATCTATGGCTGGTTATTATGCCTTTGGCCTGAACATGGCTGATCATATTCTTTATCTTAAAGGCAGCAATCAAAATATTATAGCCTATGACGTTATCAGCAGAAAGAAAACCTTCTGTAATATTACCGCTGATAAAGGTACTTTCATCATCAGAAAAGGTAATATTTTCGTGTTCAGAAATAAAAGAAATATTAATGTTTATAAGCTGCATAACAAGACTTATTTTAAAAAAATTAAAAGTTACCGGGTACAGGAAAATATAGGCAAACATATTGTTGATAATAATTACCGGCTCTGGCTGTTTCTGAAATCAGGCGGAGCACTTTACTTCAAAGAGTCGCTCCTGGAAAATAGAGAATTCTCAAGGCCTGTAAAAATGATGGAAAACTACATCATCAGTGATGTTTTGATAGATAAGGACAACAACACCTGGTTTTCTACCCGTAACAACGGACTTTTTTTCATTGCAGACCGTTTTTTCAAAAACTATATTCATCTCCCCATCAGTAATAATACCTCACACATTACGGTTATTGGCAAAAACAATGACGGGATATATCTTGGATACAATGAAGCTAAAAGCGGTGTCTATCACAACGGAAAAGTTACGGATCTCATTTTTGAAAAGAATATCAGAATAGAGCACAAAGCTATTTTTGCAGAAGGAAATACAGTTATATTCGGTCTTACGAGCAGGCTTTTTCAGTATGACATCAAATCCAAAGAGACACATTCTTTAAACAATTTTGTGTTGAAAAATATTGTTCCTTATACACCGGGATCTGTACTGCTCTGTACATCAGAAGGACTTTTTGCCTACAACTATGGTTCGAGAAAATATACGGATGTGCTCAGCAAAGAAAGGATCTATACTGCCCTTCCCTATGCCCGTGACAGCCTGTTTGCAGGAAGTTTTAAAGATCTGTATAAAGTGAGTACAATTACCAAAAAGAAAAAACTTTTCCTGGAGGGGTATTATTTCACAGATCTGAAAAAACTCGGAGAGAATTTATATGCCGGAGCAACTAATCTGAACGGGATCATTCTCTTTGATAAAAACTCAATTATCCGGAAAATCAACGAAAATACAGGCCTGCCCACCAGCCAGATCAAAAAAATAGAAGTTGAGAATAAAAATATCTTCTGGGCAAGCACCAATTATGGGCTCAGCAGAATAGAACTGAGAGGAAATGATATTAAAATCAATAATTTCACCCAAACAGACGGACTTCCTTCCAATACGGTAGCCGGCTGCGTACTGTCCGGTGATACTGTGTTTGTAGGTACATCAAAGGGACTTGGTATTCTTTCGGCCAGAAGCCTGATGGAACAAAAAAAATTTATTAACAAAAAAGTAATCATCAATTCTGTTGTGATCGGGGGTAAGGAGATTTTCGATATCCACCAGGCATTGACGGGACAAACACCCGATAATGATATTACGTTCAATGTAAGTTTCCCTGATTTTACTTCACAGGGAAAAATAAGTTACCGCTATAGAATTGAAGGGCTCAGTAATGTATGGCAGACCAGCAGTTCCCAGAAAATAAGTTTTTATTCCCTGCCTCCGGGAAACTATACTTTTACCGTTTTTGGAATTGGGTACAATGGGAATCGGTCTTATGCTCCTACTAAGCTTTATTTTGAAATCCGTCCGAAATTCTGGCAGACCTGGTGGTTTAAGACCATGATCATCAGTCTCGGCGCTGCAGCTCTATTTATAGCCATTACCCTGTATTTCCAGAAAAAAAGAAATAAAAAGCTGGAAACGCTTTATTATGAGAAAAAGATTGCCGAGCTGGAACTTCAGGCCATTAAAGCACAGATCAATCCCCATTTTATTTACAACTGTCTTAATTCCATACAGTTTCTCCTCTATAAAAAAGATTACCGGGAAACGGAAAATTATCTTGAAATATTTGCCCGGATGATCAGGAAAACCCTGCATTATTCTGAGAAAACATTTATGCCCATCAAAGAAGAGTCGGAATATCTGTCTTTATATCTGGATATGGAAAAACTCAGGTTAAAAGACCTGTTTGATTACCGCATCAGGATTTCTGAAAAGATGGATACAAACTGGATCGTGCCTTCCCTGCTGATACAGCCATTTGTAGAAAACGCCATCAAACATGGAGTGGCCGGCTTAAAGGGCAGAAAAGGAAAAATAGAGATATTATTTGACCATGACGGAACCTCCCTCTGCGTTACCATTGAAGACAACGGTGTAGGCATCGGCAGCGGAAGACAGGCAAAAGCAGATTCTTTCGGGGTAAAATTATCTCAGAAAAGAATTGAAACATTCAGGCAGCTTTTTGAGACTCATATACTATTAGAGATTTATGACCTTTCTGAAAAAGAGCAGAGGCCGGGAACTCAGATCAAACTTTATATAAAACCCTATGAAAACCAAAATACAAGCATGCATCATTGATGACGAACAGGATGGAAGAGATTATATTGCTCTCCTCCTGGAAAATGAATTTCCTGAGATCCAAACTGTATTTCAGGCATCCAGTGTGGAAGAAGCGTATATCTATCTTTCCAAAAATTCACCGGACATTATCTTTCTGGATGTTCAGCTGAAAGACGGTACCGCCTTCGATCTGCTCTCAAAATTCAGGGAGCTGGATTCCCAGATTATTTTCATTACGGCATTTGAAAAATTTGCGATTCAGGCTATTAAAAACAGTGCGGCAGATTATCTGCTGAAGCCCATCAACAAAATGGATTTCATCATTGCCATCAATAAGGTCCTGGAACATATTAAAAAAAATAAAGGCTCTTCCGGTATTTCATTATCCGACAATAAAATCAGCCTGCCGACCCTTCAGGGTTTCAAACTGACCAATATTAATGACATCATCCGTTGTGAAGCGGATTCAAGCTATACTACTTTTTATCTGACAGATAAGACCAAAATTATTGTCTCCAAAACACTTCATGATTTTGAGGAACATCTTATCAGGTATAATTTTTTCAGGATTCATCACAAGCACCTGATCAATCTGTTCCATCTTAAAGAATATATCAAAGGAAAAGGCGGGCAGGTCATTATGACGGATGATTCCGTGCTTGACGTTTCCGTACGCAAGAAAAATGATTTCCTTGCCAGGATAGATTTTATAGAATAATCATGTCAGTGATTTTCCCGACAAAACTAATTCACACTTAACTGATTTTTATTTTCACTTAATTACAAACTCATTACACTTACTAATTATGGCTGGATTTCTAACCATAATCTGATTAAACTTGTATATACATTGTTACCAGCAAGTATATTCCGGTCGCGACGGATTACAGGTTTATCCTTATTGGCCTCACATCAAAAAGGAAACAGGAAGATACAGCTATCCCTGAACAAAATGCTGTACGCTGAACAATTACTTCACGGCGGAAAGACAGAAGTACAATTAAAATCACAATATCATGAAACTGGAAAGTTTAAAATCAGAGAAATTCGAAGTCCTTAACAAAAAACAAATGCAACGTGTGTTTGGTGGTGACTGTACAAGAGACGGTGTTTGGGCTAATGGGATGCAATACGCAAGTGATGAAGTATCTATATCCGACAAAAAAATATATCTTTATGATGTTAATGGAAAATGTATTTTTGAAGGAACATACAAACAATAGTACTTTATTTCTATTCAGTAATAAGACTGTTCAATCAGTAAATTAAGTTCTTGACTTACTTATTTTCAGTCGAAATAGTCTTAAAATTCTTTAATTATTTTTTTTAATAAACAGGACACAGCGATCACCTGAGTAAAATGCTGTACGCTGAACAATTACTTCACGGCGGTAAGACAGAAGTAGAACTAAAATCACAATATCATGAAACTAGAAAGTTTAAAATCAGAGAAATTTGAAGCAATGACAGCTGATAAAATGAGCGTCATTAAAGGAGGATATAATGTTGCAACCGGCGGTGGCCCTGCTTATTATCAGGGGCGTGAAATTTCAACAACCAGCGACATCAATGTCTATAATAATGACACCAATCATTGGACCACACAAATTCTTTATCTGAAAGATGGAAGCAAAATTGTAATCTCCATGTGATGTTGAATAGAAAATATAATGGGTTAGAAGGAATTTTTAACCCATTATATTTTTCGTAATAATTATTCGTATGATTTTTATACAGTCGGCACAGAATGATTCCTCTACAAACAACATCCTTGACTGGATTCTGTATTTAGATATTCACAAAAAAATACAACGGCAGAATGATATCGCCTCCCTTGATAAGGTATCCATTCATATCAATAAAGATGTCCGGATAAAAGGAAGCACGATCAATACCATTTTTGATTCTGATGAAATCAGCCGGAGATGGTACAGAAGGGGTGCGTTTTCTTTTGATGAGATAGCTTTACCAAAGGATCACAAAACCTCTCATGTTTCTTATCCTACACAGAATTATCTTAAAAAAGAAATGGATTATATTTTAAAATTAATTGATAAAAACATAACCCATTCCCAAAATAGAATCAATACATATTCGGATAATGGCACTAATAAAACAGATAACCTGATCGTAGCATCACAGACAGGATTAAGAATTCCCGATACTTTAATCACCAATGAAGCTGAAGAATTACTGCTATTTGCTCAAAAACATACAAAGATTATTACAAAAGCTATTTCTTCCAGTAATTATGAATTAAATCTCGATGATTATAAAGTTCATATGCATTGTGCGACTGAAATGATCAATATAAAAGATGTAGATCAGAAACAGAATATAAAAACGTCATTCCCTGCTTTCTACCAGCAATACATCGAAAAAAAGTATGAGCTCCGCATATTTTATCTGAAGGGTAAATTCTACACCATGGCTATCTTCTCGCAAGCCAACGAAAAAACAAAAATAGATTTCAGGAATTATGATACCGAACGGCCGAACCGATGCGTTCCCTATCAGCTGCCAAAAGAAATTGAAGAAAAACTGCACCATTTTATGCAAAGCATTGATTTGAATTGTGGTTCTATAGACATGATCTACACCCCTGAAAAAGAATATGTCTTTCTGGAAGTAAATCCTGTAGGCCAGTTCCAGTGGCTGTCAAAAAACTGCAATTATGATATTGAAAGAGAAATTGCTCTTGAACTTATAAAAGAAAGATGATGAAAAAAGAAGATAAAATAAAAGAAGAAATAAAAAAATGGATTGATGATAACAGAGGTTCTTTACCTCTTAATGTAGATAGCTGGGAAATACATGTGAGCAGAAATAAAGAAAATAAAAAGCCTGCATCCATAGAATTGGGTAAATACAATGCCCGGATTATGATTTCCGATCCTTTTTATAAACCATACTCTAAAACATTTCTCTTGTGATAACTGAGACATTATTACTTTTGTACAGCCACTGTATCATCGTACAAGGGGCCGAACGTTCTGTCATCTGCGATTTGCAGCGCCAGAACATCTACCCTGTCCCGAATGCCTTCAGTGCATTGTTCAAGGACGGAAGGTATATTGATATCCCCGAAACCGTTTCACAATTGGATGATGAAGGAAATGAAATATTAAAAGAATATTTTGAGTTCCTGGAAGAAAATGAGCTGGCATTTTATTGTTCCTCAGAGGACTTTCCCCTTTTTCCAAAAATGACTGAAGAATGGTTGTTTCCCGCCCATATTTCCCATTGTATACTGGACGCGTGGAATGAACTCCCCTATTTTAACGGATCTTTCTTAAAACAACTGGAAGTTTTATGCTGTAATTTCATTCAGTTCCGGTTCTTTAAAAAAGTTACATGGCAGGAGCTGGACAGGATAATGGCACTTATCAATCCCTCACAGATCAAATCTGTCGAAATTATACTTCCTTTCGATAAAGAAGACGGGGAATTTTATAAAAAAGCAGAATCTTTTGTCAGCGCAAACGGAAAAATCAGTAACCTTACTCTATCCGGAGCTTCAGAAAAAAAAATATACAAGGAGGGGCTTTACGGTATGGGATTCATCCTGCAGACTGAAAAGCATATCACCAGTCAGTACCACTGCGGGATGGTAGACACCAGTTTATTTTCGGTTAATATTCCAACGTACACCGAGTCTTTAGCTCATAACTCCTGTCTCAACCGCAAGATAAGTATAGACACAGAAGGCAATATCAAAAACTGCCCCAGTATGAAAGAAAGTTTCGGAAACATCAGAAGCACCTCGTTGCAGGAAGCTGTGGACCATCCGGAATTTAAAAAATACTGGAATATTACAAAAGACCTGATTATAAAATGTAAAGACTGTGAGTTCAGGCATATCTGCACCGATTGTCGTGCTTACACTGATAATCCGGACGATCTGTATTCTGCTCCGCTTAAATGCGGGTATGATCCCTACACCTGCGAATGGGAAGACTGGAGCACCAATCCTCTGAAAGAAAAAGCCATCCTGCACTACGGAATGCAGGAATTAGTCCGGTAAGATCTTTCAGGCAAACAGTAAATATCAGCATGATATTCAAAATGATATGGTCCAGGATTTTACCATCCGGGTTCTATTCCTCAAAATTGATGTGAATTATGACTTTTTTTGTTAAAACAAATGGTTTTATTCATTCCAATTATCCCGGGAAAATTAACACTTATCTCTGATTTGTTGACACTTACTAGAAAAACACCTACACTTACCAATTCACATAAAAGGGAATTGATAATCCATTTAACTTTATTTAAAACTAAAATGAGAGTCGGACCATATTATTCAGATGATCCGGCTCTCAAAAACTAACCAACCATAAAAACTATTGTATATGAAACTCAGAAACATGACCATCTTAGGATTGTCAGCATGCCTGTTTATTCTATCAGGCTGCCGTGAAAACAATGAACAATTTGAAGAACCAGTGGCAGAAAAAACAGCCACTGCGCTAAACAAAAACTCCGACCTGCCACCGGCACCACCGGAAATCCGGGAAGAATTTGCCCAGGACGGTATCAACATTGATAAAGTACGCGTTGAATACTTCTCAGACGGCCAGCCTGTCGACATGATTGCAGATCTCGAAGGTAAGTATCCTGTAGCGTCTCTCGTAAAAAATCCTGTAGACCAGTCTGCGGTCATTACCGTAAGAACTTTTTCCAGCGAAGAAAGATACCTTGTTTACGGTGACCAGAAAGGTTTGAAATTCCGTGAAACCAAAGCATTTAATGAAACCATACAAAAATACGCCGAAGTCAATGGGCTGGTTCAGATGGCAGAAGCAGGAGAACAGCTTCCCGACAGCTATTATGCCTTTGAAAACCAGCAGTATCAGGCCTTCTTTGGAGCCTTCAGTCCGGGATGGCTGCGGGTGTATGATGACATTATCCCGTATGGGTCCAATAAATATGTGATGTCACCCTTCGTTCCTACTCTTGGATTCTGGTTCTTTGATAACTGGAATAATAAAATTGGTTGCTACAAAAGACAGCATCTCTACATGGTGGAACATTTGTATGATAAGAAATTCTTCAAAAAACATCTGGTTTCACTTGCAGGATGGGGTGGTTCTACCGTAATGTTCTGGGGAATCCTGGGCTATTGCAACAACAGAGTAGAATCTATGCTACTCTTTTAAATAACGCAAAATAAATAGAAGGCTGTTTCGGAAGAAGCAGCCTTTTTGCGTATCACTGTTTCATGATTGCGAAAAATAAATTAAATTCGGTTTAATAAAATTGCTCTTCATGATACAACTTCCTTTATCCAAGCTTTCCAATGTAGGGACCACTATTTTCAGCCAGATGACCCAACTGGCCAACGAAAACGAGGCCATCAACCTTTCTCAGGGATTTCCGGACTTTATGCCGGATCCTGAACTGCTGGACCATGTGACCCATTTCATTCAAAAAGGCTTCAACCAATACGCCCCGCTGGGAGGAATGATCCCGCTAAAGGAAGAAATAGCAAGAAAAATTGAGAACAGCAACCAGGCCGTTTATCACCCTGATTCCGAAATTACAGTAACCGCAGGAGGAACCCAGGCTATTTTCACTGCCATTGCGGCATTTGTGAAAAAAGATGATGAAGTAATTATTTTTGAACCTGCGTATGACTGTTATGAGCCTACCGTAGAGCTTTTCGGAGGCATTGTAAAACGTTTTGAAATGAAAGCCCCGGATTATGAGATCGACTGGAATATCGTAAAAGATCTGGTAAGCGACAAAACCAAAATGATTATCCTGAACAACCCGAATAACCCTTCCGGAAAGATCTTAAAGGAAAATGACCTGCAGGAGCTGATCAAACTTGTGAAAGATACTTCTATTCTTATCCTCAGTGATGAAGTATATGAAAATATTGTTTTTGACGGAAACAAGCACCTGAGCATCTGCCGCTATCCCGAACTGAAAGAAAGAAGTCTTCTTGTTGCGTCGTTTGGAAAACTGTTTCACGTTACCGGCTGGAAAACCGGTTATTGTGCAGCGCCTAAAAATCTTACCGATGAGTTCAGAAAAGTTCACCAGTTCAATGTATTCTGTGTAAATACCCCTATCCAACTCGCTTTGGCGGAATACATGAAAAACGATGAACATTACAATCACCTGAATACTTTTTTCCAGGAAAAGAGGGATTTCCTCAGAAAAGGCCTTGAAGGAACCTCATTCGGACTCCTCGATTGTGAAGGAACCTATTTCCAGGCCCTTACCTACGATAAAATTTCCGATAAAAATGATTTTGACTTCGCTTCAGAACTTACCATCAACCATAAAGTAGCCAGTGTTCCCTTTTCCTCATTCTACAAAAATAAAAGGAACGATCATGTGATCAGATTATGTTTTGCGAAAAAACAGGAAACGTTGGAGAGGGCTATAGAAAACCTATCTAAACTGTGATTTTATGGCAAAAGGGCAAAGAGGCTAAATGGCGAAAAGGCTAAGATGGTAAAGAAAGCAAAAAAGGCAAATGGCTTTCTTTGCTTTCTAAGCTTCCTTTGCGTCCAGATTATGTTCGCAAAAAACAGGAGACTTTGGAAAGAGCTACAGAAAACCTTTCCAGGCTTTAAAATTTATATCAGCGGAGAAAGCAGTCTGGCCATATGTTCAAAGAAAACTTTGGATTTTGGCCTTTTTCTCCAGGATTCTAGGGAAATTTCTTCGCAGTCATTCATATCCTCATGGAAAAGGTCCTGAAGTTTCCTGTTGATCTTTTGGTCAAAAACCAATGCATTAACTTCAAAATTCAGTTCCTGACTCCGCACATCCATATTGGCTGTACCTACCGATGAAAAATAATCATCTATTAGCATTGTTTTGGCATGAATAAAACCTTTTTTGTAAAAAAATATCCTCACTTTATTTTCTAAAAGCTCTTCGTAGTAAGAATAGGCAGCCGCATTTACAATAACGGAATCACCGGATTTCGGGACCATCAATCTGACGTCAGCACCGGAAAGAGCAGCCTGTTTAATCGCGTTCAGCACCGTTTCAACCGGAACAAAATAAGGAGTAACAATATAAATTCTCTTTTTAGCAGAAAGCACCGCAGATGTTGTACTCAGCATAATAGAAGGTTGGGTATCCGGGCCGCTGGCCGCCGTCTGAATCAATGAATTTCCCCCGCCTTCCTTTTTTGTAAAATAAAGCTGGGAGACTTCAGGAATTTTTTCCGTTGCAAAAACCCAGTTGCTGAAAAACAGAAACTGAAAGTAGAAAGCCGCCTCTCCTTTCATATACAGATGGATATCCCTCCAATATTGACCGGGGTTAGGGTTAATGTACTTATCGGAAACATTGATTCCACCTGTAAAAACTTCTGCCCCATCCACAATGATCATTTTTCTGTGATCTCGGTAATTAACCCGGTTAGCCAAAAGCCTGAACGTAATTTTATTAACAGGGGAAACCTGCACTCCGGCATCTTTCAGTCTGCTCAGAAGTTTTTTTCCTATTTTTCCGCTTCCCATATCATCATACAGAAAACGGACAATCACGCCGTCTTCAGCCTTTCTGATCAATACATCAGCCAGCCTGTTCCCTATCTCATCATTATCATAAATATAATATTCCAAATGAATATGATGAACGGCCCTTTCAAGAACCTCAAAAACTTTTTCAAATTTACCTTCTCCGTTGATCAGCACTTCTGCATGATTTCCCTGTGACAAAGGAGAATGTCCTGCATTATAAAGAAAATTAATGGTCGTCAGAAACTGATCTATGTCCTCTTTATGATGTTCCAGGGTTTTATGATGAGTTTCCCTGATATACGTGCTAACGGCCTGATACACCTGCTCATTCCGTTCTATTTTAAAGGTATAAAATTTATTTTTCCGGTAATTCACTCCAAAAACAAAGTAAATGATAATGCCCACCACAGGAAGAAAAATAATAAGCATGAGGTAGGCCAGGGTTTTACTTGTATTCTTCGTATCCATGATAATTTTCCCAGCCAGAAAAATAATTCCTATAAGATAAAGAACTTCAAGCCCTACGAGGATATAGGGAAACTGGTTAAAAAATTCTTTAATCATAGGAATGAAGTTTATTATTGATATTAAAGGTAGGCAAATTTGATAAAACTTCTTATCTATTCATTCCGCGACGAAAAAAAACCAGTCCTTTTTCAGAACCGGTTTATTATGGCTATTATATAGGATTACTTCTTTGCTTTACATCTCGTAAAATCAAATTAGCAAATCTACCTTTTCGCTGTTTTGCCCTTTTGCCTCTTCGCTTTTTCGCCTCTACAAAAACATTCCTCCCGAAGCTTCAATTCTCTGCCCGTTGATCCAGCCGGCATCATCCGTGCACAGGAAGGC
Organism: Chryseobacterium phocaeense; assembly: GCF_900169075.1. Taxonomy (NCBI): domain Bacteria; kingdom Pseudomonadati; phylum Bacteroidota; class Flavobacteriia; order Flavobacteriales; family Weeksellaceae; genus Chryseobacterium; species Chryseobacterium phocaeense. Next base: position 2,030,923 of record NZ_LT827015.1, read on the forward strand.
CACTACTCCGCCGATATCATCCGGAAGTCCGGCTCTTCCCAACGCTGTGATGCTTGATACCATTGAGTTCACATGTTCATCATCTCTGGTTCTTCCGCCTCCGAAATCTGTTTCTATCGCTCCCGGTGCAATTACATTTGCTTTGATCCTGCGGGATCCTAATTCTTTGGCCATGTATTTGGTCAGCATCTCTACTCCCGCCTTCATAGAGCCATATACGGATGATCCGGGTAAAGCAAATCTTGCCAGTCCTGATGAAATATTAATGATTCCTCCGCCATCATTGATAAAAGGAAGCATTTTCTGGGTCAGAAAGAAGACTCCTTTGAAATGAACATCTACAATATCATCCAGCTGTTCTTCAGTAGTTTCCGTAATGGGTGCGTACAAAGCGGTTCCTGCATTATTAACCAGATAATCAATATTTGAATTTCCGGTTTCACTTTCCAGATAATCTGTGATGTTTTTAATGAATGCATCGAAACTTTTCACATCCCTGGTATCAAGCTGGTAAGCAATGGCCTTTTGCCCCAATGCTTTTATTTCATTGACCACAGCATCCGCTTCTTCTCTGCTGCTGTTATAGGTTATGATAACGTCTAATCCTTTCTGGGCAATTTTAAGGGCTGCATTTTTTCCAAGTCCGCGGCTTCCACCGGTTACCAATGCGATTTTTGATTTTGTATTCATTATTAGTATGATTTACTGTTGTTATTTAATGATACAAAGTTGGCACATTCTGCAGAAGAAACCTTTGCCCCAATCAATCTGAAATTTGCAAAAATCAAATCACGACCGGAATTCCATTGGGGTGACTGATGTTTTCCTTTTAAAAAAGTTGGAAAAATGGGCGATTTCTTCAAAACCGAGCGCATAGGAGATCTCGGAAACATTCCATTTGGTTTGTCTCAGCAGGATTTTTGCTTCCTGAACCAGCCGGTCCGCGATGAATTCCGTTGTCGTCTTCCCAGTGTTTTCTTTGAGTTTTTTATTTAAATAATTCACATGAACCGCCAGCCTGTCGGCATAATCTTTTGCGGTTTTTAGCTGAAGCCTCTGTTCGGAAGATTCGATGGGAAACTGTCTTTCCAAAAGCTCTATAAATAATGAAACCACCCTTAATGAAGCGTTGCTGGAAGCAGATAATGTTGCGGCAGGCTGGAGTTTTTGTCCATAGTGGATCAGCTCCAGCACATAGTTTCTGATCAGGTCATATTTAAAAACATAATCGGAGGCTATTTCCTGCTTTATTTTAGTAAACAGGGTTTCTATTTCATCTGCCAGCTCATCTTCAATCTCAAATAAAGGAATATTTCCGGGCTGAAATATCGGCAGATCTTCCAGGGAAAACCTCGATTGTGCCTTAATGAAAAAATCTTCGGTAAAGACACAGAAACTTCCTGACTGTGCGGGGTCCTCAGGAACCCAATGATAAGGAACTTTTGGCGTTGCAAACAACAATGCATTTTTTTTGATCGCTATAATTTTATCTGCATACTCAGCCCTGTTTTTACCCCTGATCAGGCTGATTTTATAGTATTTCCTGCGGTTATAGGGCATTTCTGAGGTGGTTTTCGCCCGTTCTATCGTCTGCCGGATATCGAATACATTAAAGTGCCCGATATCTTTGTGAAGCCCTTTCGGAAAAATACTTTCAAGGTCTTTTCCCAGCTTGGCAGCCATCTCTTTATAAAAATCTTCCAGGGAGGCATGAGCAATCTTTTCCATAACCGATGATTTGTAAAATTCAAATATACAAAGTTAGCAGGATTTTAAAATTAAAAAATATTTTACTTTTTTCTTCATCAGGTGATATACATTTGAAGATTTTTATTAACTTAGTTTTCAACTAACTCACTAAAAATCAAAACAATGAAAAATCAAGATGTACCAAAAGGAAAAAAACTGAACAAAAAACAGTTGAGAAGCATTACTGGGGGATTAATGGACTGCATTGATCCAATGACCGGAGGCTGCAGAAAAATATCAATGGGCTGCGCACAGCTGCAATGCAGGCCAATTATTGATCCTTTATAGGAAATACATAAACCGTTCGATAGTGAACGGTTTTTTTATGTGCTGCAAAAGTTTAGGTGGTGACATCCTTATCCTGCAGATTTGCAGGATTAACTTTTTAAACATTAAGATGATTTAAGACGATAAGAATAGTTAAGAGAAAATCTAAAGATTTTTAAGCAGAGTGTTGCTTTTCATACAGAATACAATACTTTGATTGAAGTAGGCTTTTTGCTTTTATTAATTAGAAAACATAAAATATAGTTTTTTTTCTTCAACAGGTGAAATATGTGGATATTTTCCATATATTCGTTTCCAACTAACCTACTAAAAATCAAAATAATGAAAAACCTGTTTTTACAAGGAGGAAAAAAGCTAAGCAAAAAACAATTAAAAACTATCGCAGGAGGTCTCCTGAACTGTATGGAGCCGGTACTTTGCCAGAACCCGCCATGCGAACCATCTTCTGATCCTTTTGGATGTACAATTATTTCAAAGGTTTGTGCACAGAAAGAATGCAGACCTCAACTTTAATTTTTAAATTCAACATCAACTAAAACCAAAGAACCATGAAAAACTTACACTTAGACAAGGGGAAAAAATTGAACAAAAGAGAATTAAGATCTATTACAGGTGGTAAGGAGCAGTGCATTGATCCGGCTACCGGAGAGTGCAGAAAGTATGGTAATGGCTGTGCTGAAGCAAAGTGCCGTATTATCATTATAGATCCTATCGAAGTTATATAAACTTAGAAATACCTTATAAAAACCGCCTCCTGAGGCGGTTTTTCTGTTATGATCCCTTTTCTGCTATCTCCATTAAATATATTGCTCAATTCTGAACAGTAGTTTTAAACAACAGTTCCTCCTGTTATTTCAAGAATCCATTTACCGTTCTTAAATTCAGCGGAATAATCATTCGTAAAGCTATTCCCCGATGTGTAAATGTAGAATTTATCGGGATCCTTCTTATCTCTTTTGATTTTTGAAATACTTCCTCCGACTACATCCGTCATTCGAACATAATACCCCTGCTTGCTTTCTTTTTCAGGAATAAATAATACTCTCAATCCGGGATTGATCTGGTGAAAATAATCACAATCACTTTCATAAACAGCAAAAGAATAATGAAGCTTTTTAAAATTCAATGCACCATAATCAGGCAACAGCATTTCGTATAATTGACTAAACTTGTTCTTCTCAGATTTGAACATAGGATTCATATCATCAAAATCATTTATTCCATCTCCATCTGTATCGTTACTACGGGCATTCAGACCCAAACTGTTCTCAAATATATCGTTATATCCATCATTATCAGAGTCTATCATTAAATCTTTCAATTTAATTTTAAAAAGCTTACCGTCTTCCATAGCTGAATAATCATCATATCCCGGAAGTCCCGGTACTTTTATAATTTTTACCAGACTTCCTTCAGCCTGAAAAAAACCATCCTTTACAATAGGATTCTCCTGGACTTTGTTAATATAATAATGGCTAAAACTGATTCCAAGAAAATAGGCATCTGCCTGACCTTTTTCAATTTTCAACAACCAATACCCCAGACTATTGCTTCCCAGGGCATACCACACATTATTTAAAAGCTGTTTGTGAGAATATTCAAACTGATCTGAAAACTTTGCCCTGAAAATCTCAAATTCTTCCTGATCGGCTTTCCATTTCTTTTCAGCTTCTTCAAGAGAATATCCAAATAAGCGTGCTTCAGTACTATCTTTTTTAAAAGTTCTGTATCTTTTGAGATTAACGATTTCCAGATAATCCGGCTGATCATCAAGAATCTGTTTTACAGTATATGTTTCTTTTTCCACATAGCCTTTAAATATATCATCTTTATCATCAATAAAACATTTCTTTTCAATACTCTCCGAGCAGGAAATGAATAGTACAGATATTAAAAGATAGACGTATTTCATCGGTTAAATTTGCAGAACAATTGCAAAAAACGCTCCAGAGATAAACCCTGGAGCGTTTTTCTATAATAACTAACTTTAATATTTTCTTATACGTTGAATCTGAAGTGCATGATGTCTCCATCCTGAACAATGTATTCTTTACCTTCTACAGAAAGTTTTCCGGCTTCTTTTACTTTTACTTCAGACCCGTAGCTGATATAATCGTTGTACTTGATTACTTCTGCACGGATGAAACCTTTTTCGAAGTCTGTGTGAATTACTCCTGCTGCCTGTGGTGCCGTCCATCCCTGTCCTATCGTCCATGCTCTTACTTCCTTCACTCCTGCAGTAAAATACGTCTGAAGTTTCAGAAGGTCGTAGGCTTTTCTGATCAAACGGTTTACTCCCGGCTCTTCAAGGCCAAGCTCTTCAAGGAATATTTCTCTCTCTTCGTACGTTTCAAGCTCATTGATATCAGCCTCAATCTGTGCGGCAAGAACTACAATCTCTGCTCCTTCATTTTTAGCCATTGCTTCTATCTTTCCTACCCATTCGTTTCCGTTTTTGATGGAATTTTCGTCTACATTACAAACATAAAGTACAGGCTTTTTCGTTAAAAGCTGAATATCGTCGATGATTGCTTTTGTAAGATCGTTTACAGGAAATTCTCTTGCATTTTTTCCGTCCTCAATAAATTTCTCCAGGCTTTGAAGGGTTTCGTATACCAGGATATCATCTTTCTTTCCGGATTTAATGAACTTTTTAGCTTTCTCAACTGCTTTTCCTACGGTTTCAAGGTCTTTCAGCTGAAGCTCTATGTCAATAATTTCCTTATCTCTAAGCGGATCTACAGAACCTTCTACGTGGATAATATTTCCATTATCGAAACATCTTAAAACATGGATAATAGCTTCACACTCACGGATATTGGCCAGAAACTGATTTCCCAGTCCTTCCCCTTTGCTGGCGCCTTTTACAAGACCTGCAATATCTACGATTTCAACAACCGCGGGTAGTACTCTCTCAGGGTTTACTAATTTTTCCAGCTCAAACAGTCGCTGATCCGGCACGGATACCGTTCCTAAGTTCGGCTCTATGGTACAGAAAGGATAGTTTGCTGACTGGGCTTTAGCATTGCTCAGGCAATTAAAGAGCGTTGATTTACCTACATTCGGAAGGCCTACGATTCCACATTTCATATTGTAAAATTCAAAGTTTAAAGGTTTAAAGTCTAAAGTTCAATGCTTAAAATTATAAGGCTTTTCACCCGATTTGTTGAATCTTGAACTTTCAGCGTGCAAAGATAGGGAATTTTGAGGGAGATTCATAATAAAAAAATCTGCCAGGCTTCTGACAGATTTTTAATAATTTTAATTCAACAATCGGTTTTATGGGTTATCTCCGGTAGCGTCCTGGGCCAGCGGAACATCGTTTGGTGCTTCCTGTAATGTTTTATCTAAAGTAAATAAAGATTCATCGGTGGCTCTGTCTCCTCCTGCAATTTTCAGTTTATCGATCAGGTTGGACGCCAGGGTTTCTTCTTCTATCTGCTCCTGAACAAACCACTGCATAAAATTCCATGTTGCCCAGTCTTTCTCTTCTAAAGCCAGATCTACGATTCTGTAGATGGCTGTAGTATTATCCACTTCATGTTTAAAAACTCCGTCGAAACAGGCGGTCAAAGAATCCGGATCAGCCGGAGGTGCCGGGATAGCATCTACTTTTGGTTTTCCACCTCTGTTAAGAACATATTCCATGAATTTAATGGAATGGTTTCTCTCTTCCTGCGCGTGCCTGTATAAAAAGTTGGCAATTCCCTGGTATCCTTTATCATCCGCCCATATTCCATAGGACAGGAAGACGTGTGAGGCGTGAATTTCTTTGTTCATCTGATCGCTCAATGCTTTTTCCATTGTTGGGGAAAGTCTGTTGGTATTCATAATGCTATATTTTTGTGATAATAATACAGATACAAAAATGGTTCCGATGCAAATTGTCCTTTCCAAATTTAACTTTAAGTTAAAACAATAAAACTATGAAATAAAGCATTTTACAGATATTATTTATAGTTATTCTAAAATAAGAACCAGCTCATTTCTGAACCGGTTCCGTTATTTATATTCTGATAATCGCCAATTATTAAGCCGCCAATAATCAAATTTGCTTTTTGCATTTTCGTTTTTTGCCCGTCTGCATTGTACCATCTATTTTATCTTCTTCGCCATATAATCACTCTCATTTCCTAATCGGTCAACAGCTTTTATAGCGGCTGCATTTAATTTTTTCCCGTCTTTGGTTTTTGGGATTTCTTTCGTAAGGGTATCCACTGTTAAAATTTCGGTTTCCCAGACTCCGTTGTATTGGGTGAAAAGTACCCACTGGAAAACTTCAGAAGCATTTTTAATACTCCAACTTACCTGTACCGAGCTTCCGTTATCTGCAACATAAATCGTAGGCGTCTGTAGCGGAACAGCTTTTATCCATGGAGTTTTCGGGACCAGTGCTTTTTCTTTGTATGGTCCGTTTTTCAGGACAGGAAGCATCCCCGGGTTTTTTGTAAGCCCAGCAATACTCCAATGAATCTCTCCGGCATCATTCTTTAAAACCTGTCTGGAAATTTCGATCTGGTTTCTGATTTCGGAAGGACGGTCTGATACTTTGATCTCAACGGTATTCAGTCCCGGCCATAGATGGCGGTTCATAGTATTTTCAGATTTCCACCAGTTTAACAGAGCTTCAAAGCCCTGCCCTTTTGAATCTATGGGCCAGTAGAGCTGTGGTGAGAAATAATCTACCCAGCCTTTATTCAGCCATAATTTGGCATCGGCATATAATTCGTCATACTGTGAAGACCCTACAATCCCGGCAGGATAACCCGGCTTCCAGATTCCGAAAGGACTTATCCCGAATCTTACGTAATTTTTTTCTGCATGAATTTCCTTGTAGATCCTTTCCACAAACCTATTCACATTATCTCTTCGCCAGTCTGCTCTGGATAAGGTACCGCCGCTTCTCAGATACTCGTTCCAGCTTGCATTATCAGGGAAATCTGCGCCCCTGTTGTAGGTTGCATACGGATAGAAGTAATCATCGAAATGCACGGCATCTATATCATATCTCTTTACAATATCTTTGACCACATTGGAAACATGATCCTGTGTTCTCCTGTTTGCCGGATCAAACCAGTACATCCCGTTCTTCAGCCTTATGACAATATCGGAGAGCCTGCTGGCCATCGACATACTGTTTACAGCGCCTCCATTGGAATGATGGGCACGGTAAGGATTTAACCAAACATGAAGCTCTATTCCTCTTTTATGGGCTTCTTCAATCCAAAACTGAAGCGGGTCATAGTTCGGGTAAGGAGCAGCTCCGGTCTGTCCGGTCAGAAAGAACGACCAGGGCTCTATGCTACTTGTATACAAGGCATCTGCCGAAGGTCTGATCTGGAATATCGCAGCATTGAAATTATTTTCTTTAAGCATGTCAAGCATACTGATGGCTTCTGCTTTCTGCTGGTCAACGGTCAGATTATTCCTTGAAGGCCAGTTGATGTTGGCAACACTGGCAATCCATGCGCCACGGAATTCGCGTTTAATTTCCGGAAGTGTTGTTCTGAATGTATCGTCTGCAGCGGGCGTTCCCGTCACCGGATTAGCTACGGATACCTGCTGTTTAGGTATGGGCTTTGTGCCGCTGGGTTTAGGTGTAGTAGTTTTTGTTGGAGTTGCTTTTACCGTATTGTTCTGTACGGAGCAACCTGTATATAGTGTAAAAACTCCGGCTAAAACGGTCAGTTTTATAATATTCATTTTCATCGTCTGCAAACTGCTTTAAATTTATTCTTTCTAAGAGATTATTATGCCAAAATAAACAATTAAAGGCATAGTCTCATAAAAAAACCCCGAAAAATTCGGGGCTTTATTATATTGATAGGAATTGATTAAGCTTTCGCTGATCTTTCCACTCTTTTTCTTTCTTCTTCTGAAAGTAGTTTCTTTCTCATACGGATGAAGTTCGGAGTTACCTCAATCGCTTCATCACCCTGAATATATTCCATACATTCTTCAAGAGAGAATAAGATTTTCGGAGCAACACCGGTATCTTTATCTTTTCCGGAAGCTCTCATGTTGTTCAGCTGTTTTGCTTCCACGATGTTTACTACCAGGTCACCAGGCTTGTTTTGTTCACCGATGATCATCCCTGCATAGATTTCCTCACCCGGATCTACGAAGAACTTACCTCTGTCCTGCAGTTTAGCAATAGAATATTCAGTTGCCGGACCTTGAGTTTTGCTGATCAATACCCCGTTATTTCTTCCAGGAATCGCCCCTTTGAAAGGCTTGTATTCTGTGAAACGGTGTGCCATAATAGCTTCACCTGCAGTAGCTGTCAACATCTGGGAACGTAATCCGATCAAACCTCTTGAAGGAATTTCGAATTCCATATGCTGCATTTCCCCTTTGGTTTCCATAATGTGAAGATCTCCTTTTCTCTGAGTAGCCAGGTCGATTACTCTTGAAGCATATTCTTCAGGAACGTCAACTACCAAAGATTCGTAAGGCTCACATTTTTCTCCGTCGATTTCTCTAAGGATAACCTGCGGCTGACCAATCGTCATTTCATATCCTTCTCTTCTCATCGTTTCGATTAAAACCGATAAGTGAAGAATACCTCTACCGAAAACAAGGAATGTATTGGCATCATCAGTTTGCTGAACTCTAAGTGCCAGGTTTTTCTCTAACTCTTTGTACAATCTTTCTTTCAGGTGGTTTGAGGTAACATATTTACCGTCTTTTCCGAAGAAAGGTGAATTGTTGATAGAGAACGTCATGTTCAGTGTAGGCTCATCAATTGCTGTTCTTTCCAACGGCTCAGGGTTTTCAAGATCCACGAAAGAATCCCCGATCTGGAAAGCATCGAAACCTACTACAGCACAGATATCACCTGCCTGTACTTCGGTTACTTTTTTCTTTCCTAAACCTTCGAAAACGTATAATTCCTTTACTTTTCCTTTTACAATTTTACCGTCTGCCTGAGCAAGACCAATCCACTGGGATTCTTTGATCTCCCCTCTTGTCACTTTCCCGATGGCAATTCTTCCCAAGAATGAAGAATAATCAAGAGAAGTGATCTGCATCTGAAGGGTTCCTTCTGATACTTTCGGTGCAGGAACATACTGTAAAATACCATCCAATAACGGTAAAATATCTTCAGTCTGCTCTAATGAAGTGTTGAACCAACCTTGTTTTGAAGATCCGTAGAACGTTGGGAAATCCAGCTGCTCTTCAGTCGCATCAAGGTTGAAGAATAAATCAAATACCTGATCGTGAACTTCGTCCGGACGACAGTTTGGCTTATCTACTTTATTGATTACCACCAATGGTCTCAATCCCAGCTCCAAAGCTTTCTGAAGTACGAATCTTGTCTGAGGCATCGGCCCTTCAAAGGCATCTACCAACAAAATTACCCCATCCGCCATTTTCAGAACTCTTTCTACTTCCCCACCGAAATCGGCGTGACCAGGTGTATCAATTACGTTAATTTTTGTGTCTTTATAGGTAACAGAAATATTTTTGGATAAGATCGTAATCCCTCTCTCTCTTTCAAGATCATTGTTATCCATTATTAATTCTCCACTTTCCTGATTTTCTCTGAAAATGTTTGTAGCATGAATAATCTTGTCAACCAAAGTCGTCTTCCCGTGGTCAACGTGCGCGATAATCGCAATATTTCTAATGTTTTGCATGAATGATTTTTACGGGTGCAAAAATAGTGATTTCTAATGAATAATAAGCAAGAATATCAATTAATTAACAAATTCATAATGAGCATTTTCTGTCCTCCGCCCTGTTAATGCTTTAAAATTGAATATTTTATCAATCAATTTTTAGCATAGATAAAGAATATATGATTGGATTTTATGAATTAAGTTCCCCAATATCTTTGAAAAAAATAAATGCATGCCGCCTGGACCAAAATAATTCCTGTAAGTTTCAGTAAAAAAGATCGTTTTGAAATTTTATGTCTGAAAATCAGGATTCCCAGAACCGCTCCTGCCGTTCCGCCCATAAAAGCCAAACCTAAAAGCGTGTTTTCCGGAATCCTCCTTTTATGCTTTACAGCAAGTCTTTTATCCCATCCGAAGATTATCAGTGTGAAAAGGTTTAACAAAAGGAAAATGTATATCATCTGTGCAAAAGTAGTGAATTAGACGGTGGCTTCGAGTGTCGAAGGTCCCGTGTTTTCATAAATATAAAAATATTATTACAGTACTTTTATGAGGATATGTCTAAATAAAAAAGCTGCCTTTCTAAAAAGGCAGCCCTAAGAAAATTGTATCTAACGAATTATTTTTTAGCTTTTACATCTACTGCAATTTCGATGTCTTTGCTGATCATCCATTCCGCAGGATCTGCTTCTGAAGTACCGAATTTAATCCCCCAGTCTGCTCTGTTCACTGTAAATTTAGCCTGAACAGACGCTGAACCTTCAGCAACATCTACTTTAGCAGGGAAAGTAACGTTCATTGTCTTTCCTGATAATGTAAGGTTTCCGCTTACGGTTTTATTCGCTCCGGCTACCGCATCTGCAGGAGCTTCTTTAAGATCTGCTACGCTTGTAATTTTGAAATCTGATGTAGGGTTTTTAGCCGTATCAAAGAAATCAGGATTTTTTAAGTGTGCTTCAAGATCTGCAGGTTTTTTATCTTTTTCTGTTACAGAAGCAGGATCTACTTTGATAGAGTTCATGTCAATTACAAAGTTTCCGGCAGTAAGCTGACCTCCTTCAATGCTAAGATCACCTGATTTCACGTTAAGTGTTCCCCAACGTGGAGCCATACCTCCTTTGTGGAAAGCTTTCCAGTTTACTACAGAAGTAGCAGCGTCTACTGTTAATACTTCTCCTTTGCTTTCTGCTACGGTCTGCTCAGTAGTGGCAGCTGTAGTTTCTGCTGATTTTTCTTTATTACATGATGCTGCAAGCAACCCAATTCCTACTAATGCGATTACACTAAGTTTTTTCATATTGTTTGTTTGTTTAGAAAATTGTTTTAAAATATTCATTTTAAGATTCCAAAAATAGAAAAACCATATTAATTATCATCTTAACATACATCAAGAAATAAAAAAAATCTGGTTTTACTGCTTACTATTAATCTATGAACGTGAAATAAGGTTTTAAATTTCATTTCAAAATTGACTAACTTTAGCCTAAGTAAAGCTCCGGGACAATACGCCTATATATAAACCTCCTCCTGAGCTATTTCCAATCACGAAAATTAAAACCTATGAATCAGCAGTTATTTGAAAAAGTAGATCAGTACATCAGTAATCTGGTTGCACCTGAAGATGAAATTCTACAACAAACCATAGCGTCTCTGGATAAGGCTTCCATGCCTCAGATCAGTGTAACAGCCACTCAGGGCAAATTTCTGCAGCTGATGCTGCTTACCTGTAAAGCTAAGCGTGTTCTGGAACTGGGTACTTTAGGAGCATACAGCACCATCTGGATGGCAAGGGCTATTCCCGCGGACGGAAAAGTAATTACTGTGGAATTCGATCCTCATCATGCTCAGGTTGCCAGTGAAAACATTGCAAAAGCCGGACTTTCAGATAAAATTGATCTGCGGATTGGCAAGGCGATGGATGTATTAAACGAACTTATTGCCAAAGGTGAAGAAGCTTTTGATTTTATTTTTATTGATGCCGATAAACCTCCCTATGCTGAATATTTTGAACTGGCATTACAGCTTTCACATCCGGGAACCATGATTATTTGCGACAATGTGATCCGGGAAGGCAAAGTCCTTGATGAAAACACAACTGATGAAAGAGTGAAAGGCGTACAGCGGTTTAATCAGCTGCTGGCTGACCATCCAAAAGTTACCGCCACCATTATGCAAACTGTAGGTGCCAAAGAATATGACGGGATGGCGATTGCGGTTGTTAATTAAATCCGATTCATTGATTTCATTAATTAAGAATACACATTTAAGGCGGGGCGACTCGCCTTTTCTCATTCCAAAACATTATTTTAGCTTCCCGAAAACAAAGTAATGACGACCGTAACATTTATACAGCAGCAGCTCAATATTTCCGAGAAGAGCATCAACAATACTTTACAACTGTTAGCAGAAGACTGCACCATTCCCTTTATTTCACGATACAGAAAGGATAAGACCGGAAATCTGGATGAAGTGCAGATTGAGCAGATTTCAAAGATCAGCAAGCAGTTTGAAGACATCGTAAAGAGAAAGGAAGCGATTTTAAAAGCAATTGAAGAACAGAATGCCCTGGCGCCTGAATTAAAACAAAGAATTGAAGAAAGTTTTGATATTCCTGAGCTTGAAGATTTATATCTGCCCTTCAAAAAACGCAGAAAAACAAAAGCTGATGCCGCTAAGGAAAAAGGACTGGAACCATTAGCTAAAATTATTATGAGCCAGAAAAGCAGTGATTTGCAGTTCCTGGCTTCCAAATATCTGAACGCTGAAGTTCCCAATGAGGAAGAAGCGCTTCAGGGAGCCAGAGATATCATGGCAGAATGGATTAATGAAAATATGTATGTCCGCAAAAACCTGCGCCGACTTTTCCAACGTAAAGCCATGATCACTTCAAAGGCTGTAAAGGCCAAAAAAGATGAAGAAGAAGCCCAAAAGTTCTCACAGTACTTTGAATGGGAAGAAAATCTTACGCGAACTCCTTCTCACAGGCTTCTGGCTATGCTCAGAGCTGAATCGGAGGGTTTTGTAAAACTAAATATCGGAATTGATAAGGAAGAAGCAATAGACTTTATAGAAAAAGCGGTGATTAAATCCGATAATGAAAGTTCGGATCAAATTGCTGTAGCGATAAAAGACAGCTATAAAAGACTTCTGGAGCCAGCCATTTCGAATGAAGCTTTGCAGGAAGCCAAAGAAAAAGCGGATAAAAAAGCCATTGAGATCTTCTCTGAAAACCTCAGCCAGTTACTTCTTGCCCCGCCGTTGGGTGAAAAAAGAATCCTGGCGATAGATCCCGGATATAAAAGCGGTTGTAAAGTGGTCTGCATTGATGAAAAAGGTGATCTTCTCCACAATGAAACCCTTTATCCCCATGCTCCGCAGAATGAAAGCGGAATGGCCATGAAAAAGATCCGGTCTATGGTGAATGCTTACAATATTGAAGCGATTTCTATCGGAAACGGAACGGCAAGCCGTGAAACTGAGTTCTTTATTAAAAAAATTGCTTTCGATAAGCCTTTGCAGGTTTTTGTGGTTTCGGAAGCCGGCGCATCGGTGTATTCGGCCAGCAAAATTGCAAGGGATGAATTTCCGTCCTATGATGTGACGGTACGTGGCGCTGTTTCTATCGGGAGAAGACTGGCAGATCCGCTTGCGGAACTGGTAAAAATTGACGCCAAATCTATCGGTGTAGGGCAATATCAGCACGATGTAGATCAGACCCAGCTGAAAAGTGAGCTTGATACTACCGTGATGAAATGTGTGAATTCTGTAGGAATCAATTTAAATACAGCCAGCAAATCCCTCCTGAGCTATGTTTCGGGAATCGGTGAAAAAATGGCAGAAAATATTGTGAATTATAGAACTGAAAACGGTCCTTTCGAAGACAGAAAACAGTTGAAAAAAGTTCCGAGGCTTGGAGAAAAGGCTTATCAGCAGGCTGCAGCGTTCGTTAGGATCACCAATGCTCAAAATCCTCTGGATAATTCTGCGGTTCATCCTGAAGCTTACGGAATTGTAGAGAAAATGGCTAAAGATTTAGGCATTAAAACCCATGAGTTGATCGCCAATAAGGAGAAAATTGCATTGATCCAGCCTGAAAAATACACTACGGAAGAGATTGGAATCCTGGGAATCAAGGATATTGTAAAAGAACTGGAAAAACCGGGACTGGATCCGAGAAAAGCAGCCAAAATTTTTGAATTTGATCCGAATGTAAAAAAAATCACAGACTTAAAAGTCGGAATGATTTTGCCCGGAATTGTCAATAATATTACTGCCTTCGGATGTTTTGTGGATCTTGGGATTAAGGAAAGCGGGCTGGTTCATATTTCTCAGCTGAAAGACGGGTTTGTTTCCGATGTCAATGAAGTGGTAAAACTCCATCAGCATGTCCGTGTAAAAGTGACAGATGTGGATGAAACCAGAAAAAGAGTGCAGCTAAGCATGATCCTGTAAACACAACTTTGAACTTCCTTACGATTAATTAATACGATAAATTCATTACTCATTTTGAGCGCTAAAAATTTAATTTTCGATCTGGACGGAACACTTTGGGATTCCAGAGCAACCATCATCACGATATGGAACGAGGTTTTAAATAAACATCAACTGATTCAGAAAGATTTAAAACCTGAAGATATGAACCAATATATGGGCTTGCTGGCTGATGATATTTTAAGAGATATTGTTCCCGGAATTTCTGATCAGAAGGTTCATGAAGTTCTTTCTGAAATTGTACGAAATGAGAATCAGCTTTTACATATCCATGGTGGTATTCTTTATGACGGTGTGGAAGAAACCTTGAAAAGTCTGGCAAAAAGCCATACTCTTTTTATCGTCAGCAATTGTCAGGAAGACTATATTGAAGCATTTTTGGAATTTACTCAGTTTGGAAACCTGTTTAAAGATTTTGAATCTTACGGGCGGACCGGAAAACCGAAATCTGAGAATATCCGGCTGATTATGGAAAGGAATCACTTAAATTCTGAAAATTCAGTGTATATCGGGGATACCCAAACGGATTATAATTCCGCTACAGCCAGCCATTTGCCGTTTATTTTCTGTGAATATGGTTTCGGAACATTGAATGACCGGAAATACCAGCCCTCGATTTCAAGGCTTTCAGAATTGGAAAATCTATTTCAATAGGGAATTAATTGACTTTAATATAGATGAGGCTGTCTCAAAAGTGAGACAGCCTCATCAGTTTTAATCATTAAAAATAAAACTTATTAGCCTTTTACTATTCCTGACCCGGACTTGATAATAAATTTTTGTAATTGTTATTAAGTAGCCTTAAAGCTATATCACTGTTAAATCTATATGGAGTAACAGCATTCAGGACTGTATTTCCTACAATTTCATAAGTCTCCTGAAAAGTCTTTTTCACCGGATTTCCTTCCGTAGGTGTTATAAATTCAACAAAAATTCCGTATTCCATAGTATTACCACTCCCTATCATCTTATTGTTTCTTAAAGTAATTTCTTTATTTAGCGTTCCACGTATAGTAATCCCTGTTAACAGATCTGTGAGACCTGAGTTTCTCATTGCCGGGTTTTCAATGGTGTTGAAACTAGCTGATAATAAATAATTATGGGCTTCAATCATAATCCCGTTCTCCTGTGTTGTTCTGATATTATTATGGCTGACTTCTACCCCTTTTGTATCTGAGATATAAATTCCTGTGGCAGCAGTATTATTAACCACATTATTGGAAATAACTCCAAGATCTACGTACCTGATATTAATTCCGTGCTGACCAGCATTTCTGATCACATTTCCGGAAACAACCACATTTTTTGCATAAAGCTGGGGAACCGCCGGCGATGTTGTATTATTAATTAAAATCCCATCGCCTCCATCACCTGTATTTTCAATAATATTACTGGAAATCACAATATTATTACTAACATAATGATCATCAGTATCCTCTGAAGACTCATAATTTTGAAGTTTGATCCCTGCTTTCAACGTATTCCGTACTCTGTTTCCAATCACCGTAAGATTTGAAATACCGGAATCAAGGTACATTCCATGCTCAAGAATTGTATTTTCAACGTCGTTATCTGAAACACTCACAACATCAGAATTTTCGGCGATATAAATACCCTGTGATGAATTTTCAAAATAGTTTTTCAAAATAGTGATGTTTTTTCCGGCTACTACAATACCAGCATTATCTTTTTTGTAATTGATATTTGCCCAGGCATGAGTAAATAATCCATTTTTAACCCTGTTGAATCTGAAAATAAAATGCTCTACACCTCCCCATCCTGATACGGCGGAATAAGTGAAATCTTTAAACATATTCTTCTCGATAATAATATTTTTAGACCGGTGAGCCATAACACCTACATTTCTGGAACTGGCACCGCCTTCATACTCATCTCCTTCTCCTTCTAAACTGAACCCTTTAATAGAAATATTTTCTTTACCCTCACAGTTAAAAATTTCCTTGCTTTTTGATTTCTGCTTTATACTACAGTTATTGGATAGGATTTTTTGGTTGCACTGTAGATATAAGGTTCCCTCAATCTCAATAGACATTTCATCAAAAAATGTATCATATCCCATCGCTAGGGCCTGATTAATACGCTGGGTAACGGTAGGTGCTAAAATTCCGGTTTCCCTGATATTCCACCACAATATATTGACATACCCTGACCATTGTCTTTCGTAAAAATCATTATCTTTTTTCCGGTAGATCACACCATCTTCAACAGCGGTTCCCACTTTTTTATATGTAACAGCCTGATGAGTGTAGTTATCTACCAGCTGTACAATGTCGTCATTCGGATAGCTGTTACCCGGTGTAAAAAATGCATTTGCGTAAATCATAAAATTTTGTTTTTTTGGGTTAATTTTGGTTAATAACAGAATTCCTCATAAACTCTATTAAAGCAAAAGTAAACGCCGGAAGCGACAGAACCTGACGTGTTTTATTGAACTATTATTTTTATTTTTGAATAATTGGAAAAAATACAAATCAAAAAAACATCCGTGAGAATATCCGAACTTAAGGAGAGAAGAATCATTCGCAGACCAACCCGCCAATTTGATGAATACGGGTACAGGATTTATAATTCCTATGAATATGATTTCCCCTATGATACTACTTATAAAGGCAGCGAAAGAGAAAGGCTTTTCGCTAAATTGATTGATATAATACCCTTCTTCCTTATTTTCTTTTTTCTGTTTAAAGAAATAGTGATCCTCTGTTTTCTTTATTCTATTCCCTGTGTTATTATTTCAGGGACTGTAAGCGAATTGTACCGTGGAACCACTTTAGGAAAAACTGTTTTTAAAATAAGGGTAATTGATGATTTTGGAAATTATCCCGGTCTGTTATTATCTTTAAAACGAAACTTTCTATGTCTTGCGAATTTCCATCCAATATTTTCAGATTATATCCCGCCGGTAAACCATACATGGGAAAAAGAATCTACTCAGATGAATTTCAGTATGAACCTGAACAATAAAATCTGTAAAACCTACATCGTTAAGGAAAATAAAATTCAGGAAATAAGAAACCTTCTTTACCCGTCAAAAACAAAAGCTGCACAATAATTTGTGCAGCTTTGACCTCATATCTGAAGTCTAACAACTGATATTTTATTTATATTCTTTGGAATCTCTTCTCGGTTCCTTAGCTTCCGGCCATTTTACCGTTTCGCCTTTGTCATCCTGAGGCATTACCCTTTTTGTTCTGCTGGTAAATTCAGGGTCTTCCGATGCCATATAGGCTAACGCAGCCGTTAGAACCACATTATTCTTTACTTCATCAAAAACGATTTTATCATACGTATCTTTTGTGGTATGCCATGTATAGCCAAAATAGCCCCAGTTCAGGGACCCTAAAGAAAACCCCGGAACTCCTGCCGCTACAAATGAGGCATGATCCGAACCGCCGCCGCCCGGCATTCCAGGAAAATCTGTTTTGATGTGGTCTCTCACTGTTTTCGGAACACCGTTCAGCCATTTCCCGATATAGCTGTACGAGTCTGCAAATCCCTGTCCACTGATATTGACTACCCGTCCGGTCCCGTTATCCTGATTGAATACAGCCTGGGTTCCTTTCATAATCTGTGGATTATCGGCTACAAAACCTCTTGAACCGTTCAGTCCCTGTTCTTCGCTTCCCCAAAGCCCGATCACAATGGTTCTTTTATTATTCGGATAATATTTTTTAAGGATTCTCATCGCTTCAAGCATAGTAAGAGTTCCCGTTCCGTTGTCCGTAGCACCCTGTGCACCATCCCATGAATCCAGGTGAGCAGAAAGAATAACATATTCCTCAGGTTTTTCTTTTCCTTTAATCATTCCGATTGTGTTAAAACTCTTCGCATCAGGAAGAATTTTAGACTGTGCTTCCAGCCTGATCTTCGGTTTTGTTCCTTTTTCAGCCATTCGGTAAAGCATGCCGTAATCTTCTATATCAATGTCTATCATTGGGATCTTTGAAGTTTTCGCTCCGAAAATCCTGTTCGCACCCATGATTCCGGTCCAGTTGGAAATGGCAATTCCAGCTGCTCCTGCTTTTTCTAAAGCTTCCGGAAGGGTATTGTTATCATAGCCGATGTTCTTCACATAATCGCGGAAGTCTTTTCCGGCCTGCTCTTTTTCTGCTTTCAGCTTTTCATACAGCTCTGTGGTTGCAAATTCTTTGATCTGTTCATCAGAACGCCCGATTTTCTGATATTGCGCCATCAGCACAATTTTTCCTTTCGCGGCTGGAAGCCATGCATCAAACTCAGCTTTCGAAGAAACTTTCGGCAGTACAATTACTTCAGCTTCTATTGCCTTTTTCGTCGCCGGACTCCATGCAAGCTGGGTTGCAGCCAATGATTTCACACGCGGATACACCATATCTACATGGGTAATTCCGCGCTGCCAGCCCTTCCATGTTCCGAATTGCTGAAGATTGGATTCTACTCCCCATGAACGAAGTTTCTCTGCAGACCATTCGTTGGCAGCCAGCATTTCAGGGGTTCCTACAAGACGCGGCCCGATCCTGTCCAGAAGCTCATACGCCATATTTTCCAGCTGGGAATTGTTATTGATTTCATCTACAAAACTTTTTACAATCGGATCCAGCTTTTCTTTGGGATCCACCTTTACCTGTGCCCATGAAAACTGAGCGGCCAGCACCACGGCGGGCACAACAAAAAAATTATTTATCTTCATAACATATATTGAATGCTTAAAGATAGGGCAAAAAGGCGGAAAAGCGAACAGGCAAAAAGGGTAAAATGGCGAAAAAGCAAATGGGTTAATTTGCATTCTCATCTATTTCTCATTAACGAAAGTCTGTTCTTCGGTGGAAAGGAGAATGGTTTCGCTTTTATCTTCTTTGGTCGGAATGTTTTCCCAGATGTTTTTACTGAAATCCATTTTCTGGCTGAGACCCTGCGCATCTGATTTTTCAAAGGTATTATAGATGATTTCCCTGCTGAATTTCCTTTCATGTTTTTTTCCAAGATATAAAGCTGAATACTTATCGGCCTCAAATCTGGTCAGGGCAGGCAGATACATGCCGTCTTTCCTGTAAAAATCAAAAATAAGGGAAGCATCGCCAAGCTGATAATCATATCCTATTCCTTCTGCTGTCTCTCTCCTGATTGGCGGATAACCGCTCTGGAGATAATGAATTTCAAAATAAGTGATTACTTTGTCTGTCTTATTATACCTGAATTCTCCTTTCATTTCAATACCTACCCCTGATTTGATTTTGAAGGTAATCAGCTGCTCATCTCCTTCTTCAAAGATCATTTTACCGGAATACTTTGAATCACCATCCTTTATATGACCAAGGGTACGGTTCAGTTCAAAATTGAAAAAATAATTGCCCATGTATTCATGAGAGAATTCATTATTTCCCGTTGTAAAGATGGTATCGGATTTTATATTTCTGAGGTATTTTACATTATTCAGCTGCATCTGGAGAATTTCATCATAATTTTTATGACGGCCATCTGAGTAATTATAATGATTGCTTTTGCTCCATAATTTTGCCTCAGCAATCACCAGGAAATAAAGCTGGTTATTGTCCGATTTTTTTTCTTTATACACCACATCATAAAGAGAAGGACCATTATAGTATCTTTTCTGATAATTTTTATGCACATCCTGAAAGAGCTTCTTAATATCTACACTCACAATTTTAACCTCACCCACATTCCTGTACAAAGGAACCAGCTTAATCACTGAATTAAATACGGAAACATTCTTTTTCTGATAACCGGAAGCTTTAATTTCAAAGCCGGAAGCATCAGAGCTTACCGGAGCAAAGCCATCTTCATTAGTATAAACAATCTGATGCTGAAGAATAATACGTGCCTGGGAAACGGGTTTTCCACTTTCAGAATCTACTACTTTTAGTTTTTGGGCGGAAAAAAATCCAAAAAGGAATAAAGCAAAAAGGCAAAAATATTTCATGATATAAGTATAACCGATTAAAAAAACCAAGTATACAAATATATAACCGGATCGCTAAAAGAAAGTATGCTGAGAAAATAAATTTGCTGATCTGCTGAGGTCTTTAAAGAATTGATGTGATGATCAGGTTTTTGGGGAAATAAGGCATAAAAAAACCGGCTCTGCGAGCCGGCTTTGGGAACGAATTATTTTTTAGCTTCTTCTACAGAAACTTTTCTGAATTCTTTGAACAATTTGCTAAGTTCCAAAGCTGATTTACGAGCTCTTGTACCGGCAGCTTTGTTTCCTTTTTCTGCTTGTTGGTTAGCCTCAGTTGCGAACGCTTCGAATTCAGCGTTGATTTTTTCAATTAGTTCTTTCATTATTTTTAAAATTTAGGCTGCAAATATAGGTTTTATGGTGATTCCAGCCTAACTCCAGCCCAAAAAGTTTAGACTAAAATGTTATTTTTTTCCGCTTTTCACCCTTTGGATCTTAATTTTTTATGTTTCCGGTAAAAAACAAGCACTTTTCTTAGGTGTAAAGGGACTTTTGAACACTTATTCTAATATTATTTCATTTGCAGAAAGAAAATATTTATTCTGATTCCAAAATTCTGTTTAAAACAGATTTTCCTGAACCTTAAAACCAATGTTACAAAACCGTCTGCCTTCTGAAATTGACTACCCCTAAATAATAAAAAAGTACACTGAACAACAGCAGCGGACCGAGTGCAGCCCACCAGTTGATGGCACTCCGTTCATTATAATATTCCAGCGGAAAGTTTTTCCAGTTGATATTCCCTGTAGGCTCATTTACAAAAATCTTAGGATAGAAATGAAGTCTTTTGTTTTCATGGAACTTTTCGGTGGCCTCTATAAACCTCAGCTGATCCGCCAGTCCGGAACCCGTCAGGTCATTCAGTTGAAGCTGTACATGCAAACCCGGCACAAAATAAGAAAGCGTTCGGCTCATTTCTTCCCTCTTCCAGAGTTTTGCCTTCAGCTGATCCGATTGATTTTTCGACTCATCATCTCCCATCTGCTGCATGGCGTAATACCAGAGCCAGCTGAAATTTTCTTTCGGAAAGCCAAATGATCTGAACTGCGGATAATGCTGGTAGAACTTTTCCAGGGTCGGTTTTTGATCCGTATCCCATTTTTCATGATACGCTTCCCGCTGTTCAATAGCAGTATCCAAAGCTTCCGGCAAAGGATATTTGCTTAAAATAAAATTATTGAGAACCGCAGGAAAGATAATCGTCAGCACAATCCAGAAGCACAGAAGTCCGGCCGCACTAGCCCTGGAGTTTTTATTCCAGGAAACCACCCAGAAGCTTAGCGCAAACCATACCATAATATAAAAAAGCGAAACCAGGACAAAACCCGCCAGCACTGCATTGAACTTAAGATTTAAAATAAAAACAGCCAAAAGAACCAGAACCAGAAGAACTCCGGCGATTACCACAAAACGGACTGCAAATTTTTTAAACAGAACCCGGAAAGGGTTTTGAGACTGCACGGAGAGTAATATCCATGTACTTTCTTCCTTTTCTTCCGAAAGAAGATTGTAGCAGTAGGATATAATAACCAGCGGGAAGAGAAAAATAATCACAAATCCCAGATCCAGGCTTCCCAGAAGCAAACTGACAGGATTTTTTAAATCCGTATCATATTTCTGCCCTTCCAGGTTCCTGATCGTAACACTCTGGATGGATGGATTCACGTCCCGCTGCCCTATTGACAGCGCATTCAGGTTGTCCGTTTCATTGACTAATCCAAACTTCAGATAATACAGTAAAAGGCCCAGATCATTCTTTATATAGCCTGTATACCTTTGAATATGCTCCTGCTGATACACTGAAGTATGTTCAATATCTGCTTTCTGTTGATCTATAAACTGCCTGCCCACAAAAATACTTACCAGTCCCGACAACAGCAGGAACAACATTCCCAGATAGGCAGACTGGGAACGGATAAAGTTTTTAAATAATAATAAATACACGATTAACTTACTTTTATTTTTTTAGACATAAAATGAAGGACAACCAGAAGGCCCAATGCCCACACCAAAAGGGAAAGCACAGACGCCACTTCATTCTGAAACAATGCGGTCTGGCTGAGGTATTGATACTTAAAATCAGGAAGTTCATTCCAATGGTCCCTGCTGATGGTGTATGGCTTTTCATTTTCCTTTGGCTTTTTATTACTGATATTTTCCATCTGCAGTTTATTCATCAGCTGAGCCAGCTGATACCTGTAACTTTCCACCTGCCCCTGATAGCTGACATAGGAATTAAAATCTGATCCTGTAAGTGCCATAGACAGATCTCTCACCGCCTGGAAAGGGTTGATAAAAGAAAGTGAATGATTCACGCTATTCTGCTCATCATAAATCTCAAGCTGTCTTGCCCAGTGTCTGTTATAAATCCCGGAGCTGATTTTCTCTCCTTCAGCCATAATATAACCACTGTAATTAAAAGGCAGTTCCTCCACGGTTTCTACTTTATAAGCCTGCAGCAGGGAATCTTTTATTCCCTTATAGTAAATATCATTGGGGTCATGGCTGTCTCCCGTTTTCACGAGCTCATTTTCTACTTTTGTATCGAAATCTATCTTTGACGGTGCCGGATGAAGGTAAGCCCCAAAAGCCTGTGCCGTTCTCGGAATAATTACGATAAACAAAAGCCACAGCCCTATCAGTTTGATCAGAGAAGATCTTGAGGTTTTGCTCACTGCAGACACCAGTACGCAGATACTGCATACGATAAAGAAATAGAGAAAATAAGTCCCACCAATCAATAATAAACGTAAAAACTCAGTTATATTAAACTTAAAGCCGGTGAGGAAAAGCCACATCACGACTGACAGAAGCATAACAGGCATAAAAACCATTCCTACGAGGTATAACAGTCCCAGGATCTTCCCTGCCAGCAGTTCTTTCCATCGTACACCCTGGCTCAGCAAAACTTTCAGGGTATTATTTTCCCGTTCCGCCGAAATACAGCTGAATCCGAGAAAAAATATGAATAAAGGAATCAGGGTCTGAAGGATCATGGCTGTACTTACTTCCCCAAAACGCAGCATTCCCGATGAAAAGCCGGCTTCGGAAAAATTAACGGTATTCTGTTTATGAGCTTCCAGAAATACGGAATTCCCCATATACCGCTCCAGACCGTAGTCAAAAAAGCTTAATGGGTATCTCGCCCTGAAGATCAGATAGCCGTAATGCGCCATTCTGTGAGGATGCTTGTCCGGTTTTTCTTCCCACTGATGGCGTACCTCTGCCTGGTGTTTTATCCTGATATCTTCCTGTACTTTATAATCCTTCCAGCCGGTATAGGCTGCAAATACAAATAGGACACTGAGGATCAGCAGAAGAAAAATAACCGCCCTGTTCTGTAATGACTGTTTCCAAAGCTGTATGGAAATCAGACGGATAATAGATATTCTCATTGTTGTAGATTTAAAATTTATATACGGCGGTAAGCACTGCATTTCTCGGAGCTCCGGGAAACAGTCGAAGGTAATTTTGTGCCCCCAGCCAGTAAGTCGTATTAAACAGATTGTTGATATTGAAAGAAATACTCACGGGTCCCTGTTTTGGGGTGTAGTACACAGCCGCATCGAAAACGGTATAGGCAGGCACCACAAATGAGCGGTTGTACATCGGAACTTTATTCCCGCTATACTGCACGCCCAGACCTACAGCCATATTTTTAAGGAAAGAAGAATCTCTGAAGCAGTATTTCTGCCAGATATTCGCACTATGAAACGGAGTATTCTGTTTTCTTGCCCCAATCAGTGCTGGATTGATATCATCCACAATTCTTGCATCATTATACCCGTAAGAAGCGAAAACCTGCCATTCGGGAAGTATATTTCCTATGATGTCCATCTCAAAACCGCGGCTCCGCTCCTGCCCCCTCGTTACCAGACGGTCGGGTTCTGCAGGATCATTGGCGTTCAGCAGGATATTCTGCTGTCGGATTTCATAGATGGCCAGGTCTATATGCAGTTTTTTATTAAAGAAATCAGCCTTCATACCGATCTCTTTCGAATTGCTTTTTAACGGATCAAAGGCTCTGCCTGCGGGAATAGTGACCGGGGCCAGTGATGCCGTATTCGACTGGGGCTGGAATCCTTCGATATAGGAAGCATATACGTTGATTTGCTCACTGACATTGTAGGTCAGACCTATCCTTGGGATCAGCTTTGTATCTTTCACTTTGATTTCATTGTTCTCCTTATACCGGGTGATATCCTCGAACCATTCCTGTCTCAGGCTCAGAAACAGGTTGAAACGGTTCCATTTGATCTGATCCTGCAAATAAATTCCATGGGAACGGATCAGTGCTGCCGGTAGTGCCGTTTTGGAAAAAACATATTCATCCGGATTTTTAATGCTGTATACCGGATTAGACAGGTCAAAATGTTCCACATTCGGTTTGGGCATGGTAATTCCGTTGACGGTCACCATCTGATAGGCATCTGCATTCTGCGGATTATAGGACGAAGCCGTTTTCCCGTTGGTCAAAAGGTATCCTCTTGCCGTGTTCTGTGCTCCTCCTTTGTGTTTATGAGTGCTGATCAAATCATAACCTGCCAGAATTTTATGCTCAACAGGACCGGTTTTTACATTGAATACCAGATAAGCATTAAGGTTATCCGTATTCCAGAACTGGTTCCGTTGTACCATCTGCATCCCGGCAAGGGTTGGAATAGGTTTATTATTGACATCTACCCCGAAAGCATTGGTGGTTCTGTGCTCCTGGAGGTCTTCTTTCCAGGTCTGTTTCATATAAGAGGCATTGATGCTGATCTTATCGCTGAACCGGTGGGTGAAATTGGACATGATGATCAGTTCTTTTGATTTAAAATAATCATTCACTGCTCCCAGATTGAAGCTGATGGGCGTGCTCCGGAGATCCGTCATTCCGTCTACCGCTCCGAAAATCGGCTGCCCGCGGTCTATTTTACCATTCAGGTCGCTGTAGATCATTTCTACATTGATAGCGGTCCTGTCATTGGGAACATAGGAAAACGAAGGGGAAACCAGAAGGCTCTTCTGAGACTGGATATCCCTGAAACTTTGTGCCTGGGCATATCCTGCATTCAACCGGTATAGAAGGGTTTTCTCTTTGTTTAAAGGGCCTGTAAAATCCAGAGAGCTTCTTATTGTGCTAAAGCTCCCCACACTCATACTCACCTCCTTCGCAGGTGTTTTCAGCGGCTTTTTAGTGACCAGAACAATGCTTCCGCCAGGATCCACGCTTGATAGCACAGCACTCGCAGGACCTTTTATCACCTCAATTTTCTCAAGGTTGGTGGTAATAGGCTGCATAAAATAATACTGCCGCGTACGCATTCCGTTGATGATGGTCCCTTCTTCATTCTGAGCAATTCCCCGGATGCTGAACTGGTTGTAGTAGCTTACCGGCGTTACACTGCTGGCCATTTTAACGGCATCCCCGATCTGAAAAGCCTGACGGTCACTGATCATTTCCTTGCTCACGGTAGAAATGGAAAAAGGAATATCCTTGTTCTGAACTCCTATTTTAGTAGCCGAGAATGAATAATCGCTGTAGTATTTTTTGGATGCCCTGCCTATAATTTCCACTTCCTGAATAGCCCCGACTTTATAAAGCCGTATCACCAGATTATTTGTCAAAAACGTGCTGTCTGCTTCAATCTGTTCGATGTATGTATCATAAGATTCTGCATCTGCTTTTATCTCATAGACTCCGCTTTTAAAATCCGGAATGCTGAATGTTCCGTCCTGAGCTGTTGTTTCATATGTATTCTCTTTATTTTTAATGCTGATCCGGACATTTTTTATTTTCTGATGATGATCTCCCACCACTTCGCCGGATAATGTCTGCTGCGCACAGACCTTCACACTGGCGACGGCCAGTGCAACTGTGATATACCAATACTTCATTCCCTGTTCTTAAATGGTTTCCAGATAGATCTTCTGCAGTTCGTCTGCCGTCACAGATTTGGCTTCAAGGGTGTGCACCAGACTTCCTTCTTTCATAATCCCGATCCTGGTTCCCACATTTACGGCATTGAAAATATCGTGGGTAGCCATCATAATGGTTTTCCCATCAGCAGCGAGCTCTTTACAGATTCTGGTGAATTCTGCAGTGGCTTTCGGATCGAGACCGGAAGTAGGTTCATCCATTAAAATAAGATCGGCATTTTTAGCAACAGCAATGGCAATGGCAACTTTCTGGCGCATTCCTTTTGAATAGGCTGACAGCTTTTTGTCGTGGGCAGTTTTCTGAAGACTTGTATTGTCCAGAAACTTACCCAGTTCTTCTTTGGAATACCGGAAACCTGCCATCTGACTGAAAAAATCCAGATTTTCAATTCCTGTAAGATGAGGATAAAGCTGAACGACCTCCGGAATATAGGCGATAAACTTTTTAGTGGTTTCCCCATTGATTTCTACAGGAATTCCATTGATAAGCGCCTGACCGGAGCTTGCTTCCAAGAAACCCAGAAATATATTAATGGTCGTGGTTTTACCGGCGCCGTTCTGTCCCAGAAGGCAGAAAACCTCTCCTTTTTGTACGGATATGTTGAGACCACTTAGTGCAGTAACATGGCTGTACTGCTTACTAAGCTCAATAGCTTGTAATATTGACATGAAAAATGTATTATAGTGTTTAAATAATAAAAAGGTTCAGCCCGCAAAAGCAGGCATCGGATATTTAAAAAATTATAATACAGCCGGAGGGCCTCTGTCCGCTAAAGAAAATAAGGTAAAAGAAAATAGAAATTCAGGAGAAGAAAGGATCTTTCCTGTAATTTTTGTCAGTGAGAATGAAGCACTGTAAATATTCCCGGTTTCTTCTTCGGCCAACAATTTATGATGGCAGATCGGACATTTGGTATCACAAGAGGAAAAGGCTTTCTTAAAGATCTTTCCATATTCTTCTGTGGGTTGCCGGAAGATATTTCCTGCATCCTGACCATGAAGAAGGTGGCGGTGGAGATATTCTGCCGGAGAAACAGCAAAGGCATAAACAGCAATAAATATTGCCGTAAGGAAATTTTTAAAATGCCTCGTCGTTCTCAATGGGTAGATTTACAAATGACTTGAATCCTGCGAAATTAAAAAATATTTATGTAACGAAAAGTTTTCCTCAAACTATTTTTAATTTTCAATACATTTCAAAATCTATTTCCGATAATAAAACAACGGAAATGTAATAGATTCTATCTTTAAATTGTTATGCTTTATAAACACTATTAATCATCTGCTATTTATGATAAAATTACTTTATCTTCCGATTTTTATTCCGGTTTATGCTTTTTCACAACACAAGATCAGCTATAAAGTACAAAATTTAATTACACTATGAACTGTATTGGTTAAATAAATCAGAACTGTATCCCTTTTTAACGCTATAATCTTCTAAATTTGAATAAAAAAATATTCATGAATATCAATTCGAAATTTACAGTGGGTTCTGAAGAGGGAATTTCTGATCTTATACGCCTTATTGATTCTTCCGTTTATACATTACACCAAGGCATGGTTCCTGAAGATGATATCAAAAAATATATCCAAAATAACATTGATCCCAGAAAAATGATCAATGACCTGAATAATCTTTCCAACCAGATGATCATCACCTATGCAGACGACCGGCCGGCCGGATACAGCATCATCAAAAGCGGCACCAGCCACCCTTCCCTGCCTGAGGAAAAAAGAGCCACGGAAATCAGCTTTGTGATCCTTCCGGAATTCGATTCGGAGGAGACCAGACAGTCACTTTGGAAAAAAAGCAGATCTGCCGCCAGTTTCACGGATATCATCTGGATCAATATGATGACGCATGATCCTCTTCTGGAGTTTTTAAAAGAAGCAGGATTCCGTGTTGTTGCTGATTCTGTGGCCGGGCCATTTGAGCTGCCATCGCATATTCTTCAATTAGAAATCGGTTAATTTTTTTAACCGCAAAAGTTTTTATACTTAAATTATTTTGAAGTTTAATATTAGAATGCGTAGAAGTTCACATAAGTTTTTAAAAAATCAAAAATTTTTATTTATCATCCTAAAAATCTGCTCCATCTGCCTGATCTGCGAGAGATCAAAAAAAAATGAACCGTTAAGATGAATTTAAGTTGTTAAGAATATTAAGTTTGAGCTTCGCTTTAGAAAGTTTCATTTAAAAAATCTTTAGATTTCCCTTAAATAATCTTATCTCCTTCACTGATCTTAATGGTTTAAAAATATCCGTAATCATCCGTGAAAATCTATAATCCGTGGGAGAAAAAAATTAACCACAAAAGTCACAAAAGTTTTTTAACACTGTAGTTATTTTGAAGTTTAAAATCATTCCGTCAAGAAGTACACTTAAGTTTTATGAAAATCTGAGATTTTCTTTCTCCCTGGACTTAGTATTTTAGGATTGTAAAGCTTTTGTGACTTTTGTGGTTGATATAATATTTAATTTCCCCGCGGATGATGCTGATTTAGCAGATGGATAATGATTCAGTATAAATTGACGATATCTATAGTGTTCATTATCACTGTGTCATTGAAAATAATTCAAAGTTAATTCAGGTTTCCGTATCTTTGATTTTTATAATTTTTAACTCATGAGTGATCAGCTTGAAACTATTGAAGATTATTACAACCGGTTGCGGAAGAATCAGATGAAAATGTTTGATTCGGATGATTTTGAGACCGGAAAATCACACTTCAATATTTCCATGCGGAAGTATTGCAGCTTTAAAAGCCCATACAACCGCCGTGATTATTATAAAGTAAGCTTTATCCTGGGAAAAGGAACCTTTCAGTACGGCGCCCACAAGCTGTATGTAGACCGTCCTGCCCTGTTTTTTCCTTCGCCCCATATTCCTTATTCATGGGAATGCGACGGTGATCTTCAGGAAGGCTATTTCTGCCTGTTTAATCAGGAGTTTTTCAATGGAAATACAGAATTCAACCTGTTTAAAAAGACCTCCCTCTTCAAGGAATGGAGCCAGCCTATTGTATTTTTAACGGATGAACAGGCCCAGCTTGCCAATCTTTATTTTGAGCAGATGTATAAACTGAACAATTCGGCCTATGCTTTCCGGTGCAGCAGTATCAAGAGCCACCTCGCTTCCGTTTTACACCTGGCCCTGGAGAACCGTGTAGATGATATCAATCCTGATGAGCTTCCCGCCAATGTACGTCTGTACCGCTTATTTGACGAACTGCTCAACAAACAGTTCCCACTGGATTCGCCGGCTTACCCGCTGGCTTTAAAAACGGCCTCCGACTTTGCAGATCATCTCAATGTGCATGTTAATCACCTGAATTCATCGGTAAAATCGGTCACTCATCTTACGACCACCCAGATCATTAAGGAAAGGGTGTTTGAGGAGTCTAAAAACCTGCTCAAGTACACCAACTGGGATATCGCTGAAATTGGGTATACGCTTGGTTTTGAGCAGCCCTCCCACTTCAATAATTTCTTTAAAAAACATGCTGAGGTTTCTCCGCTGAAATTTAAAAGCACAGTTTAATTCTTTGATTTTTGTAATTTTTACTTTGTCTTTTAAAATTCATCTTAATAATTCCCGGCTTATTTTTGCATAGTAAATAACGAATGAATATGTTGTTGAAAGAAGCATCTGAAAAAAGAATCAGATTAATAACCATTATGGCCTTTGTGTCTATCCCGCTTTCGGGGTTTGTCACTGATATTTATTTGCCTTCCTTTCCTTCAATGGCGAAGGAAATGCAGGTTTCTGAAAAAGACATCCAGATCACCCTGACTTCCTATCTGCTCAGCTACGGGATTTCGCAGCTTTTTGTAGGAGGAATCCTGGACAGTATCGGGCGGTACCGTCCCAAACTTGTTGCCTTGTTTTTACTGATCATCAGCAGCATCCTGATCACAATGACGGACAGTATTCTGCTGATCTGCCTGCTGCGTATTCTGCAGGGAGCCGCGGTTTCTATCCTCGTAGTAGCCACGCGCGCCATTTTTGTAGATCTTTACGACTCTGAAAAAGTAAAACACTACCTGAGCTATTTCACGATTGTATGGTCGTGCGGGCCCATTCTGGCTCCTTTCCTTGGAGGGTACCTGGAAAAACTGTTTAACTGGCATGCCAATTTTCACTTCCTGGCTTTATATGCAGGCATCCTGTTTCTGTTTGAATGGTTTTTCAGTGGGGAAAGCCTTCCGGAGAAAAAGAAGCTGAATCTTTCGGAAAACATTTCCCTGTACAAGATGATGCTGCAAAACAGGATTTTTATGCTCGGAATTATTATCCTGGGATTGAGCTACTCCATTGTGATGCTTTTCAATATTACCGGACCTTTTATCATTGAAAATACATTCCATTTTACCCCTGTGGTAATAGGATACTGTACTCTGATCTTAGGTTTTTCATGGATGATCGGCGGATTTATAGGAAAACGCAGGCTTAAACTTGATTTTAAGGAAAGAATCCTTCAGCCTATTATTTTACAGCTGATCCTGATCGCCGGACTGATCACTACCAGTTTCTATGCGGAAAGTCTCTTCATTATGGTTCCTTTTGCCTTTTTCATACATATCTGTTCCGGGATACTGTTTACTTCTTTTTTTACCACGAGTATGCTCTATTTCCCGAAAAATGCGGGAACTGCGGGTGGATTAATGGGTGGACTGGTCTACGTCATTACTTCTGTGACGAGTTTTATTATTTCTGTCAGCGGAAATGTGACGGAGCAGCAGGGACTTGCGTGGCGTTATCTGGCTATTGCCGTGATGCTCCTGGGAATTATCCTTTTCATGCATCAGGCCGTTAAAAAAGAAAAAGCAGAGAATTGATCTCTGCTTTTTTTATCTGGTTCTTGCTTAAAGATTTTTATCTCTCGCAGATCAAACAGATACAGCAGAATTTTTAGGGTGGCAAATAAAATCTTTGATTTTAAAAAACTTATGTAAATTCCTATGCATTCTAATATTAAACTTCAAATCACTAAAGCGTTCAAAAACTTTTGTCCCTTTTGTGGTTAATTTTCCTCCCGCAGATCAGACAGATGGAGCAGATTTTTTAGGGTGCAAATAAAAATCTTTGATTTTTTAAAAACTTATGTGAACTTCTACGCATTCTAATATTAAACTTAAAATCACTAAAGTATTCAAAAACTTTTGTCCCTTTTGTGGTTAATTTTCCTCCCGAAGATCAGACAGGTGAAGCAGAATTTTTAGGGTGGCAAATAAAAATCTTTGATTTTTTTAAAAACTTATGTGAACTTCTACATATTCTAATATTAAACTTAAAATCACTAAAGTGTTCAAAAACTTTTGTCACTTTGTGGTTAATTTTCCTCTCGCAGATCGAACAGATAAAGCAGATTTTTTAGGATGGTAAATAAAAATCTTTGATTTTTTAAAAACTTATGTGAACTTCTACGCATTCTAATATTAAACTTAAAATCACTAAAGTGTTCAAAAACTTTTGTCCCTTTTGTGGTTAATTTTTTCTCCCGTAGATGGCACAGATTTTCACAGATGATCTTGGAGATTATTAGTATTAGTAAGCATAAAATAATAAATTTTCTGTGATTCATAGATCTTTCTAATTTCATTTTCCCTTTTTCTTCTTTTTTACTCTTATTAAATACATAATGTTGCTACAATACGATTATTGATGGTGCTAATCCGGCTATTGACGTATTATATTTTAGCAGGAGTATAAGATGAACTAATATTGCAGTGTCAAAAGAGATTTGTTGTAATTTTAGTAGAGCATTATTTGTATGAATAGTCTGTTTATCAGATATAACAAAAAATTTATACCTTAAATTAAAGTGAGCGTTAAAATGTTAGAGTCGGTCAGAAAACAATGGAAACAAATATTGGTCATCTTTATGTTGTATACAGCATGGAATGTTGCGGTATTTCTGTTTCTGGTAAGACTTCAGGGGCTTGAGGTAACGCTCCGGCAGTTTGGTCCGGGCAACAAAATTTATATCAATGCGGTTCATACGATTATTAAGGGAACACTTGTGTATTATCTTCTGATCTACCATGTCATGATCCCACTGACACGGAATAGAAAATGGAGAACAACGATCCTTCAGTGCGCTGTATTTTTTATCCTGCTTACCGTGTATGAATATGTATGGAATTTTTTCATCGTAAAGCCGGATCCTTCATCAGCTATTGATCACTCACTGAGAATATTTTTTATTACCACTGCCGTTCTGGATGTTCTTATTGCATTGATCGCCTATTTTGTTGCCACCTCAATTACTTCCAATGAAATGCGTAAACATAAGGAAGAACTGGAAAAAGAAAAGCTTAAAGCAGAACTTGCTGCAATTAAATACCAGATCAACCCTCATTTTCTGTTTAACTCGTTGAGCTTTATTTATACAAAAACCCTAAAAAGCAGTCCGGAAGCCGCCCATGCCGTACATCTCCTGTCCGAAATAATGAGCTATGCCCTTGATGACTGGGGAGAATTGGGTACCGTTCCCTTAGCGGTAGAAGCTGAACATATGAAAAAGGTAATTGAAATGAATCAGATCCGGTTCAGCCACAATCTCAAAATAAGGTATTATGAAGATATTCAGGCGAATTATGCATCTATCCCTGTTCTGGCCTTCGTTACCCTTGTGGAGAATGCTTTTAAACATGGTGACCTTACCGATGAGAAAAACCAGGTATCTATTGAACTGATCGCCACGAAAAGTAAAATATACTTCCTGGTGAGCAATAAGAAGAAAACCGGTCCGAAAGAACCTTCCAAAGGAATCGGCCTGAGCAATGTACAGCAGCGCCTTCAGCTGATGTACGGGATCAAGCATTCTTTTACCATTAAAGAAGATGACAATTATTATTTAAACGAAATAATCATTAATCTGTAAATTATGATGAACTGTATTGTAGTAGACGATGAAGCCCACGCGATAGAGCTGTTGACCCTGCATATTGAGCAGACTCCGTTCCTGAAACTGGTAGGTACTGCCACCAATCCCGCGGAAGCATTACAACTGCTTAACAGCACGGACGTTGACCTTATTTTTCTGGATATCCAGATGCCGGGAATGTCCGGGATAGAATTACTGCAGGTCCTGAATGGCCGCTACAAAGTGATCCTGACCACCGCTTTCCGTGAATATGCGCTTGAAGGATTTGATCATCAGGTTGTGGATTATCTGCTGAAGCCTATCTTCTTTCCAAGATTCCTTATGGCGGTACAGCGTGCACAGGAAATGGTTTCGGCTCCTAAAAACGAAACGGAGGACTTTATCCTGGTGAAAACGGAATACAAAGGAAAGCTTGTGAAAATTAATACCCACGATATTATCTATATTGAAGGAAAGGGTAAATATGTTTGCTTTCATACCACAGAGGGTGAACAGATCATGGCCCTCCTGAATATCGGTGGACTTGAAGAAAAACTGCCGGCGGAACGTTTTATGCGCATCCATAAATCCTTTATCATCGCTGTTCCGTTTATCATTATGATTCAGGGAAACACTGTACAGCTCGAGTTTACAAAAAACCAAATCCCTGTCGGCCAGACCTACCGTGACTCATTTATGGCGCAAATGATGGACAAAGTATTGACCAATAAAGGTAAAGAAAATCCCGGCGCCATTGAATCTGCACCATAAATAATAAGTAATAGGTAATAAGCAATAACTAATAATCATCAACATAAAATCTAACAATTTAATTTACAATTCAGAAACAATGAAAAAATTATTCATCCAGTCTATTGGAATTTTCGCGCTCTCTGCTGCTACATCGTGTGCACCGTCTTATTTCGGGAAAACCTATGCAGCCACTCAGCATGTAGACGTATACTTTGATGCCGCCGATATCAAAAGAGAACACGAAATAATGGGAACAACGGATGTAGGCCAGGGATTCAGCTCTCTGAATGCCGTGCAGCAGAAAGTGATCGAGCTGGGTAAAGCACAGGGAGCAGACGGCGTAGTTATGAAACTGACCGAAGAAGTTACCGGAAGCCAGAAAAGTGATTTCGGGAATATGAAAAACGGCAGCAAAAACAATACCTACACCGGAGGATCAATCACCACCAATATCAAAACCAAAAAGGTACAGGCTACATTCGTTAAATACAAGTAAGCCATTACATCAGCAGATTCTCTTCTGTTGATTCCTCCTGCGATCATAGCAGGAACCCTTTGATACATTTCTCACACTTTATCTTCTCAAAATAGCCGTTGCAGCATACAGACGGACAGGTAAAACAGTGTCCGAATTGTACAGAATAACCTATTCATATCATTAAAAATAGTCGTTTTATCCTTTTATATCCAATTGTTTTTTGACCCGGAGCCCAGGCTCCGGGTTTCTTTATATTTTGTTTTTATCAGGGGCATAATATCTGCTTCCCGTTTTTATCATAACAGCAGCTTTCATTTACAATGCACGGATGATAAGGGTAAATCTGCTTGAGAAATGACCGGTCCAAAGCAGACAGATCTGAATTCCAGGGAGTGGAATATCCTCCTACCGTTAAAAAGGCAGGAACCGCATAATGCATAATTGATTTAGGGTCATAGGCTGTATAATTGGTTGTGCTTACGCTGTACCTGTAGAATATATTATAATCCACCATTTCTTTGGTCCAGGGAGGAGACTGGCTATTTTTGTAATATTCGTATACTTTTTCCTTATCCCAGGGAATAACCGCTCCGGGATGCTGATGTTCGTGCATAAATCCCAACGCATGCCCGAATTCATGAAGAACTACCTGCTTTATAGATTCCTCAGGTTCATTTTCATTGATCCAGCCAAAAAACATGGTGGGCTTGTCCTGCGGTATCGTCTTACCGTCTGTTCCAATGTAAGAGGAAGAGCCACCTTCATGAAAGAAAATCCGGATATCTGCAGTGTTTCCACTGGTAGTTACATCATAAGGAATAAACCGGAAATTAACTTTTTTCTTTGTATGGAATTTATATTCACTACCATCTGCAGAAGCTTCCACCCACAGTTTTGCATATTCCCTGACTTTATTTTTCTGAAATTCCGTTCCGTTTAAAAATTTCACAGTGATCTTCAACGGAAAATGAACTGAATGCGGCCAAAGACTTTTCTTCACAACAGCAGCCTTAGGCTGAATAGGTGACCAGTAAAAAGGATCGGAATAAAGTTCGGTACAAAGTCTTGACTGAGCTTCTGATTTTTTATCAGTACAGCTTAGAATGGCTAAAAATGCCAATAAAAGAATTGAAATTTTCATGATTTTGAGTTTTTTGTTAATGATGATACGAAGTGCTTTCACAAACAAATCTAAGCCAAAACCACAAGCTTTTCAGGTACCCTTTTGGGTGATTTTATTCTGAAAATATTGGGTTAATTTGAATATAAAAAAATAGCAGAGCAAGCTTTACGCCTGCTCTGCATCAGAATGTATGGAATATGGGTGAAAAATTAAATTAATTACTTTCCGCCAATGCAAAAGCTGATTGTCTGGCAGCTTCCACCATCGCAATCAGGGCTTTTTCCGTTTCATCCCAGTGTCTTGTTTTCAGTCCGCAGTCAGGATTTACCCAAAGTTGTTCTGCCGGAATTACTTTTTGGGCTTTGATCAGCAGTTCGATCATTTCTTCTTTTGACGGAACCCGCGGCGAGTGGATGTCATAGACTCCCGGACCGATCTCATTCGGATATTTGAAATCCGCAAATGCATTTAAAAGTTCCATCTGTGAGCGTGAACATTCAATGGTAATCACATCTGCATCCATATCTGCTATGTTTTTGATAATATCATTAAATTCGGAATAGCACATATGGGTATGGATCTGGGTTGCATCTTCCACTCCACTGGATGAAATCCTGAAGGCTTCTACGGCCCATTTCAGGTAATTCTGCCATTCGGATTTTCTTAAAGGAAGCCCTTCCCGGATAGCCGGTTCATCAATCTGGATAATTCTGATGCCTGCTCTTTCAAGATCCACCACCTCGTCACGGATGGCCAAAGCAATCTGTTTACACGTTTCCGAACGCGGCTGATCATCACGTACGAAAGACCATTGTAAAATCGTTACCGGGCCGGTTAGCATTCCTTTTACCCACTTTTCCGTCTGTGACTGTGCGTATTGAGACCAGTATACCGTCATTGGGTCAGGACGGGAAACGTCTCCAAAAATAACCGGAGGTTTTACGCAGCGGCTTCCATAACTTTGAACCCAGCCGTTTTTCGTGAATACAAATCCTTTCAGCTGCTCTCCGAAATATTCAACCATATCATTACGTTCAAATTCTCCGTGAACCAGTACATCAATTCCTATTTCTTCCTGCCAGCGGATCGTTCTTTGGGTTTCTTCTTTTAGTAAAGTATGATACTGTTCTGCAGTCAATTCTCCTTTTTTAAATTTTGCCCTCCAGCTTCTCACTTCTGCCGTCTGCGGGAATGAGCCAATGGTGGTGGTTGGGAACAATGGAAGCTGTAATACGTTCTGCTGTTCCTCTTTCCTTATTTTGAAGGAGCTGTTTCTGCGGGAATCTGCTTCTGTCACGGCATCAGTCCTTTGTTTTACTGCATCATTATGAATCAGTGAAGATGTTTTTCTGCTTGCCACTGCCTTTTTATTGTCTTCAAAAGCGGTAAGAATAGTTTCGTCCGGAGTTCCGGCTGCCAGTTCTTTAAGCGTCACTATTTCCTTTACTTTCTGTTTGGCGAAGGCCAGCCAGTTTTTAATTTCAGGA
The DNA here is from genome assembly GCF_900169075.1 of Chryseobacterium phocaeense. NCBI lineage: Bacteria > Pseudomonadati > Bacteroidota > Flavobacteriia > Flavobacteriales > Weeksellaceae > Chryseobacterium > Chryseobacterium phocaeense. The sequence goes on from NZ_LT827015.1 coordinate 2,067,689, forward strand.
TTCAGATCCGTTTCAAAATCCAGATCGCAAGGTGAATGCAGTAATGAAGACGATGGAGCAATAAAGATCCTTTCAGCACCTAATTTTTCTATTGCTTTTTCAATAAATGTCAGGGATTTTTCAAAATCATTTTTCCAGATATTCCTTCCGTCTACCACGCCTAATGACAGACCTACATTTTCAGGAACTGCCTGAAGCACCTCATCCAGCTGTTCCGGATCTCTTACCAGATCAATATGCAGAACATCTACCGGAAGGGAAAGAGCAAGTGACCGGTTATCCTTTAATCCATCAAAATAGGTGGCCAGAATGAATTTCAGCTTTGGAAACTGCTTTCTGATCTTCTCATATACCCACTGGTATTTTTCTTTTGCTTTCTCAGTCAGGTCCAATGCTAAAAACGGTTCATCAAACTGGATCCATTCCGCTCCCTGCTCCTGAAGTCTGGATAAAATCTCAATATATACCGGAAGCAGATTTTCAGCAAGATCCAGCTTATCAAATCCCTCTTCTTTTTCTTTTCCTAAAAGCAGATAAGAAACAAGGCCGATAATTACCGGTTTTGCATTAATTCCGGCCTGTTTTGCTCCGGAAAATTCATTGAATATTTTATTTGAATTCAGCTTAAACTGCTGATTTTTATAAAATTCAGGGACGATATAATGGTAATTGGTATCAAACCATTTCGTCATTTCCATCGCGGTGATATCCAACCCTTCCTTTTGATATCCTCTGGCCATGGCAAAATAAAGATCCAGCTCAGAGCTGTTATTTCTAAGAGCCACTTCATGATAACGCGCCGGAATGGCACCTACGATTAAGCTCATGTCCAGAACCTGATCGTAATACGAGAAATCATTGCAGGGAATGAGGTCTATTCCTGCTTCTTTCTGAATATTCCAGTTTTGGCTGCAGATATTTCTTCCTGCTGTAAGAAGTTCTTCCAAAACAATTTTACCTGACCAATACTGCTCGCAGGCTTTTTTGAGTTCTCTTTTGCTACCAATACGCGGATAGCCCAGAATGTGAGTTTGCATGTTTTTCACTTTTAATTAAACTTAATTGAAAAGCCCTTGAAATGCTTCGTAATGCCTGAACGGGTAGAAAATCTGGAAAAATAATGACCAACCTGAACGCCATCCGGTTACGAAAAGCGTACAGATACATATCATCTTGATGATCCAAAGCTTCATCCCGCGAAAGCATTGTCAATTCAGTAAAGGCAGGTCTCCTGACTTGTAACGGTTTCTGCCATCCTTCCCGCTTTCGGCAGTGGATCCACAAGGACAAAAACCTTTGGTGTGTTACTTACAGTTGCGCGACAGCTCGTGATTCTCACACGATTCCCTATTAATCTACCTTAAGTAAAACCTTTCCTGTTTGATGAAGTATATAAAGAACTGTATTTTATTACAAACCTGCATTTATTGCAGATTTTAATTTTGAGTAAAATTAATCATACAGAATATATAAATAATCAATGCTTATTAATTAAGCAAATTAATCCGCAATTAAAAATAAAAACCAAATTTTATTCTTTAAATTAGCATAATTCAAAAGTATTAAAGAATATTATTCTATGGACCATCTTGACGATAAGGATATTCAGCTGCTCAGGCTGCTTCAGAAAAACGCCAAACTGACTGTTAAAGAACTGGCTAAAGAAATCAATCTCTCCCCTTCGCCCGCTTTTGAAAGGATAAAAAGGCTGGAACAGGATGGATATGTCAAAAGATATTCCGCCGTTCTGGACGCTGAAAAACTGAACCGCGGGTTTACTGTTTTCTGCCAGATCAAATTAAAGATCCATGACCGGTCCGTAGGTTACGATTTTGTAAAGGAAATCCTGGAAATAGAAGAAGTGGCCGAATGCTACAATATCTCAGGAGATTTTGATTTCCTGCTTAAAGTTCAGGTCCGGGATATGAAGCATTATCAGGATTTTGTCTTTAATAAACTGGGGTCCGTAGATTCCATCGGGAGTACACACAGTACATTTGTGATGGCTGAGGTAAAAAACAACCATGGACTGACCATCTAAGAGATCCGGCTGATCTTTTCACTTCTATTCTTTCTGATTATTTTCAAAACAATGGTTCTATCCGCATGTTTTTATTTTTTACGAAACCTCATCGTTCGTAATTTAAAATAATTCTAAATTAAGCAACAATAAAACACGCTTGAACTCTTTTATCCAAGGGACTTTTCAACAAAAAACAAATAAAAATTACGTAGAAATACTGAACATCCCGTACCACATTGTTTCTAATTTTGAGTAAACAAAAACTGATAACAATGGATCGTTTAAACAACCACTTACCTTTCCTGAAAAAAGAGATGGGTTATGAAACTGTATCCCGGGTCCGGCAGGTCTAGCTCAATCGATACTGCGGTCTCCCAACCGGAGTTGAAGATACTTTAACCATCAAATTTTAAAGAAATGATCCGTTCTGATCAATAGGAAAAGCTCTGCCGGTAGAATGCAACGCAGCGTATCCTATGAAAGCCAATCCGAAAATGCAGATTTTGAATCTAATCCGCAATTGTATGACCTGAAGGAGCAGGCTACCGGATTGATAAGCCAGCCGCTGAACGCCCAGCAGAATGCAGGACCTACTTTTGAATATCCAGTTAATTAATAACCATAAAAACTATACATCATGCTTAAACGAAAAAAACAAAGCCTCGAAAAAGGAAGTGAATTATTCCGTAAGAGTCAGGACCTCAGCCAGGGTACCCTTGCTCAAATAATGGACGGCTATTCAAAACTTCTTATTGATGATCCTGTAACACCTTTCAAGGAAGAAAATTTGCAGGCCATAGCGGATAACGTGGATTACGGAGTCCTTGCAGCACTGGATGGAACATGGGTGAGCTATAACGCGAATTACAATAAAAATGTAACCCGTCCTTCGTTAGGCAGCGGAATTCACACGACCATCATGCCTTCCCCGGGAACCAATCCAGGAACAATTCCCGGTAAATTCAGTTTTGACAGTGAAGAATATATTGAGAAGCTGACCTTTTCCCTGGTTCCCGGTGGTGTCCGTAACCGGGGCGGTGCCAGCGAATTGTTTTGCGGAGCCGTGAAATACGAGCAGACGATTAAGAGTGTCAACAAAGCAGAAGGCCAGCCTTCCCTGCAATACACCTCTATTCATGAGGAAAACGGGATGTACCTTTGGCTGAGTGACGTTTACAATCATGCTGCCACCAAAGAGTCCATTGAAAAAGACCGTGGTATTCATGCTTTCTCTGATGAAGATTTTAAAAATTATGGCTATACCGGGAAATACAGGGATGAACCTCTGGTTCAGGTGTCAGCAGACGAGAAAAATAAAAAATATATCCTTTTAAGCCAGCTGGAGCCGGGACAGGAGTATTATGAAATCATTCCCGCTCAGGAAATAAAACCGGGGGACGGCATCACCGGGCCTTACTTTATTCCGGACTACTCTATTTCAAGAAGCGGTGTGATCCCGCATGGCAGCACCATTACCTTATTGGGGGATATTGCACCAAGCGGTAACAACTATTTAATTAACGGTTCCCCGCAATTCCCGTATGGTGATGCTGCCTGGCAGACGGATCATCTTGCCATTTCACAAACGATGGGAGGAGCCGGTGCAAGCGCTAAAAATCCTATTAATCTTGATGAGCCGGCACCGGCATGGGTTCACGAAAAGCTGACCGATGAGAATGACCCGGGTTCGAATAAAATTTATACCCAGCGCATTCTTGCCGATGATCTCTATCCTTATTCAGTAAGACCAGATTTACGGCTGAGAGATACGTTAAGCGGTCAGGAGGTGGCTAATTACGTCCTTGTTCAGATGTCCTCAAAAATGAAGACCGGCGCTCAGGGCGGAATTTTAAATGTTCCTTTTGTAAACCGATTTGTTCCTACCGTTGAAGTAGATTTCCGTTTATGGATTGAAACCGTGATTGAGGACGGAAAAGAAATTCTACAGTTGCAGTATGAGCAGATTGTATTTTTTGAATTTGATTTCGGAAATGACGGCGGTACCACGAGCTGGCCTCATATCCAGGTAAATACGCTTCGTAAACTGGAGGATATCCCTGCGGATCAGAGAGCCATCATAGAGGAACAGTTTTTTGATAAAACACCTAAAATGAATGTTCCGGACAGTTCAGTGAATCCTCCTCCGGGGTGTCCTTATCATAAGGGATAAAATAATCCGGAAAATATAAAACCTACAAGGCTATCTCACAAGGATAGTCTTTTTTTGTGGCTGTTTTTTTAAACATTAAGAGGAATTAAGGAGATAAGAATAGTTAAGGTAAAATCAAGATTTTTTTAAGCGAAACGTTTTAGAATTTCTCGCAGATTAAGCAGATGATGCAGATTTTATCTTTATGATCTGCTTAATCGGCGTAATCGGCGAGAGATCATAAAATCATCAGGTTTTGCCTTCTGCTGCTGTTTTTTTTAAACATTAAGAGGAATTAAGGAGATAAGAACAGTTAAGATAAAATCAAGATTTTTTTAAGCGAAACGTTTTAAAATTTCTCGCTGATTAAGCTGATGATGCAGATTTTATCTTTATGATCTGCTTAATCGGCGTAATCGGCGAGAGATCATAAAATCATCAGGTTTTGCCTTCTGCTGCTGTTTTTTTTAAACATTAAGAGGAATTAAGGAGATAAGAACAGTTAAGATAAAATCAAGATTTTTTTAAGCGAAACGTTTTAAAATTTCTCGCTGATTAAGCTGATGATGCAGATTTTATCTTTATGATCTGCTTAATCGGCGTAATCTACGAGAGATCATAAAATCATCAGGTTTTGCCTTCTGCTGCTGTTTTTTTAAACATTAAGAGGAATTAAGAAGGTAAGAATAATTAAGAAAAAATCAAGATTTTTTTTAAGCGAAACATTTTAGAATTTCTCGCTGATCAAGCAGATAATGCAGATTTTAGCCGTATTATCTGCTCAATCAGCTCCATCTGCGTGAGATCATAAACCATCAAATTTGGCCTTTCTTAAACATTAAGATTGATTAAGGAGATAAGAATAGTTAAAAAAATCAAGATTTTTTTTTAAGCAAAACGTTTTAAAATTTCTCGCTGATCAAGCAGATAATGCAGATTTTATCCATATTATCGCTTAATCAGCGTCATCTGCATGATATTTTCTAATAAATAGTTTGATTTTTCTTTATATCTTCTTTTGTCTTGAAATCAAAGATTCGACCTAGTCAAACAAAAGAAGCAAAAGTTCAAGACCGGGAAACTTCCGCTAAAAATAAATCCTGTTCTCTAAAAATTCTAAAACTTGCGCGGATTTGCTATTTCTTCTTCGGATCAATCGCAGTGCCGTGCTTCGGACAGTAGAATTTTCTTAACGCTCACAGGGTTTATTTTTTAACGCCCATTTTCCTATGTCGGTTTTTATTGCAGTTGTAGAAAATAATTTTCTCAAAATAATCTGTGGAAATCTGTGTAAATCCGAGGTTAAAAAAATCTGCACGGTCTGCATAATCTGCGTGAGAAAAAAAGCATCAGAGATTTTCGTAGGTCTGATCTACTAAAAAAGACACCGCTTTTTTAATTTCATCGCGTCCTTCAGGTGTACTAAGGTCTATTCCGCAAAAGACACTGCCATTCACCGCAGAATACATGTTCAGGTAATAAAGCCCGGAAATAATAATCGCTGTTATGGCCCGGTAGCTCTGCGTCTTTTCACCGAAATGGGGCTCAATAATCAATTTAAAAAGATGCTCGCCGTTTTCTTCCTGCAGATTGGTCATTTTTGTCAGGGATTTCCGGTATTCGGATAAACGCCAGATCAACAGCTTCTGCAGCTCTTTGTTTTTAGCTACGTAATCATATTGCTGATGGAGCATGGCCTCTGTGAGCAGTCTTCCTCCGTCATTTATTTCGGGCATTTCTCCTTCGGTTAATACATTGCTCCAGTAGTCCCTGGAACGGATATACTCGTCCATAAGGCCGTCCATACCGCCAAAATAGGTGTAGATCATTTTTTTATCCACTCCGGCAACGGCAGCGATATCATTGACCTTCAATGCGGCATATCCTTTTGTTTTCAGAATTTTTCCAACGGCATCCAAAAACTTTTTTTTACTTCGTTCTTTGTTGCGGATACTGCCGGCTACTGGTTTTCTTTCCATGATTTGAGATTCAATTATACAAGTTTAAGAAAAATTTTATTATTTTAAACACTACATAGTGTCTAATTGTGTATATTTGCACGAACTAAACCATTCAGCATATATAAAACACAATTTCGATTGAAAAAAGTACCATCAATTTTGATCAATCCCATATTTCGGACAGGGTCAATCAGAATATTCAGTTTAATCTAAATGATCCTCCCGTTAAATGGTTCCCAGAGTGTATTCCCTCAGTTAAAATGTTCATACCATAATGATGAAGCATTAGATGATAAAGTGATTAAATCCAATAAAAAAACAATTTCGAACACCAATAACTAAGGTAAAAACACTAAATGTAAACAGCACCATTGAAATCTAATGGTGCTGTTTTTTATTTTGTAATAAAACCAGTTGTCACCGGGTCATCATTATTTTTTGATTATCTTCTCCTGCAAATTATTTCCGTCAACAGTAACCGCATCTATAGTATATGTTCCAGGTAGCAATGTCGAAACATCCAATACATTAGTGTTTAAATCTGAAAAATATTCTATCAGCGCACCGGTTACACTGTAAATCCTGATGCTTTTGATTTCTTTAGAAAAATGAATCTTTTCTAACACTGGATTAGGATAGATCTTTACCTGCTTTGCTGAAAAAAGCTTATTGTCAGCAGTTCCAAGCAAAGAACAAGGTCCCATAACCATAGTAGGAGTAAGTGTAAATGACGCTGAAATAGTTCCATTTCCAAGCTGCCCGGAATGATTTCCTCCCCACGACCATACGGAATTATCCTGTTTTATTGCTACGCATTGAAGGGCCCCACAGTCTATACTTTTCCAGTCGTAATCATTTCCAATCTGTATAGGAGAGGTTCGTTGTATGGTAGTTCCATCCCCCAATCCGCCATATTCATTTTTTCCCCACGCCCATAAACTTCCATCGTTCTTAATTGCAAAACTTTTATCATAAGTAGCTGTAGTAATTATTTTCCAATCAAAGGAATTCCCAATACGTACCGGGGATCTCCGTTGGATTGTTGTCCCATCACCCAGTTCACCATGTTCATTCGCTCCCCAGGCCCACAAGCTTCCATCCGACTTCAGTGCCAGACTATAACCTCCTTTTGTAGAAACGGTTTTCCAATTGCTATCTGTTCCTATTTGCTGCGGGATAGAAAAATTACTTACTGTGCTATCTATACCTAGCTGCCCCACACCGTTGTTTCCCCAGGACCATAATGTTCCGTTGTTCTTCAGCCCAAGTGTATGGTGACTGCCTACGGCCAGAAACTGCCAGTCTGTATCCGGTCCAGCCTGTACAGGGACTAATGAAGGATCAGCCGGCATAGTTCCGTTTCCAAACTGACCTTCAATTCCCGTTCCCCAAACCCAGAGAGTTCCATCCATTTTAACACCGTAAACGGTAAAAAGCCCATTATAGATTGCTTTCCAATGATCCGTACCTATTTGTACAGGTAAATGAACCGGAGATGTAGATCCATTTCCAAGCTGATTCCCTTCTCCCCATCCCCAACGGGTTCCGTCATTCTTCAAGGCTACTGTCGACATATAGGAATGTGAAACGCTTTTCCAGTCACCTGATGTGGTAAGCTGGAAGGGCGTGCCTCTGTCTGTATAATCATTTGTCCCCAACTGCCCATAATGGTTGCTTCCCCACTCCCAGATATTTCCATCAGCACTTATCGCAGCTACCGTTTCAAATTGTGTATGAACTGTTTTCAAACATTGTCCTTTAGAAACCGCAGTCAAAGAAACAGCCAGTAATAAACCCATCATTTTTTTTCTCATATGGTTATTAATTAATAATTTCGACAAAAATAGTATTATTTTCAGAACCTGTTCCTCATATGGTATGTTAATGGAATTTCCTATCTGAATAATAAGTAACGTTTTTTCTGATGTAAAATAATTAATGAATTACGCGATATTTCAATTAAATCTTATACTAATTCCTGAAAATTTAAAATTCACCTGCTGACACCCTCATGTCACACCTCTCTCCTATTTTTGCTGAGTAATTTAAAATATTCAACAATGAATTTAGTATCCATCCGTATTATTACGGCCCATATTGAGACCCTGATCCCGTTTTATGAACAGATTACAGGCCTTCAGGCCATACAGTATACTCCTGATTTTGCCGAACTGAAAACGCCTGCAGCAACCCTTGCTATCGGAAGCACCAGGACTTTACAGTTTTTCGGGGGCGAAGCGGTGGCACAACCTGCTGAAAACCGTTCTGCAATTATAGAATTCAGGGTTGATGACGTAGAGAAAGAATTTGCAAGGCTAAAGGATTTCCTGGCTACTTATATTGTTCAGGAACCGACTACCATGCCATGGGGAAATAAGTCTTTATTATTCAGGGATCCTGATGGGAATCTGGTTGGCCCCTATTAATATGATCCAGTATAAAATCACCTGCAACAACGATGATAAAGACTGGATAGATGAGTATGACACCAAGATCAATTCAGATAAATTCCTGGTCATCATTGCTTCCCATGGGTTTACACAGCCGGTATATACGGTTAATTCAAACTGGATTACCCCTATGCATGAAATCTACGCATACAGCTCAAACGGTACATGGAAACTCAGAGCAGATTATGTAGGATTTTCAACAGATGATGCGCTTCCGAATGGGATATGGACACTCAACCTATTAGTTTTTGACAGAACATACGCCAAGGAATTCAATATAGCACAGACCGTAAACACCGCCGGAACAGGAGCCGCTTCTGCCCCATTAATCCAATAACAAAAAAATAATATGAAAAAAATAACCACGCTCTTATTTATTGCAGGTGCTTATCTGAATATGAGCTCACAGGTCGGGATCAATACAAAAAACCCGCAGGGAACCCTGGATGTTTCGGGAGGATCTTTAATAGAATCCTACGTGATTGATACCGTGAATTCCTATGCAACGGGAAATTATTATCTTCTTACGCGCTCAAAGGATAGCACACCGGTAGGGAAAGTAAAGCTGCTCGATATTGCCCTGCGGAATGTAGCCCCTGTCAACACCTACAATATTACGCTCAAAAATGTTAGTCAGGATGATGTGGTAAGCCTTAATACGGGGCTGGAAACCGCTAAATATATCGTGGCCATCACCGGAGCTGTTTTTACAGATGCAACCCCGGGTGTGAACACAACGACGCAAATTAAATCATTTGGTGCGTACTCCACGGAAGTAACTTTCGTAACCAACGGCGGCAAAACCTATAATGCTGTGAATTTAAGCTTTCAGGGAGCCGGTACAGCATCCGCCCAAAACGGAACCTGGTCACTCACCCTGTGTGTTTATGAAAGAGCACTGGTGAAGGACTGGGGAACCTATACCGGAACCATCAATAATTCATTTACCGGAGTTTCAACCAATACCCCGATAGGACTTCAATAAACCATTATGAGAATAAAAATATATGCTGTACTTATTGTATGTACAGGACTCTTCATTCATGCCCAAAATGCAAAAGTAGGTATCAAGACTGCCAATCCTACAGAAACACTGGATGTAAACGGCCCGAGCTACACCAACTCGTTATACCTCAGAAATCCCGGTGAACCGAATAAAACAGGCGGCCACTTTCTTGCCACTTCCAAAAATAAACTGGATCTCTATGATCCTGCATTGGAAAGCAGCGGATTATTCAATTATATCAAGCTTACCATTTCAGGTGTTCCTTCCACAGGCATTATTGATTATGATACCAAAATAGATGCGACAAGGTTTTTAGTGGTGGTGCATAATTATTCCTTCAAGCTCAACAATGGTTCCACGCAGGTTGCCCTTGACTACGGCGCTAACGGCATCAATGATAATAAGCAGGGATCTCCCAATGTGAATACCTTCAGAAGCAACGGGACCTGGCATATCCGGGCTAATTTTACCAACAGCACCTTACAGCGATACAGCAATCCGGATGGTACGTACAATAATTTTAAAGTGGATTTGTATTTAATGGCTTATAAATACCTGATCACCAAACAAAATATAGAGGATAATATCCAAAATCTTGGAGGAACCAATGGGTCTAACAAGGCATTGAGTAAGCCGTCTGGGTTTTAGTTGCTTTTGAGCTGGAAGATGGAAGCCAGAAGAGGGAAGTTATCCCGGTTATAATTTTCAACAATTCTCACGAATCTGATGAAGGTTATCTTAAAAATTAACAAACCCAACCATAGTTCTGCTTACGGGTTTCATTAACTTCCCTCTTCCAGCTTCAAACTCCAAGCCTCATTCTCTCCAATTTCCCCCATCAGTTTCCAAAATTCACAAAGTGAGGGATATCGGTACCAAAGCTATTCATTGGCAGAAGATTATTGCGGTTGCTGTTAAAATCAAAAACCGAATTATTGTCGAAAGGCACCCGTGGATAATAAGTGAAAGAAATCTGAATCCTGTTGAAAACCAGAAACGGATTATTAATTAACACCCCGATCCCGATTTTTGTGTTTGTGTTCGTCTTAAAAAGCTTGTCATCAGGCATACCCAGCCAACCGACTGCCGCAGTTAAATAGGGGCTGAAGTGGAAATTCTTCCAGGTTTTATTGATAAATAGCTGAAGCTGATACCTCAGAACCAGTTTTTTGGTTCCTATATAATCTGCATCGTATACGGGAAACTCGTCTGTAGAAGTAAGATTGATCCTGTCTTTGTAAGAATAGTTGTGCTGTGGGTTTCCTAAAGCCAGCGTAGGAGAAAAGAAATGTCTTGCTTTTGCAAATTTCCAATCCATCAGGTCTGTAAAATAGGTTCCTTCCAGGCGGAAAGATTCCCGGTTACGGCTGTCTTCATTAAAAAACCTTCCGAACTGGGCTTTCAGATTGAAATACCCTCCCTTTATAAATTTACCGTACGAGGCGGAAAGGCCCAGATAGGGCATCACGTCATTACTTCTTGATAAAGCTCCGGCCGTAATGCTCGCCGAATTACCGTAAGCAATATCCTCCGGCAGATCATATTGAAAAATATTCTTCTGAACGGAGAAATTCCGTTGAATATAGCCTACAGACATCAGAAAACTGCTGTAAGAGCTGAAGTACTGATATTGATCTATTCCGGGGCTGTCTTTATACTGATAGTTCTGAAACCTTCCTATTAATGCAATATTGGTATTCACTTTTTCAGAGGCACCTGATGAAATGGGAATCTGGTAACCTCCCCATAAATCCTGGCTGTAGACTTTAATCTGAACTTCCGGAAAGCGGTTTTCTGTACCTGTGTCTGTTTCAACAGGAAGAAATACATTCCGCATAAAATATTCAAAAGTAAAACCTCCCGCCCATTTGGTCAGCGGCGAGAAAAAATCTCTTTTGACATTGAAATTGATCCTTTCATTTTTCAGAAAATCACGTTCTCCCAAAAGCTGGGCATTGATATAAGTTCCCCAAAGGTTGTAGGCTGTATAACTTCCCAAAAGATAATCCTGCTTTTCTTTGGAATCGTTTCTGTACAACAGATTCAGTTCATGCCCCAATCCCAATACATTTTCTTCGGTAACTCCAAGGCCAATCTTGCTTCCGGAATAACTTAGTCTCGGCTTCAGGCTCCAGGAATCGAGCACCTTGACCACCACGTCAATGGAATCCTTGCCGGAAGTACTGTCCGAAACGCTGATATTCACCCTATTGATAAAAGGCATCGCCCTCAGCAAACGTTCGGATTCGTAAAGCTTCTGGGCATTATATTCTTCCCCTTTCTTAAAAAGCAGATAATTATTAACGGTTGAATTTCTTGTATTGGCATGAAGATGATTGGTGAACCAGTCATACCAGTTGGATTTTTCTTTTTTCTCTTCCGAACCGTATCCAAACGGGTCAATGGTTTCTATCCTGATATTTCTGATGTGTTTCCCATGATGAGTTTCCTGCGAAAGCTTCTCCGTTGTTGTCCTGACAGACGCAGAATCCGCCTCCCGCCGGAATATGAAGCGGTGGATGAATTTGGTCACTTTCCTTTTATCTGAAAAATTTTCAATTTTATAATACAGTGAGTCTTTTCTTTCCTGTGCTTTTATGAGGAATAAGCCATTTAAAAACAACATTAAAATTACAAGCAGTCTGGTCATGGATGGTTGAGAAATATGATACATCTTCTGACATCAATTTATAAGCCAATAGCGCCAAAAACTGAGTATTTAACGGAAAAAAATAGCCCTGTCAAGGTTTAAAACCTTGACAGGGCTATTTAGTAACATCCGGCCGGCCGGATTGCAGCCACTCAGATTCATCCATTACAAGGCCGAAGCAAGCAGGTAGTATTCGTAAACCAGTTCGCCGTAATATTTTCCGGCATCATTCCGGTATCCCTGCTTAAAGCCTTTGGTGATATCGGCCGTACCTTTATTGTACGCAATGGCCACATAGATCTGTTCTGTAATGGTAAGTGTGGTTTTGCCCCGGTAGGAAGGAATCCTGTTTTGTGCCGCTTTTAATTCATTCACGGCCATTTCAATGACTTTATCAATGTTTCCCCATTCTTTATTGAGGAAAAAACCGGGGTTCGTTTTAAAGAACTGCAGGTCGTACTGAAAAATACCATAGCCATGGCAAAATTTATCAGGTTTGGTATCGTAAAGCTTTTTGTAGGCAGCTTCCCAGCGTCCTACATTTTTCAGAGCTTCCCGGGCAATCAGGAACATTTTATCCCCGTCCTGATGGGCTATCAAAGCAGCTTTATCCGTGGGAAAAGCGCTTCTGTTGGGTGCATCAAGGGTGTCTCCGGTACAGCACATCAGTAAATCGTCTACTGTAGTTTTGCCTATCATCTTACTCCAGACATAGCCGGTTTCCTGATAGGCAATGGCCATCATGAGATAGAGATCGAAAGGAGTTCCTGCCAGTTTTGCTTTTATTTTGGCTTCAAAATTTTGTTTGAACCAGAGCATGTTTTTTTCAATGGACGTATACTGCCGCACCTGAAGGGACTTCAGAGTATCTTTGCCCAATACACCATCTACCACAAGCCCTTTTATATTCTGATAATTGGCTACGGCTTTGGCGGTTTCCTCATCATATATATCATTGATAACCCCATGATATAAATTAAGTCTGGAAAGTCTTTTTTTGGTATCCTCAACAATAGCATGCTTCATGAGTGGTGATTTGACATAAAAATTCAATGGCGGAATATGATAATCAGCAACCAGTTTTGAATTGGTTTCATAATCCACTCCATTAATCAAAAGACCATATTCCCATGCCCTGCCATCAATGGTACTTTCGCATACTCCTTCCCTTGCGCTTTTAGCTTCTACCGTCCCGCCTTTGCCGTCACTGAATGCAATATGCCCTATTTTTATTCCTTTGTAGCCGGGTGACCGGAATACAATAGCACCATAAGTTTGAGAAGCTTCGTTAACTGTTATTTTTCTGCAGAAAGCTGCTGCATCTTTAGCCCAGTATCCTGTATAGGCTTCCAGTCCTCTTATTCCTATTTTAATTCCTGTCACCTGGTATACAATCCAGGAAATAAATTCCGCACAATCCCAGGGACCTTTGTAACCTGCATTTTCAAAAGGTACAATGGCGCCGAAAACATATTTTTCTCCAATATGTTTCCCGGCTGTTTCTAATAGTTGTTTTCCGGTATTCATGGTTGTTTTATAAAAAAAATTAATATTACAAAGTAATGGTACTATAATTTTGCAGGAATAAAAACCGATTATCCCGGCCTATTTTTTCTTTCAAATATCACCTGCAAGGTTTTACATTAATAACCTCTGTAAGTTGTCTGTCCCTTTTATTGAGGTTTAAACGTTACATTAACTGCTACTCTTTCGTTAATCAGGGGTAAAGCATAAATGGAATCACACTGAATACCGTCTAAAGCAACATCACCTGAACATTAGAAATAATGCGTAAAAATTGAAAATCAATCAGCTCTGCAGCCGATCGGCTCTATTGTTCCGAAAGAATTTTTCTCTCATCTACCAGCTTTGTTGCCAGCTTTAAAAAATTGTCAGACAGACCTTTGAACTCTTCTGAAGAATTCTGTAAGCTATTTATACCATTCGTTGCTCTAAGTGCATTAGGATTTATGTTATGCTTTTTAAGCACTTCCCTTACCGCTTCCACTTCACGCTCATCTTTTGTTTCCTTACCATTCTCACCTAACTTAAAGCCTAAATATCCTGCTGCACTTGCCCCCAATAAGGTAAGCTGCCAGGTTTCAAACTCAAGAAACGGAAATATTTCTGCGATCACATTATCTCTGAATGTAAACACAAAAGCAATCCCGAAAACAAGGTTGAAAACCAGGCACTGAAACCTGTGAATACTGACGCCTCCTTCATCGGAAAGTATATCCGTAAGCCATCCTTCCGTATCTTTTATGTCCTGATGCCGAAGACGAACAGGATTAGTGTTGTCTTTCATCTGTGCCTTATTCATGGTATCTCCGAGAACAGAAACCCCAAGGCCTCCTGCCAATAAAATAACGGCGCTTGGAGTAAGTGCTACCAAAAACCCGGTGTAAATATAGAATGACAGGTAACAGGATAAAATAATCATAGTCCACCAAAACACCTGCATTCTCGCAAAACTGTAGGGTCTTTCTGTTACCGGTTTTAAACCGTTTCCTTCAGGTGAATAACTCAAATCCCGGCATAATGCTGTTTTCATCAGAAGGGCAATTCCTGCAATCCAGATCAATAAAAATGAGATCCAGAATGAAGCCTCAAAGCTCTTACCTTTCTTCTCATAAAGAATTTTCGGATTTTTCTTCTGGTATTCATAAGCGGTCATCAAGGTGGGGTCAGGCTGAGGTTTCTGTACCTCTTTTTTAGGAGGTGCATCCTGAGGCTTTGCAGTAGTCTGATTCGTTTGCTGATCCACAGAATCAATAACAGGAGGAATAGCTGCATACAAATCATTTGAAAAGCTTAAAAAGCTCAACAGCAATAGGGTAATAAACGTTTTCATGGTTAGAATTTTAAGTTTAATTAGTTTTTTTCTATGATTGAGAATAAAGAATTCTTACATTTCAACTTCTTTCATCTTCCCACGTGTTTCTGCAGATATTCATTCTCAGGGATTATATCATCACAAATTTTGGAATTATATGCGGTCCTGTCAATTACCCGTTTGGGTAATATTAATGTTGGGCATACATTACAGCCCGAAAAACTTCAGTCTTTCAGATGATTTAAGGCCACAGCCGTTATTATGATTTTTTAATCAGTTAAGATATTGCAATTTGTGATCGTCAACCCAACGGATCGTTATTGTACCTGACTTTACTGGTAAATAATACATTGTAAGTATCCCCTATAAAAATTTCGTGATGTATTAATAGTTTCAGTTGATCAGCAAGAAAAATACTGATTTCAGGAGTGAAGCTGTTTTGAAGATCTCCCAAGGCAGAAGCCCTCTGATGTACATCGGAGCCGCCCACATATTGCATACCACCATACCCCGGATCTATAGTAATGATTCCAGTTTTCATGATATAAGTTTTCTTAAATTTAGGGAATTTAATTGAATATCGTAAAAAAATATGTGATGTTGAAATAAATATCGTCCCGAATTTGGGACATATTTAAAATAGAATGGCCAAAGAGCAATACCGACAGATGGTCATACTCAAAATATTTTGTATAAAAAAAGATCCTCAAGTGAGGATTTTTTCATACTTACAGATAAGGATCTATTTTTTCTTTCCAACCTTTTCAGCCAGTAAATTAATCTCTTTATTTATAATATCAGCGTTCTTTTTTTCCGTAATGATACTACCATGATTTGCATCCATAATAATTTGTTTTCCATTAGAAGACAGCTCTTTCAGTTCTTTTTGCATATCAAACCATAAGTGAACCTGTTTCTCAGGATCAATTCCTTGTTTTCGGTATTTTTCTTTTTGGAATTGATTATACTGTTCGGTAGCAGTAAATACCAGGACCGGCAATGAATCTAAGTTCTTTGCTTTACCAGCCCGCATCAGGACTTTATTCGTTAATTCATTCTCTCTTAAAAACATCCGGTACACATCTCCGGAATTAAAAGTCAAAGCTCGTGAACGGCTATACAGTTCTTTGGGTAAACCGTCACCCTGATATACCGGCTTACCAAGTGTTTTATCATAAATGCCCAAAATACCAAGATCTGCAAGCAGAGATCCTACTTTTAATAATTTTGCCTGCCCGTCAGGGACCAGTTCTTTTTGAGCTAACCGCTTCCACTGTTCAGGATGGCTGGAATCTATAAAAACGATTCCTTCAACTTCGTTTGGATAAAGATCCATAAATATCCTACTATAAGGCCCTCCCATAGAATGCCCTACCAAAATGTAAGGTGGTTTTTCGCCAATTTTTTCTAATAATTCATGCAGCTGATGAGCATAAAATTCAGGGGATAAATTATCATTATTACCCGATTCGCTGAACCATTTTCCTTGCCTGTCATACCGTATAACCCTGGTATTATTTTTTAAACCTTCCGCTATCCAATGTAACATATCTGTATTACTCTGCGCACCGGCTTCAATAATAATTGTAGGTAAAGATTTCTTTTCACCCTCTACCCTTACATGAATATCGGTGCCATTAACGTTGACTAATTTACCGGGAGGAAACGGTTTTGGACTAAACAGCCGGTATCCTAAGCCTAAGAACAGTATTAATATCAGAACTGCTGCTATAAGTTTACCAACAAACTTAAATATTTTTAAAACTAATTTCATAGTGACTTTTAAACTTCATATCAGCAATGAGGGAAATTCCGAATACATAGTAACTTTTAATTCAACCCTACTCAACAGATAATCCGGCCATATTTTTAAACAGTGATTGCAGTGCTTTGAAATGAAATGGTATTAATATCTAAAAAAACACCCTTTAGTCAGGGTGTTTATTTTTATGATCCAAATGGTATGCAAGAACATACACAGTCGTAAATGCCCTGGTCCGGATCACAAACGTATATAGACTCGCATTTCAGATAGTGTTTTGCCGGGCACACCATTGGAGTACCAGATCCTTTAATTGTTTTTAAATTCTCTCTTGAAATTTTTTTGAAATTTTTCATGCTTAAATTTTAATTTTTTCAAGTCTAAATATACATAAATTCTTCATTGTGTGAAAAATAAATTGTGCACTTTATAATTCACAAATGTTTGATTTTATTTTAAAGCATAATTTTCCTTCTATTGGGCATTTATTCGTTATTGTAAATTTTAATTAATAAAAATTTTTCGGAACTGAATTAACAAAATTCTGAGCAGCTTACATGTACAATAGCGATGACCCTTTGAAGGTCATTTAAATCAAAATGATCGCTCTATCAGTCATGGCATGGCATTATTTCCCCAATCACATTTATTATTAGCCTGTTCAGTGATTATGTAGGAATATACGAGGCTAATAATAATGGTGGATGGTATAATTTAGGTTACATCTTAGGATGCGGAATGATTTTCGGGAGCGGCTCATCTGCTTCTTCAAAAAAATAATTTAAAAGCCTAACACATGGAAAACTTTAATTTTTACAACTTCCTTACTGAAAAAGGTTACGAAAAAGATACAATCCGTGATGCATCTGGAAAAACTTTCTGCACCAACTACCAGAAAGAACTTACGGAGAATATTTGGAACTCTCTGACGGTCCACAAGGACAAAACAATAACGGGTGCATCACCCAAGACTGGAATAATATTTAAACAGATTGTTCAGCCTTCTACAAAACAGGACGCAGAGGTCATTCTTTGTAGAATTGAAATAACGTAATATTTTTAATCAACGTTACAATTATCGTGAATACAGATTTGTGGTCTCATTTGCTAATTGGTGCGAAATTGAATCGTTTATGATTAGGCTATCATCAATATCAACAAACAAATCGTATTGAATTGCTAAGGTCAAGAAATCGTCAACTTCCTTTGTCTGAAATGACTTATAAAGAAAAATGACCTTTTCAGATTTTGAAAGCATTGAACTGATTATGGAAACGTAAAATCTTTTGTCAATATTATCTGTAGAATGAATTAACTTTAGTATGTGGAAAAAGGAATTAAAATAATGATAGATATAATTTTTGTATCTAAAATCTATTCTGTTAAATTCATGCATAATTTCTTCAAATTGAAGTACATCCTTATATCTATGTCGGTCTAATAGCTCCCTTCTTTCTTTTAAGCTATCCGAATGGGCCTTGTTAGAGCAATATGCATGAAATTGTCTAAGCACAAAATCTATGGCCTCTCGCCCTTCATATATTAAGCCACTTTCATTAATTTTTGTTTGGTTCGTTATATTTTGGAATAATGTTATCATTTGAAAGTATGTATTTTCAAATTGCTGTTTACTCAAAGTACTATTTTGAGTAATAAACTCTTCTCTAGTTAGCTGCATTTCTTCACGTGTAAGTTTTAGCTCGTTTCGTTGCATTTTAAGCTCTTCCCTTTGCATTAAAATAGTTAGGATAATTCCGGCTAATGCAAAACCCGAAAACAAAGCGTTCACTGCCCCAAAAGAATCACCTATTAGATTGCCGTTTTCTACTATAAAGCCTAAAACAAGCAAAGAAATTATCCATATAACAATGATTATAATCCCGACATTTTTTGCCAATTTTATTAAATCTAATTCTTTGTCTTCCTGACCGTGATTCATAATTATTACGTTTTGGCAAATATATTAAACTATTTCCTAGTTGAAGGAAAAGAGTTAGCACTTAAGAAATAATAAAGCCCCAATTAAGGGGCTTTATTATGATAGTTTTTTAAAAATATTCTGCGCAATATTAATTTTATCTTCTGGGATTCCAGTGCTTTTCAATTTTGCATTATTGTTTTGCATATCTATTTCTACATGTAAATGCAGACCTTTTAAATCTTCGATATCTAAGATTTTCCATATTCTTTGCTTTATTTCTCCTTCTGCTCTTTCCCAAGCTGCTTTTTCAAAATCATTTTCATATGGCTTTGGGTTGATAATAGTAAATTCTATATACATAATTATTAATTTTTGATTCTCACATATATAACATAAAGCATTCTTAAAAACCACAACACCACTTAGTGCTCCAAAATATCAGTACTTTAATTGTTTAGTACAATAAACCCTCTACTTCTTTATCGTAATACATTAAAAAGTTATCGTATATTTCTTGAAAATCTATATTTGAAAAAAAACCTTCTATTGTTTCATCGTAGGTTCCATCTTGAAGTGTTAAAAAAATCTTCTCTAAATCAGAATTAAGCATTTTGCGGAATGATTTAGACATTTCTTTAATTTTATCTTTATCTGTTCCAATTTTAATGTTAAGATTTACTCTTTTGATGTATTCTTGTGTTTCTAAATACCCTTTTAATGTTAACTCTTGGAAAATCAAAATAGGTTCATTATTCATAATATAAGTTTTTTTTCAAATATAGGAAAAGTACGACTTCTAAGTATGATGATTGATAATTAATTTCTTCCAAGAAATAAGACTTACTTTTTCAAATCTACACTTGCATCTTTCTTAATTTCAAAATTGACTTCCTCTTGCACCTTATCCACGTCCTTGATCCAAGCTTTCTTCACTGTCTATCAACTTAGACTAACATATTTAAGGAAACTTCCCCACTTTGTAAGCTCCGGATCCAGGCAGACTTTCTCTCTCCAGAAATCGTAATTTTCTTTTTGATATTGCTCATCGTTTTCCCGGACTATAGGTTCTTTAGGTAAATAAGGAGATTGGCAAAGCCATCAGATAAACCCGGATATTCTATGCTGTCTATTTCTTTGTACAGTCTTTCAATACGGAAGGATAGTTTTTGGTATAGATGTGAAGTGTAGTTGTCATTGTAGAAGTGATAGCAGTAATGCCGGAGATCCTCAATTTCTTCACCAAATATTACATCTTCACAGTAACCCATAAACAAGGGTGTTAGAGCTATAAAGTGTAGCTCCATTTCATGGGTAAGAGGATCGTATTTCGATATACTCAGAGGCAGTCATGCAAAATTAATTTTCACGCTTTTCAACTTCTGTTAAAATTCTACTTTTTATATGTTTGAGATGCTCATAGTTTAAATTCCTACCACAGCTACAGATGAAGTCCCCGTATCCATATTTAGACATCATAATAGGCGATGGATTACAGTTAGAACAGTACGGTGTTAACTTATCAAAAATGTACTCTTCATCTAAAACCGACAATTTGAACTTAATCAAAAATCTATCTCCCGTATCAAAGTTGGCTTCATGATATTTTGGAAAAACTTTGATCGCTTTGAGCATTTTTCTTTCTTGCTTTGAATTTTTAGATGCAAATGACTTATAGATTCTGGATATCAAATATGCTATTCCAAAACATATTATAATTTGCCACAAAGATAGTTGTCTACTGAAAAAATTGATAAAGCTGTTCGTATTGTCAGAAAACCAGTTTGTCAATGATTTAATGTTCTCATCTATCTTTAAATATGCTGCAAGTATTATAAGAAATGTCGCAAAAAAATAAGGCTTAAAAACCTCATCTAAAAATTTTTTCATGTGTTTATTAGTTTATGGTATTCACAAAATTAAAATATTAAAACTATTACACAAAATTTTTGTTTTCTTCAAAGAAATAAGGTTTACTTTTTCTTCTCTCCAGCATTTCTCTGTTATTGTAAATCCATTAATTAAATTTTCCAGAACTAAAAAAATTCTAAGAAGCTTCCGAGGCGAGGTTCTAGCCGTTGTTTATTTACTATAAGTTTGGAAAAACAAAACAACCCACTGAAAACAGCAGGTTGTCCATTAAGCATTGTGACCGCAGAAGGATTCGAACCCTCACTGTCGGAGCCGAAATCCGAAGTTCTATCCATTAAACTATGCAGCCGGCTTTTTGGGTTTTAGAGTTAGAGAGTATATGAGTTATAAAAACGATATACTTAAGCTCTAAAACGCATTTAAGACTGCGAAAATACTGATTTTTTTACAATTTATCGAGTCTATAAAAGCTTAATTCTAAAAATATCTGCAAAGAAAAGCTTATTTAATGATTTTGCTTAATACAAATAATTAAAGATCAAGGTTTTAATATAAGTATTTTTCAGGTCATTAATTCACTGCATAAAATAAAAAAACCTCACACCGGAATGTAAGGTTTATATTTTTTATAGATTTTTACCTAGAACGTAATCTTCACACCTCCCAGAACCTGCGCTCCCAGGACTTTATAGCCTTTGTAGGTCTGATAATTGGAGTTCAGAAGATTGTTTCCGATGGCAAACACACTGAAGTTCTTATGGAATTTGTATTCCGCAGAAAGATTTAGATCTGCATAGCCTCCTACTTTATCATTCCTGTTTTCTGTAGACTGGTACACCAGATCCGGATTTGCTACCCCTTCGAGGGCAAAAGAATTCGTGGTTCTGTCGCTGGCAAAAATTCCTTTGAAACCTAACAATAGCTTTTTGTCAAGCATGGTATATTTTGCGCCGATACTGGCGTTCACCAAAGGAACGTTGTAAATATCCTCGTAATTTTTAAGATCGTATTTTGTAAACCTTACCTCTCCGTCTAAAACTAAATTTTCAAGCGGGAAATACTGTACGCTCCCTTTGATATCACTTACATTTCCGTCATCATATACTGCTGAGAATGTATTGGCAAAGTTATAGGCAGAACGGTTCAGGGTGTAGGTATTATCAAACAGGTTGTTTCCCTGGAAGAACATAATATTGTTCACCTTTCCGTAACCGGCAGAGAAATCGTATTTGAAGGTTTCATCAATGTCACCTCTCAAACCTATATAAAAGTGATATTTGGTTTCGGTAGGCTTTAAAAACTGGTCAGACAGGATGAATGGATTGGCCTGCAGAAGATCACCGTATGTATTCAGCTTCAGACCTCCGTCTACCCCACCGTAGAACTTAAATTCCTTAGCGGCAGCAAACTGGAATTCCGCCTGCGGGAACCAGTAAGTCTTATTGTTTTTCACCTCCCCGCCTATCACATCGCTTGAATTTTTAGCATTCAGGAAAGAAAATGTAGATCCCAGCATTAAGTATGAATCCCCTTTTCTGAACGTTACTTTAGGGTCAAGAGTGGTATTAAAAAAGTTGGATGAATTTTTATCCCTGATCGCAAATTCTGATTTCACAGCTTCCAATCCAACGCCTAAGTCTGCATTTAAATTGATCCCCGATTTTCCGATCTCTACCGCATGCTTGGAAAGATTCGCCAAAATGGACACCTGGTTTTCCTGTGCATCAAAATGATCTTTCAGGAACGATGATTTTACCCTCACATCATTTAAAATCTCATTGGAATAGAAATCATAGTACCCGTTTACCTTGAACTGATTCACCCGCTGCTTCAGATCAACATCTGCAGATGGCTCCAGCGCATAAATCCCGTAATATCTGTTATTATCCAGTCCGTACTGCGCATTCAGGTTAAATTTTCCTTTTTCACCGTATGAATTCAAGTAGGCTCCGATGGCCGTAGAACTCTGCTTGGAATCCCATGCATACTCTTTTTTCAGACCTAATGTAGAAAGGAAATGGAAATCTGCCCCTACTTCCAGCTTGTTCTCAAGCGTTTTAGAAATATTGGCATCCGCAAGGATCTTGCCGAAATTACCCATTCCGAACTGCAGATAATTATTCTGAGCCGTTCCGTCAAATTTCGGAGTTACATCCTGCCCCTGAATGGTAGACGTTTTAAAATCCGAAACCGCAGGCACATCCGTAATGGTATACTTTACAGGATTCTGGGATTTCTCTTCCGGCGGATAATTCTTAATGGTTTCCACAGAAGTCTTCTTCTTCTCAATCTTCCTCACTTCAGGCTCCCGCTTCTTGTTAAGAATCAGCTTTTCCTCCTTGATCTGGGAAAACGCAAACTGCGAAAACCCTAAAAATAATATGGATAATAATTGAATTTTTCTGTTCATTGTTCAATATTTGTATTAATGTATAATGTCGGATGTATAATGTATTTACTGAACGTTGTAGATTTTACATGGTACATTTTACATTATACTTTATACACTTTACTTTTTAATCTGCTTTTTAACCTCTTTTGCTTCTGCTACGATCTCCGGGAAGTCTTTGTAGTTCTCGATGATCTGATCGCAGGTATAACTCGCCTGGTAATTATCTTTTAGCCCTACATAGTTTTTCGCCATCAGCACCAGCGCTTTTGCACCCCAGTAATCTTCGGAGGCATAATTGTTGGCCAGTTTAAAGATCGTTTCATTGGAAGACTTGAAGGCCTTTCCTTTATTCTGATAATAGGCTTTGGCATAAAGAGCTTCCGCCGCTACAGCGGTATTGGACGATTTCTCCAGAGAAGTATAGGCAGACTGTGCATCTTTATCCTTCCCGGAATTCATCAGGCTTCTTGCTTTGATCACTTTCGCCGTTTCAATAACAGCTGAAGAGTTTTTCGTATTGGCGATCACTGCATCAGCCAGCTTTTCTGCCTGCGAGAAGTTTTTCTCGTTCGCATATAGCTTCATCAACTCTACATTCGCGTAGTTTCTGATGTTGATATCCGAAGAGTTTCTGATGTTCTCAAGATACTTTTTCGCTTCCGCTGTATTCCCCTGTGTTGTAAAGATTTGAGCCAGACGGGTCTGGGCATCATCCTGATAATCATTCTGTACAGCGGCTACCTCCTGAAGTACAAGAAGTGCTTTTGTAGCATTATTGGTCTGGTAGTAACTTTCCCCCAACTCGTATTTAGCCTGGTAAAGGCCTTCTCCGGTAGGATTCTGTGTTAAATATTTCTCGTAGTAAGAAATGGCATTTTTGTAATCTTTCTTCGTGAAATATTGTTTTCCGGTGGAAAGGTTGATTTCATCTATCTCCGCTGCATCCACATTCACCCCGATATTTTTTGCGAAGCTTTCATACCCGGATACATCGCCGTTTTTCGTGAAAATAGGTTTTGCCGCCTGAACGATCTTTTCTGCGTATGCGGTATTTTTATACTGCTCACCTAAAGATTTAAGCTCAGAAAGTGCTTTATCACTCTGGTTCTGGTCAATATAATTCTGTGCCCTGTAAATGGAAGCATTTGCGATAAGATCTTTATCAGAAGATGTTTTAATCACTTTTGCAAAAGCATCATTGGAGTTGGCAAAATCATCCTGAGCCGCATAAGCCGTACCCATTTCATACTGGGCATCGTCATAGTACTCGGAGGAAGGATATTTGGATAAAAGATTTTTTAAATTGTTGATTTTGGCCTGAGTATCACCTTTAAATCCTAAAGCCATTGCTTTCTGGTATAAAGTATAATCCGTAGCATCTTCATTCTTATCATAAATGGCAATTGCTTCATTCAGGTCATTGTTGGCATAATGAATATCTGCCAGACGAAGCTCCGCATCATTTTTGAATTCAGGTTTCGGATTGGTCAGGTACTGTTTGAAATAGGTCTGTGCCTGATCGAATTTTTTGGCTTTGAAATAAGCATACCCTAAATCGTAAGGCAGCTGCTGTTTCTCAGGGAAGGTTTCGTTGAGAAGTTTCTCATAACGGGCAATCGCGGAAGGATAATTTCCTTTCTGGTAATATACCTGTCCTAACCAGTATAAAGCCCTGTTATAAAATTCTTTGTTGATATTAAATCCTAAACTTCTGAGGAAGTAGGTTTCCGCTTCATCATAATTTCCTTTATTGAATTCCTCTGTTCCTAATAAGTAAGAAACCTCCTGATCTACTTTATTGATCTCAGGTGTTGAATTCTGCAGCCTGTCGATTGCGTTCAGGGTTTCCTTATAGTTTCCGGAATACAGATAGGATTTCACAAGAAGTGATCTCATTTCCGGAGCATTGGCATCATTCTGATTGTCATTGATATAACTCTGGATCACCGCAGACGGGTTTTCAAACGGATTCCCAATATCATACCCCAGTTTTGCATACTGCTCGTGGGCCAGTTTTTTAACCTTCGCATCATAATCCATCTGGTAAGAAGAACGGAATGCCGAAAGGGCTTCCTGCTTTTTATCTACCGCCAGATAAGCATTTCCTAATTGGTAGTAAGCATTCTGAGCCAGCGCGGAATTGCTGTTGATAAGCTGGTTGTAATAAGAAACCGCTTCATCATATTTTTTAAGCTGTGCAGCCACAAATCCCATTTCATACAAATCATTCTCAGAAGGATTCTGCTGTACATTCAGATAATCTTTTAAATGCGGATAAGCCGAATTATAATCATTCTTCATGAAATAACTCTCCCCGATGATCTTGTGGACTTCCGCTTTATAGGCATCGGAAATATCTTCGTTCAGAAGAGCGGTTCCTTCCGTAATCGCCTGGTCGTAGTTCTTGTCGTTGTAATACATCTGTACATAATACGGACGTACCAGTTTGGAGAATTTCGGCTGGTCTTTCACAGAATCAAAGTACTGGAAAGCCTTATCACTCTGTCTGTTCGAGTAATACAGGTGGCCCAGCATATAGGCAATATCTCCTTTCTGAGATTCGTCTGCTGTTTTATAGGCTTCTTCCAGGGCATCGGTTGCACCTTTGGTATCCCCCATCATGAATTTGGCGTACCCTAGCTTCAGAATATACTGTGTATTTTCTTCTTTCGAAAGCTGATACTGATTTACTTTTTTCAAAGTCTCCAGAGCTTTTTCAAAATCTTTTTTCGCTAAATAATAGTCCGCCAACGGAAGATTAGCCTGGGCAAAATAGGCCGAATTAGGATATTCTTTCATGAAGGCTGTCAGTCCTTCCTCCGCATGGTTCTTCTGCAGAATGACCCCGATCACATTATCAAAAAATTGTGCCGCTTCCTTTCTCGATTTAGACAAATTCTGGTTATAGAAATACTGTCTGGCATATTCGAACTGGGAAGCGTTGTATATTTTGGTCTGATAAAGATTTTCTGCGAGATTGAACCTGTAATTTTCTTTTTGTGTAAAGTACTGCGACTGTTGCGCTTCGGAAACTCCGAAATAAAGCACGGCAGCTGAGAGAAGGATTTTTTTTGAATTCATTCTTTTTTGAATAAAAAAATTAGTCTATATAAGTTAACGAAAATATTAAAAACTTATTGTTTAAGCAAGTTTTAAAAGGTTTATTCATCTAAAATACCCATTTAAGACATTTCACTATTTCATGATAAAAATTGATTACTTTAGCATATTAAAAATTGAAATCGCATCAATCTCGAATTATCATAAAATATTTTGAATTAATCCTCATTCTACACAGCTAAAAACATACCATATCATGAAAATTAAGATACTTTTAGCATTAATATTTGTCAATCTGATGCATGCGCAGAAGTTTTACTTTCCTAAAACAGCCGTTACGGATTCTGCCGTGCTGGAAAAACAGATGCCGCTGCTTGCTTCTAAACTGATGACCCAGCCCCAGATGCTGAAACTGAAAAAAATAAACCGCACCGTCTTTACAGACAATTTATACCGCCTGCAGATTGTTGCCGGAGACTATAAAAAATCTGTCGCCACGCTTGCCGATCACCGGAAGGCATTTGCAGATCACAATATGGCCGGTAATAAACTCATTGTCCACGAATTTTACAGCCTGGCCAAACTGAATGAACAAAAAGATAAAACCTCATTTCACGATGCCCTTGAAAAAGCATTTAATAAAAAATACGGAAGTCTTTCGGATAAGCTGATTACCAAAGTAGGTATTGGTGTGGATGGGGATGTCCGGGATTCAAAAAGGATCATGACCGAAGCGCTCAACAAGCAGAAAGATAAGGACAGTATAGATTACGCTTCTGCCCTGGCTTTATGTAAAAGCTATCTGAACTATAAGACGTATTCCAGCCTCAAACCTCAGATTATGGAGTTAATTGCGGCTAAGGACCGGGAAAAGTTCATTATTGAGACTAAAGATCTCAAAACAAAAGCCGGAAATACACTGACAATCACCATAGTCCGAAAAAAAGAAAATATGTCCCCGCTTCCGGTGATTCTTACCAATAATATCTACGCCGGTGCATTCGATCCTTTTTTCGGGAAAAGAGCTGCGGTTTACAATTATGTAGGCGCTGTAGTAAATACCCGCGGGAAACGGAACAGCAATGATGAGAACAACCCTTTTGAACATGAATCCCAGGATATTTATGAAGTCATCGACTGGGTGAGCAAGCAGCCATGGAGTAACGGATCTGTCGGGATGATCGGCGGAAGCTACCTTGGGTTCAGCCAGTGGGCAGCGGTGAAAAAATTACATCCGGCCCTTAAGACCATTGTTCCGCAGGTAGCCGTAGGAATCGGTATAGACTACCCTGCCCAGAATAATATCTTTATGAGCTATATGCTGCAGTGGATTCAATATGTAACGAACAACAAACTTACTGATGAGGCAGATTTCAATAATTTCACCAAATGGGAATCTGTATTCTCCGAATGGTACAAAAGCGGAAAATCATTCAGAGCTCTGGATACCATCAGCGGCAAGCCCAGCAAAATATTCCAGAGATGGCTGGATCACCCTGCATACGATGACTACTGGCACAAAATGGTTCCGTATAAAGAAGATTTCGCCAATATCAATATTCCGATCCTGACGACTACCGGATATTATGATGACGACCAAATCGGGGCCTTATCGTATTTTAAAGCGCATCATCAGTATAACAAAAATGCCAATCACTATCTGGTTATCGGCCCGTACAATCATGGAGGCGCCCAAAGCTACGGCTTTACTTCTGTAAATGGTACTACCATAGATCCGGTAGCGAGAATAAGTATTGATGACCTTGCTTTTTCCTGGTTCGATTATATTCTGAAAAATGGTAAAAAGCCTGCTCTTTTAAGAGACAGGATTAATTTCCAGGTGATGAGTACGAATACATGGAAACATGCTCCTACCCTTGAAAAAATGCATACTTCATCTATCAATTTTTATCTGCAGGATCATAAAAATAAGACATCAGTTTTTAAACAGCCTGCCGGGAAAAGCTTTACTACACAAATTGTTGACTTTAAAAAACGTGATGAGAAAGAAACCTATCATAAAGTAAGCAAAACAGACAGCGTAAAAACCACCAACTCGGTTTATTTTGAGAGTGAGGTACTGGACAAAGACATGATCATCAGCGGAAATCCGGGTGGATTCTTCAATGTTTCCATCAATAAAAAGGATTTTGATACGGATATGTCTTTGTATCAGATACAGCCGGACGGCAAAACTTTTTTACTGTCTACCCACATGGTTAGAGCCAGTTATGCAAAAAACAATGAAGTGCGGCAGCTTCTTACCCCGGGAAAAACTGAGCAGATTCCTATTATAAATTCAATGTTTATGAGCAAAAAAATCGTCAAGGGAAGCAAGCTTGTTCTGCTTGTCGGCGTTAATAAAAACCCGAACTGGCAGATCAATTACGGTTCAGGAAAGGATGTGAGTGACGAGACGATAAAAGATTCCGGCGAGCCGCTGGAAATCAAGTGGTACAATGACAGTTATGTGGAAATACCTATTTATCAAGAATAAAGGCAATTAACCTGTCTGGGTTCAGTATTTTTAACTAAAATTACGATGACGGACAGCATCAAAATAAAAAATCATTACATTTGTTTTTTTTCAAACTCAAATAAAATATTGAATGAATCAACTTTTCAGAAGGAAAAACTATTCAGAAACAGATACATCTACTAGTCTTTTACGGGTTTTAGGTGTTTGGGATATCGTTTTTTTTGGTATTGCGGCCATTATTGGAGCAGGAAGTTTCAGCAGTTTAGGCGAAGCAGTTTTCAGAGGCGGCCCGGGAGTGATTCTTCTGTATTTGATTTGCGGTTTTGCATGCGGTTTCACAGCATTATGCTACGCTGAATTCGCCAGCAGGATTCCTACCGCCGGTTCTGCCTACACGTATGCTTATGCCAGTTTTGGGGAATTAATTGCCTGGGTAATAGGATGGGCGTTGATTATGGAATATTCTTTCGGGAATATTTATGTAGCCTTTTCGTGGTCCGATTATTTCACCAGCTTTTTAGGGCGGCTGGGCATGCATATTCCGGATTATCTCACCTGCAGTTATACAGAAGCCAGAAAAGCTTTCCAGTATGGTTCAGAGAACAAAGAACTGTTAAATGCCTGGAAAACGGCACCTTTGATTGGAAGTTTAAAGTTCATTGTGGATGTTCCTGCGCTGGTGATCAACGGTCTTATTACGTGGCTTTGTTATGTAGGCGTTAAGGAAAGTAAAAACTTCAATAATTCTTTAGTAATTTTAAAATTAGCGGTGATTGTCCTGGTTATTCTTGTAGGCTTTGCATACATCAACACAGACAACTGGACCCCTGTGAATCCTGAGACCCAGGTGGCTTCTTTCATGCCTAACGGGTTTGCAGGCGTAATGAGTGCCGTGTCCGGAGTTTTCTTTGCATACATCGGGTTTGACGCCCTGAGTGTGCTTTCAGAGGAAACTAAAGACCCTCAGAAAACACTTCCGAAAGGAATGATCATATCCCTTGTACTGTGTACATTTATCTATATTGCACTCACCCTTGTTCTTACAGGAATGGTAGATTACAGAAAATTTGACGGTGTGGGCGACCCGCTTTCATTTATATTCGAAAAAACCAACGCCAATGTAGCCTGGATGGAGCTTGTGGTTTCGTTTGTAGCCATTGTGGCTATCACCACAGTATTGCTGGTTTTCCAGATGGGACAGCCAAGAATCTGGTACGCCATGAGCCGCGACGGGCTGATGCCTCAAAGGTTTCAAAAGGTTCACCCAAAATACAAAACACCTTCTTATGCTACCATTATTACAGGAATCGCCGTAGGTGTTCCTATTCTGTTTACGGATAAAACTTTTATCCTTGATTTTACAAGTATCGGAACCATTTTCGCTTTCGTACTGGTCTGTGCAGGAGTTTTAATGCTTCCCGCCAAAGAAAAGATCAAAGGCAGGTTCCATCTTCCCTATATCAACGGAAAGATCATATTTCCTGTTATTTTTATCGGCGGACTGATCGGTTTTTACCTTTGGCAGCCGGAATTTTTCACCACGATCATGGACTGGAATGATCCTAAGGAAGGTGAATTCAGAGCCTCGATATTTGTTTTTATCGTGATCAATCTTATCCTGTGTATTTTCGCATTTATTAAAAATTTCTCTTTAATTCCTTTAATAGGTTTAAGCTCCTGTTTGTATCTTCTTACAGGAATGAGCCATGAAAACTGGTTCTGGTTCGGGCTTTGGTTTGCCCTGGGGCTGGTAATCTACTTCTGTTATGGGTATAGGAATAGTAAGCTGAGGAAAGGTTAAAGGCGAAAAGGTAAAACAGCGAAATCGCGAAAGGGCAAAAGGGCTAATGAACAAGGTTAATCAGTTACCTGCATAAAATATATTTACAGTAAAAGGCAAATTCGCAGATCAGCAAATTTGCCTTTTTGCTTTTTAGCCTTTTTGCATCTTATAAATCGGCCGAATTATTGCATAGGTCTCAACAGAAACTATCAACTAATACCGCCATGTCAGAAAGAATAAAAACTTACGGGGAATTTTATCAGTTCTATCTTACCGAACACAGCAAAACAGGAACCAGGATCTTTCATTTTATAGGAACCCTGCTGGTTTTTGTAGTGATCTGGTACGTGATCAGTTCAGGAAAGGAAAGGTTTCTGTGGTATATTCCGATTTTTGGTTACGGCTTTGCCTGGTTCAGCCATGCTGTGATTGAAAAAAATAAGCCGGCTACCTTCAAATATCCGCTGTGGTCACTGATTTCAGATTTCAGACTGTTCTTTGAGCTGCTGATTGGAAAGCAGAAATTCAGAGGGATAGCTGTGAAACCACAGGAGACTGAGGATTCTAAGGATTTACATTAATTTATTACAAAAGTTTTTTTAACACTTAAGTTATTTTAAGTTTAAAATTTGACGTAAAAAAGTTCACTTAAGTTTTTGAAAAATCAAAGATTTTTATTTGCTGTTATATGATTATATTAGGTTTCGGCGGCCTCCGGCCGCCGAAACCTAATATAATAAACTTTAAGCTCAAAACCAGGAACTTTAAACCCTAAACTATTTAAACCGCTTCTTAAAATTAAATTTCAGCCTATTCATCAGTCCCGGCTCGATAATATCAATTCCCAGCCCGAAATTGCTGTCTGCCACCTTATGATGATCTTCCCTGAACGCTTCAAACTGATCCTGGGGAACTTCCAGATTGACTAACGGATTGTATTCTATGGTGACCGTAGCACCGTTCTTATTAATCTTTTTACGGCTTTTATAATCAAAATAAGGATTGCTGATGGTACTTTCCTGAACGGTATATTTTTCTTCAGTATCGATCTTCTGGTCTGTATTCAGGCTGATTTCATACTTTTCACTGTCGAAATTATGCCAGAAAGGAAGATCTTTATGCATAAAATCCCGGGCGCTTGCCTTGATCACATTCCTGTCAAAATACATCAGGAAACGGTTGTTTTGTGGATCAGTATAATATGGATTTTCTACGGTAGAGGAATATTGGATTTTAAATTCATTCAGTTTTTTATCATCGCTTATAATGTCAATCGAAGCATCTTTGAAAATATTCCTGACATCTGTTCCGTTCCTGTCATTGGAATAATTCAGACCGTAAAAAAGGAAACTGTTCCAGCTATCTATAATCTCACGTTTGTTGGTATTTTTAAAATACCGTCTCATGGAATTGGCACGGTTGCCTTTATATATTGTGGTCAGCTTCAGTCTTCCGGTGGTATTTTGAGCGTTGAATTCCACTTTTTCATCGATACAGTAATACGGGAATTTGTGTGATTTTCTTTCCTGCAGCACCTGATCTGGTTTTACTTCCAGATAATGCATAAAATAGATAAATCCGCGGTTTTCTATCAGTCCGAACTCATCTCGGATAGTGGCATCTATGAAATATTCCTCTCCTTTATAACTGATTTTTACCACCACATGATTAAAACTCAGCAATGACGGAAGATAATATTTGATGTAATAATCCGTATGGAAATTAACCAGAACCACGGTGGAATCTACCCCGATATAATCTAAAATCACTTTCAGCAGAACGCATTTTGCTTTACAGTCACCCTGTTTATTCTCATAAGTAACAGAGGGTTCCTGCGGCTTGTGACCATTCATTTCATCTGCATTAAAAATATAGTAGATATGGTTCTGTACATATTCAATAGCAAACTGGAGCTTTTCCTCCTGCCCGTTCACAGCATCTAACTTTTCAGCGAGATCAGGAGCAAAATCTTTCAGCGTATACCGGCTGAAAATATCATCATAGATCGGGGCAATATAATTTGAAAGGTCTTTCCATTCTGCTTCCGTTGCAAAATCTATAAAAGGGAAAATTTCACGACCAGCATCTACCGGATTGATATAATTTTCTTCTTCTATCACAAATCTTTCTCCCTTTTTTAAACTGTGGGTACTCGGTTGCAGAACATTACCCTGTTCATCTCTGAAGAATGTTTTTTTGTAGGCAATAGTCTGGTCACGCTCATTGATAAATGTAAATTTAAAACTTCCGTAGGCCCAGTAATTATCCGGACTCACCCAAACGTATTTTGAAAATTCCTTTCTCAGGAAATCCCGGTCGGTAAACGCTTTAAACCTTGAATCCTCCAGAATCAGTACATCATACAGCCTGAGGTCTTTAATGGTAATATTAATCTTTTTATTACTGCTCAGTATACCACCACTGCTTTGGCTTTCACTGTCCAGTACTTTAATTTTCGTATCCGGAATCTTATCAATCAGGACCCCGTCTCTCAGAACACTGATCCTGTGAATACTGTACACTTCATTTTCTTCCACAATAACATCTGAAACGGAAGCCCGTTCAAGGTTTCCCGGCTCATTCAGCGTATAAGCCATACAGACATATTCGCTGTTCTCTCTGTTGCTTGTATAATATTTTTTATCCAGGAAATAGCAGTAATCCTTTCCTTCGTCAATCTGTCTTCTTGAGAATTCAGAATCCTTAATTTTATCAATCAGCTCCTGATCACTAATATTTCCTGCCCAGATTTCAGGTTTTTGAATTTTGTAATTTTCAAATTGAATTGAATTTTCCATATGATATTTGGGTGTTTGTGCTCTTTGATTATATTTTTACAGGCGCTCAAATTAAATAATTAAAAACTAAAAAACAATAGAAGAATTACGGTAAAAACTTCGGCACAGTAATTGCGAACTAAGCTTTAAAATAAAGTTTATGAAAATTATAGCAACAATTCTAAAAGGAGCTGTTCCTGCAGTAGCACTATTTGCAATGACCCAATGTACCACAACGGCCAATACTGCCGGAGCGGATGAAAAAACGTTCATCGTAGGACCTGAAACTGCAGACTGTACCGGCGTAGCCCCTATGAAATGTCTGCAGGTAAAAGAAAAAGCTTCAGAAAACTGGACAAACTTCTACACAAACATTGAAGGATTTACCTATGAACCGGGATATGAATATGTTCTGAAAGTAAAAACAGAAAAAATTGCCAATCCTCCGGCTGACGGGTCTTCCATCAAATACACCCTGATTAAAGAGGTTTCCAAAACCAAAAAATAAAAACCAAGCTCCTGAATTTCCGGGAGCTTTTTTATACCCTATTCCGGGCTGTACAGCTTTACAGAAACTTCTTTTAACAACTTAAAAAAAACTTTTTACTCACAATCTTCAGAATTAATTCCTCAAGCATTCATAAAATCATATTATTTTTTTAAATTGCAACTAAATTGCATTAGTAACAAAGTTGCATTTTTAAAATTTATGGTTAACATCGAAATCTACGTTGCGTGATTGCCCATGGAGAATAAAATACTGAGAAAAATTAGCCGTTTCTTCACAAGAAAACAATATCCTTTTTTCCGCCAGCTGGATACCATGGATTGCGGGCCCACCTGTCTGAAGATGCTCGCAGCATTCTACGGAAGGCAATTATCCCTGAATCATCTGCGTGAACTCTGTGATGTGCACAGTCAGGGAACTTCTGTATCGGGTTTAACCCATGCTTCTGAAAATCTTGGTTTTAAAACCCTGGCTGCAGAATTAAGCCTTGAGGTATTATTAGAAAAAGCCCCGCTACCGTGTATCCTTCACTGGGATCACAATCACTTTGTTGTATTATGGAATCTAAGCGGGACACATGCTTATGTCGGAAATCCTGCGCTGGGAAAGAATATGCGGTATACGATTCAGGATTTTAAGGAACACTGGAATGTACCCGGGCAGGAAGGTAAAGGTATAGCCCTCTTTGTGGAGCCTACGGAGGCTTTTAACCATATTCAGGATCAGCCGGATCCACCTGTCAGTCTAATTTCTTTGCTAAAACGGATAGACGACCGCAGGAATATTACGCTTGTCATTGCAGCGCTTCTGGCCGCTACCCTTCTCACATTGGCCATTCCCCTGTTAACACAGGCAGTTGTTGATCAGGCGGTTTCCAGAAAAGACATCGGACTTCTTTCCATTATCTGTGCAGGACAGCTTGTGCTCTTTAGCGGAAGAATTTTAACTGATTTTTTTCGCAGCCGGATTCTTTTTAAACTGGGAATGAATATCAGTATAAAACTGATCTATGAATTTGTAGACAAGCTTATGCAGCTGAAACTTTCCTTCTTTGATTACAGGAGCAGCGGAGACAATCTTCAAAGAATCTACGACAACCAACGGGTAGAGGAATTTCTTACGAAAAACTGTGTAAGCGCCGGACTTTCCGTTATTATTCTTATGGTCAACGGCGGATTGCTGTGTTATTATAACTGGAAGCTTTTTATCCTGTTTCTGGCCGCCAGTACCATCAGTGTACTCTGGACCAATCTTTTTGAGGAAAAAAGAAGACGCCTCGACCAGCGTACCTTCAGCCTGCTGGCCAATGCCCAACGCCATCAGATAGAAACATTCGAAGCCATGACCGAAATAAGGCTGACCGGTGCTGAACAGGAAAAAAACCAGCTGTGGAAAACCATGCAGGAGGAAACCTACCAGGTGAAAATGGAAAACCTGAAACTGGATCAGCGGATACAGGGCGTTGCTCTTTTTATCAACGAAACCACAGGGGTATTAACGACTTTTCTAACCGCATCTCTCGTGATCAACGGAAACCTGACCCTTGGCGCAATGCTTGCCATCACGTATATGTATGGTGCTCTGAACGGAACAGTCAACCAGTTATCAGACTTCATCCGTTCCATGCAGACCGCAAAATTCAGCCTGCAGCGCATCTCCGAAGTGGAAGTGGAAGAAACAGAAGATGCACACGCAACGCTGGCATTACCAAAAGGAAACTCCGGTTCCATCGAACTGGCAGATGTGAGTTTCCGCTATGGAAAATTATCATCTGATGTTCTAAAGCACATATCACTGACCATTCCCGCCGGAAAAGTGACGGCTATTGTAGGTATGAGCGGAAGCGGAAAAACCACCCTTTTGAAACTGCTGCTTAAATTCTTCCATCCCACACAGGGAACCATCACGTTCTGCGGACAGGATCTGAAGCTGATCAATGCCAAAAGCCTTCGCAGACAATGTGGAGCGGTCATGCAGGATTCTTTCCTATTTACCGATACCATAGCCGGAAATATCTGGGTAGGAAGCCTGGAAAAAGATCTTAACAGGGTAAGAAATGCCTGTAAAATGGTCAATATGCAGGATTTTATTGAAAGCCTCCCCTTTTCCTATGATACCCAGATTGGCAGTGAAGGAACCGGCCTCAGCGAAGGCCAGAAACAGCGTCTTCTCATTGCAAGGCTCATCTACCGTGAACCTGATTACATATTTCTGGATGAAGCCACCAATTCCCTGGATGCTCATAATGAAAAACTGATCGTAGAAAACCTGAACCGTTTTTTCCTGGGCAGAACGGTCGTTATCGTGGCGCACCGTCTGAGTACCGTAGTGCATGCTGACAACATTATAGTCCTGGACAAAGGAAATATTGTTGAACAGGGTAATCATGAATCTCTGACAAAATCAAAAGGAGCCTATTATCATTTAGTTAAAAATCAACTTGAACTTGGAAAATAAACTTTGGAACAATGAACCTGAATATCTTACCCTATATTTTCACCCGGTATGCAGCTTTACCCGTAAAGAGCTTACAAAAATTATCTTATTCAAACATTGAAGATCAATTAAATCAATGGGAAACTATGACGGAATATGTTCAATCCTGCAATGAAAAGCTGTGTGATCAATTGTACACTTTGATACAGCAATCTTCCGATGATCAGGAAAGAAAACTTCTGCTGAATCTGAAGCGGTCGGTATTTAACAAACGGCAGAATGCAAGGGACTTAGCGGAAAAGATTCCTTCTGAGACGTTTGATTCCATTAAAAATTCATGGAACGAATGGCTGAATGCAGACCAAAAATATAAAGAGTTTGAGCAGCTTTGGGAAAAGGATTTCCATAACCGGTTATGGTCGCACAGAAAAAATATTCAGGAGCTGGCCGGAGAGTATCCTTTTAAAAACGGAGTTCTTTTGTCCAGCAAAGATCTCTATGAACAGCTTGAAAATTTCAGGGATGCTGATGTACAGTCGTTGAGCAAAGACCAGGAACGCATGGAATTCAGTGTCCTGCGCTATCTTACCCGGATGGCTTATAAAACCTCTCCTTTCAGCAGTTTCACCTATTTAGGGCTTACCGAAATAACCTCTGAAACGAGCCCAAAGGTTCATGATCCTGACACTCCAAACTGCAACATACGACTGAATAATAAGCTTCTGAAACGCATAAAAAAACTCATGGAAAGACATCCGGATCTGCAGGGCTTATTGTTTGTGAACACCAACAGCAGCATCCTGGAAACAGATAACCGTTTTAGTTTTCTCATGAACTGTGCCAATATTGAGGTCTTCCAGGAAATTCAGGCAGGAGGTGTGAACCGGTATATCAAAGAGCTTATCCATGATGCTCAGGAGAATATTTCGCTGATATCACTTATTGAGCAGCTTTCAACACAAATTGAAGCGGATTTTTCGGAACTGAAACATTATGTTTTAAAACTGGTGGATTCAGGATTTCTGGAACTGACATTAGAATGTTCCGAGATCGATCCGGATTGGGACCGTCATCTTTTATCTTTCCTGGCCGGACACAAAAACGGCAATAAAGCTGCAGAACAGCTCTGGCAGCTTGTTTCGAATCTCCGGGAAGCTAAAAATGCATTTGGAACGGCAGGAATAGCCCAACGGGAAATTCTTTTAAAGGAAAGCTCATCCCTGTTTGACCGGACTATTTCAGACCTTGAAAATCAGGCCGGAATCATTAAGCTTCCCAAAGATGAAATCCAGAATGTACTGGACTACATCCTCAATAAATACAGAAACGGAGAAGGTTTTGAAAAACTGCCTTACATTCCCGTTGATTACCGCCAGGAAGGATTTATCTACGAAGATACCTACACCAACCAGATCAGTACCATCGATGAGAACACAGTGAACGGATTAGGACAACTATTATCAGATCTCTGCAACCGTTTATCTGCTTTTGATATACGTGCCGGGGGAAAAAACAGCGTCAAAAACTTTTTTACCACTACATACAGCAAGGATCAGCTGGTTCCTCTTATCACTTTCTACCATGAATATTACCGTTATAAAAATAAATCCGATCTGGAAAATGAGCAGATTCAGGAAAATGTATGGTCAGATCTGTTCTGGAAAGACCTTCAACAGGAAGAACATCCGCTTGGTGAGATAAGGATTCGAATGAAGCATTTAAATGGTCTTCCCTCTTCAAATCAATCATGTCCGGCATGTTCTGCTTTTCTCCAGCTTTTTGACCAGTCATCTGTTACCGGAACAAAAGCCGTCGTGAATGGACTGATGCAGGGAATGGGCAAGATGAGCGGCAGGTTTCTTCACCTGTTTGATCCTGAAATCTCTGAAATACACCGGGAATATAATAAACGCTTGTTTCCTGACCATCTGCTTCTGGAATTGAATGATGATTCCAGCTTTAATGCCAATATTCATCCGCCTTTACTGGATTATGAAGTGAAAATGCCGGCATCCAATACCCAAATGAAAAGATCCCAGCAGATCCCTTTGGAACGGATATCCGTTGCTTATAACGCTGATCAGGATAAGGTTTATTTGATAGATACTGTCCTGAAAAAAGAAATCTATGCTTTTGACCTCTGCCTGGAAACCATTACCAACAGATCAAATCTTTATCAGCTGATGTCCCTGTTCAACCCCTGCACGTATGTCAGTTATCACCCTTTGATACAGGTTATCGACCGTAATTACGCTAAAGAATTAAGCCATGAAGCCATCCGGATGTTCCCAAGAATTATTTTTGAAGAAAAGCTGATCCTCCGCCGAAAAGGCTGGCTGATTGATCTCCAGGCCATTCCCCGCCAATCTAAAGAGGAAAACAGCAGTATTTATTTTCTTCGTTTCCATCAGTGGCTGGCAAAAATTGATTTATCTACTTCAGTCTTTCTTTATCTGCAATCGTCTTATATTCCTGAAGATTCTTCCGCGGATAAAACTGCCGGAACCCGTGACGATTATAAGCCTCAGTATATTGATTTTAAGCAGCCTTTGTTATTTAACCTTTTCATTAAGCTGCTGAACCGGGCCGGATCCTTTATTTATACAGAAGAAGCTTTACCTTCCGTTGATCATGATCAAGAAAGAGTGGCAGAACACCTGATCCAATGGTATAATTTCTAACCTTATGGAAAAAATCTGGAAAACTTACTATCTGTTTCACGAAAATCATGCAGACCCTGTACTGACTGGAGTTGTACATCCATTGATCCAAAATATTGAGAAAAAGCTGGAAAGAGAAGTCAAATTCTTCTTTATCCGTTATTTTGAAGGCGGTTATCACATCCGGCTGCGGCTGCTTCTGAATGCTGAGGAATGTATTATTTTCCTTTCTTTGCTGAAAGAGCAAATCTCAGTTTATGAGGAGCTCAGCAAAAGCAGTTTGGTATTAAAGGAAGCTCAATACATCCCGGAAACAGACCGTTACGGTAATACGGAAACGATTACTTATGCCGAAGACCAGTTTTATGCATCATCCCGTTTTATTCTGCATCATCTGGTTGAAAACAGCCCGTTATCAGCTTCTGAACGGTATCTTTTTGCTTTGAAAACGCATCTTGCTTTTTTTAAAGGCATGGAATTGTCTCAAAACCATATTCTGCAGCTGTGCGACCAGTTCGTGCAAAGCTGGCTTCCGGTACCGTTTTCAGAGAATCCCGATGAACAGGAACAAAACAGGAAAGATGTATTGGATGCTTTTCAAAATCAGTTTAATGCCTATCAGACCTTATTGGCTGAAAATCTTACAGAATTCTGGAATTCAACAGAGATGAGTGAAGATTTCTATTTGCAGCAATTTCTCACTTCAAACAGGAATGTTTTTGCAAACTATTCTCAATCCCGGCTGCCTCCTGAAGCCTTAGACGAAGCTTTACTCAGTTGTATCCATATGGCGAATAACCGTTTGGGAATAGTGAATGCCGAAGAATCCTATATCCTTTTTCTCATCATGCGTATCATTCCTTTAATCAAAAACTATGGCGACAAATCCTGAACTTCACGAGCTGCAATCCGGGCTGAATGAAATCAGTGAATTCCTTCTTTCCAGAATGAAAAAAGATGATTACGGATTCTATTGGGATACCATTTCTCTTGATGATAACGGAGATTTTTCGTATCATTTCAATCCCTCTTTATGGAATGGTACGGGAGGAATTGCCTGGTTTTTTCTGATCCTTTACGAAAACTATGGGAACGAAAACGACCTTACAACCGCAGAAAGATCATTTGCAAAAATCTATCAGCATTCGATAGAAGATACGATATCCAATCCAAGCCTTTATGATGGGATAACCGGTGTCGTTTATCTGGGGTTGAAGCTATTCCGCGTCACAGGAAAAAATTTATATCTTGACCAAGCTTTGAACCTTTACCGGAAGTACCGGGAAAGAATACTTGCAGAACAAACCGAAGATCTGCTGATTGGAATTTCAGGAATTCTGATGTCCGTTTGTATGCTCTATCATTATACAGAAGACCGGGAAACTGGTGAGGATATTGTGACTTTAACCACTAGCCTTTTAGAAAAATCCCAGGTAGCAGAATCGGGAATTAAATGGGGAAAAAACCATCTATCCATGGATTCCCTCTGCGGATTTTCGCATGGCAATGCAGGAATTGGCTTCTGCCTGTTGCAATTGGGAAAATATTTTGACCATCCCGAATTGATCTGGTTTGCTGAACAGGCATTCCGTTACGAAGACCTTTATTATGATCCTTTCAAGAATAACTGGATGGATCTAAGGTGGGAAGCCTCCAAAAACGATCTACCCGATTTATTTGACTGGAACAAAAACACTTTTCTTCCGGAAGATTTCGATCTGAATGCATGGGCACACGGTGCCTGTGGTATAGGAAATGCAAGGATTTCCGCATTCCGGATGACAGCTGATCCATCCTATAAAAAAGACTGTGAAAAAATATTTGAGCGGTGCAAAAATGATATCCTGACAAGATCTAAACGGAATCATATTCTGTTTAGCGGTTATGGCGGCCTGTCTGATTTTATGCTGCAGTATCACCAGGCTTTTGATGACCAGGAGGCTTTACAACTTGCTGCTGAAATTACTCTGGAAGGCTTAAAAAAAAGCAAATCGCATCAACATTCGGGATGGGGCGTTCAAAATTCTGAAGACCTCGGTCTTATGACGGGGACTGCAGGTATAGGATTTTCGATATTACAGATGATAAAGAGTAAATCTTTTAACTCTATTCTTCATCCTGAACTTCCCGAAACAAAACGTAGCACTTTATTTAAAGGCTTCCGGTTCAAAAAACAGTTTTTTGACCGGCATTATCCCGAAACCCTGAAACTTCTGAAAACATTTACCCCGGTGAAGGATTCCTCGTATCATTCCGATACTATTGAAGAATTTGGCTGTGCTTTGCTGGAAAACATTATGTGTTTACCCGAAAATGAAGCAGATTATTTATCAGATCTCCATCAGCTTGAAAAGTTTAAAATCGGTATCCAAATGAAACATAAAGGTTCTCTATGCTTTCAAACCCGGTTAGCTATCCTAAAAAAGGAACTGGCTGACCATTCAAATGATAAAAAAAAACGTTTTATCCGTACCCCGTTTATTAGCCTGTACGAATCCAAATGGAACTGGAAGGCAGAAAACAGCAAAGAATCTGGTCCCGGAAAATATATGAATATTTTTTACAGCACGGATCAGGATGTTTTCCATCTTATGCTGAATCCTTTTCCATCGGCAGTTCTTCAGCTGTTGGAAACACCTTTAAGCATTGAAGAAATGACAGAACATTTTCAGTATTATGAAATTGAAAAGGAATATATTCAAGAGAAATTACTGGAACAGATCGAGGAGTTACTCACGAATTATTTTGTAAGAATTATAAAATAAAACTGTTATGAAGAATCAGAGAGGCTTCGACTCCGCTCAGCCTGACAATGAAATAGCCTCACACATAGTAGGAACGCTGTCAGGCTGAGCGGAGTCGAAGCCTTTTTTAATTATCTACCCGCAATAATCCTTGAAAATCTGAGAAATCTGAGGGAGACAAAATATGAAACACAAAAGGGACAAAAGTTTTTAAACACTTCAGTAATTTGACGTTTAATTTTAGAATGCATAAAAGTTCACATAAGCTTTTTATTTATCATTCTACAAAATCTGCTGAATCTGTTTGATCCGCGAGAGATAAAAAATTGAACCATTAAGATGAAATTAAGGTTTTAAGAATATTAAGTTTAAGCTTCGCTTTAAGGAGTATCACTTAAAAATCTTTTAGATTTAACTTAACTAATCTTATCTCCTTCATTGATCTTAATGTTTCAAAAATATCCGCAATCATTTGTAGAAATCTGTGAAACCCGACGGAAATTAAATATTAACCACAAAAGGGACAAAAGTTTTTAAACACTTTAGTAATTTGAAGTTTAATATTAGAATGCATAAAAGTACACAGAAGCTTTAGAAAAAATCAAAGATTTTTATTCATTATCCTAAAAAATCTGCTCTATCTGTTTAATCTGCGAGAGATAAAAAATTTGAACCATTAAGATGAAATTAAGGTTTTAAGAATATTAAGTTTAAGCTTCGCTTTAAGGAGTATCATTTAAAAAATCTTTAGATTTCCCTTAACTAATCTTATCTCCTTCATTGATCTTAATGTTTCAAAAATATCCGCAATCATTTGTGGAACCTGTGAAATCCGAGGGAAATAAAATATTAACCACAAAAGGGACAAAAGTTTTTAATCACTTTAATAATTGAAGTTTAATATTAGAATGCATAAAAGTTAACAGAAGCTTTAGAAAAAATCAAAGATTTTTATTCAGCATTCTACAAAATCTGCTGAATCTCCTTGATCCGCGAGAGATAAAAAATTGAACAATTAAGATGAAATTAAGGTTTTAAGAATATTAAGTTTAGGCTTCGCTTTAAGGAGTATCACTTAAAAAATCTTTTAGATTTCCCTTAACTAATCTTATCCCCTTCATTGATCTTAATGTTTCAAAAATATCCGCAATCATTTGTAGAAATCTGTGAAACCCGAGGGAAATTAAATATTAACCACAAAAGGGACAAAAGTTTAAACACTTTAGTAATTTGAAGTTTAATTTTAGAATGCATAAAAGTTAACAGAAGCTTTAGAAAAAATCAAAGATTTTTATTCATTATCCTAAAAAATCTGCTGAATCTCCCTGATCCGCGAGATATAAAAAATTGAACCATTAAGATGACATTAAGGTTTTAAGAATATTAAGTTTAAGCTTCGCTTTAAGGAGTATCACTTAAAAATCTTTTAGATTTAACTTAACTAATCTTATCTCCTTCATTGATCTTAATGTTTCAAAAAAAGTATATTTTACTAAACATTTTTAACTCTCCTGTTCATCACATAAAAAAGGCCGCTTTACGAATAAAGCAGCCCCTAATGAGTCTCTTCCTATAATTAGCACTGAACAGTTCCGCAAACGTGAAGTCTGTCCTGAGTTTTTATAGTGTGAGTCGGGTGATCATGGTCTCCTGCAGGAGAAATTCCCAAACCACCTTGTAATTTTTTGGACAGATCTTTGTCCAGTGCTGTTACGAAGCTTTCGATTTTAAGATCCTCGATGTTTAGCTTCATTTTTTTGTTGTTTTCCATAATAAAACATTTTTTAATTGGGCCTACTCTATAAGGTTTTCGGCTTTCCCTTGTTGTAAAGATACGTATTTTATTGCAACAAAGTTGCATTTAAATGTTAAAATTTCACTCCTATTTGAAATTTAAAATTGAAAGGGTTACTTTCCTTATACATCCAGGATTCTCCTACCACAGCAGACCAATCGGCATTGTATCTCGCCTGTACATTTCCGTCTGTGATATAACGTTTATTGGTCAGGTTATCAAAGATTCCGCGGACAAACCATTTTTTGTACTGATACATAATGCTGGCATCCAGCTTTATAAAATCCGGGATACGAACCCCGGGAACATCGGTTTCACGAACCATTGCAGCGGCCTCTCCTAAA
Organism: Chryseobacterium phocaeense; assembly: GCF_900169075.1. Classification (NCBI taxonomy): domain Bacteria; kingdom Pseudomonadati; phylum Bacteroidota; class Flavobacteriia; order Flavobacteriales; family Weeksellaceae; genus Chryseobacterium; species Chryseobacterium phocaeense. Next base: position 2,111,294 of record NZ_LT827015.1, read on the forward strand.
GCCAGGGAAAGTCCGTTCAGTTTTCCTTTCTGGAATTTGTACATTACCCAGGCATTAAGCTGATGTCTTGGAACACTTGAAAACCTTTGCCCTACAAGTTCAGACGCATAAGGATCTTTGGAGTATACAGAATTGATGTAGGAATAGTTTGCCGTTAAAGTAATATTCGGATAAATAGAACCGATCACATCAATTTCTATCCCTTGATTTCTCACCTGATTGAGCTGGGTCATCAGACCTGTTGCCGGATTTTGTGAGAACGAGTTATTCCTGATAATCCTGTACGCACTTACCGAAGTTGACAAAATACCATCAAACCAGTCCTTTTTCAATCCGAATTCCGTATTGTAGCTTTCCAGCGGTTTCCATTCTTTTCCCTGCGGATCCGTTCCAGCCATAGGATCAAAACTTTGGTCGTAGGAAAAGTAAGCTGCAAAATCTTTTTGGATCAGATAAGTGACCCCAACCCTTGGATTAAAGGCATGGTGTCTGTATATTTTGCTATCTCCGTCGGGAGAATAAGGACCTTTAAGATAACGTTCCCGCCTGTTTTCACTGTAACGGAACCCCGCATCAACAATTAAACGGTTCCAGAATCTGAATGTATTATAAACATAGCCGCCTATTGTTTTGTCCTGTGAAGTCGTATAATCAATCTGGTCATCAGCTTCAGGCTGGGTCAGAAGGTCACGGTCAATTCCATAATTCAGTTCATTTCGGTTAAAAACAAACTTGTTAATCCCCTGGATATGTTCCGTATCGCTTTTACTGCTGTTAAAATCTATTCCGGCCAGCACGGTATGCACAATCTTCGGACTTATACTATATTTTCCACTGACAAACAGCTGGGTATTGTATGTAAGGTATTTCTGCTTATTTCTGAGGCTTGAACGGAGTGCATTCCCTGCATCATCAAATATAGGCGGAGTGTAGCCCGTTTCCCCGAGAATACTCCACTGGTCCAATGGTGTACTTTTAATGGAAGACTGGGAAATTATTTTCCATTGATCATTCAGCTGATGCTGGAACACCAATCTTCCGTAATGTTCGTCAAGTTTTGAAGTGGGCAAATTGGGATCCCCCTGGTAATTGGCATTCCAGGGATGCTTCTGAACCCTGTTTTCAGTTTCATACTGGATAAAATTACTTGATTCCATGGCTCTGCCTAAAATCATGTTCCATTCTGCAAGCAGGAATGTGTTTTTACTGATATTATACTGAACAACGGGTGCTACCACGAACTTCCTGCGTTTGGCATATTCAGCATGATAGCCCTGGGATTCATAAGCAGCATTGAACCGGAAAGAAAACCCTTTCTCCTTCACTGCACTTCCAAGGTCTACAGCAGCCCTGTAAAATCCAAAACTTCCCGCAGTAATAGTAGCTTCTCCGATTCTGTGATTCCGGGGTGCCTTGGTATTGATATTTAAAGATCCTCCTCCTGTTCCCATGGAATTAACGAAACCTGCTGGACCCTTGATGACATCCACCTGCTCTATCAGCGAAACATCCTCCTGTGAAAGACCTCCTGCAAATGAAGGAAGCCCATTCCTGAATGTACTCACCGGACTGAATCCCCGCAACTGGGCATTGAAAGTGCCTGCAAAAACATTTCCTGCACCTGTAGCATCGCTGATGTAAATTCCGCTGACATTCCGTAACGCGTCCTGAGCATCGAAAGCTCCCTGAAGATTAAGCAGATTGCTTTTGATGCTGACAATATTCTGGGGAATTTCCAGCAGCTTATCATTCCGTTTCAGGTTTTCGGAAAGGCTGTCTGTTTTGATCTGCTTCATAGCCGTGAGGATGACCTCATCTATTTTCTCCGCAGCAACAGAGTCTTTTTTCTCCTGAGCATCCGTTAAAGAAAACATTCCCAAAAGGACAGCCGCCACCAGGACGTAGTTCTTCTTCATTTTTTCAATATTTATTGTTTAAATTTTCTGATGAATACCAATCCTCCGGTGAAGCATATCACACTAACGATCCATACAGCCAAAATCCCGTATACGAAATCTGAGATGCTGATGCTGTGATACTTCAAGGTGAACGAAGGAAGTGTTTTAAGTTCATCCGGCGAGAATCCGGAAAGGGTTCTTTTACCATTCTTTACGGAAAAGACCTTATCAAAAAAACGGGTCTGCCATACCTTCTGAAAATCTTTTACATCCTGTTTGTACCTGGAATAATCAGCTCTGCTTGTACGCGCCAAAAGGGTAAAAAGATGTTCCGTACTCTGAACGGGATTGTATTTTATAAGCCTGAGTGCCATCTGATTGGCATTGTTATCACCTTTCCACAGAGAATCAATGACGGCTTTCATCCGTTTCTGCTTGATGTAATAATAGCCTGCAAAAAAAGCATCGTTCTGATTATCAATTGTGTCTGAAGGAGTATACACGGAAGCATACTCCGGGAAGTTCCTGTAAAAACTGTCCACAACCATTTTAGGTTTCATCGCCCAGACCTCATCACTGATCTGCCTGTCCTTTTCCTCAAGGTCCAGAAGTTTAAGATCCGACGGATACTTCATCTGTGCAGTTTTGTTGATGAGCAAAGGAAGCAGGAACAAAAAGAAAATCCAGAATGCCATACATGAGAATAAATTGAATACACTGTTCCTATCCATTGAAATAATAAGAAAACACAGTGCAAACCATAACACAGTATATGAAAAAACCAAAAAGCACCACATAAAGGCATCCTGGAATGAGGGAGCACCTGACGGAGACAAGAGCATCCCTGAAATATTAATCAGCAAGGCGGCTGAAAAAACAATAATCAGCCGGGACAGTAATTTCCCAAACAGAACCCGTTTCAGGGTGCCGCCCTGAACAATCAGCAGACTGCTGATCCCTTTTTCTTTTTCGGAAGAAATCACATTGTATACCAGTACAATAATCAATAACGGAATCAGATAAAGGTTAACATACACCAGATCCAGCCGTCCTTCAAAAAGTATGGCTGGGTTAGTCATTTCCCTATCTACAGAAGCATAATCCGTATAATAATTTACTTTTTCCGAAACCGGGGTAATGTCTTTTATTCCGGTGGCAAGACCGGTAAGAGGATAGGGATTGTCATAAGCAATGCGGGGAAATCTGTAATCTATGACGTATGGATTTCCTGCATTCTCTGCCTGCTGTTTTTTCTCAACACTTGCCGTATCTGTAAAAGCAAGCAGTGTATTGCGGTAGTCCTTGAGCGATTCTTTTTTAGCCTCCTGGATGGCATTCAGTTTCTTTTGAGTAAGTACATTCCCTGAATACACAGCATATCCTCCAATCACAAAGAAGAAAAAAAACAGGGTCCACACTGCCGGCTGCCGGAAAATATGCTTCCACTCGTATAAGAAAAGCACCATCTTATCCTTCATAGCTTACATAATTTCGTTTGATAATGATCATGAATGAAAAGATTAATGCTCCCATCCAAAGCAACAATGAAAAAACTGCTGCTGTATGATCTTTAATAACAGCTCCCACAGAAGGAAATTCGTACCTGAATTCAGGAAGGCTGCTGTAAAAATCTTTATTGCTCAACCGGCCTTTTTCAGATATGGCAAGTTCCAGTTCCCGCTGATTAAGCCGGTCCATGGTTGCATTTCTGTATAATTCGGCCTTATTGAAAAAATCAATATGATGGGAAACGTCAGTTCCTGCAAAAGCCATAGAAAGCTGCTGCACGGCAATAAACGGATTCAGAATTCCCATAGCATCTATAAACGTCTGCTGCTGCTCAAATTTCGCTTCCACCTTTTTGGAATAGTATCGGTTCACTCTGTTTTCATAGGCTTCTGCCTGGATAAGGTCCAGGGCAAATCTGATCTTCTCGGGCAATTGGCTGATGCTGTCTGCATGAAACTGTTTCAGGTGTTTTTTGAGATAGGTCTCAGACCGTGTTGTGTATTCACCATCATTTCCAAGTCCTTTATCGAAACCGGTTTTAATCTGATGTTCAAATTCATGGTAGGACGGCAGCGGATATTTTCCATCAGCCGCAGAGCTGCTGAACTTTGGAATCAGAAGAACACATAAGATCCACACGGTAATACAGGCCATCAGTGAAGACCATGAGGAACGGCTGAATGCTGAAATCAAAAGCACCACCCCGGAAATAAGAAAGAAATAAACCGCATATAAGCTGATCCAGCACAAAGCCCTGACCAGATGATTTAAAGGTTCATTTTCATAAATCAAGCCTCCGATCATTATTAAAAAAGGAGGAATCGTGAATAAAAGAACTGCCAGATAAAGCGCTATGAATTTTCCGGTAACCAGATGTCCCAGTGATGCGCCCTGAACGGATAAAAGCTTTAAGAAACCTTTTTCACGTTCGGACGAGATAGACGAAAATCCCAAACCAATGATGAATAACGGCATCAGCCACTGAAAAAAAAATGCAGTATTAAGGTCCGGCCTCCTCATAAAAGCCTGAAGATCCGGCAGTCTGTATGAATGTAATTGCGGACGCTTGTGGGCTTCCACTCTGTAATAATTTTCTGAATAAATGCCTGTTCCCGATTCCAGAAGGGAGAGATAATTCACCGGTTTAAAAAGGAAAGTTCCCCAGTGTGCTGCGCTGTGATTTTCCCGGTTCTGTTCTTTCCATTCTTTATCGATAGCCTCTTTTGCCTGGTTATTTTTGAACGAAGCGGTCCGCAGCTGTGCATAATTGCTTCCCCAGACTCCCAGCAAAATCAGAATATAAAACACGACGAATATTTTCAGTCCGTTTTCACGAAATGCCCTGAATTCCTGCTGAGCTACGAAAGTTATAATTTTTAGGTTCGTCATTTATTATATTCAAAAATGCTGAGTAAGTCAATTACTATTGCAACATTGTAGCAAAAATAAACATTATTTTAAATAACGCAACATTATTGCAATAAATAATTGTAATTTTCCTCTGTCTATATTGTATCAGTACTTCTGGTAATGCCCAATGGAAGCTGAATCAGCCATGCATATAATCCAGGTATATTTTTTCAAGCTCGCCGGCTGTTACGCCTTCTGTATTCATTTCTTTAACCAAAATCCCGTTTTTGAGAATTCCGATACGGCTGCAGGTTTCCCTGACCCTGAAAATATCATGGGATGCCATTAAAATAGCAGCTCCTTCATCGGCCAATTTTTTAAGCAAAGCAGAAAGTTCATTGCTTGCCATAGGATCCAGGCCGCTTGCAGGTTCATCCAACAGGTATACTTTAGCTTTTTTTGCATAGGCAATGGCAATACCAACCTTCTGTCTCATTCCTTTAGAATAGGCACCTGTCTTTTTATGATGAGCATCCTTTTGGAGCCCGCAATCCGAAAGAATACCGGAAAGTTCTTCTGTCGTATAGTCCCTGCCTGCCAGCTTACAGAAATAGTAAAGGTTTTCGATTCCTGTTAAATAGGGGTAGAGGTTTACATTTTCAGGAATATATCCGATCATTTCCCTCGCTTTTCCGGCATCGGTGCTTGTATTGACATAATTGATCGTAATGGTCCCGGTATCCGGCTTTAAGAAGCCCAGCAGCATATTCAGTGTGGTGGATTTACCGGCTCCGTTCGGGCCAAGAAGTCCGTAGATTTCTCCTTCTTTCACAGCCAGGGAGAGCTCTGTTACAGCCCTTTTACCATTATAGGATTTGCTTGTATTATCTATTTTAATCATAGTTTAATAATTCCGTTAATGCAATATTGTTTCAAAAATAAAGATTATATTTGTTACTGCAACAATATGGCATTAATTATATTGAAATTTATTCAGAAAACATGAAACAGTCGAGAAATACAATAGCTAGAAAAGAGATCACAAGGCTCATCCACGAATCCGGGATAGCATTGTCTCATGCGGAGTTGCAGGTTCTATTGGATGGGCTCTGCGACCGTGTTACCACCTACAGGGTGCTGGAGAGATTAATGGATGAAGGGGTTATCCATAAAGTAGTGGATATAGACGGAACCCTTAAGTATGCCGAATGTCATACCTGTACCACAGAAATTCACCATCATGATCATCTGCATTTCAGCTGTGAGCAATGCAAGACGGTGACCTGTGTGGAGGATGTGGAACCTAAAATTAAATTACCGGTAAACTATAAGGTTCATAAGATTAACCTGACGGTTTCCGGAATCTGCCCTAACTGCCAGTAAAAAGGATTTTATACGAAATCTAAGTTTTTAACCATTAAGATCATTGAAGAAATTAAGAATATTAAGATGAGCTTTGCTTTATTAAAAATCTTTATGATTTTTCTTAACTTACCTTCACTTCTTCAATGATCTTAATGGTTTAATCCAAATAAGTGTTGCGATAAAATAGAGCTGATGCTATGAATTATACAGTCATTCCGATATCAATTCCTTTAATCTTCCTGTAAAGATCCGTTGCAAAATTATCCGTCATCCCTGAGACAAAATCTATAACCCCAAGGACTTTCTGATAGTCTGTTCCTTCTTCGTAGACAAACTGTCTCGGAAGCAGCTTCAGGGCTTTTTTGTCGTAAGATTTCCTTTCATCTTCAGGTTTAAGAATGGAGGGAATAAAATGATCCAGAAGCTCGTACATTACGTTGTAGCCTGCATTTTCAATTTCCACGACCGCTTTATGGTTGTAGATTTTTTCAATGGAGAAAGCTTCAATATCCTGAAGTGCACGGTTTTCGGATTTATAAATATCCAGCAGCCCGTTATCCAGATTACCCCGGAGAATATTTTCAAAATTATGCTTATAAATTTCTAAAGATTTATTGATCAAAGCATTGATCGCTTTTGCCCGCAGATAAGAGATTTTCTCATTTTCATTGGAAATAGAGGCCAGTTTATTTTTCACGCGGTCCGTATCGCCGCTTTCGGATCTGATCAGCTCAAAAAACAGGTTTTCACAATCTGACGTGGATACAATGCCCAGCCTGTGCGCATCTTCCATGTCTATAATATTATAACAGATATCATCCGCAGCCTCTACAAGCCATACGAACGGATGTCTCTTGAATATGTAAGGTTCTTCGTTTTCAAGGATAAGATTGGTCTCTCTTGCAATATCAAGGAAAATATCTTTTTCATTCTGGAAAAACCCGAATTTCTTTCTGTGGATAATTCCTTTTTTCTTCGCCACCGCTTCACACGGATATTTTGCAATACTGGCCAGCGTAGAAAAAGTAAGCTGGATTCCGCCGTCATCTTTTCCCTGCTGTTGCTGAGCCAGAACTCTTATGGCATTGGCATTTCCTTCAAAATTTACCAGATCTGCCCATTCTTTTTCATTGAATTTCAGCTTCAGGTCTTTTTCATTTCTTTCAAAATAACTCGCAATGGCATCTTCTCCTGAATGTCCGAAAGCCGGATTCCCCACATCATGGCATAAACAGGCTGCCGCAATAACGTTTCCTAAATTATGCAGATAGAAATTCTTAGAATCTTCCGTAAGGTCACTCTTATAAGCATCAAAGATGAATTCCCCGATGATACTTCCCAAACTCCGGCCTACTGATGAAACTTCCAGTGAGTGGGTCAGCCTGTTGTGGACAAAAACACTTCCCGGAAGCGGAAAAACCTGGGTTTTATTCTGAAGTCTTCTGAATGCAGAAGAGAAGATAATCCGGTCGAAATCTCTCTGAAAATCAGTTCTTGAAGCTTTGGTGTGCGGATTGTTTCCTGTACGCTGATTCGTGAAAATCTGGTTTAAATTCATCATTTTTCAAAATTACTCCAAATTTTATTTTTACGGAATAGTATTTGAACTTTTATTGAAAAGCAAAGCCATGCCTGAAGGACCGTCCATACTTTTAATGAAAGAAAGCCTGCTGCCGTTTGTCGGAAAAACAGTGACAGAAGCATTAGGTAATGCCCAATTCGACAAAGAGCCATTAATTGGCCAGACTTTACAGGAGATCCGTACTTTCGGAAAACAGACGTATCTGGTTTTTGACAGTATGGCTGTCCGGATTCATCTTTTAATGTTTGGCTCGTACGGTATTGATGAACAGACCAAGCCGGACAAACGCCTGCGTCTGTCACTCCATTTCAAATCCGGCAGCATGTATTTTTACACCTGCTCGGTAAAATCTGTGGATCTGGAGTTCCTTTCCACCATAGATTGGGAAGCTGATATTATGAGTGATGCATGGAATCCCGGAAAAGCGGAAAAGAAACTGAAAGCCAGACCGGAAATGATGGTCTGCGATGCCTTGATGGATCAGGATATTTTTTCGGGTGTGGGAAATATTATTAAGAATGAAGTCCTGTTCCGGATTGGGGTACAGCCTGAAAGTTTAATCGGGCATCTGCCTCCGAAAAAGCTCAAAGAACTGATAGCTGAAGCCAGAAATTACAGTTTTGATTTCCTGGAATGGAAACGGGAATTTGTCCTGAAGAAACATTGGCTGGCCCACACAAAAACCATATGTCCGAAATGCGGACAGAAACTCATTAAAAAACAGACAGGACGAGGAAAAAGAAGGAGTTTTTACTGCGAAAAAGATCAGAAGCTGTATTAAACGGACGAACTCAAAAGTAGAAATTTAGACCGGAGATTGGAAGATGGAAGTTTTTTCGTAGTCGATAACTCCCCTCTTCCATCCTCAAGCTTCCTGACCTCGGAGTGTCCATTTAAATTCATACTCATTATTCTTATTTACAAAATCTATTTTGACCAGTGTTTTTTCCATTCGGTGAAGCAGGTGGAAAGTCTTTATATTTGGTGTTTAAAACTAAAGTACATCCCTACCGGATGATGCTACCCAACCCAATTTAATTTTTCAGAAAATGACAGACCACAATTGGCTCGACAGATGGAACGACCGCTACAGCAGCCAGGAATTCGCTTACGGAACTGAACCCAACAACTACTTAAAAGAACAGCTTGAAAAACTGGAGCCGGGCTCTATTCTTTTTCCCGCAGAAGGAGAAGGACGAAACGCTGTTTTTGCAGCTACAAAAGGATGGAATGTATCTGCCTTTGACATCAGCAGCGAAGGAAAAAACAAAGCTTTACAGCTGGCTGAGCAGCATCAGGTCACCATAGATTATCAGGTAGGAGAATTGCAGACCCTTGATTTCCAGACAGAGCAGTTTGATGCAATTGCACTGATTTACGCTCATTTTCCGGCGGATATCAAATCTTCTATTCATCAGATGCTGGACCGGTATCTCCGCAAGGGAGGTTTTATTATTTTTGAAGCCTTCAGTAAAAGTCATCTGGAGTATGTGACCAAAAATGAAAAAGTAGGCGGACCAAAAGATATAGGTTCCTTGTTTTCAGTGGATGAGATCAAAGCTGATTTTCCGGATTATAAAGTGATACAGCTTGAAGAGATGGAAATACAGCTTAATGAAGGATTATTTCACAATGGTACCGGCTCTGTGATTCGCTTCACTGGACAAAAGCTGTAAGTTTAGTCCTGATTCAGAAACCCACCGGTATATTTTGTGAAAAAATCGGCTCTGTATACTTCCCCGATGGGAATTTCAGCTTCCTCAATATAGATATTATGATTGTCGGATGGCTTGCTGCTTAATGTCCTGCTTCCTCAAAAAGTACTGATCCGAAAGAATATTTCTTCCAATGGCAGGCTTTCCTTAGGGAGTGAAATGGACAATACTTCTTTTTATATCTACAGAAGCAGCAGAACGTATGAGTTCCGGCAACTGGAAATCAATTCGGGGGCTATTTATGAGCATAATTTTTGTCTTTACTTTGTTGGAAAAACGCAATGGCGCAAGGGTTTTAAATAAGTGAATGTTTTAAAGGCGCGAGAAAATCAAAGATTTTCAGCAAGGCTTATGATGATGAGTAAGAGATTTGCTTATTATTCTTCATGATCGTGCTGTACAATTGTATTCAAAAATAATCCTTGCGTCTTAAAAACATGAAGAAATAAAATTTAAAGGCTAAAATTCCTTAATTTTTTAATCCTTTAATCTTTTAATTTTAAATTTTTCAATCTTTCAATCTTTCAATCAAAATTCAATGCGTTCCCATCTTTGAAAACACATTAATAACCACCACCCCGATCACAATAAGCGCAATGCCTATTAATGCCGGAAGGTCCGGAACCTGCTTAAATGCCACTACCCCGATAAGTGTGATAAAAATAATCCCGACTCCCGACCATATGGCATACGTAATTCCCACAGGGATCTGCCGAAGGGTAAGGCTGAGACAATAAAACGCAGCAGCATAGCCCACAACTGTTATTACAGAAGGCAACAGCTTTGAAAATTCTTCGGATTTTTTCAGGAAAGTGGTGGCGATGATCTCAAAGATGATGGCTAAGGCCAGAAATATATAACTGCGTCCCATTTGGATTGTTTTTCACAAAAATACTGAAAAGCTTCTTCTTTCTGATCCTGATTTTCTGAAAAACCTCCTGATTTTTCAATCCCTGATCTTAATCAAATCTCTGAACTTTTCTGAATCCTACCTGAGCATCCTTATTATGGTATTTACTCCTGAAAAAACAATAACATAAGCTTTATTTTTTTGTCATACTATTTCAATATATATAAGGACTGTAAAAAAATTTTAATAAAAAAGTCTGACAGCAGATGTTTCATATGTGTCAGTATTTCCATGACATGTGACAAAATTTTCAAATTGATGTCAAAATACATAACATTATTCCAGAGCATGTGAAAAAATTTCTATCCGAAAAATAAGTTTTCTTAACATAATATTTCTTTCATTTCATAAAATCTGATGTTTTAAAACGGTCTCAAAAGCCGGTATTATGCATCGCATTTCTTCTTTTTTGTTTTATCAAGTCCAATATAGAAGCAGTAAAACGTTTGTTGATTTAATAATTTTTTACTGATAACACAATAAATGTATTAATAATTTCATAAAAATACATTAATTTTTTGTAAACATTAAGTTAATAAAAACCTAAAGATAAACCACATAACACACTGATAAACATCATAATAATTTAATTTGGCATGTGATTTGAAAGCTGTAATATTGCAATTAGAAAATTGATAAAATAAAGTCAAATAATTAAAAATAAAACAAAATGGTAACTTACATTGGTATCGCAACATGTTTAGTAGTGTTTTCATCTTACTTTGCAACTGTAAAAAGAGAAGAAAGAAACTAAGTTCTATAAAGCAGACGAGCCTATAGAACATCTATATTAATTGTATTGTTTATGTTTTTAATCTGAATACTCAGATTCTGCTCTTTTACTCAATGGAGTAAAAGGGCCCAAAAACATAACCTCAAATTGGACTTCATAGCAAATTTTATATATCCAAATAGTCAAGTCGTGCTTTTGCACGGCTTTTCTTGTATTTAAAGGAGTCTCAAAGCTGATAAAAACTTTGTATGATGTTAAACGGATCTTGTTTTATTGCAGAAACGGATACGTAAAAAAGATAATATGGATGAGATTAAACAGAAAATGAGCCAGGATGTTCAGGAAGATGTTTTGCGACCGATGGTACATCCACCCATACATGATCCCTGCTACTGCAGCATAAGATACATAAGCAGCTCCCCCCTGCCAGTGCAGAAGACCAAAGCCTAAACCAGCCACCACAATAGCTATAACACCTGAATATCTGATCTTCAGTACTGACAGATGTCTTTGCAGAAATCCCCTGAACAGAACCTCCTCCGCCATACATACAATGAAAAGATTATTGATTCCCCAAATAAGAAAATAGGAACGAAGCTTAAAATCAAATCTTACAAAATGAAACAGTGTTGCCAGGCTGAGAAGAAGAACAATGGTCATCAGAAAAAGCGGCCAGATTTTCTTCACCCCTTCCCGGAAATTTGTTTTTAAAGGAATAATAAATAGCAGAAGGATCAGTCCGGCCAACAGCTTATCCACATTAAAGTACATGGTAAAAGGAACCGCATCTTCGGAAACTTTGATCTTATCAAAATACAAGACATTGTTAAATCCAGGAATGATATGCTGATACACGGCAAAACAAACCCCAAGAATCAACACTGCAAGGCCATGGTAAAGAAAACGGGGATACTTTGTATTTCTTTCTAATGAAGAATAAATCTGAGCCATACCTGCCAGTATTACAACCGCCAGCATATCGGTCCACTCAATAAGCCCGAGAAAAAATACAGCAATCACAATGGAGAATATCAATCCAAACTGTATCAGGCTCTGTTTTCCGGTGTATTCTTTTATAATATTCATAAGTAACTTATATTCAGATTAAGCAAAAATCTGCTGATGCAAAAGTAAAATATTTACTGATGATCTTTATAACAATAACCTCGTCATTTATCCGGTTAAAGCCCTTCCCCACTCATTTTAAAGTATATTACCACCGCCTTCATATCTTTGGCCTCATCAGTCTGGACTACCATTTAATTCACTTTCAGGCTCTCCCCATCATCCAATAAAGCTTTATCTTTGTGTGATAAATTATTTTTTAATTGAGCATGAATCTGTATAATCTCATCATTCAGGATAAAGAGGAAGTTACCCTCAACGATGTATTTCTCGGCAACAGCAACAGAGACCAACTGGTGCAGCTTATCAAGGAACACACTTACGTTAAAGAATTACAGGAATACGGACTTCCGGTGAATAACAAGATCCTGCTGCAGGGAAATTCAGGATGCGGAAAAACCATGACAGCGAAGGCGGTGGCCAATGCATTGGGTAAAAATATCCTGATTCTTAACCTGAGCAATATTGTTTCTTCCCGTATTGGAGAGACTTCCCAGAATATTAAAATGATTTTTGACAAAGCCGCAAGGGAAAGGTCGGTTTTATTTCTGGATGAACTGGACCAGATCGGAAAAGCAAGAGGCAGTGATGACAAAGATGTAGGCGAGATGAGAAGACTGGTGAATACGCTGATCCAGCTGATTGATTATTATCCGGAAAATGCCCTGCTGCTCTGTGCAACCAATCATGCAGAAATCATTGACACAGCCCTGTTAAGACGCTTTCAGCTAAAAATCAATTATGAAATGCCTTCCGCAGAGTTCCTGGATACTTTTTATGATGAACTTCTTTCTAAGTTCCCGGAAGATCTCAGAAATATTGAGCGCAAGTACAACGTTTCGTTTGCCGAAGCGAAAGACCATACGTTTACTGCCGTAAAATCGGCTCTGATCAGAAAACTGGAATCCCGGGAAATTACACAGCCATGAAAGAAAATATCCTCCTGAACCTTGAGACTATCTGCCAAAGAATACAAAAAGCGTGTGAAAAGACCGGCAGACATCCTGACGACGTAAAACTCCTGCTCGCTACGAAGACTGTTTCTGCAGAACATATTAAAACAGCATTAGAGAACGGAACAACTTTAATTGCCGAAAATAAAGTTCAGGAGCTGAAGGAAAAATATGACGACCTGAAAGATACTCCGCATGAAAATCATTTCATTGGGCATTTACAGACGAATAAAATTAAGGACATTCTGAAATATGATGTGGTTTGTGTACAGTCCCTGGATCGCCTGGATCTGGCAGAAAAGCTTCACCAAAGACTTTTATCTGAAGGAAAAACCATAGAAGTTCTGATTCAGGTGAATACTTCCCAGGAAGAAAGCAAATTCGGGGCACATCCTGATGAGGCTGTTGAACTTACCCGAAAAGTGTCTGAATTCAGCACACTGAAGATCAAAGGCCTGATGACCATCGGTCTTTTCAGTGCGGAAACAGAAAAAGTAAGAACTTGCTTTAAAATCCTAAAAAACCTTCAGCAGGAAATTATCCTCCAGAATATCCCCAACGTAGAAATGAAAGAGCTTTCCATGGGCATGAGCGGTGATCTGGAAACCGCTATTGAGGAGGGTGCTACTATTGTGAGAGTGGGAACTGCGGTGTTTGGGGCGAGAATTTATCCGGATAGCTTTTACTGGAATGAAGGGAAAGGGGAGTGAGTGTTTGAGAGTGTCTGTGTTTGAGGGTGTGAGCGCGTGAGTGAAACCGCTTAAGATTCAATTTTTAAAATTAATTTATTTTGTTTCGTGAATTCTTCTTACGAGATTAAAAGGTTACTCAAAGTCAGGAGACTTTGTATGGCTGCAAATCTCTTCGAGTGTATTTTAATTTCCTGACAGAGCAATTTTTATTCTAATTTATTGATTTGTCCATATAATTATAAAAATCTTACGTTAAAAAAGTTAATCTTTTCATTGATAGCATTTTAGGCCGGTTTTATTTATAGATTTACACGACACAAAAAATCTATGATGAAACACAATAATTTTAGTTCTGTTCAGAAAATCTTCTTTCTATTCTTACTTTTATTAATCAGCTATTCCTTTACTTCAGCGAGTAATGAAAGTGAAGCCATAAAAATGACTTTTCTGGTGACCTGCATCACCATCACTACCATTTTCATTATTTTCTATATCTCAAAAAAGATGAAGGGGAAAAATTAAAATAAAACACCATTTGTAGTGTAAAGCTAAATTAAAATTGCTTTTCAGTGGATATTTATTTATTTTTAGACCATCTAATTTTCGATTGATATGTTACCCGAAGTACCGGCCACAGCAGGAAAAACACGTGAAATGTAATATTTCAAGCATATGAGATGTCCTATCCTAATAAATTATGTCCATGAAACATGTAAAAGCCGTAATAATTACTTCTTTATTTGCCTTAATTACCCAATCAGCTTATGCCCAAAGCTGTGATTGCACCAAAAACTACAATTGGGTAAAAAAAACGTTTGAAGAAAACGATGCCGGTTTTGAATACGCATTAAAGCAGAAAGACAGCCAGGCTTACGAAGCACATAATAAAGCCACCTCAGAAAAAGTAAAGTCTGCGAAAACATTTAGTGAATGCGGTCCTCTTCTCTATGAATGGCTTAGCTTTTTCCGTTCGGGACATATTGCGATACGTCCGATCAAAAAGGAATCATCCCAACCGTCTGCAAACGAAAAAACAGAAAAACAATTTCCAGACTGGGAAAGCCTGCCGACAAATACACAGGATTTCAAAACATATCTGGATAAAAAGAAAGCATCTGATTATGAAGGGATCTGGGTAACTGAACCTTATACCATCGGAATAAAAAAACAGGGAGATCAGTATGTAGGCTTTATCATAGAATCCGGGGCAGAAAACTGGACAAAAGGACAGGTAAAGCTAAAAATCAATATGGCGGATGGTAAAATGAGTTCTGTTTATTATATGCGTGACCGCTCTAAGGTGGAATCCAAAGAGATCACCTTAACCGGGAAAAATCACCTGCAGATCGGGGACTTCAGCCTTTCAAGAGTTTATCCCAGGATTCAGAATGATCCTAAACATACCCAATATTTTAAATCGGTAAGCGCTGGTCAGCCCTATATAGAGAAATTAAACGAAACCACTCTATACCTGAGAATTCCATCTTTTCAGGCGTCACAAAAACAAAAAATTGACAGTGTGATTGCTGCCAACAAAGATAAAATTATTGCGACTGAAAATCTGATCATTGATATCAGAAACGGAACCGGCGGCAGTGATGCCAATTACAGCAGCATTCTTCCGTTGATTTATACAAATCCGATCAGAACCGTTGGTGTAGAATATTTATCTACAAAACTAAACAATCAGCGAATGATGGATTTCATCAACAAACCGGAATACGGATTTAGTGAGGAGAATAAAAAATGGGCCAAAAACGCTTTTGATACACTGGAAAAAGAACATGGAAAATTTGTGAATCTCAATGAAAATATAGTGAGCATCACGAAGTATGACAAGGTTTATCCGCATCCAAAGAACGTTGGAATTATTATTAATCAGGCCAACGGAAGCACGGACGAGCAGTTTTTACTGGCAGCCAAACAAAGCAGAAAAGTAAAATTATTTGGAACCACTACTTATGGTGTTCTGGATGTTTCGAATATGTATTACGTTCCTTCTCCCTGTAAAGAATTTGAATTAGGCTATTCACTTTCAAGAAGTATGCGTATCCCGGATTTTACAATAGATGGAAAAGGATTACAGCCGGATTTTTATCTGGACAGAAGCATTCCGGTGCATGAGTGGACGGAGTATGTGAATGCTGTACTGAATGGGAAGTGAAACTAAATCCTGTATAAATTTAAAACCCTTTTCTGTTGAGAAGGGTTTGTCTATCAATCATTATTAATAAAATATCAAAAAATCAGGACATTTAATAAACGATTTCAATCTAAAACCAACAAATATTATCAATTTCCTATTTACCGCATACAGAAAGCTTATTCAAACAGAGCATCCGGCATCTTTTTTGCTCATAAATTATTAATAACCAAATAAATACATTTATGATAAAAAAATTACTCCTGAGCTGTCTGTTGATGACAGCAGTTTTCTTGTCTTCATGCAGTAAAGATCAAAATACATCATCCGCAAAAGACAGTGAAATATCAATTAAAACAGTCTCAATGGTCACTTTTGGTGCCATGGCTGTTGCACTTCTGGTAGCATACAGCTATCGGAGAAGGTAAGAAGAGATACAATAACTAAAAAAAAGCAGCCGTTCAGAATTCTGAACGGCTGCATTATATTTATGGTAAATGATTACATATAAGCTTCAATCGGCTCACAGGTACATACCAGATTTCTGTCTCCATATGCTTCATCCACTCTGGATACGGAAGCGAAGAATTTGTGATCTCTCACCCACTCTAACGGATACGCTGCCTTTTCTCTGCTGTATGGTTTATCCCATGAATCTGAGATCACCAGCTGCTCAGTGTGCGGCGCATTTTTAAGGACGTTGTTCGCAGGATCTGCCTCTCCGTTACCAATCTCATCAATTTCTTTTTTGATGGAGATTAATGCTTCTGCAAAACGGTCGATTTCAGATTTGCTTTCAGATTCTGTAGGCTCAATCATCAGTGTTCCGGCTACAGGGAAAGAAACGGTAGGTGCATGGAAACCATAGTCCATTAATCTCTTCGCAACATCTGCTACTTCAATTCCAAGGGATTTGAACTGACGGAAATCTACAATACATTCGTGGGCTACTCTTCCATTTTCGTTTGAATACAAGATCGGGAAATGCTCAGCCAATATTTCTTTAAGATAATTCGCGTTCAAGATAGCATGTCCGGTTGCTTTTTTCAATCCGTCTGTTCCTAACATTTTAATATAAGAATAAGAAATATTAAGGATTAATCCGGAACCGTAAGGTGCTGCAGAAATACCGTCGATCGCCTCTTTAGAACCGATTTTGATATTCGCATTGGAAGGAAGGAAAGGAACGAGGTGCTTGGCAACACAGATCGGTCCAACTCCAGGGCCTCCTCCTCCGTGAGGAATTGCAAAGGTTTTGTGTAAGTTCAGGTGACAAACGTCTGCTCCAATGTTTCCAGGGATTGTGAATCCTACCTGAGCGTTCATATTGGCTCCATCCATATAAACCTGTCCGCCGTGCTCGTGGATCAGGCTGGTAATTTCTTTAATGTTGGCATCGAAGAATCCGTACGTTGACGGATACGTGATCATCACACAAGACAAATTCTCAGAATGCTGTTCTGTTTTAGCTTTTAAATCTTCGAAATCAATTTCTCCGTTTTCAAGGTTTTTAACCACCACAATCTTCATTCCGGCCATTGCTGCAGATGCAGGGTTGGTTCCGTGTGCAGACTGAGGAATCAGTACTACATTTCTGTGGCCTTCACCTCTTGAAATGTGGTATTCTCTGATGACCATTAATCCTGCATATTCTCCCTGAGCTCCTGAATTCGGCTGCAATGAAGTTCCTGCAAAACCTGTGATCTCGGCAAGATCTTTTTCAAGTTCTTTGATCATTTCCTGGTAACCTCCGGCCTGATCTACCGGTACAAACGGGTGTACACTTCCCCAGTCTGCCCATGAAAGCGGAAGCATCTGAGTTGCTGCATTCAGTTTCATTGTACAAGATCCAAGGGAGATCATGGAATGCGTTAACGAAAGGTCTTTTCTTTCAAGACGTTTGATGTAACGCATCAGTTCTGTTTCTGTATGGTATTTGTTGAATACCTGCTCCGTAAGAATTTCGTCTTTTCTTAACAATTCTTCAGGAATGCTGTATCCTTCTTTAATTTCTAATTTGAAAGTCTGCTTATCTTTAAACTGAGCAAAAGAAGCCATCAGATAATTTAATTTCTCCAATGTTGTACTTTCGTTGATCGCAATACTTACCACTCCTTCCGTGAAATAATTCAGGTTCAGTCTGTGGTCAAGCATCATTCTCGTCAGTCTTCCTTTCTCATCCTCACTCATCGTGATTTTTACCGTATCGAAGATTGGTTCTTCAACTACCTGGTATCCTAATGCTTTCAGTCCGCTTTTCAAAGCATTGGCTTTAAAGTGGATCTGGTCTGCGATATAGTTCAACCCTTTCGGACCGTGGTAAACAGCATACATTCCTGCCATTACTGCAAGAAGTACCTGCGCAGTACAAATATTGGAAGTTGCTCTTTCTCTTTTAATATGCTGCTCTCTGGTCTGAAGCGCCATTCTCAATGCACGTTTTCCGTACATATCCTGAGAAACCCCGATGATTCTTCCCGGAATATCTCTTTTGTAATCTTCCCTGCAAGAGAAAAATGCAGCGTGAGGACCTCCATAACCCAATGGAATACCAAATCTCTGTGAAGTTCCTACCGCACAGTCAGCACCCATGGAAGCCGGTGATTTCAGTTTAACCAAAGCCATCGGATCACAAGCCACTACCACCTGTAAATCTAATTTTTTATATTCTACAATATCTTCAGTGTAATCCAGAACGATCCCGTTTTTACCAGGATACTGTAATAAGACCCCGTAATAGGTCCCGTCAAACTGGTGGGTTTTGTGATCGCCTTCCACAATTTCGATTTCCAAACCTTCTGCTTTTGTCTTCAAAACGGCAACGGTTTGAGGTAAAACAAGATCGGAAACAAAGAATTTGTTGGCATTTGCTTTTTTCTGATCCTTCGTTCTGTTATTAAAGAACATGTGCATAGCTTCGGCAGCCGCTGTAGATTCATCCAGAAGAGAAGCATTAGCCAGCTCGAAACCTGTAAGGTCACATACTACCGTCTGGAAATTCAAAAGCGCTTCCAGTCTTCCCTGTGCAATTTCCGCCTGATAAGGAGTATACGCCGTATACCAGCTTGGATTTTCAAAGATGTTTCTCTGAATAGCGGACGGCAAAAGTGTATTATGGTATCCAAAACCAATATAGCTCGTATAATCCGTATTCTTCGATGCCAGGTCCTTTGAATGGTTCAGCATTTCGTATTCTGAAAGCGGTGCGGAGATCTCAAGATCCTTCTCCAAACGGATAGAGGAAGGAATAGTCTGAGAAATTAGTTCTTCAATACCTGAAACGCCCAATCTTTCCAACATTGCCTGTTTATCGGCTTCATTAAGGGAAATGTGACGGCTCACAAACTGTTCTGTATTCATTTTTATTTATTAGATTTTGTTCGTAAAAAAGATTCGTAAAATTACGATTTTTTAAAAGACTGTACAAGAGTCAAAATCCCTGGTATTTTTCTTAAAAATGTTTAAAATTTTTGAACAAAGCTTTTTTGAATGTTAAAAAATCAAAATTGCACATTTCACCGATAAATGAATTTTATTTCAGAAAAAAATATCTTTTCGGAATATTTAATCTTTCCTTCTTTAATTTAATCCATTTTCATTCACTTCCTTTTATACAAAAACATAAAATAATCAACTTATACCGTTCTCAACGTGATTTGTACATTTACCACCGATAAAGAAGTTGAACAGATTCTATCTGTCATCCGGTTCTGAATCATTTCAAAACTAATACTCAAAAAATTCTAGTGCAGATGAGAAAATAAAGCCACTTAACACACAAAAATGACGAAAAGAAAACGGAACGGAGCTATGATCCCGGCATTCGCCACGATGGCCCTTATCTCAATTCAGACAAAAACTCATGCACAGATAACAATCGCCAATACCCCACCCAGCACATCCGGAAAAAAATGGTCTGCTTATTTAAAAGGATTTATACAGGCAGATGCTATGCTCGATTTTCAGGACGTAGGATTTAAAGACGGTTTTATCAGCCCTACGATTGCTATTCCCCAGCATCATTCCATAAGCAGCCACTACAGTGTAAAGCAATCACAGATCGGAATAGGAATAAGACAATCCCATTCATCCGGAGATTCAGGTCTTTCCGCTTATTTAGAAATTGATTTTATGGCTCCCAACGGAACGACTTCTCCCAGGTTCAGGCAAGGTTATATACAATGGAAAAACTGGCTGGCTGGCCAGACCTGGAGCAATTTTGCGGATGTTGATATTTTTCCCAACATATTTGATTTCGTTGGTCCTAATGGTGTAATGCTTTCAAGATCCTTCCAGATCCGCTACTCAAAAAAGCTTTCTGAAAAAGGGCAGGTATCATTTTCTCTGGAAGACCCAGGTGAAATCAGCATTACAACACCTGAAGCCCACCATAAATGGAAGAAGAAAAACTTAATCCCCGTCTTAACAGCTTTATACCGGTATGGAAACAGCAGAGATTATATCAAAGCCGGAGGCATCGTTTTGCCTGTTAATTTTGAAAACGGTAAAACATATACAGCTACAGGCTTCGGAGGGCTGATCTCGTTCAGAAAATCAATTAATTCCGATAACATCAGGTTTCAGACCTCGTATGGAACCGGATTTTCGAGAAATAACCAGGCTTTAAGCGGATCAGGTTATGATGCCGTTTTTAACCCGGAAACCAATAAACTGGAAACTCTGGCTCTTTTCAATATCATAGGTATTTATGAGCATTTGTGGGCTCCTAAGTGGAGCTCGACTGCATACTACAGCTATTCTCAAATAGGGAGAAAAACACATGACGAACAGGAAGATTATGAGGTGTTTTCAAAATGCATCGATCAATCTTGTTTACCAGCTGGATAAAAACTTAAGGTTAGGTGCTGAGGGGAACTACGGCAAAGCAGAAAATGTGAGAGACGGTCAGGCGGAAGCTTTCAGAATTCAGTTTTCCGTTTCATTTTCTTTTAATTAATGCAGTATACAGCAGGTCTGTTTTTCAGGCCTGTTTTTTTATGAAATTTTATTAATTATATTTATTCTAAATTAATATATTTGCAGCATGAATATGATTGTCCCTTTTAAAGTACCACCATTGACTCCAGTATATGCATTCAATAATGAAGATATGTTCTGTGAAAAGAAATCCTGCTGCAAGAAGTTCAAGAAAGGAAAAAGATGCAAGAAGTGCCCTGGAAGAAAAAAGATGGCCTAAACTATCCGAAGTTTTTCACTAAAAAATAAATGGCTGCAGCCAGAATAAGAACACCCCAGATCAGCATCATGATCTTTGGCTGACCTGATGTATTGATTCGCGTTCGAGGTTGAGGCTTAAACATTTCTTCCACACTGTTCTTGAATTGTGCACCATCACTCTCAAATACCTCTGTAATGGTAATTCCCTGCACGGCAGTTTTGTGCAGCAATGAATTGGTCGCATGAAGCAGAAGCTGGAATTTTCCATCCTTAAATTCCGTGATCTTAAAAATTCTTTCTCCGAAAGGCTTTTCAAGGCCAAAAGGCAGTATTTTCACCACATCGGCATTGCTCGTCTGCCAGTTAATGATGATCTCCTCCCCTTTTTTTGCATGAACTTTATTCGCCGTAAATGTTTTAATAGAAGGCGGAACATGATATCTGAAACTTTTCTGATGGTTTTCCAGATTCTGATCATAGGTACGTCTCCTTCCACTATCACTCAATATTTCATACGCCTCCTGGATTTCACGGAAACGTCCGGCAAAGAAATCATCATTATCATTTTTATCAGGATGGTATTTTAAAGATAATTTTCTATAGGCTTTTTTGATGTCTTCTTCTGAAGCATCCTGAGAAATCCCGAGAAAATAGTAGTAATCTTTCATTGAGCTATGCAAAAATAAGGATTTATTTGTTTTCCTGAATTATTAATTGCCGGGTGGCTTCGAGAGCCTAAGCCACCTATGATCTACAACCCGTAACCTAATCTATAATATGTTATGTTCAATTGTGTACGTTGTAATCTCTGTTAGTTTCCCGATTGATGGGTGGCTGAGGGCCTCGAAGCCACCATTTCCTAAAAAAAGATTCCGGCGCGGGAAGCGAAGCTTCCCGCGCCGGAATTTAACAATTTCCATTTAGTTTTACTGCTTATGCTTCTGCAGTATCGTTCATTTTGCAGCATCTTGAAGAGAATTCTTTTTTGAATTTCCCTTTCAGTTCCTGATACTGCTCATCATTCATTTCTCTGATTTTATCGGCAAGACCGAAAGGCGACTTTTCCTTGATTCCATATTCATTAAAAATACCTTTCATAAATCTTTTTCTCTGGGCTATTTTTTTGGCAGCCAATGCTACACCTACCACAGCTAATGCTCCTAGAGCTCCTTTTAACGCTGAATTTTTCATTTTTTCAAAATTTTAAATTTTACTACTTCTTGTTTCTTATAGAGACGGATGAATTTCAATTTTACTTTACTACTTCTTAAAATTTTTAATTATCTGTTGTTTCTGTTGAAGAATCCGCCTGAGCATCTGTCTTTCCATATTTCCTTGAATTTTTCCCGTTCTTCGGGAGACAGCCCGGCCATTTTTTCTCTCATCTTTCTTTCTTTAAAGTCTCTCATTCCTTTTCCGAAATGGAAGCCTCCAAAAAGGATCTTGCTTAAGATCAGTATTCCCATTGCCTGCCAGAATGTAATGGTTTTCACCCCCAGGATATCGGGAAGAAGGCAATTCCAAAGCCACATCACAATAAAGGTAACGGCGGCGAGAATAAGCGGCGGACATAACAATAAAAATATCCAGCCTTTTTTGTGTTTATGATTCATAACTTTCTTCTTTACTAACTATTTAAATCTTCGTATAATTTCTGGAGTCTGTTTCTCAAATGCTTCACAGCATAATTTTTCCTGCTGATAATGGTCTTGATATTTTCTCCCTGTTCATCTGCAATCTGCTGCAGGGTTTTATCGTTCAGTTCATTTTCTACGTAAACCAGTCTTTGCTTTTCGGGAAGTTCATCCAATGCCTCAAACAGTTTTTTCCAGATTTCATCCTGAAACATCTTGACTTCAGGACCGGCGCTTTCATCCAGCAACAGGATATCCTTGATGGAAAAGCTCCCATCCTCATCTTCATACACGAAATCTTCCAGATTTTCTGTTTTCTTTTTGCGGTAACGGTCCGTAATTTTATTTGCTGTTACCCTGTACAGCCAGCCGCCCACATTCACAATCTCAGAAAGATTGGTCAGACTGCTGAACTGAAACCACACTTCCTGCAGAATATCTTCCGCATCTTCAGTGTTTTTCACTTTCGGACGAATATAGGACATCAGCTTTCCTCCGTACTTTGAAACGGTTTGTGAGATGATACTTGCTTTCTCCTCCTGTGGCATTGTTATTTCTTCGACAACCTCCATACTGCTATGACGATCTGTCTTTTGGTTTTACTTTAATAAATTTAAAAAAAATTATTGATTGTTGAATTTTCCCTGCTGGATGCAAGTTTGAGAGCAGAGGGTTTGAGGGTCAGAGAGTACTTGTGCCGGAAAAGCAAACAGAAGGTGATTTTTCTATATTCAAAAAGTATCTCTCAATTTTAGTCTTAGCCTTAGTCTTATCCTCAGCCTCAATCTGAAATCTGATGTCCGATGTCCGATGTCTGATGTCTAAAATCTAATTTCTAACCTCTAACTTCTCAATAAAAAACGGGAAGCATTACACTCCCCGATTATATTGATTTGATTTTATTTATTTATTTTTTATTGAAGTTCTCCGCAAAGAAGCCCAGCATATATCTGTACAGCTCTATTCTGCTTGGTTCTTTTTTAAATCCGTGCCCTTCATCGTATTTTACCATATAAGGAACCTCAACTCCTTTTGAACGGATCGCTTTTACAATCTGATCAGATTCATTGATATTTACCCTAGGGTCATTGGCTCCCTGAACCACAAATAACGGTTTTTTGATTTTATCGATATGGAATACAGGAGAAACTTCTTTCGCAATTTTTGCTTCTTCAGGATTGTCAAGGTCATACCAGATCTGTTTTACCATTTCTTTGTAAGGTTTCCAGTATTCCGGGAAGGACTCAAAGAAGGTGAAGATATTGGAAACTCCTACATAATCCACTCCGCAGGCGTAAAGATCCGGAGTTTTGATGAGTCCCATCAGTGTAGCATAGCCGCCGTGGCTTCCTCCGTAGATAGCAATTTTATCTTTATCCACCCAACCTTGTTCTATCACATATTTTACTCCGTCTTCCACGTCATCCATTGCTTTTCTTCCGATCTGCTTATAACCAATGTGCTGGAATTCTTTTCCATACCCACCGGAAATTCTGAAATTCACATGTAGCGTTGCATACCCTCTGCTCGCAAAAAGTTGATCTTCAGGATTGAATCCCCATTCATCCCTGATTCCCTGCGGACCTCCGTGAGGATTAACGATTAACGGAACTTTTTTACCATCTGCTGCTGCTTTCGGTAAGGTAATATATCCTCTGATGGTAAGACCGTCCCTGCTTTTAAATTCAATAGGCTTCATTTCTGCCATATCTTCTTCTTTCAGCTGTGGCATCAGGTTATACAGAAGTTTTAGCTGTTTGGATTTTGTATCGTATTCATAGTAAGTTCCGTAGAGTTTATCACTGCCTACCACTACTAAAAGTTTGTTTTCGTTATCATCGGAAGATACCACTGAGAATTCCTTGTCTTTGAATTCAGATTTTAATTTATCATGAACTTCCTTATAAAATTTGCTGACAGGGATTATTTCTCCCTTAATACCAGTATAGCTGATATAATCCAGTTCATAATTTCTGTTTTTACGCGCAGTGCTTATAGAACTTACGTCATATACAGGATTGGAATATACCTCTTTGATGATCGCATTTTTCTTCAGATCATACAGCACTATTCTCGTTTTATCACTGTCCAGATTGGTTACTACATAAGCCTCGTCCTTATTTTTGGAATTATCATTCAAGCCGATAATACTGAATGTATTTTTCCAGTCCGTTGATTTGATCAGGTTAAATTTACCTGTTGCGAGGTCTTTATAATAGGTTTTCGTAGTCAGACCGTTTTCCAGGACGGTATAGCCTCTCATATTTCCATCTTTGTCAAAAAGATAGCCGTCAATAGGGTTATTAACGTCTTTATTTTCATAAAGCTGGGTCATTTCCCCGGTATTGAAGTTTATTTTATAAGGTTCAAAGATCTGCTTATTGTTCTTGTTAAGGGCCACAATTACAAATTCAGTATCCTTAATAATATCTGCGTAGTTCAGGGTTACCCCTTCAAATGGGGTTAAATCTTTCAGGTTTTTGCCATCAATATCTACGGCATACATATGCGTATTTTCATTACCGCCCTTGTCCTGGGTGTAGAACAGTCTTTTTTTGTCTAACCAGCCGTAGCTTCCGATAAGATCATCTTTTTCTACAATTGCTTTTGTAATTTTTCCGGTTTTCAGCTCTTTTATGTAGACATGGTTTTTCTTGTCCTTATCTTTTTCTTTATAGGAAAGATACTGGCCGTCCGGTGAAATTTTGAACTGTGATGCATTGGGTCTTGCAAAATAGTCTTCTACTTTATACTTAAAATTCCCTTTATCAAAAGAGACCATTTTTTCAAGGCTTTCTTTGGAAGAAGGAAGTGTAGGGTCGCCCGGCAGTTTAGCCGTTGAAGTTTGTGCATTAATCATAATTGCTGACAGTACGACCTGGGCCGCACCAAAAATTTTTGCATTTAGATTCATAACTTATTTTTTGGTTAATTGTACATCTGGATTTTAAAAACTAATCTTATATCAAATAAGACAGTTTTAATACAAATATGTTACATGATATACAAAAAATTCATCAAAAAAATTTATTTATATAAAAAAAATAACAAATAGTAAATTATTAAAATTTTATTTACTACAGATCATCAGTTTAAGTAAATACCGAAGTAGTACGTCCAAGCAATTAAAATAAGCTGCATGGGAATTCTCTCCCGGTAAAGATAACGCATACCCGGACCGGTATAATCTGCTTTAAAAATATTGATTTTTTTCTGTGAAGAATTGATATTGGCTATAAATACCAAAACATAAAAAATAATCAGCAGAACTGCGGTAAGTTTCCTTATTTCTGGAATCATCAGTCCAATTCCCGCTGCAATTTCAAGAACTCCGGTGAAATATACCCAGAACATTTTGCCCGGCACAAAATCAGGAATCATCATGGCCATTCCTTTCTGAAATTTAAAGTGTGACAATCCGGTGAATATAATAAACACAGCCATTCCCAGATTTCCTGAAAATAAAAAATCAGGTTTTCCCTCAGCTATGTAAGTGCCCAGAAGAGCCAGAATGAAGGTGGCGAAAAGGATGGTGAGTAATTTCATGCTTTAGTTGTTTTAAAATCTATACAAAAGACGCAAAAGTTTTTTAAGACTTAAAGTTATTTTTAAAGTTTAACGTGGGAATGCATATAAGTTTACATAAGTTTATTCCAATCAAGGATGTTAAGGTGAGAAATCCTCACATACATCTGTCAAATCTGCGAAATCAGGGGGAGATAAAACAATAAACCTTATAAATCCGGAAATCTATAAGGTTCATCTTCTTTAAACATAAAAAGTTATTTACTTTCCGCCAGATTTTTCACAACTTCCAGTCCTTTGGAAAATCCGGTATTCATATGATCTTCCCAATCTTTTTCAGTTTGCACCTCAGCGTGCAGCTTTGTCTTTCCATCCAGATCAATCAGGATATACTTTTCGAAAGAGCCGCTCCACTCCATGACTTCCTTGCTCTGCGTATCTTCATTGCCTTCTTTATCTACCATGCCAAGATGTTTGAAAATAATCTGGTTGGGCTCGTCAATGCTGTCAATGGTTGATACCATTCCTTCTCCTTCCCCATTAAGGAAGTATGTTTTTCCGCCGACTTTCCAGTCGGATTTCATTTTACTGCCGGAACCGAAAAATTGGGTCCATTCAGTGTAGGAATCTGAATCCCAAAGGACATTCCATACTTTCTGTGGAGATGCATTGATCTCAATTTCGTAAGATAAGGTTTCCATATTTTAAATTTTGGTGGTTAGCATAATTTATAACTGATTTTCTGAAAGGTTTTTTACGATTCCCAAAGCATTCGGAAATTTTTCTTCAAAAAAACTCTTAAACTCATCAGGAGTATTGATTTCAATTTTAAGTAGTGTTCCGGTTTCTGTTTCCTGTAAAAAATAGGCTTCCGTAGCATCGCCCCAGTTCTGTTCTTTCTCTACACCGCCATAAATTTCCCCAAGGTGTAGAAATTTAATTTCCTTATTGGGAATACTTTTTTCAACACGGCTGAACATCCCGTCGTTATTGGGGTCAAGGAATTTTACTATATTTCCTTCTTCGAAAGTTCCCTGGTAAAACGAACCTTCGGTAAATGCGGTCGTCCACTGCCTGTACGTCATATCGCTCCAGAGTACGTCCCAAACCTTTTCAGGCGGTGTATCAATCTGGATTTCAAAAAATAGTTTTTGCATTTCTTTTTATTTAGATGTTAGGTTAGATTTCAGATGGCAGATATCAGATGTCAGATATCAGATGTCAGACTATAGATTTCAAAATATGACTAATAGTCCTTCCAACTCATAACTCATAACTCATAACTCATCACTCATTTTCATCCTCCTACAAAATCTCCGCCATTAATATGAATCACTTCGCCGGTGATATAATCTGCATCTCTGGAAGCAAGGAAAACATAAGCCGGTGCCACTTCCGATGGCTGACCAGCTCTTTTCAGAGGCGTATCTTTTCCAAATGTTGAAAGATCACTGAAGGCTTCCTTCACTAATGGCGTCCAGATCGGGCCGGGGGCAATTCCATTAACCAATATTTTCTTATCAGCAAGATTGGTTGATAAAGATCGGATGAAAGCCAAAATAGCACCTTTGGTAGCTGCATAATCAATCAGATGGTCACTTCCGCGGTATGCGGTAACAGACGTTGTACAGATGATACGGCCTCCTGGTTTGATCAACGGTAAAAAATCTCTCGTAAAAGAAATCATAGAAATAATATTGGTATCGAAAGTTTCCTGAATCTGATCGTCTGAGATCTTTTCAAGACTGTTTTTTGAGGTATGGATTCCTGCATTATTCACCAGGATATCCAGCTTTTTCCATGCTTTCTGTACTTTGTCCAAACATTTTGTCCTGAATGCTTTTTTAGTCAGATCACCCTTGATAAGAATACATTCCCGGCCTTCTTTTTCCACCAGCCGTTGGGTTTCTTTTGCATCGTTGTCACTTTCTTTGTAAATAATGGCAATATCGGCGCCTTCTCTGGCAAAATGAACAGCTACGGCCTGGCCTATTCCACTATCACCGCCGGAAATAACAGCTTTTTTTCCTAAAAGCTTCCGGCTTCCCTCATAATCTTTCCTGATAATTTCCGGAAATACCCCTTCTTTAGGGACTTTTGATCTGGATTGTGACTTGTTCTGTGTTTTCATAAGCAAATCTTTTATGTAAAATGCATCAAACAGCAAGCCGGAATGGTTGGGAAAGGCGAAAAGGTAAAAAGGCGAAACTGCGAAAAGGCAAAGAAAGTGAAGAGGGTAAAGGAGCGAATTTGTAAATAAGCAAATTTGCTTTTTAACCGTTTTGCCCTTTTGCCTCTAAGAATTAAACGCGTCCTCCAGGTCCCGGATGATAATATTTTTCATTTTCATAATTGCCTGAAGCACTTTTTCTACTTTTCCTTTGTCAGGATCGGTGAGCAGCTGCAGAGATTGTTTGGGAAAGATCTGCCAGCTTGATCCGTATTTATCCTTTACCCAGCCGCAAACCTGCTCAGTTCCTCCTTCCGAGGAAAGGCCGTTCCAGAAATAATCTGTCTCCTCCTGACCGTCTGTCATCACCACCATTGAAATTCCTTCGTTAAAATCAAATGCATGATCATGGGAATTATCCATACAGAACAGGCTGTAGTCATCAATTGTAAAATGGGCATGCATCACATGCTCCGGGTCTTCACCGGACTCTCCCCCATCTTTATACCTGGAAATATCTCCAACCGCTGAATTTGGAAAAACTTTGGTATAAAACTCCATGGCTTCCACCGCTTTTCCATTATTCTGATGAATAAACATCAGGGTAGGAACCAATTTCTGATCACTTGCTTTTTCACCTAAAAACAACTGCCATGTTACTCCGTACCGGTCTTTTATCCAACCATATTTTTCACTCCATGGATAGGAACCCAGGTCCATTAAAGCTGTTCCTCCGTCAGATAATTTATTCCAATACGTCTGAACTTCATCTTCCGTATCACAGATGACCATGAAGGAAACAGAAGGATTTTTATCCATAGGCGGGCCATTAAGAAGCATGATCTTCTGTCCGAAAATTTCAATATTGACAACAACCTGCGTGTCTACGGTTATTTTTCCGTTGAATATCTCACAATAAAAATCTGCTGATTTTCTGGCATTTCCATCGAATAAAATACATGGAAAGATATGGTTATTCATAATTTAGGATTTTATTATTAAGGGTGAAAGGGCAAAAGGGCGAAATCGCGAAAAGGCTAAGAAGCGAAGAGAGCGGATTCGTAAACAGGCAAAATTGCCGAACGGCAAAAGGCGAAATTGCGAAAGGGCTAAGTGGCAAAGTGAGCGAAGAAGGTGAAGAGGCGAATTCGCA
Organism: Chryseobacterium phocaeense; assembly: GCF_900169075.1. Lineage (NCBI taxonomy): Bacteria > Pseudomonadati > Bacteroidota > Flavobacteriia > Flavobacteriales > Weeksellaceae > Chryseobacterium > Chryseobacterium phocaeense. The sequence goes on from NZ_LT827015.1 coordinate 2,140,929, forward strand.
AATTTGGTTTTTAGCCGTTTTACCTTTTAGCTTTTTTGCTTCTAAGAATTAAACGCTTCTTCAAGCTCTTTGATGACAATTTTCTGCATTTTCATCATCGCCTGAACTGCCTGCTGTGCTTTTGAACGGTCTGGATCATTCATCAGTTCAATCAGTCTTTTGGGTACAATCTGCCAGCTCAGCCCGTATTTATCTTTAAGCCAGCCGCACATGCTTTCTCTGCCGCCATCTGAAATAAGGGTATTCCAGAGATGATCCGTTTCTTGCTGGTCATCAGTCATAATCACAATGGAAATGCCTTCATTAAAATCAAACTGATGATCGTAAGAATTATCCATACAGAAGAAACTGTAGCCGTCAATGGTAAATTGGGCATGCTGTACGTTTTGGGCAGGTTCAGTGATAGGATGGCCTTCTCCGCCATCACCATACCTCAGGACATTTCCAATACCTGAGTTAGGGAACGTTCCTGTGTAGAATTCCATGGCTTCCATCGCTTTTCCATTATTCTGATGGATAAACATCAGGGTAGGAATTATTTTCTGCGATTCAGGTTTCTCACCCAGAAACAGCTGCCAGGTAACCCCATATTTGTCCTGTACCCAGCCGTACTTTTTGCTCCAGGAATAAGAGTCCAGAGCCATAAGTGCCATTCCTCCTTCTATAAGGCTGTCCCAATATTTCTGAACTTCGTCTTCCGTACTGCAGATGATCATAAAAGAAACAGAGGGATTGGTTTTGAAATGAGGACCGCCGTTCAGCAGCATCAGTTTTTGGCCGAACAGCTCAATGTTCATCACCACAGGAGTATCTGCAGTGATTTTTCCGTCAAATACCCCGCAATAGAATTCTGCAGCCTGTTTTGATTCTTCATCAAACCAGAGACATGGGAAAATATCGTTATTCATATAATCAGATTTTGGAGTTACAATATAGTTTTATAGATCATTGCATGATCAGCAATGACTTCAATATCCGGTAATTTTTGTTATTAGTTTTTGAAGGAAATCTCATGTTCCTTCATATAAATTTTGAGTTTTTCCATCGCGTTCTTTCCGAAACCATGGAGCTTCATGATCTCTTCTTCAGAATAGTCCGAAAGTTTTTCCAGAGAATCTATTTTTTCTCTTTCCAAGGATCTTCTTGCCGGTATTGCAATAACGCCGGACAGGAAATTATTATTTTTTTTAACAACATGATTAACAGCACAAATGGAACTTAAACATTTTGCCATTATAACCAGATTTATCATGACTGATAATGCGTTTTTTAGTGGGTTTCAACGTATTTGTGGAAATTGTTGAGAATAGCATACCAGCCGTCTCTCTGCATTTCCACAGAATTTTGTTTTTCAGGGTCAAAAACTTCGGTAACCTTCGTGGTATTTTCGTCTATTTTATCAAAAATAACTTCTACCTTGCGTCCGTCTTCCATATGATATTTGATCAGCGCATAAGGAATCACTTCATCGTAAAATCCTTCAAAATCAAAACCGAAGCTTTTATCTTTTGCTTCCATTCTTGTTTTGAATTTCCCTCCTGTTCTCAAATCATTTTCTGCGCTTGGACATTCCCAGCTTTCATGGGCAAAATTCCATTTTGTGATATGTTTGGGCTCGTTAAAATAATTCCAAACTTTCTCCACCGGAGCTAAAATTGTGATATCTATTGTAATCGGATCCATAGTTTTATTTTTTTAATATTGAAAAACAAAGGGCAGCTCAGGTAGAACTGCCCTGATAATTTAGTTAAAGATAAGATTATTTTGAATATTCTTCATTATAGTTCACCATCCAATGAACACCATATTTATCCTGAAAACTTCCGAAATAATCTCCCCAAAACTGGTCTTCGATTGGCATTTCTACATTTCCACCTTCGGAAAGCCCTTTGAACAGCCTGTCTGCTTCATCTTTAGATTCAGGAAATATGGAAACATAATTATTATTTCCTACGGTAAGCGTCTGTCCGAAGCCCGGAACAATATCCGAAGCCATTAAAAGATCGTTCCCAATAGGTAGCGCAATGTGCATTACCCTGTTTTTCTCTTCTTCCGAAAGACTTTCGGTCCCCGGAGCATTGCCCATTTTGTGGATTTCCCCGTGGAATTCTCCACCGAAAACAGATTTGTAAAAATTGAAAGCTTCTTCTGCTTTCCCGTCAAAATTCAGGTACGGATTTAATTTTGCCATGATTTCTTGTTTTTAAAATTGTTGTTAATTAATGTTTACTTTGTTTTAAATTATTTTATCCAATTGTTTCAAACGCTGAGGCGCAAATTTTATCAATAACCAACCGTTTTAAGACGCGAGGATTTTATCTCCGATAAAATTGTGTCCCCATATTATTGAGATAACAACAAGATTTATTTAATCATAATCTTTGCTGGAAATCTTTGATTTTTTGCATCTTTGCGTTTATCCATCAATTGTTATCGTAACGAAGACTAATCGTTTAAAAATTTAGTCGCCTCATTGGCTGTCAGGTTGATCAGATCAGAATCTATGTTTCCTTCAAAGTCAGCCATCATATAAGAACCGTGGGTAGCGGGAAGAATCATGAGTCTGGATCCCTGGACCAAACGCCACATTTCTATGACATGTTCCGGCTTCATTACATCCTGATCACCGCTGATAAATAATGCAGGAACTTGTATGGAGGTCAGAATCTTTTCATCCCAGTCTTCAAAAGTCTGCATTCTCCGGCTGTCTTTTTCAAACATATTTTCAAGCAGTGAAAAATCGGGGTTCAGATTAAGAAAATTGATTTTAAGCGGCTCCGGCATCGACTCCAAGGTGGCTTCTGCCATACTTTCGAAAAAACCTTCCATCATTCCGTTTCTTTTATAAAATGACGAGGCGATAATGAGCTTTTCGGTCATTTCGGGATAAAGATGGGCAATCTGCATCACGGTATTCCCTCCGTTACTGAAACCCCAGAAGGAAGCTTTTTCAACATCCAGTTCTTTGAGAAGGGCGACCACATCATGAGCGTCCTGTTCAAAAGTTTCAGGAATATCACGGTGTTCAGTCATTCCGTGGTTTTGCAGGTCTATACCAATCAGTTGAAACTGATCTTCAAGCCTGGCAATGATTTCCTTAAAATCAAATAAGATTGATGAGCCACCGCCATGGATCAGTACCAAAGGTTTTCCGAACCCATAGATTTCATAATACATCCGGATTCCGTTAACCGACTTATATCCTTTTTCTTTGGGAACCATTATTAATATTTTATAGTTTCATCCACATCATATTTCATTCCCGGATAGTCCAGAATCCTTCTCATCAGACCTATCTGTCCGCATAAATAATCCTCACGGCCAATGCACATTCCTGCAAAGTTGAGTTTTGTTTCACGGATAAAAGGAACGCCCATTCCGATCTCGAAAATTTCATCCAGTTCTTCATCCGTCACTTCAAGCAGCTTTTGGAAAACTTTTGGAGAAATATCATGAAAATTCTTTTCCAATTCATCTAAACTCGGATAATTATAGCTTTCATCCAGTGCTTTTCCCTGAAAAAAGAGATCATTGTATGGGTCTTCGTCTTTGAGCCCTAAAACCATACCGAGACCGTAACGCATATTCAGAAAGTTTCCTGCCATCCAGACAATATGATTGGTTTTTCCTTCAATTCTTTTCAATGCGTCTTCTTCCGAGATTCCATCCAAAACATTCAGAAAACTTTGGGTATGCATCCTGTAAGCCGGAATAATGAGCTCTATTTTTTTTGATTTTGGTGTGTCCATTTTTTTGTTTTTTTAGTTGTTTTTAATTTTTTTAGTCTGCTATTTTATCGCGCCCGGTTTTCCCAAGATCCGTCTGAGGATTCCCAGTTGTCCGCTGTGATAAACCTCATGGAGACAGAATATAGCAATATCATTAATAGTTTCAGGACTGAATTTTTCAATGGTATTGAGTTTTGATTCCAGTTTGTCCTGGAATTTTTGCAGATATGATTTTAATTCTTCAAAAGAGACCAGTTCATCTTTTCTTTCCAGTGGAATTGCTCCTCTCTGGTAACAGGAAAACTGTTCTCCATCCCAGACCGGTTCTTCACCAATGGTTTGCAGGAAAGCATTTCTTATGTAAATCAGATGTCCAAGAACCCAGTTCATGTTATTGACATCGCCATTAGGAAAGATCATTGATTCTTCGTGGGTAATGCTTTCGATATTCAATGAAATAACTTTGTAATTGCTAAATACCTGTACTTTTACGATTTCAATATCGTTTGATTTTGTTTCCATTAGAGTAGGTTTTTATTGTTCCGGATTTTTTATTCTAACCACAGAAAGCACAGATTTTCAAAGATAAGTGTATCAAGAATTTGGATAAAATCTCTGATTTTTCAAATACTTATGTGAACTTCTATGCATTCTAATATTAAACTTCAATTACTAAAGTGTTCTAAAACTTTTGTGACTTTTGTGGTTAATATTTTTTTCCCGCAAATCGCAGAAATTTTCACAGATTTTTTTACATTGTTATCATGAATGGTGCATAAATTCGCTTGTTTATCGCACTGATTTTGCGGATACTGCAGATTTTTTACAGGTGTCTAAAATTCGGTGGGCATCTGGGACATATCTGCAAAAGTCATATTCCAGCCGTGCCCGTCAAGATCCCAGAAGGAATTCTGGTACATCCATCCGTAATCCTGAGGCTCCTCATGTTGGGTGCATCCATTTTCCAGGGCTGTATTCACTACCTGATCCACTTCTTCACGGCTGTTCAGGCTGATGGCCACAAGAACTTCTGAGGTATCACCTTTAGGAACAGGCTTGTTTGAAAAAGTCTGGAAATATTCATCTGTCAGGAACATCGCATAGATATGATCTTCCTTAAGAACAACGCAGGCTGCTTTGTCGTCTGAAAATTGTTCATTAATCGGGAATCCCAGTTTGGTCCAGAATTCTTTTGTTCTCTGTACATCTTTTACGGGAAGGTTCACGTAAATTTGGTTGGCTTTCATAATGGTAATATTTAGGGTGTTAAACTTTTAACCAAAATTACCAAGCCTGTGTGAAAATCAACTTGTCATAAGGCAAGATTTAATTTTTCTTTGAATGAGAAACGAGTTCTTTACGGATACGGCTTAAGGATGTGTCTGTAACGCCTAAGTAGGATGCGATCTGCTTAAGCGGGGCAAACTGCACCACCTGCGATTTCTGTTCTAAAAGATTAAGGTACCGTCTGGTTGCTGAAAGTGTAAACATTTCTACGGAACGCTGCTTGTACGCAAAAAGCTCGCGGGACATCCATGACCTACCCCATTCTCTGAGATTAGGTATTTTATGGAACAATTCCTGGAACGTTTCATAATCGAATCTCCAGCATTCACAGTCTGTGATGCAGACAATATTTTCCTGGGAAGGAATCCTCTGGAAAAGGGACAAAACTTCAATAATGATCTCGTTATCGGCAAAAAAATGGGTGGTTACCTCATTGCCGTTAAAATCATTGACAAATGACCGTGCAAGTCCTTTTTCGAGAATGTAGTATTCATTGGCTGTCTTTCCTTCCCCAAGAATGATATCTCCTTTCTGGAACGATACTTTTTCATGGGCATGGAATATTTCTGCAAGCTCTTCATCAAGGAAAAACGGGAAATCATAACAAATCTCTAAAGCTTTACTAGTCATTGTGTCGGTGTTTTTTTAAGGCTTTAAAAATATCATTTTTAATTGAATCTGAGATAAATAAAATTAAACAAATTATTCAATCTCGTTAAAAAGCAGTATTTTACGTATGGTTAATGATTGTTTTTATTCTTTCTAAATAATTAAACACTGGCATTATTTTAAACTCTTTAAATTGAGAAAACGATCAGGATTAATACATCTTAATTTGAACGATTAAAGATATTGAGGAATTAAGTTTCATTAAGAAATAAAGTTCATCTCAAATAAATTCCCGCAGATCTGGCCGATTAAGCAGATTTTGAATTTAACCCGTTAACAATATTCAGGATGTTAAAGAAGATGATCTGAAATGATATAAACGAATGAAGATTAAAAATCAAACGTAAGAACCGGGTCAGTATATGGTCAGAATAAAGAAAGCTGGATCGGTTTTGGATTCTTGGGAGGTTGTGCATCCCCGAAAACGGTTTTTCCTCCGAAACGCCATGAATTCTGGCGTTCCTCCTCTATCACCTGCTGGATATCGAAATCCGGAGTGAAGTCTTTTTCAGTGTCAGCTACAATCTGGTGCAGTTTATTTAAAGTATTCAGTTTATCGGAATTTCCCAATTTGGATTTTTCAATTCCTTTTCTGAGGATACTGATGCTTTCATCAAAAGTTTTGGTAGGAACGGGAAAAGGATGTCCGTCTTTTCCGCCGTGTGCAAATGAAAATCTTGCCGGATCTGCAAACCTTGATGGAGCTCCGTGAATCACCTCACTCACCAGCGCCAGCGACTGCATGGTCCTTGGCCCCACCCCTTCAAGCATTAAAAGGTCTTCAAAATTCTGAGGCTGCTGCTCGCGTGTGACATACAGCAAAGCTCCAAGCCTTTTCAGATCAACATCCGAGGCCTGAACATCATGGTGTGCAGGAAGAATTAATCTTGAAAAATCCTTCATCACATTAATGGAATCTGTGTGCGAAATATCCAGAATCCCTTTTCTGTTTTCTGAAGCATCTGCATCTGTCAAGTTAACGATTCTTCCGCGGGAGATCCCGTTAATTCCTGTATGTGGCTCTTCTACAAATGATGTGATATTTCCGGAATGCCAGTGATAACGCCTCGCCGTTCCGTCCGATTCATGCATTCCCTGCTGTACAACGCTCCAGCTTCCATTGTCTGACAGAATAAAATTATGCAGATACAGCTGGTAACCATCCTGAATAGCCGTATTATCCACTTTTGCAGAAAGTTTACTGGCTCTTACCAGTTCATGCCCGTTCAGACCGGTTTTATCAGCAATCTGAATAAGTTCTGCAGGCGTTTCTCTCGAAAACTTTCCTTTTCCACCACATATATAAAGTCCTAATGTCTGGGAATTGGGATTGATGGAACGTTTCAAAGCTCCCATTACGGATGTTGTAATGCCGGAAGAATGCCAGTCCATACCCATTACCGCTCCAAAACTCTGGAACCAGAACGGATCTGCCAATCTGCGGAGCACCTCATCTTTCCCGTAATCCATCAGGATCACTTCAATAATGGAAAGCCCGAGCGCAGACATACGTTCATACAGCCAGGGCGGTACTTTTCCGTAGTGTAATGGTAAATCTGCAGTTCCTGAACGTTTCATTATGCAAAGGTAGTTATCGTATGATTATTTTTTGATGATTGGGATCATCTGTTTTGGCATTTAGGTTTCGGCTAAAGCCAAAGGAGGATTGATTTTTTATGAGAACGGGCTGAAGAGTCAATGGATTGAACAGAATTCCAGGTCCTTATGTTTTTCTTCATCAAATTCTTCATTGAAAATGATTTTATTCCCAAAAGGATCGTCTACGGTAACCGCTATGGTGCCGTAAAATGTTTTTTCAAGACCCGGGATATTGTATTTATATCTTTTTCCGATGAGTTCTTTATGGTATTCTGCAACACCATCGCCCAGAATAAAGACTCTGCTCCCCGGACTTCCGTCTCCATGATGCTCACTCAGGTGAAGAACAATATTATTCTTCTTTATTTCCATATACACGGGGTTGTTATAATCGGAATGATGTTCCCAGACAATTTCAAACCCCAGCCAGTCAATATAAAACTCAACTGTTTTCTTGTAATCAAAAATCCTTAGTACAGGAATAATTTTTTCTGCTTTCATAATATTTTTTTGTTAAAAAGCTAAAGGGCAAATTTGCAAAGAGGCAAAGAAATGATCAGTCTAGAATTCAGATTTTATCAATCCAAAAAATTCTAAAAATACTCTGATTTGAAATAAAAAGGCAAATCTGCCTTTTCGCTCTTTTGCAAATTTGCCCTTTTGCCCTTTCGCCTATTTACAAATTAACGATGTTCAAGTATATTAACCAGATTTCCAAACGGATCCTTTACAAAAAACCTCCGCACTCCCCAGTCTTCATCTGTTATTCCGTAAGTGATCTCAAAGCCGGCCTGCTGTATTTTTTCATAGAGTTCATCCACATTATTTACTTCAATGGACAATAGAGGAACTTCCGTGTCATTTCCTCCCTGAGTGGCAAAACTGACCTGGACTTTTGCCTGTTGGTCATTTCCAAACGTTTTGATCCATCCGTGATCCATCAGGATATCAAGCCCCAGAATATCCTGATAAAAAAGGTCTGCTTTTGACAGATCTTCTGTCTTTATATTAGCTACAATTCTTTTGATCATCTTTAACGGGATTTAGAAATTATTACGGGTCAAAAAAGCCCTGTAAAACAAAATTTTCACAAGGCTTTTTATAAAATTTTATTTTCAGATCTTACTTTAATGCAGCAAGAGCGGCTTCATAATTGGGTTCGTCTGCAATTTCAGCCACCTGCTCTGTGTATACTACTTTGTTATCAGCATCCGTTACAATTACAGCACGGCTTAACAGTCCCTTCATTGGAGAATCTGTAATAGCAACTTCGTAGTCATCCCCGAAACTGCTTCTGAAATCTGAAAGTGTTTCTACATTATTCAGTCCTTCGGCAGCGCAAAATCTTCCCAGCGCAAAAGGTAAATCTTTAGAAACATTAATTACCACGGTGTTATCCAGCGCTGAAGCCTCTTCATTGAATTTTCTTGCTGAAGAAGCACAGGTAGGGGTATCAATACTTGGGAAAATATTGAATACTTTTTTCTTGCCTTCAAAACTCTGAAGCGTTTTTACGTTCAATCCTGAATCTACCAAAGCAAAATCCCTTACGGTAGTTCCTACTGACGGTAAAGTTCCTATTGTATTTACAGCGTTTCCTTTTAGTGTAATATTCGACATATTTTATTTTTTTAGTTTTTCAAATTTACTCAAAATAGAAAATTTCCGGAGACAAATAAAGGTTAAATAATTCTTAAAACAGACATAAAAAAACTTATTCATCCCAATGATCTTTCTAACGAAATATTATTTATATTCGCTATCCTAAAAAAACAACTTATGCGAAAAAAAATTACCCTCCTGCTTTTTGGAGTGCCTTTTTGGGGTTTCGCCCAGTCTGTAATTGGAAATATCAATTCCGGAGCAGTTTCTGACACCAATTTTGTACACTCTGTAGCCGAAATTTATGTAATTCCTTCGGATCCTGATCAGGCCAATTCAGGAACGGTGGGAATGCTGTTCCAAACTGTTCTACAGGTTTTAGGCGTTCAAGAACTTGAAAAAGACCATATCAAGGTTTATCCCAATCCCACAACCGATTTTGTTCAAATCACCATCAGTTCTCATTCTAAAATTGAAGAGGCTGAAGTGTATGACCAGGCCGGGAGACTTGTTTTAAAGACTAAATTGGAGAGTGGAAAGCTTGATCTGCGCAGCCTGAACACCGGAATTTACATGATCTCTTTCAAAAATCCGGACATTAAACCTATTAAAATTATTAAAAAACCTTAAAAACATTGAATCATGAAAAAACTTTACACAACGATCGGCCTGTTCCTGGCTACACTTTTAAGCGCTCAGGTTCCACAGGCTTTCACTTATCAGACTATTGCATTTAATGCTTCCGGAGCTCCTATTGCCAACGGAAACGTATCTTTAAAGATCAGTATTCTGGAAAATACAGCTACAGGTCCTGTTTTATATACAGAAACCCATCAAAAGACAACCAATGCCAAAGGATTGGTAAATCTTAATATCGGCCAGGGAACTCCTTCCTCCGGAAGTTTTGGAGGTATCAACTGGGGAGCGAATACGAAGTTCGTGAAAGTGGAAATGGATCCTCAGGGCGGTTCCAATTATACAAATGTTGGCGTAAACCAGCTGATGAGCGTTCCTTATGCACAGGTGAGTAAAACAGTTGTCACAGGTGCAGGCCAGGGCATTACGCTGGTTTCTCCGAATGGAACCAATTATACATTAAGCGTCAATGATTCAGGAACGTTGAATCTACCAACCGCATCAGGTTCCGGTAACCAGTTACCAGCCAACTTATACATGTACGGAACCTATAATAATTTCACGGCCACTTCTGCAGATTTAATGCGAAATAGCGGAAGCAGGATAGGATACAAATATTTGCCGGCCAATTCACAGCTCAAATTTATCACGGCACAGAATGCAAGTGCTCAAAATTATGGTTCTGACGGCCAAACAAACCTTGTCATTAACGGAAGTACTTACAATATTTCTTCGAATGGATTTTATAAGATCGAAATCACGAACTTTATCGGAAACCCTGTAAGAACAATTAATTTCAGCCCTGAGGTTAGTTTAAATACAACAAATCCCGGTGCTCCGGCAGTTTCCTCGTTAAGCTACAATCCTGCAACCGCCAAGTTTTCTTTTAACCTTAACGGTGTCACTTCCTCAAATTTTTCAGGATTCACCATCCTCCTTTCTCCGGGAGGAGCTACAGGGGATGAGGTTTTAGGAGACAACCTGAGTGATGGAAATTTTGACATCGACGGTACGGCCATTATGATTCCAAATCTCACCACTACACCCAAGAATTTTAAAATTGAGTTTAACATCAATTTTGACGCTACCGGAACTTACACCATTACACAAATATAGATTAAAGAGGCAAAGGCCTCTTTTTTTATGCAAAATACCTCCATAAAACAATCATATTTAGTAAATTTGTGAGTCTTAAAAAATCAAATAATAAATAACAGTATAATGTCAGACAAATCAAAAATCTATTACACCCTTACGGATGAAGCTCCAATGTTGGCAACACACTCGTTTTTACCGATTGTAAAAGCTTTTACAAAATCAGCAAACATTGAAATTGCGGTTCCGGATATTTCTTTGGCGGGAAGAATTTTAGCCAACTTTCCTGAGTTTTTGAAAGATGACCAGAAGATTGGTGATGCATTGGCAGAATTGGGTCAATTGGCCACTCAACCTGACGCAAACATTATTAAATTACCGAATATTTCTGCATCTGCTCCCCAACTGGATGAAGCGATCGCTGAACTTCAGTCTAAAGGTTTCGCAGTTCCTAATTATCCTGCAGAACCAAAGAATGATGAGGAAAAAGCCATCAAAGCCAAATATGCCAAAGTTTTGGGAAGTGCTGTAAACCCTGTATTAAGAGAAGGAAATTCTGACAGACGTGCTCCGAAAGCTGTTAAAAACTACGCAAAAGCAAACCCTCACAGAATGGGTGACTGGGCTTCTGACAGCAAAACAGACGTGGCTCATATGGACGGTGGAGATTTCTACGGAACTGAAACTTCAACCACTGTAGAAAATGCTACGAAATTCAAAATTACATTTAAAGGAAATGATGGTGCTGAAACTCTACTGAAAGATTTCGCTGGTCTTCAGGCCGGAGAAGTAATTGATTCATCCGTGATGAATTTGAACTCATTGAAAGTATTCGTTCAGAAGGCTATTGATGAGGCTAAAAACAGAAACGTACTTCTTTCTGCCCACCTTAAAGCTACGATGATGAAAATCTCCGATCCTATTATTTTCGGGGCTATCGTAGAAACTTTCTTTAAGGAGGTATTTACAAAATATGCTGAAACATTCAAGTCTTTAGATATCAATCCAAACAACGGTCTTGCCGATCTTTTTGAAAAAATCAAAGGAAATGCGCAGGAAGCTGAAATCAAAGCTGATATTGAAGCTGCTTTAGGGAACGGACCAAGAGTGGCTATGGTAAATTCAGACAAAGGAATTACGAATTTCCACGTTCCTTCAGATATCATTGTTGATGCCTCTATGGCTGCCCTGGTAAGAGGCGGCGGTAAAATGTGGAACAAAGACGGAAACGAAGAAGATACGGTATGTATTATTCCTGACCGTTCTTATGCAGGATTCTATCAGTCTGTAATCGATGATATGAAAGCACACGGAAAACTTGATCCTACGACCATGGGTTCTGTTCCGAACGTGGGTCTTATGGCTCAGAAAGCTGAAGAATACGGTTCTCATGACAAAACCTTCCAGGCAGCAGCAGACGGAACTATTGAAGTTCAGGATGAAGCAGGAAATATTCTTCTTACGCAAAAAGTAGAAAAAGGTGACATCTTCAGAATGTGCCAGACGAAAGATGCGCCTATCCAGGACTGGGTAAAGCTGGCTGTCAACAGATCCAGATTATCTGATACGCCTGCCATTTTCTGGTTAGATAAAGGAAGAGCTCACGACAGAGAAATCATTAAAAAAGTTGAAAAATATCTTGCTGACCATGATACCAACGGTCTTGACATCAGAATTCTTGATGTAAAAGATGCGATGACTGAAACTTTAAAAAGAGCAAGAGAAGGAAAAGACACTATTTCTGTTTCAGGAAATGTATTGAGAGATTATTTAACTGACCTTTTCCCAATTCTTGAGCTTGGTACTTCTGCTAAAATGCTTTCCATTGTTCCATTAATGAATGGTGGTGGTTTATTTGAAACAGGTGCCGGAGGTTCTGCGCCGAAACACGTGGAGCAATTCATTGAAGAAGGTTATCTGAGATGGGATTCTTTAGGTGAATTCCTGGCCCTTCAGGCTTCTTTAGAGCACTTGGCTCAAACGCAGGGGAATACAAAATCTCAGGTGTTAGCAGATGCTTTAGATGAGGCTAATGCTAAATTCTTAGCTACTGACAAATCTCCGGCAAGAAAGGTAGGCCAGATTGATAACAGAGGTTCTCACTTCTATTTAGCCATGTACTGGGCAGAAGCTTTAGCGAACCAGACGGCTGATGCAGAACTGGCAGCTCAATTTGCTCCGGTAGCAGCTGCAATGCAGGAAAATGAAGCGGTAATCAATCAGGAATTAATAAGTGCTCAGGGAAAACCTCAGGATATTGACGGTTACTACAAAACGGATACATATAAGACGTATGCAGCCATGAGACCAAGCACGGTGTTGAATGAAATTATTGACGGAATTTAATTTTCCTGAATGATATAAATGAAAAGCTCCTTTTTAAAAGGGGCTTTTTTGTTTCTAAATTTAATCGTATTAGGTTTCGGCTAAAGCCAATGGAATGATTTCTTTTATGCGGACGGGCTAAAGCCCGTCCCTATTGATTTATCAAATATAAAGCGGCACGCCCTAATCCCTAATCCCTAATCCCTAATCCCTAATCCCTAATCCCTGCACCTACCCCTCTACAATCACTCTCCTGTGCTCCCGTCCCCAGTTGATCATTTCCGTAATGATTTTTCCAAAGGTCCGGCAGTATTCCGTAGGTTCATATTCTATTAAAACCGGGGTATCCGGGTATACGGTTCTTTTCACCAGTTTATTCAGTTCCATATCTTTCAGTTCTTTTGAAAGCATTCTCGTGGTGATTCCAGGGATACTCCTTTCAATTTCACGGAATCGTCTGTGTCCGTTACAGATTGAATTGATTACAGGAATTCTCCATTTCCCTCCAATAAAATAGAGGGTATCCTGCAAGGCTCTCAGTTCTTCTGTCTGATCTCTTTCCATAGCTGCAAAGTTAAATGATATCATGGATGATACTGGTATACTCTGTTATACTGATTACAAAAGTATACCATTTTGAAATAACTTTGTCAAAAAATTTAAAGCAATGAATAAATTGAATAACAAATTAGCCGTCGTAACGGGTGGAAACAGCGGAATAGGATATGCAGCCGCAAAGAAACTTATAGCAGAAGGAGCCAGGGTTATTATTACAGGAAGAAGAAAAGAAGCGGTAGAAAAAGCCGCCGAAGAATTGAGAGCTATCCCTTTTATTGCGGATCAGTCTGTTCTTGATGATATTGACCTTCTTAAAAACGAAGTGGAGAAGCAGTTTGGAAAGGTGGATATCCTTTTCATCAATGCCGGTATTACTGGCGGTCTCACCTCTATTGAAAATATGAGTGTCCAGAATTTTGATGAAGTTATGAATATCAATTTCCGCGGCGCTTATTTTACTCTGAATAAGTTTATTCCGATCCTGAGTGACGGTGCATCCGTAGTATTCCTTTCATCAATTGTGGCTTCCACTTACAAACCGAATAGTTCAGTATATCAGGCCAGCAAAGCAGCATTGAATTCTATTGCCAAAACTGCAGCCGCAGAATTGGCACCACGGAAAATCAGGGTCAATATGATAAGCCCGGGTCCGATAAAAACAAACATCATGAGTAAAGCCGGACTTGATGAAGAAACCTTAAAAGGTCTTGATGATTATCTGATCAGCCAGATTCCTTTAAAGAAAATGGGTACTGCAGAAGAAGTAGCCCAACTGGTGGTTCACCTTTCTGATGATGCTGCTTCAGGTTTTATCACCGGAACTGAAATTATTATTGACGGCGGAATCGGCTTATAAGATCTAGAAGAAAAATGAAAACCCAGCAGGTGGAGAAGAAACCCATTGAACACCTCCTCCACCTCTACTTTCGTCTACCACACCCTAATCCCTAATCCCTAATCCCTAATCCCTAATCCCTGCTACCTAACACCTGCAACCTCCCCCTTCCTTTTTCCTTCTTCCCCCCTCACTTTGTCCGCTTCACCTTCTTTTCCATTTCAAAACGACATTCACCAAACTACTTTTGAACCATAAAAAATAATAGTGTTATGGATTCATCAAAGAAAAAAAGAACAGCAAAACCAATAGCTATCATATTTTTGGTAGTAATGGCTGTACTGGTTACCTTACAGTTTTTCAATCCTTCTCTGGAAGGAAAACCGGTAGCAAAAAAAATAGAAGCTCCGCGAGAGGTTCTTGCCATTCTGGAAAACTCATGTTTTAACTGCCATTCCAATGAGCAGAACCTGAGCTGGTATGACAAAATAGCTCCCATATCATGGGCTGTAAACAAGGATGTGAAAAGAGCTAAAGAGGTTTTGAATTTTTCAGAATGGAATTATTCTGCAGGAGAACATCAGGGAAAAATGTACGCCATCCTGAATATGATGCAGAGTGGTAAAATGCCGCTCCATGAATATACTTTACTTCATCCGTCAGCAAAAATCACGCAGAAAGATATTGAAACGATCAGGAAGTATACGCTTTCCTTGGCCAGCCTTAATGCCTCCAAAAAAGAAAAAGATACTCACCAGAATAGTCAAACTGTTCAAAATCCTGTTCCAGTTCAATTTCCGGTTTCGTCTAATGGAGTGAAATATACGGACGATTTTAAAAACTGGAAAGTGATCAGCATGAGCACACTCTTCGATCATTCCATCAGGGTTATTTACGGAAATGACATTGCTGTGAAAGCTGTTGAAACGGAAAATTTCCACCCATGGCCGGATGGCAGTATCATTGTAAAATCAGTCTGGAAACAGGAAGAGCTTGCTGATGGAGAAGTACGGGCCGGAGCATTTGTGAATGCCCAGTTTATGGTTAAAGATGCTAAGAAATATACCGATACCGAAGGTTGGGGGTTTGCAAAATTTTCAGGAAACGATCTTCATCCTACCGGAAAAACAGCCTCATTTGCCAAAGAATCCTGTATAGCCTGCCACCGTCAGTTAGCCGAAAAAACAGGTTACTTATTTGATGTCCCTATGAAAGTAAACACCGAAAGATTAATTAAAAACCTTGAGAAATAATGAGAAAAGTACTATTCATCATCCTGTCGATCTGCAGTTTATTTACCGCCTGTAAAATAGATGAGCCGGATAAAGATTTAAAACGTATTGTTTTCGATCCCGGAGATTTAAAATTTATCTCCACTTCATTGAATACAAAAAAGGAAACATCCTCCGCATTGTATGGTAACCAGGAAGCGCTTGAATCGCTGTATGCTGCCCACTCTTCCTTAAAAAAAGGCAGTATGATCAAACTGGTCACCTGGAAATACCATGACAACCCTCAATACATAGGAGGAACCATCACCGGGGAATTATTAAGTATAGAAACACTTCAGGCAGATAATACCGGAAAAATCTCTTATCAGGTCCAGAGTACATCATCAACGAAACCCTTACCGCCCAATCAAGAAGAAAGGATACAGTATATCATGAGTTATAAACCCGTCATGAGGCCATAAAGATCTCCTGAAGCTGAATTTTCAGTTTCAGGAGGTTTTGTGAAAAGGATAATGATGAATGGTCAATTTTTGCTGACGCAAAGTCAATAGTCAATTTTATCACCGAAATAAAGTTCACAAGCGAAGCGCATTCACCATTGACAATTCACCATCAATGGTCAATTTTTGCTAATGCAAAGTCAATAGTCAATTTTATCACCGAAATAAAATTCACAAGCGAAGCGCATTCACCATTGACAATTCACCATCAATGGTCAATTTTTGCTAATGCAAAGTCAATAGTCAATTTTACCACCGAAATAAAATTCACAAGCGAAGCGCATTCACAATTGACAATTCACCATCAATGGTCAATTTTTGCTAATGCAAAGTCAATCGTCAATTTTATCACCGAAATAAAATTCACAAGCGAAGCAGATTCACCATTGACAATTCACCATCAATGGTCAATTTTTGCTAACGCAAAGTCAATCGTCAATTTTATCACCGAAATAAAATTCACAAGCGAAGCGCATTCACCATTGACAATTCACCATCAATGGTCAATTTTTGCTAATGCAAAGTCAATAGTCAATTTTATCACCGAAATAAAGTTCACAAGCGAAGCGCATGCACAATTGACAATTCACCATTAATGGTCAATTTTTGCTAATGCAAAGTCAATAGTCAATTTTACCCCCGAAATAAAGTTTACAAGCGAAGCGCATTCACAATTGACAATTCATATCATCCTTTTCATCCAAAAAAACATTAATTTCACCATTTAAAATCCACGGTTTCCATGCAGCAGCAAAAAATAAACATTTCACCGGCCGTTATCTGGATCAGTTCCCTTTTCCTGGGAATTTTATCCTCTGTTCCCCAACTGGCTTCCCATGAATTCAACTGGAAGGAAGCAGCCGTTAATTCAGCCATTACCGCAGCGTTTTCGATTATCATGTGGTATCTTAATATTTATCTGTTTAACCGCAATGCAGGGAAAAGGAAGCAGGATATTTCCTATTCGAGGTTATTGATGATCTTGGCGTTCGGAATGGTCATTATGTTCGGGCTGGCATGGATTCAGCAGCTTATTTTATCACATATCAATTTTGGTCCTGTGATGCTGATGGTAGAAGTAAGGGGAATCCTGATCAATCTTGTCTGCTATATGTTCCTTACTCTGCTTCAGAATAATTACGCAGGCCAACAGGTACAGCTGGAGCTGGAAAAGGTGAAAAGTGATAATCTGGGTGCTCAGTATGAACTGCTGAAACAGCAGGTAAATCCCCATTTCCTGTTCAACAGCCTGAATACCTTAAAATCAATGGCAGAAACCAATGATTCAGAAACGGTGGATTTCATCATTAAACTTTCCGATTTTTACAGATTTACCCTTGAAAGCCGAAAACTGGACCTCATCACTGTACAGGAAGAAATGAAGATCATAGAAGCATATCTTTTTCTACAAAAAGCGCGTTTCGGAGAAGGAATTTCATTTACAAACGGACTTAGAACTGAAGATCTGAAAACCCTTATTCCTCCTTTCACGCTGCAGCTTCTGGTGGAAAACTGTATCAAACACAATATTGTATCGCAAAGTAAGCCACTTCACATAAAAATTTACAGTTCTGAAGATAAGATCATTATTGAAAACCCCATTCAGCGAAAAATAACGACTGAAGAATCTTTAGGTGTTGGCCTTGATAATATTAAAATGCGTTTCAGCCATCTGCTGGAACAGGAAATTGAAATTTATTCAGACGAAAAAATCTTTCAAATAAAACTACCTTTGATCCATGAATATTATCATCATTGAAGACGAATTCAGAGCTGCAAAATCCCTTCAGAACCTTATTCTGGACCTAAAACCAGAGTCTAACATCCTGGGAGTTTATGACAGTATCGAAACCAGTGTTGAAGCTTTATCAAACCCCATCAAGCCGGACCTTATTTTTATGGATATCCAGCTTTCGGACGGGCTTTCGTTTGAAATCTTCAAAACAGCGGAGATCACCTGTCCTGTCATTTTCTGTACTGCTTTTGATCAGTATATGCTTGATGCCTTTAAAAGTAAAGGCGTAGATTACATCCTGAAGCCTTTCTCCCGGGAAGATATTGCCGAAGCCCTCAGAAAAGTAGATGATCTGAAAAAATTCTTCAGTAAAAATGAACTTCCCGATATTGAATTTCTTTTACAAAAAATCAATCAGCCGGCAGGGAAAAGCAGTTTTCTTGTTTTTAAGAATCAAAAATATACTACGATCCTTACAGAAAATATTGCCTATTTTTATATCCATAATGAAATTACTCATCTGGTGACTTTTGACAAAGAACAGTTTCAGCTGTCCCAGCCGCTTGGGCAGGTTGCCGAGCAGGTTTCCGGAAAACAGTTTTTCAGGATCAACCGGCAGTATCTGGTCAATTTCAAGGCCATCAAAGAAATGGAACATTATTTCCAGCGCAAAATCCTGGTTAAACTGGTCATTGAAACTCCTGAAAATCTCCTGATCAACAAAGAGAAAACACATAGTTTCTTTACCTGGCTGGAAGACCGTTAACAGCTCCATTTTTTAGCACTGAATATTTCCGGGTTCGCCTTCCATTTTGTCCGGCTGACCCTTTTTTATATTCTTTTGCACTTAAAAGGAATCTACTTTTGATCAAAATTAAAAGATATGATTCTAAAAAATTTGTTAGCCGTAGGAACTTTTACCAGTTTAATGTTCGCGGCTTCCGCATTTGTTCTGAAAGAAGAAATAAAAAAACCTGACCCTGGTTTTCCATCTGAAAATAACGGTCTTGCCGTTCTGGAACTTTTTACTTCCGAAGGCTGTTCAAGCTGTCCTCCTGCCGATGAACTGATGGGACAGATCGAAAAAGAATACCGGAACCGCCCCGTCTATATCCTTTCCTATCATGTAGACTACTGGAACCGTCTGGGATGGAAAGACCGGTTCAGCAGTGCGGCCAATTCGCAACGCCAGCAATTCTACAGTCGTCTTCTTCAATCCCAGACGTATACACCACAACTGGTGATCAATGGAAAGCAGGAGTTTGTCGGCTCTGACAGGAATTCCATAGAAAACGCTCTTCAAAATGCATTATTTAATGCTAAAAATTCTTCCGTACATCTTTCTGCGAATATTGATCAGAAAACAGTTACCGTCGGGTATAAAACCTCTGAATCTGATCCTAAAAGCACATTGCTGATCAGCTTGGTTGAAAAGAAATCTTCCACCCATGTGGGCGGAGGTGAAAATGAAGGACACCATCTGCAGCACTGGCAGATCGTTCATGAGCAGAAACAGATCTCACTGAAAGATCTTTCCGAAGGAAGCATCCACTTCAAAATCCCTGAGAATTTCTCTGCTGAAAAATGGGAAATCGTCGGGTTTATCCAGAATCTTAAAACCGGAAAGATTTCAGGAGCTTCTAAAACTTTAATTCAATAAGGTTTATTGGAAAACGCAAAGTCGCAAGAGAAGCATTACAAAACTTTGCGTCATTTCATTACTTCAACATATTATTCAACATCATACAATTTAAAATAATAAAACAATGAAAACAAAAACAACAAAAATCATCTATTGGTCAGGCGTAATTTTTATGTCATTATGGTTCGGGGCAAGCGGCTTCTTTGAACTCACAAAAAATCCTGTAGTCTGGGATATAACCCGACAGTTGGGATATCCGCCTCATTTTATATATATCCTCGGGGTTTTTAAACTTTCAGGCATTCCGGTTCTTCTTCTTCCCAACCGTTTATTAAGATTGAAAGAATGGGTGTTTGCGGGAATGTTTTTCGATATCATCTTCGCTTTCTTCTCAAAAATTGCAGTACTGGGCTCTGCTGCGACGATTGATGCGATCATTGCATTTACCGTCCTTTCCGTAACGTATGTAATGTTCAGGAAACTATATGCTCCCGAGCTGATCTATGGAGAGGCATAACTGAAATCTATTCTTAAGCGTTTAATTAATAGCTATATTTTAACAAATAAATCCTCCGGAAATGGGAGGATTTATTATTAAAATATGTCGTAGAAAATATAAGTTGAATCTGATTTTTCCTGTTAATTCATAAAGCTTTCCGGAATCCATTCATAAGCAGCATCTTTCTTTTTGGCAAAGCCCAAGCCCGGCCATGGAAGATGATAAGCAAAAGCCCTCGTTTTAGTTTCGGCCAGTTGGCGGACAAGCTTTTTACGGGATTCTGTAGCAATATCCAGATCCGTATCTCCGGAGAATCCCCATTCCGGATGTGGAAAAAGGATGACATCGGAATGGATCAGATCAGCGATATATATCAGATTTTCATTGCCTGACGAAATGGTCACCATGGTCAGTCCCGGTGTATGTCCCGGAGCCAGCTGAAAACTGAAATGTTCAAACAGAGGCTTATTAAAATCATAAAATTTAAGCTTCGGACGGATGGTTTTCAGGATATTCTGAATAGGCGGAATCACCTGGTTCAGAAATTCCGGCTCTTCTTTGAGGAAACTGTTTTTAAAATCTTTGATAGAAGCCTTAAGCCAGAAGTCATGTTCAATTTTTGAAATATAAAGATCCGCATTGGGGAAAACCAATTTGTTTTGTTTGTCCACCACTCCACCAATATGATCCGGATGGGCGTGTGAAATAAAAACATCAGTAATATCTTTCGGTGAAAATCCTGCTTTCTGTAAACTTTTGAGTAAAAAACCTGTTCTTTCATCAGCAAATATCCCCATCCCGGAATCCAGTAAAATCAACCGGTCTTTCGTTCTGACCAGCATCAGGTTCATCGCCATATCCACATAGGTATCCGGACGGAAATTATCCCTCAGCAACGCTTTCAACTGAGGCACATCTGCTCTTGGAGAAAATGTATTGACATTGGTTTCATGAATATATCCGTCAGTCAGGATAAACAGATCCAGCCCGCCGAGTTTTATTTTTTTAAATGTTGAAAGATCTTCTTCAGAATATTTTGGAAGTGCTTTCGTAGATGCCAAAACACCGGAAAGCGGAACGAAGCTCAGTGCGCCGGCCATCAGTCCGTTTTTTAAGAGTTCTCTTCTGTTCATGATCAGGATGCTTTTAAATATTCCGGTTTCGTGTTCCACGAAACCGGAATTATAATTATTTTAGTTGTTGACCAGCTTCATTGATCCTTCCGTGTACCTTTCACCCACGTTAGGATATTTTTTCAGAAGATTGTCGATAGTTTCCATATCAGATGGCGACAGGTCTATATTTATTGCCTCAATATTCTCCTGAAGATATTTAATACGTTTGGTTCCCGGAATCGGGATAATGTCTCCGCCCTGATTCAGGACCCATGCCAGAGCCAGCTGCGTTCCTTTTACTCCTTTTGACTCTGCAAATTCATTGATTTCCCGGGCAAGATTCTTATTGTTTTCCAGGTATTCTGCCTGATAGCGAGGTAGTGATTTCCTGAAGTCTTCATCCCCGAAATTCTGAACTTCATTAATGTTCGCAAAAAGCCCTCTTGCCAGCGGAGAATAAGGAACCAATGTAATTCCAAGCTCCCTGATGGTGGGAAGAATCTCTTTTTCCACATCTTTGGTCAGGATAGAATATTCTGACTGTAAAGCGGTAATTGGGTGTATTTTATTGGCTTTTCTGATAGATTCTGCAGAAGCTTCCGACAGTCCGAGGTATTTTACTTTTCCTTCTTTAACCAGTTCTGCCATAGCGCCTACGGTTTCTTCTACCGGAATATTCGGGTCTACCCTGTGGGCGTAATACAGATCAATGGTGTCTATTTTCAGTCGCTGAAGACTCAGATCCACAGCCTGTCTGATCCATTCCGGTGAACCATCGAAATAAGTCCCCGGAGCTCCGCTGTGGCTGGGTTTTCCATCTTTAAACCTGAATCCGAATTTGGTGGCAATAAAGATTTTATCCCTGTTGGGAACCAGAACTTTTGAGATCAGTTTTTCATTTTCCCCTGCGGCATACATATCTGCCGTATCCCAGAAATTTACTCCAAGATCCAGCGCTTTATGTAAGGTATTGATGCTTTCCTGTTCATCAGCCGGACCGTAGGCAAAACTCATTCCCATACATCCCAGACCTATTGCAGACAGCTGCTCTCCTGTGTTTCCTAATTTTCTGAATTTCATAATGCTATGTGATTTAAAATTGATAAGACAAAATTAGAACAGAAAAACTGCGGAACCTCTATAGAATTCAAACCAAGAATTATAAAATTCAAACAACTGCCGTTCTGACTGCATTAGGCGCTAATCCGGTCTGTTTTTTGAAAAAGTTGGTAAAATAAGCAGGCTCTTCGAAGCCCAGTCCATACGCAATTTCAGAGATATTCCAGTCAGTATGTTTCAGCAAAGCGTTCGCTTCCTGGATGATCCTTGAGGTGATCTGCTGGCTCGTGGTTTTTCCGGTCATTTCCTTTACGGAACGGTTCAGGGAATTCACATGGATAGAAAGGCTACGGGCATAGTCATTCGGTGTTTTTAGCTTCAGAAAAGCTTCCGGACTGTCAATGGGAAACTGTCTTTCCAGCAGTTCCATAAACAGTGAGGCAACCCTGTGTGAGGCATTCTGGTAAGGTTCGAAATTTTCGGCAGGCTGCATTTTCATGGTCTCGTGGATCAGGAGATGAAGGCAGGCACGAAGCATATCATATTTGTGAACATACTCCGTCTGAATCTCATTCATCATCTTAATAAAAAGGTCTGAGACTATTTTTTGCTGCATTTCATCAATAAAGAAAACAGGAGTTCCCCCAATTTTAAAAAGCTGTGAGTCCAAAAGATTTCCCAGGCGGGTCCCATTCTGCAAAAACTGATCGGTAAAGAGGCAAAACCATCCGGTCTGATCTTCATTTTCCGCATCCCACGAATAAGGAACCACCGGATTTGAAAATAAGAGCGCCGGGCGGTCTACATAGATCCATTTGTCTGCATAATGAAGCTTTCCTTTTCCTATGATGAGCGAAATTTTATAGTAATCCCTCCTGCTGTATGGAGTGACCAGTGAACAGCTGTCACGGGAAAATACATTAAAATGCCCTACTCCGGAACCGGCGTCCGGATCCGGCCGTTCCATTTTGCCATTTCTTAAATAAAATCCCTGTATTGTTTCTTTAGATTCCATTTCACTAAGTTATAAAATTCAAACAAATAAAATAAAAAATGGACAGCATAATTGCCATCCATCTTAAAAACTGAATATATAAACTGAAATAAATGATTAATGGTGATGCCCGTTTTTCTTCTCCATTTTGTAAACTTTGGTTTTCTGAACCTTTACTTTTTTGTAATTGTTTTTGTTGCGGTTGTAAACAGCTACAGGGTTTTGTCCTTTGTAATATTTCTTTTTGAATTGAGTATATTTTTCCCTTCCCAATATCCTTTCAATTTCATGGTAGCGGTCTTCTCTCCAGCGGTCGGGATGGCTTACATAGACCCTGTTCCAGGAATCGTAATCGCGGTACCTGTCATTCAAAGCATTCAGCTGATTGGTCTGCGCTGCGGAAAGAATAAGGTCTGCGGCTACATTCTGCCAGTTGATATCTGTGATACTTCTTCTGTAATCATTATAATAATCGGACTGTGCATAGCTTAGGCTGAAAGTCCCGGCAAGCAGAAAAGCTATTATTATTTTTTTCATCTTTTCCCGTTGGTTGGTTAAACTGTTTTTGCATAGTCAATTAAAATGCCAAATCGGAAAAGAGTTCCCAATCTTTGTTAAAACCTCTGCCCGCCGTTGAAATATTTTCTATATTTATAAGGTATTATTCATGTTCCTGTATGGAGATCATCATTATCATACTGCTTATTTTGCTGAATGGAATATTTTCAATGTCGGAAATGGCTTTGGTATCTTCCAAAATTTTCAGGCTTAAAAGTGAGAAGAAAAAAGGCAGTTCACGGGCCAAAACCGCTCTTAAACTGGCAGAAAATCCCAGCAGGTTCCTTTCAACTGTCCAGATAGGCATCACTTTAACAGGTATCCTTTTGGGGATCTTTTCAGGAGACAAACTCACCTCAGACCTTACCGGGTATATTTCAAAATTTGACATTTTTGCTGAGTATGCACGAGGAATTTCTGCGTTTATCATTGTGGCGGTCATCACCTTTCTTTCTATTGTTTTTGGAGAACTGATTCCTAAAAAACTGGGATTAAAATATCCTGAAAAGACCGCTATCATCATCGCAAAGCCCATGTACTGGCTGTCGGTTCTTGCTTCCCCGTTTGTGTGGCTGCTTACCGTTACCAATGAAGGGATTCTGAAACTTTTCGGGATCAGGGATGATGAAAAAGAGGTGATCACTGAAGAGGAGATTAAATCTATTATCAAAGAAGGAAAGGAAGGGGGAATTATTGAAGAAAAAGAGCATGATGTGTTAAAAAATGCCTTTGAGCTTGGAGACCGCAGGGTAAGTTCCCTGGCCACACACCGTTCTAAAATCATTACCCTGGATGCGGATGACAATTATGAAATGGTAAAGAAAAAGCTAAGAATAATTCATTTTCCACTTACCCTGTTACGGACAGCAATAATCCGGATCGCATTGTGGGAATCGTAAAAATGAGGGATCTTTTTGACCTTGACCATGAAAACTTTAACCTCCGCGAGCATCTGCGAAAGGCTGTTTTTGTGACGGAAAACTCTTTTATTTACCCGTTAATGGAAACTTTTCAGGCCAACAGGTCACATCTGGCCATCGTGATCGATGAATACGGAAGTACAAAAGGAGTGATTACCGTGAATGATATTCTGGATGACCTTTTGGGCAATATTCCTGACGGCAGCGGCGAGGAAAAAGATATCATCAGAAGAAACGAAAACTCATGGCTGATTGACGGAAAATGTCCGCTTCATCATTTTAAAAAATATTTTCAGATCGATCTGGATGAGGAACTTGAGAAGAATTTCGTCAGTATTTCGGGACTTTTTATTTTCGGAAAAGATACAGTTCCCCAAACCGGAGATCAGATATCCCTTGGAAACCTGACCTTGGAAATTGTAGACAAAGACGGAAACAGGATTGATAAGATTATGGTGACGAGGAATGGTGAGGAGTTATAAGTGATGAGTGATAATTGATATAAAAATACACGTACTCTCACGCGCTATAACTCTCAAACGCTATAACTCCAAAACTCTACTACTCTAACACTCTACTCCTCCTGAAGCATTTATAAATTTTGTTAAGTTTCCGGAAAAGACATGTTTTATATGGGATAAATTTGTAATTTTAAGAGTGATAAGTGTAAATCCTGAAGGATTGTGATGTTGCCAGACCATTAAAACTGCTTTATCTATTGAATGAAGCAAATGATTTTTAACCGATCAATTTTAAATATTATGGAAAATATAAAGTTTGAAATATCTCCTTATCAGGATGAGCTTCAGTTATTAATTGACGGCCAGAAGGCAGGTTATATGTCGATAAAAATTGACGGCAGGCTGCTCACCGTTTATTATACGAAAATTATTGAGGAACGTGAAGGCCATGGCTATGCAAAAATGCTGCTTGACGAACTGGTTCGTTATTCTGAAGAAAAAGACCTTCTGGTAGAGCCTGAATGTGATTTTGTACGCCAGCAGTTTGAAAATCACCCGGCAAGATATAAAGATATATGGCATGCCTGATCAATCCTGCCACCAGGTTTTGAACTGATGATCAGAGCTGTTCAGATCCACTTCTTCCCCTATCATCGGAGTAAGGATGCAAAGTCCTTCCTCTTTTCCTAATTCTGTCACTTTCTGAAGCGGTTCATTCCATGGATGAAGGGCTAATGCAAATTTTGAAGAGTGAACGGGAATAATTTTTTTCGCTCCAAGGTCCGTTGCCGCTTTAATCACACCCTCAGGAAGTGCATGAATATAGCGCCATGCCTCATCATATTGTCCGTTTTCAAGAACAGCATAATCAAAAGGACCAAATTGTTCTCCGATTGTTTTAAAATGTAAATCATAACCGCTGTCACCGCCTAAAAATATTTTTTTCGTGGGCGTTTCCAATACATAGGAAGTCCAAAGGGTATTATTCTGTCTGATTTTCCTCCCGGAAAAATGCCTTGCCGGTGTAAAGGTAATTTTGAGGTTATTTTTTAAAAGGACTTCTGTTCCCCACTCTTCTTCAATCAGTTGTTCTTCTGCATATCCCCATCTTTCAAGGTGCCCTCCTGTTCCCAACGGTACAATGGCCATTCCTGTTCTGTCTCTGATTGACTTTACGGTAGGATAATCCAAATGGTCAAAATGATCGTGGGTGATCACCAGATAATCCAGCCCGGGAATATCTTCAGGCTTAAACAGATCTGAACCTTTAAATGCTCTGTTAAAATACTTAAAGGGTGAACCGTACAGGCTCAAAACAGGATCTACCAGAAAGGAAACTCCATCCGTCTGCAGATAGTACGACGAGTGACCCAGCCAAATGAAAATGTCTTTATCCCTCCGGATACTTTTTAAATCCGTATGAATGGCCGGAATCTCCTTCAATGGCCGGAGAAGCGGATCTTTCTTTCCTAAAATGAAATCGTAAGTGACCTTAAAGGTATTATACCCTTCAGCAATAGGCGGCGTGTGGCTGATATTCTGAAATCTGTTGTTTTTATACAGTTTCGACTGTTTAATCCGCTCCAGCCTCTTTCCTTTGGGATCTGCTCCGAAAGCGGGAAGATTCATGACAAAAAGATACACTGCAACTAAAAAAAGGACTGTTAAAACCAAATAGATCATCTGCATTACAAATAAGCTGCAAAGGTATTGACTTTTAATGTGACCAGAAAAATAAGGCTGTTTTTTAACTTAATTTATAAACCTTTCTGAATAATTTATCAGTTATTTAAATTATAATTCTCTCAAACTTTTTAACTTAGCCGATTGAAAAAAAATTCAAATCCGTTGAAAAATTACTCGATCATACTGCTGGCAGCAGCCCTTTCCTCATGCATGTCTATTAAAAGACAAAATGAGCAAAGATTTGCATGCATCGGTCCGGATGAGCTTAGAGAAGATGTAGATTATACCTATCAAAAGCTTCAGCAGATGCATCCCAAACTTTACTGGTATATTTCCAAACAGGAGCTTGATCATAAATTTGACAGTCTTAAGAAAACATTTGACCAACCGTTAACCCCGCTTCAGTTTTATTTTAAATTACAACCTGTTATAGCAGACATCCGGGAAGGACATCTTTCACTCAGAATTCCAAGGAAAAAATTTACAAAGAAGGAAATTAAAGCGCTTGAGCACAAAAAAGGAATGTTCAGCCGTTTTGAGTATTATATCAAAAAAGATCAGTTATTCATTATTGAAAACAAGGATTCTATAGAACATATAAAACCGGGAACTGAGATTTTGTCTATCAACCATATTCCGGTCTCCGGATACATCCGAAGATACCGTGCACTCATCAGCAGCGACGGGTATAATACAACTTTCCAACCTTATTTCCTGAAGGATGTTTTTTTTAATTTTTATACTGCCGAAAACGGATTTAAGGATACTGCGTACATAGAAACCCTTTATAACGGTGAAAAAAAATCTTATACTTTACATAGAGAGCATAAGTCTAAAAATGACCTTGAAAAAGATAAAGCACAGGAAAAACGCACTGCAGAAAAGAAGATTAATGACTATGTAGCCTCCAGCAATTCCTATAACCGGAATTTTAAGTTCCTGGATAATGACAGCACCACAGCTTATATCAAGGTAAAAAGCTTTTCAAGGGACTATTCGGAAAAGTTTTACAAAGATGCTTTTGAGAAAATAAAAAATGCCGGCGCTAAATATCTCATCATAGATGTCCGGAACAATTACGGCGGGTCCCTGCATGAGATCAATAACCTGTATTCTTATCTTGCACCGGAACCTTATGTTCTGATCAAGCCTTCACAGCTTACTTCAAGAATTACTCCGCTAAAGACGAATTATTTCAGAAAAAGCAATGCATTCCAGTATGCTTTTAAGAGCCTGGCCTATCCTACTTATTTTTTTGCACAAACGTTCAGTACGTATAAAAAAGATGGGAAGGTGTATTACAGAATGAAAGCGGATAAATCCACAAAGCCTAAGAAGGATGCATTTCAGGGAAAAGTATTCGTGCTGATCAACGGCGGAAGCTTTTCTGCCTCCTCGATTATCACCGCCAAACTGAAATATGACAAACGTGCCATTCTGGTAGGCGAGGAAACCGGTGGTGCCAATGACGGAACAGTGGCCGGATTCTATTCTTATCAGAAACTTCCCCATTCGAAGATCAGCCTTCCGATAGGACTGCTGTTGGTTCAGCCCAATATTGATTTTGTGAATACGAAAAAGGGAGTGGCACCGGATATCACTATTAAAGAAACAATGCAGGATATTATTGATCATAAAGATCCGCAGCTGGAATGGGTGAAACAGGAGATTGCGCGGGAGAAGGCAAAGGAATAAACTGTTTCGGCGGGCTGAAAGCCCGCCGAAACAGTTTATTCTCATTTTTTCAATTCTTTCACAAGATCTTCTATATGGACGATATATCTTCCGTAATACCTGTAGAACCAATATTTCCCAAGAAAATACAAGGCAAAAAGTCCCAGTATTACTGAACTAAGCAGAATCACAGCAATCTTCGTTTCGCTGAACGGCTGCGGCCACGGAATAAATTCAACTACGATAATAATTTCGCAGACGATGAACGGTACAAAGCTCAGATAATAAGAAAGATAATACTGCTTATTAAGGTTAAACTGCATCACCAGATCTTTTAACGAGTCAAAGGTTTTCAGCTCCGGACTGCTGATCTCCTTGTAAAGCCTGAAAAATTTGCTGTAAAAGAAGATGGTTACGAAAAGCATGGATGCGATCAGAACTGTAATATAAAACTGCAGTTTAAAGGGCTGGCAGAATCCACATACAATAAATGCAAAGACAAAAATTCCAATCACAGACCAAAATTCCAGACGCATGTTTTTGCGTATTTTTTCCAGGGGAAGACTGATTTTATTTCTCTGTTCAATATTGATTCCGGGTGTTTCTTCGAAAACGTCTTCGTTCCACGTATTTTTTAATTCATCTATATTCATTGGTCTTGATTTTAAAATTATGATTTATTTGAGTTTAAGATATCTTTCAGTTTATTTTTGGCCCGGTTCATTTTTACCCGTACGTTGCCTTCGGAGATCCCCATCTGGTCTGCAATTTCTTTTCCTGAGAAATCTTCCAGATAATAAAAAATAAATGCTTTATCAATGGGATTCAGCTGGTTCACCGCATGGTACATCCGGGCTAATCTCTCTTCTTTTTCATGATCATATTCTTCCTGAATGATTTTGTAAGCGGAAAAATCTTCATTAGAGATAAAACTTCTTTTTTTCTCGGATTTCAGAAAAATAATAGCCGTGTTGAGGGCAATTCTATACAGCCAGGTTGAAAACTCACTCTGACCTCTGAAGCCCGGATAGGCTTTCCAGATCTGGTACGTTATTTCCTGAAAAAGATCATCGCGGTCATCTTGCTCGGACATGTACATTTTAGAAATCTTAAAGATGATTCCTTTATGCTTTTCAATCTTGTCTAAAAATTCCTGCTCTAATGATTTCATAGTTTTGGGCTCTATAGAGTTAGTTTTAAATGTAAAAAAATGTTACAGAAGTTTTTTAAAATAAAAATCCGGCAGAAAAACTTCTGCCGGACTGCATTTAAAACATATAAAGATCTACTCAACGATAATTTTCTTAGACGAAACAGCACCGCCGCCGGAGGAAACTTTTAAAAGATATACTCCTTTTTTAACATCCTGGATATTGATCTTATTGGTTCCTTTATTCAGTTTCTGGGCACCTTTAACCAATCTTCCGGTCATATCATACAGTTCCGCAGAGCTGTCATTCTTATTATTTTCTATTGTAAATATACCGCCTTTTACAGGGTTTGGATATACACTGAACTCATTCTGTGCACGTACAGCCTCACTGGTTGCCAATACTCCGTTTCCTATACCTACGGCATACCACGCTCTTACATTCTGCAGCTGCTCATTACTCGTGGCACCATAAAGATCGGTTACCGCCTGCATTGTAAAATTGTAGGCATCCATATAGGTGGTATTCGGAGTCATATAATTGGTTAAGGCTCTGTAAATAATTTTCTCAGCTTTCTCAATCGTAATTCCTGTTACATTATAAGGATTCCCTATGTCATTGGTTCCGGAGCCTCCCTGCGACAGAAGATAAAACCAATAGTTTCCTACCCCGCTATTGGTATGTACCCCTCCGTGGTCATTATCAGCTGTAGGATTGGCAGTACTTGCCCAGTGGGTTCCGTTATAGGTATCCGGCTGCGGCCCTGGGTTTACATTATTCGGATCAGACATACTTCTCATATAAGGGGATGGATTCGGGTTCAGGAATGATGCGGTAGGAATTCCTTCACCAATGGTCCAGTTAGGACTGCTTCCGGAATAAAATTCTATAGCCGTTCCCAGCATATCTGCAATAGATTCATTAATCGCTCCGGATTCAGCTTCGTAATTCAATCCGCCCAGACCATTTCTTCCGATAATCAGGTGGGAATATTCATGCCCTGCCACATCAATGCCGACCACAGGATTCATAAGGGTAAGCAAGCCTCCCAGTATGGTTCCGTTACCATACAGCATACACACGATTCCACCATATAAGGGGGTATCTAGGGCAGCAGCATTCGCTCCTCCGGTAAGTCCTCCAAAGTTAAAATTGTAATAATTGTCTATCTTGGCACCGTTTCCATCATAGCTGTTTCTGTTATGGCGGGCTATATAATAATCATAGGCATTTTTCATTCCCCAATGTACTTCTACCGGAGGTTTTGTATTTGCTGCGGTATAATCAGCCACGGGATTGAGATATTCTTCCACATTAATAATTCCACCATTTATGGTATCTACATCCAGATTGGTCCCGTTCATGGTATGTATATTTCTGGCATTGTCTTTCAGGCGGAACTGTCCGTTATAGGAATCAACAGTAACAGACTGGTTTCCTTTATAATAGGTTGCACTTGTAGAAGGGGTGTCCACATCATGCACTCTTGAATTTTTCTTTACTACCTTTCCTGAAATATTATCAATATAGTAAGTATAGGCTTTCAAAGGTTTCATGGACAAAGCTTCTACTTTGGAAGTATGGTACATTGTTGCTTTCCGCCCGTTATTTACTTTTGAAATAACTTCTTCTACGGTGGAAATCGTTACTTTTCCCTGAGCATTAAGATCAGAAAGAATAATAGACCTTATCCTGCCTAAAGTGGGCTGCTGGTTCGGTGAAAGATTAATATCTGTAATAATCTCACCATTTACATAGGTTACTTTTCCGTTTTTTTCATGAACAAGCACCATATCATCCATTACTTTTACCCCTTTATAATAATGTTCATAGACAAAATGTTTAATCCCCAGTTCATCTTTGTTCTGTTTAAGGAGTTTGTACGTATGGTCATTCCCGGTCCCTAGCCATTCACCCAAATGACTAAATAAGGCATCTGCAGACACATTTTCATGGCTAAAATCAGCGCTGAAAGTTCCCATCACGGATGAAATAGAAATCTTTGGAAGTTCTTTCACTGAAATTTCGGTTCTTCCTTTGTTTTGGGCCTGTACCAAAGTGGCCGGAGCCATTCCGATAGCCAGAGTAAAAGTCAGAACGCGGGCAAGAGTAGTAATTTTTTTCATAGTAATTCTTTTTATATCTCCCCGTTAGTAGAAAAAAAACGAAAATGTTACAAAAAATCTAAATAAAATTACTTTTTAATATAAATTATCTGCAAACGAGGGAATAATCAGGTGAATTTTAAAATAGCAGAAACAAAAAACCCAACAGAAATAATTTCCTGCCAGGTCTCATTGTGTGTTTTTTTAAGTTCTACCCCAACCTTTGTTTCAAAAAAAACAAGGCTCGTACGAATAATTTTAATTGAATAACCTTTTTAAATAAGCTTATCCGATAAATGAACAGTCAGTTAAAAATTTGAACTAGTCTAAAGCCAAATCGCTCACTAACATAATATATTCTATCAGTTAGTAGAAAAAAAGTCAATAATGTTACACTTTTTAAGGAAAAATTTATATAAAAACAATATTTTCTCTCCTTTATCCCGTCCAACAGGATTTTTCAAGATTTCAATTCATTAAAAAACCCGGAAGAAAATTCTTCCGGGTTGTATTTAAAATTGTCAGTTATCAGAACTAATTCAATCGGTCCAATGCTTTGATAAGAACCTGAATGTCTATAAAATGGAGTTTTGCTCCAATGATAATGAAAAGCAGAAGAACCAATGTTAAAAATACAATGATAAAAATGTATACCGAAACAAACCAGATCACGGTATTGATGATATTCCCTTTAAGCCCGAATTTATTCATAAAAAACTTTTGGGTACGTACAAACCATGAATTTTTATGCCGCCTTTTCGGCTTTGCTTCAAGGCCGTTCAGCTCATCAACAAGGTGTACTACGTCCTCGATGTAACGTCCATACATATAATAAATCCAATATTTTATCACAAACCAGACCAGCATCAGCGTAATTAAAAAACTGATGGCAAAAATGGCCAGATTATACTTCATCTCAAAGTGAAAGTTGATCTTGATGAGCGACAGCAGAAAAGCAAGCGGAATATAGGAGACGTAATAGGAAATATAGATTTCTTTCGATATTAGCAGTTGTGTTTTAAGGTTAAACAGATCATAATTTGTATTGATACTGCCTTTCAATAGCATTTTGTAAAGCTTAAGAAACCGGGAATAAAAATACACAATGAAAGACAGCGTTAGGAAGACCACAAATGCCGAAATAATCACAATATTGGTATTTCCTGATGCGAAAGGGAAGCCCATCATAATGGTAGGCAGCGTAACAACCATCAGCCAGAATTCGGTCTGCATATTAATCTTCAGCATCTGCATCGGGGAATGAATTTCACGCTGTTTTTCTATAGAAATCTCAGGCAGGTCCTGCCTGATATCCTTGTCCCAAAGTTCTTTAAAATTTTCTAGCTCCATTTGTTTTGTTTTTAAATCCTGTTATTTTTTTGCTTTTCAATGATTTCCTTCAATTTTGTCTTGGCCCGGTTCATCTTTACCCGGGCATTTACCTCGGTGATCCCTAGCTGCCGGGCGATTTCCCTGCCGGGAAAATCTTCCAAAAAGAAAAAAATAAGTGCCTTGTCTATAGGACTGAGCTGGTGAATGGCCTCATACATCAGTTTCATATTTCTGTCATCTGCATCATTGTAAGATTCATTGGGAACCACAAGATTTTCCATTCCATGATTTTGTATAAAACTACGTTTTTTTTCACTCCGGAGAAATACAATCGCTGTATTCAGAGCAGTCCGGTAAAGCCATGTTGAGAAGTCACTTCTTCTTTGGAAATCTCCGTATGATTTCCAGGCCTGATAAATGATCTCCTGATACAGATCATTCTGATCATCCCGATCGTCCATATACATTTTAGAGATCTTGAAAATAACACCTTTATGTTTTTCAATTTTCTCTAAAAATTCTTTTTCCATTAAAGACATGCTTCAAACTCTACTAGAACAGCAGCAATTTGCTAAAATACTACTTTTTTAACACAAAAATAAAAACTCCACAGCCAACAAAATACAAAATCCTCAAAAAATAAAGAAATTTATTGAGGATTAATATTTTATGTTAAATGAATAAAATGACTTTAGAAAATATAATCTGTACTTAAAAAGTTAGAATCATGTTCTCTGACGATGGTATTTAATAGGTTTTTATTAGAATCTGTAATTTTGGCCGCAACAAGGGACCGGATAGAAAATGAGCGAAGGGCATCAAAAACAGATAGCGTACCTTCTGCACTGTCTTTTCTGCCCGTGAACGGAAATACATCCGGACCGCGCTGAGCCTGGCAATTAATGTTCACCCGGCTTA
This sequence comes from Chryseobacterium phocaeense, assembly GCF_900169075.1. NCBI lineage: Bacteria > Pseudomonadati > Bacteroidota > Flavobacteriia > Flavobacteriales > Weeksellaceae > Chryseobacterium > Chryseobacterium phocaeense. Next base: position 2,174,844 of record NZ_LT827015.1, read on the forward strand.
CCAAATTCACAAAAGGATCTATCAATCTGGAAACTTCCTGCGGATCTTCACTAAAAATACTGACCTGCATCCCATGCGAAGCATTCACCTGATAATCAATCGGTTCTTCTATATCTTCAAACGGAACCACCGGAATTACCGGACCGAACTGCTCTTCATGATAGAGTTTCATCTCACTGTTTACCGGATAAACTACCGCAGGAAAGACAAAAGACTCTTCTGTAAATCCTCCGTTTGGATTTAAAACCTCAGCTCCTTTCGCAAGCGCATCATCAATACATTCTTTAAGATAAGGCGGCTTGTTCACTTCCGGAAGCGGCGTAACTTTTACATCTTTTTCCCACGGAAGGCCTGGTTTTAAAGCTGAAACAGCGGCACTTAGTTTTTGGGTGAACACTTCTGCAATCTCTTTCTGGACAAAAATCAGTTTCAACGCTGTACACCGTTGTCCGTTAAAAGATAATGCTCCCAAAATACATTCGCTGACCGCCACATCCAGGTTGGCGTTTTTAGTGACAATCGCTGCGTTTTTAGCGTCAAGACTGAGAATAGCCCGGAGACGGTTCACTTTAGGATGCAGTTTCTTCAGTCCGTTTGCCACTTTGCTGGAACCGATGAAGGCCAGAACATTTACTTTTCCGCTTTCCATAATAGGGGTAATAATCTCGGAACCTTTACCATATAGCGTGTTCACCGTTCCTTTCGGGAATGCTTCTTTAAAGGCCTTTAATAAAGGATAATGTGCCAGAACACCATGTTTTGGAAGTTTAAATAAAATGGTATTCCCCATAATCAGCGCAGGAATCAAAGTGGTGAAAATTTCATTCAAAGGGTAATTGAATGGCCCCATGCTCAAAACCACCCCCAACGGTGCTCTTCTGATCTGTGCAATGGTTCCCTCAGCTTCCTGGAAACGAGAAGACTCCCTGTCCAGATCCTTAAGGGCATCAATGGTCTGGTTGATATAATCTACAGTCCTGTCGAATTCTTTGGTAGAATCTGCTAAAGTCTTTCCAATTTCCCACATCAGCAGCCTGATTACCAGATCACGTTCCTGGATCATGAGGTATACAAATTTTTGCATACACTTTATCCGGCCCTCTACCGACATCGTGGGCCATTCGCCCAAACCATTATCATAGGCTTTAACGGAAGCTTCCAGAACCTCCATCGCTTCTTCCGGGCCGATATTCGGAATGCTTCCCAATAGTTTCCTTTCCAGTCCGTTTCCCGTAGGAATGCAGACCGGGGAATAAATATTCTGAACCTCTCCTTCCCATTCTACCAGCTCTCCGTTGAGAAGATAAACCTTCTGATGAATCTCCGGAACTTTGTATTCTTCGGGAATTTCATTTTCACTTTTAAAGATATCCTGAACTGCCGGCTTATTAACTGAATCCATAAATTTATATTTTTTGATAATTTAAATGTAAATCTTAACCAATTACAGAATAAAGGTAGAGCTTACGAATGGTTAAAAAAACAGGTCGCTGATAGATTTGTTCTATTTGACGGGTGTTTTAATTAAAATTAATCTCAGCTACTTAAAAAATGAATAATTTTGTTTAAAAATAAAATTCATGCTATCAAAAATCATTTACAGTACCATGTTGTTTTTCTCGGTGTTGGCTTTCGGCCAGAATACCGTGTTGATGGGAGGAAAACCTGTACATACCTACGCCAAACTTCCGGCAGTTAATAAAGCGGCACCTAAATTTACCCTTACGGATGTTGCCATGAAAGATCAAACCCTTGATTCCTACAAAGGAAAATATGTGATCCTGAATATCTTCCCAAGTGTAGATACCGGCGTTTGTTCGGCTTCCGTCCATCATTTCAATGAAGATGCAGGAAATATCCCGAATACGGTAGTTCTTTGCATCTCTAAAGATCTTCCTTTCGCGCAGAAAAGATTTTGCGGTGCAGAAGGGATCAAAAATGTAGTGATGCTTTCAGATTTCCGTTCTGATTTTGGAAAAACCTATGGCGTGGAAATCACAGATTCTGCCATGAAAGGCCTTTTAAGCAGGGCTGTTGTGGTGATTGATCCTTCCGGAAAAATCATTTACGAAGAACAGGTCGCTGATATTTCACAGGAACCAAACTACGAAGCAGCAATTGCCGCGGTGCAAAAATAAGCTTTTGCTTTTGGAATAATGTGGCCCCGGGCTCGGGCGATCGAAGATCGCCGAGCCCGGGGTTTTATTTTTTTATTTTCTTTTTAGTTGTAACGACAATTACACCATTTTTTGCTTTTCCACTGAATGTAGAATTTGCATTTTTTACAATGTTTATACTTTCTATCATATCAGGATCAATCTTTCTCAGATCTTCCAGGCTACTTACCTTTCCATTCACCACAACCACAGGCTGCTGATCCTCTCTCAAAGTTGCCTTTGCACCTCCGATCCTCACTGCTACAGGCTTTCCAGTACTATCTGCCTGCACAGGACTAACATTTACTCCCTGAGTTTTTGGGAGAGCTTCCGGCTTATTTTCTTTAGCATTCATCAAAGATCCGGGAACTATGGTATAGCTTCCAAGCATCGTCTTTTGACTTTTCTTACCTACTAATTCCGGCGGTACCATTTCGCTAATTTCTGTTGTCTGTAAGGTATCTGCTGGTATATTCTGCTGTGCGTGAACAGAAACCAAACCTCCGGTGGTAAGTATAAAGCCTGCTGCAAATTTTATAAAAACCGAATTGATGTAAGAGTACTGCAGATTCCTGTTCAGTTGGGATTCATAAAAGTTGCCACAGATATCTTCTGAAGAATAAGAAAAGGATTTCATAATCTCATCATCAGAAGCTGTGGTAAAATCCCGGACGGTTTTTGAACAGACGGAACAAAATCTTCCTTTTTCTTGTGGGCTCATGGTTTCCCAGTTTTCGTGACAGGGTTTGGGTATGGTAATTCTCATTGAGGTCTTTTATTATAAAGATGAAGGAATTATTAAAAAGGTTGGAATCACCATTTTAAAATAATCATATTGTTGGAATGTTGGAACATCGCAAAGACGCAAATGATATAGCAAACAGGCTTTTAAGGCGTAAAGATTTTATCTTCGATAAAATTAACAATCACTACCGTCATTGCGAGGAACGAAGCGACGAAGCAATCTCATCCACCATTACCACGCCATCCCTTGCTGAAAATCTTAGATTTTCTTGCGCCTTAAATATTCACTCAGCATAAAAAAACCTTGCGTCTTTGCGATTTCCAACAAATCAAAAAATACTCTTTGATTTAAACAAAAAAGAATGATTAAATATTGCTGATAAAAAATCCTAACCTCTATTTTTTTAAAGTTATATTTTGCATATTTGTACAAAATACAGCTATGCAAAAAGAAAAACTACGCAGCGTAAGAAAAAGAAAAGGTATTACGCAGCAGCAGATTGCAGATATTATTGCCACAGATGTTTCCAACTACAGCAGAAAAGAATCCGGGGATGTAAAGATTTTCAAAGATGAATGGGACAAAATTGCCGGTTTTCTGGAAGTTCCTTTGGAAGAAATTTACGAAGAAGAGGAAGCTAAAAACATCAATAATTTTAATAACAATACAATTGATGTAGGGAATGTCAATGGTAATTATTACTGTAATGTTCCTGAATTTCTTTTGGAAAGCCAAAGAGAGCTTATAGAAATTCTGAAAAAAGAAAACCAAAGGCTGGAGGAAGAACTCAAAAAATATAAGAAATAAAGATTTTCTACGCTTTATTTTTTTGAAACATTAAGGAAATTTAAGGGATTAAGGGAAGTTAAGAAACATCAAAGATGTTTTTTGCAAAGCTGGATGCTTACTATTCTTAACAGCTTAAATTTTCTTAAAGATTCAGAAAACATCGCCCGTCATTGCGAAGAGCGAAGCGATGAAGCAATCTCATCACCTACCTTTACCTCCCACCCCTGCCGAAAATCTTCGATTTTCTTGCGCCTTACATATTCACACAGCCTAAAAAACCTTGCGCCATTGCGTATACCAACAAAAAACAGGTCTATATAAAAAAACTCAGCGTGCTGCTGAGTTCTTTCTTATATCTTTTCCTGATCATTTTTCTTTTCAATGGAAGAATTCTTGGCAGCCTTTACTACCTCATTGCTATCCGCATACAAAAGCTCCCATTCCGGAACATCCTTCATAGCCGTCACCAGATTGATGTAAGACTTAAGATCTTTTTCCAGATCCCTTCGTATTGCTGAAGCGCTGGACATCTGCCGCAGATCACCATTGGCCTTAGCCTGCTCTGCAAACAACATTTCAAAAGCTTCCTGCTTTGCCTTCATTTCTTCATAGGCTACATCCAGAGAGAGATTCGCTATTTTTTGTCTGTTATCCGAAATTTCCAGGGTTTCTACCAGCTTCTTCATTTGTGCCGTTTGTGAGGAATAGCTTAAGCGGTCCAGATCCAGCCCAAAAGTCTTGAATATTTCGTAAAGATCTACTGCCAGCTGATAATTGGCCGCTGTAGGCAGCTTCCTGTAGCCGTTCAGAAAAGCTTTCAGGCTGCTGTACGCAATATCCCTTTCCCGGTCCAAAGCCGCCACATCTTTTCCCTTTCCGCTATAGATCTGTTTGGCATACACCTTATCATACTCTGTATAAGAAGCCTTCAAGGAAGCTACAAGAGGATGGTTGGAAATCACAGGATATTTTCCCGATTGGGCATTAGAAATCGTTCTCTGAGCCAGAGTCGCAAGGTCTCTGGTACTCAGCTTGGTGAGTGAAATTTTCATTTGTTTGTGTTTTTGGTTTAGAAACTAAATATATAAAAAAGTTGTAATGTAGCAAATAGGATTAAAATAAATCTCTGGAGGGCTACGGAGGGCTCCTGCAAGTTGTGGGAGACTTGCGGAAGTGTACGGAGGTTAAAAACAGATTTGTTTTAAATGAATGGAGGGCAGCAGAGGATTATTTTAATGTTGCTGCAAAGCTTCAGAGTAGCTGGTTGGGTTATAAACAGAAGTTTTTATATTACGGATTCCCGTAAGTGTGAGTAATTTTATTTTTTTATATTTAAAGACCTAAAATAAAATTACATTTTTCTGATAATATTAATATATTTAAGAATATAAAAACTATAAACATGGACAGAATTATTGAAAGTTACATTGAAAATTTTAAAGAAGAATTTAACTATGAAGCTTTACACAAGGATAAAATTTTTGAACATTTTGTTAATTATGCTTTGATTTCGAAAATTTATCCTGACAGATCATCACTAGAAAAAATCAATGTTGGAGGAACAAGAAATCCAGGAATAGATGGTTTAGCAATAATGACAAATAATCATTTAGTCACATCACAAGAAGAAGTTGATTATTTCATTCAAGATGCTGATTTATTGGAAGTAGAATTTAATTTCATACAAGCAAAGACATCAGAATCATTTGAACTATCTGGTATTGCTACATTTATTGCATCAGTAAAAGAATTTTTCAGAGATGGGGAACTAAATTTTGAGGATGATCTACTAAACCTTAGAGATTTAAAAAATTACATTTATAAAAACAGTATTAAGATGGATAAAAGTCCATCTATTAAATTATATTATGCAACAACTGGCAAATGGTTAGATGACCAGAATTTAAAAACAATTATAGCTTCCGGCATTAAAGATTTGAAAGAATTAGATCTATTTTCAGATATTAAATTTATACCAGTAGATGCAGAAAAAATGAAATCTCTTTATCGAGAAATAAAAAATAAAATTACTAAAGAAATAATATTTGAAAAGCATACTATTTTGCCTAAAATAGAAAATGTAAAAGAATCTTATTTAGGTATTTTACCTATTGAAGAACTTATCAAAATAATTTGTGATGAAGATGATGAAATTATTAAAACAATATTCTATGATAATGTAAGAGATTTCCAAGGCTTTAACAAAGTTAATAGTGAAATAAAAAAAACGATTCAAATTCGAGAAGATAACGATAAGTTTTTGCTATTAAATAATGGAATTACAATAGTTGCTAGAAGTTTAAATAAGGTTGGAACAGCTTTTAAAATAACCGAGTTTCAAATTGTAAATGGTTGCCAAACATCACATGTATTACATCACTTAAAAGATAAAATTACTTCAAATATTTATGTTTCTTTAAAACTAATTGTGACTGATCATGATGATACTATAAATGAAATTATACGTGCAACAAATAGTCAAACAGAAGTTAAAAATGAAGCTTTCGAAATATTAAAACCATTTCATAAAAAATTGGAAGAATTTTATTTAACATTTGAAAAAGAAGATAATAAACGCTTATATTATGAGAGAAGATCCCGCCAATATTTTGGAATTAAAGCTAAAAATGAAAGGATCATTGGGCTTTCTACACAAATAGCTTCATATATTGCTATGTTTTTAAATGAGCCGCAAAGTACTTTAAGATATTTTGGGGAATTACTTAATTCATACAGTAATAGATTATTTCAAGAAAATCATTCACTTTATCCATATTACACTAGTGGATTAGCTCTAAACGTTTTAGACGAATTCTTTAGGGAAAATAAATTAAGTTATACTTCAAAAAAGTTTAAATATCATTTATTACTTATGTTTAGAATAAAGATAGCTGGTACCAAAATTCCAAAAAATATTAATGGAGGTAAAGACATTGAAAAATATTGTGGAATCATTATGCGAGCATTATGGAATCGTGAAGAAGCGCTAAAAATTTTTAAAGAACTTGAAAGTAAATTACAAATTTCTATAAAAAACACTAAAGTATTAAGTAGACAGGCACACTTAACTAGAGCATTTACTGAAGAATTAATTCCAACTATTGGCATAATGAAAAAGAGTGGTAAAATAACATATTATAATTTTACAAAAGGATTTGGCTTTATTCAAAGTGATAATACAGATGACGATGTATTTGTTCATTACACTGAATTGAAAAATATTCCGCAAAATCAGATAATTCCTGGTACGTTAATCAATTTTGATATTTTTAATTCACCAAGAGGTTTACAAGCGAAAAATATTGAATTAAATAAATCCTAAATATAAAACCTGCTTACCAACGGAATTGAAGCGTTAAAAATTTCCCTGGATCTTATAGAAAAAGGAATAAAAACCTGCCTCCCGGCAGGTTTTATTATATCTACAATGAATAATTCTCAAATTAATTCATTTTCAAATTTTCAAATTAAAAAAGACTTTCATCCACAAAATTCGGAAGCGTCACTTTCAGATTCGGTTCTGCTTCCATGGCTCTTTTAATGGCAAAAACAGCACCTTCATTTCTGGCCCAGCTTCTTCTTGAAATTCCGTTGTTCACATCCCAGAACAGCATAGATTTTAATCTTCTGTCGGCATCTGCGCTACCGTCAAGCAGCATTCCGAAACCACCGTTAATTACTTCGCCCCAGCCTACTCCTCCGCCATTGTGGATAGAAACCCATGTAGCACCGCGGAAACTGTCGCCAATCACGTTGTGGATGGCCATATCCGCCGTAAATCTTGAACCGTCATAGATATTGGAAGTTTCGCGGTAAGGAGAATCCGTTCCTGAAACATCATGATGATCCCTTCCTAAAACCACAGGTCCTATTTCACCATTTTTAATGGCATTATTGAACGCTTCTGCAATCTTCATTCTTCCTTCTGCATCTGCATACAGGATTCTCGCCTGTGAACCTACTACCAGCTTGTTCTCCTGTGCCCCTTTGATCCACTGGATATTGTCTTTCATCTGTTGCTGGATCTCTTCCGGAGAATTTTTAATCATTTCTTCTAATACACGACACGCGATATCATCCGTTTTCTGCAGGTCTTCCGGTTTCCCGCTGGCACATACCCAACGGAACGGCCCGAAACCATAATCGAAGCACATAGGCCCCATAATATCCTGAACATAGCTCGGATACCTGAATTCTCTTCCCAAGCTTGGATTTTCTGCCATTACATCCGCTCCCGCCCTTGAAGCTTCCAGTAAAAAGGCATTCCCATAATCAAAGAAATAGGTTCCTTTCTGTGTATGTTTATTGATTGCTGCGGCGTGTCTTCTTAAAGTTTCCTGAACTTTTTCCTTGAATAAATCCGGGTTTTCCGCCATCATGGCATTGGATTCCTCAAAAGTCTGTCCAGCCGGATAATATCCCCCCGCCCACGGATTGTGAAGCGACGTCTGATCTGATCCGATATCTATTTTTAAATTGCTCTGATCAAATTTTTCCCAAACTTCAACGATGTTTCCGAAATAAGCCAAGGAAATCGTTTCTTTGTTTTCCTGGGCAGTTTTCACCCTTTCCACCAATTGATCCAGATCTTCGTGAATCTCATTTACCCACTTTTGATCATGACGGATTTTCGTGATCTTCGGGTTCACTTCTGCACAGACAGTGACACAACCTGCAATATTTCCGGCTTTTGGCTGAGCACCGCTCATGCCACCCAGTCCTGAAGTTACAAAAAGTCCGCCTTTTGGTTCTTTATTGATCTTTCTGAAAGCATTCAGAACGGTGATTGTTGTTCCGTGAACAATTCCCTGCGGCCCTATATACATATAACTTCCCGCCGTCATCTGCCCGTACTGGGTAACCCCTAATGCATTGAATTTTTCCCAGTCATCCGGTTTGGAATAATTGGGAATCATCATTCCGTTAGTTACCACCACTCTCGGCGCATCTTTGTGGGATGGAAATAACCCCATCGGATGCCCTGAATACATGGTTAGTGTCTGTTCGTCCGTCATTTCAGACAGGTATTTCATGGTCAGCAGATACTGGGCCCAGTTCGAGAAAACCGCTCCGTTACCTCCATACGTGATAAGCTCGTGAGGATGCTGTGCTACCGCATAATCCAGGTTATTCTGGATCATCAGCATAATTGCTTTAGCCTGCTCAGATTTTCCGGGATATTCTTCAATTCCTCTTGCCTTCATTTCATAATCCGGGCGGAAACGGTACATATAAATCCTTCCATATTTCTCCAGCTCTCCCTTAAATTCAGGCAACAACTCTGCATGGAATTGAGGATCAAAATAACGCAATGCATTTTTCAGGGCAAGCTTTTTCTCTTCTTCCCCTAATATTTCTTTACGCTTCGGTGCATGGTTGATCTGGGTTTCGTACGGTTTAGGCTGTGGCAGCTGATTGGGAATCCCCTGCTGTATCTGTTCTTGAAATGTCATACTGCTATTTAATATTCAATGTTTAGAATGAATGTTTGAAGTTTTAAAGATATTCAAATTAGGAAAAATAGACAAGGGGTGGGAAGGCAAAAGAGCAAAAAGCCAGATTTGCTGATTTGCTGCAGTAGAAACAGAGGTTGCCAGAATTTATATGATGAGTGCGGATTCCTTCCGATGGAGGGTTGGATTTCAAAATTCAGGGAATTCTGGAAGATAGGATGGTTCCAAAATGCTGAATAATAAAATCTTCCAGATCTTTCATTACCACCGCGATATTATTTTTTATATCAAAATCAGTTGTTCTGAAAATACACAGTCCCAATGACTCCAGATATTTCATTGTTTGCGTTTTTATTTATAACCACACTGTCTTCTCCTTTCAGTCGAGTCCACCCCTCCACAGGAGGGGAATTTATTCCCGGAAAACGAATGGACAGCTAAAAATAAAAAACCTCGCTGAAAATCAGTAAGGTTATTATTTGTTGGCGATTTAATCTTTAAGTTAATACATCATCATTTTCCTCTTCATGGTCATCATCATTATCACTGAGGCTCCAGTAGTTATTTTCTTCATCTTCGGAGCCAATTTCTTCCATGTCATCATCTTCTTCTGTACCGGGTATGTCAAGCCCTTTATCAATCTTGTCATCGTCTTCATCCTCATTAAAGATGGGATTTCCGTCACCATCCAACGGAATATGCTCTTCCTTATTGAAAATATCTTCGTTTGGATTGTAATCCATCTGTTCCAGTTTTCTGTTTTGTTCATTGGTATTGTCTTCCGGTATCATGATATTCTGTATTTGGGGTTTGTAGATACAGAACAAAAATAATTCCAACCTTCCGATTTTCCCTGACAGAATTATTCTTTACATTTAGCTCAGGCTTGTAAAAATAGCTGTTGTTATTCATAGACTTATTGTAATCTTAAACCAGATGAGATATGGAGTGAAGGGTTCATCAACCAGTCCGGCAATCAATTTCAGGCAGTCAATATAAGCTGGAGTGACGGATGGACTGAAAAGATCAACAGAAATCTGTAAATCATTGATATACTTCAGGATTCACACAATACGGAATTTTTTCACCCCTGGAAAAAGCAATGATATTTTCAGCAGCAATTTTTGCCATTCCGGTCCTGGCTTCAATGGTTGCAGAACCAATATGCGGAAGCACACAAACATTGGAGAGCTCCAGCAGAGGGCTCTCTTTTGACATAGGTTCCGGCTGGGTGACGTCTAAACCGGCTCCCCAGATTTGTTTGGAAACAAGGGCTTCATAAAGATCTTTTTCATTCTGGAAACCGCCCCGTGCCGTGTTGATAAAAATAGATTCAGGTTTCATTTTTTCAAAAACAGACGCATTGAAAAGATCTTTCTGTTCAGGACTGAAGTTGGCATGGATGCTCAGAACATCGGATTGTGTAATTAATTCCTCAAAAGAAACATAAACTGCTCCCAATTCATTTTCGGCCTCTTCATTATGATGGCGGTTGTGATAAATAATATTCATATCAAAAGCCTTTTGGGATTTTTTCGCCATTTCAAAACCAATCCTTCCCAGACCCAATATTCCCAGCGTTTTTCCATACAGTTCCTGTCCCAGAGCATGAAGCGGATCAAAGTCTCCCCAATGGCCATCCTTCACTTTCTGAAAATTATAGCTTGCCCTTCTGGCCACAGACTGCATCAGCAGGAAAGCCACATCAGAGGTAGCTTTGCTGAGCACATCCGGTGTATTTCCAACCGGGATATTTCTACGGGTTGCTTCCTTAGTATCCACATGGTCAAAACCTACGGAATACAGGGCAATTGTTTTCAGATCAGGACACTGTTCAAAAAAATCTCGGTCATATCTGAATTCTCCTCCCACACTTAAGACCGCATCATGATTCTGACAATGGATCAGCCATTCTTCATGCGACAGGTTCTCGTGGTCGGGAATAAAAACTTCCATTCCCGCTTCTTCCAGCATATGGATTCCAATTTCAGGAATTCTTTTATTGATAAATACTTTCATAGATATTTTAATTTAGTTTTCAACTTAAATAAAAACCTCACTCCTGTTTAAAAAGTGAGGTTCCTGAACTTTAATATTAAAAAAATTATTGAGGTTCATTCTGATTTTTGTCCCAGGCTTCAGATGCCATTTCCTGGATCTCTTCCCAAACTTCTTTTGCGGATTTCTGTGCATGTGCCATAAATCCCTGTTTGGTTGCTTCCTGATTCTTATTTTTCATATCATTCATATAATCCTTCACCTGCTGGCTGTAGCTTTCTGCGTGGTATCCTGGATTATTATGCAGATTTTTCTGAATATTACTGAAATCGTGTGAGGATTTAAATCTATTCGTGTCCATAATAATAAAATTTAAGTGATTAGGTACTTGTGTTAATCCAATTTCTGTTCCGAAGCGGTCTTAAAGTTTATTAAAATTATACGTAAGCATATGCGGAAACCTGAAAAATCTAACCACAAAAGTCACAAAAGTTTTTTAACACTTAAGTCTAGTTAAGATGAAATGCATGCTGCGAAAAAGTACACCTAAGTTTCTTAAAAGAATCAAAGATTTTTTAACTGGCATATAAATCTGCGGGATCTGTTCAATCTGCGGGAGATAAAAAATTAACCACAAAACTCACAAAAGCCTTCTAACACTTTAGCTTAATTAAGATGAAATTGCTACTGCGAAAAGGACACTTAAGTTTCTTAAAAAAATCAGAGATTTTTTATCTGGCATATAAATCTACAGGATCTGTTCAATCTGCGGGAGATAAAAAATTAACCACAAAAGTCACAAAAGCCTTCTAACACTTTAGTTTAATTAAGATGAAATTGCTGCTGCGAAAAAGGACACTTAAGTTTCTTAAAAAAATCAGAGATTTTTTATCTGACATATAAATCGGCGGGATCTGTTCAATCTGCGGGAGATAAAAATGAGCTATGAGATTCTTTACAGATAGTCTAATGATTGGTATTCCCCAGCATCGGAACAAATTTATAAGCTCCGAATTCTTCCTTCTCAAACTGTGTAGGAGACGTTTTTGTAAATCTGTACAAAATCTGCTCATCCGTAGGTCCCATAGGGATAACAATCTTTCCTCCCACGTTTAACTGTTTTAATAATTCAGTAGGCAGTACTGAAGCGCCACAAGTTACAATGATCTTATCAAAAGGAGCAAAGGTAGGAAGTCCTGCAAAACCGTCACCAAAGCTCTGAAACCTCGGATTTAAATGCAGCTCGCGGAATTTTTTCTTGGAAAAATCAAAAAGGTCTTTCTGTCTCTCTACTGTGTACACCACAGCTTTCATGGCCAGAAGCACAGCGGTCTGATATCCGCATCCGGTTCCTATCTCTAGAACTTTCTCCCCTTGTTTCACCTGCAAAAGCTCCGACTGCTCGGCCACGGTAGAAGGATGGGAAATAGTCTGGTGAGACAAAATGGGAAATGCCCGGTCTTCGTAGGCAAAATCTTCAAAAATACTTTCAATAAAAAGGTGTCTCGGAACTTCACTCATTGCCGAAAGTACATTCTCATCTGAGATCCCGATCTTATGTCTTAAATAATCAACAAGGATCTTTCTTTTTCCTTTATGTACAAACGAATCATGCATCATGGGTAAGATAATAGGTATTAGGTTGCTGGTAGTAGTTTGTACAAAAGTAAAAAAACTCTCAATATTTATCAACCTAAAATCTGCGGCCTGTATTCTGATACCTAAAATTCTTATCTTTACAAAAATTAAAAAATTTATGTTAAAAGCAGGTTTGGTAGGAGCCGGACATCTGGGTAAAATCCACTTACGACTTCTTAACCAGTCAGATAAGTACGAACTGGTGGGTTTCCATGATAAAGACGTTGAAAACGGAAAAAAAATAGAAGCAGAATCCGGATATAAATATTTTGAAAATTTTGATGAGTTACTTGATCAGATTGATATGCTGGATATTGTAACTCCTACTGTTTATCATTATGATTATGCACTGAAAGCCATTGAAAAAGGACTTCACTTTTTCATTGAAAAGCCCGTTACCCAAACCCTTGAACAGGCAGAAGAAATTCTTTATAAATGCAGAGAACACGGAATTAAAGCACAGGTAGGTCATGTGGAAAGGTATAATCCGGCTTTTATTGCCACGAAGGATTACATTAAAAATCCAATGTTTATCGAAATCCACAGACTGGCGGAATTTAATCCGAGAGGAACTGATGTTTCGGTAGTCCTTGACCTTATGATCCACGACCTGGATATTTTGCTCAGCATGGCGAAATCTAAGGTTAAGCATATTCATGCAAGCGGTGTATGTGTGGTCAGCAAGACTCCGGATATCGCGAATGCGAGGATAGAATTTGAAAATGGCTGTGTGGCCAACCTTACCACCTCCAGAATTTCCATGAAAGCCATGAGAAAAAGCCGTTTCTTCCAGAAAGACGCTTATATTTCAGTAGATTTCCTGGAAAAAAAGGCTGAAGTGATCAGAATGAAAGATGCTCCGGAAAACCCTACTCCATTTGATATGATCATTGAAAATGCAGACGGAGAAAGGAATCAGATTTTGTTTGAATACCCGGATATCCAGCCAAATAATGCGATCCTGGATGAACTGAATTCTTTTGCTGATGCTATTACTGACGGAAAAAATGTAGAGGTTTCCCTTGAAGACGGAACAGAAGCCTTGAAGGTTGCCCTTGAAATTGTAAAACTTATTTCATAATAAGACTGATCAAAATAAAAATAACAGGCTGTCATTAGGATGACGGCCTGTTTTTATCTTATGCCTTTCATTAATTGTAAAAGTGAGGCATTGTAAAAAGTGATTTAAATCTTATTTTTTAATTGTTAAACGTTCGCTTAGTCCAATCAATGAAATTAATTTTCTCTTTGCATTCTTAATCATATGCGGTATCAAAATCAGACTTACGTGGAAATACGCAGATTTTTCCCCAACTGTGCCATTACACCTATAATTCTTCAATTGGAATACAAACAAAACCCAATATTTTCTAATTCTTTAGAATAATCTGTTTTCATTACAAAATTTTAATTTTTATTCTGGAATTTTTAAATATATTTGTCTTTCTTAAAAATAATTATTCTACATCTTCTCCTAATAACTTAATTAAATAATTCAATTATGAAAAGAGTCATCCTAATCTCCGCTTTATTATTGTCTCAATTTGGGACATCACAATTATTAAAAACCGACGGTCAGAAGATCGTCAATGATAAAGGTGAAAACATTCAGCTACGGGGTCTTGGTCTCGGAGGATGGATGCTCCAGGAAGGTTATATGCTGAAAACCGCCGACTTTGCAGGACCACAGCACAAGATTAAAGAAAAAATAGCTGAGCTTATTGGTGAAGACGGAATGAAGAACTTCTATAAAGCGTATTTAAAGAATGGTATTACCAAGCAGGACATCGACTTTCTTGCAAAGGCCGGATTCAATTCCGTAAGACTGCCGATGCATTATGATCTGTACACGCTTCCTATTGAAAAAGAGCCTGTGAAAGGACAGAATACCTGGCTGGAAGAAGGTTTTAAAATGACCGATGATCTCCTGAAATGGTGCGCAGCCAATAAAATATATCTCATCCTGGATCTTCATGCGGCTCCCGGAGGACAGGGAAATGACGTTAATATTTCTGATAACGACAAAACAAAACCCTCTCTTTGGGAAAGTACCGAAAACCAGAAAAAAACCATCGCTTTATGGAAAAAGCTTGCGGAACGTTACAAAGATGAGCCCTGGATCGGTGGCTACGACCTGATTAATGAACCGAATATCAATTTCACGGGAAAGAACCCGAACGGTACCGATGAAATGTCGAATGCTCCACTCTGGCAGCTGCAGAAAGATATTACTGCCGCCATCCGGGAGACGGATAAAAAACATATCATATTTCTTGAAGGTAACGGCTGGGGGAATAATTACAACGGGCTGATTCCGCTATGGGACAATAATCTGGCTTTCAGTTTCCATAAATACTGGAATTATAATAATGATGAAACTATCCAGTCTATTCTTGATCTCAGAAAAAAACATAATATTCCGATCTGGCTTGGGGAAACCGGGGAAAATTCTAATGTCTGGTTTACAGAACTGATCCAGCTTCTTGATAAACACAATATCGGATACGCGTTCTGGCCAATGAAAAAGATCGACAATATTGCAGGCATTACCAATGTGAAAATTACCCCTGAATATGAAAAGCTCCTTCAATACTGGAAAAACGGAGGCGAGAAACCTTCTAAGGATTTTGCGACAAAAGCACTGATGCAGATTGCGGAGAATTATAAATTCAATAATGTTGAAATTAAAAATGATGTGATTGATGCCATGTTCAGGCAGGTGAATGACGGTTCGGCAAAGCCTTTCAAAAAACATCAGGCTCCGGGAAGAGTATTTGCATCTGAATATGATCTGGGGAGAATGGGTTCCGCTTATCTGGATAAAGATTTTATTAATCTCTGGGTAAGTGATCCTCAAAAAAGATCTGAATGGAATTCCGGACAACAGATGAGAAACGACGGTGTGGACATTTACCGGTGCCATGATAAGATCACCAATCAATATTATGTAGGAAAAACGGAGGCAGGAGAATGGCTTCAGTACACCATTGATGCAAAATCCGCTAAAAATTACACATTCAGCATACGATATGCAGGCCAGAGTGATTCTTCCATCAGGCTGACGGATGCCTCAGGAAAACAGCTTTCCGTGGTTTCACTTCCTTCCACCGGAGGGGATGAAAACTGGAAAACAGCTACTGTTAAAAATATTCCGTTACAAAAAGGGACCAATGCCATCAGGCTTTACTTTGAAAATGGCAGTCCAAACCTGAATTATTTTGAAATACACTGATAAATATCTTAAATTGCAAATCCCTTTTAGTAACTGAAAGGGATTTCTTTTTAAGTATCATATTATGAAAAAAGCAGCACTTTTCTTTCTTCTGATCTCATCCCTGGCGGTAGCCCAGAAGTCATCGCTGGAACAGAAAATCAGTTCTATTACGTCAGGAAAAAAGGCTACGGTGGGAGTTTCTGTTCTGGGTTTTGAAAACAATTTCAAATACAGCAAAAACGGGGATAAGGAGCTGCCAATGTTAAGCGTATTCAAGTTTCATATCGCCTGTGCGGTGCTTGATCTGGTAGATAAAGGGAAACTGTCGCTGGATCAGAAACTCTTCTTTAAAAAGGAAGATATGCTGGAAAACACCTGGTCGCCTATCCGTGATAAATATCCTGATGCCAATGTTTCACTATCCTTGGGAGAAGTTCTGGATTACACGGTTGCCCTGAGCGATAATAACGGCTGTGACCTTCTTTTGAAGCTGATCGGGGGAACCCAAACCGTTCAGAAATTTATGGATTCTAAAGGCGTAAAAGGGTTTCAGATCAAACGCAATGAGGATGATATGCATAAAAATTGGAAAACACAGTATGACAACGTCAGTACTCCGAATTCCGCAGTCCTTGTGCTTAAAAAATTCTATGACGGGAAACTGCTCTCCAAAAAGTCCACCGATTATCTGATGCAGATGATGCTGGGAACCAAAACGGGGACTAATAAAATTGTTGAACAGCTTCCCAAAGGTACACCTACCGCCCATAAAACAGGCGCTTCCGGAAAGTACGAAAAGGGGCTTACCGTTGCTGAAAACGATATAGGCATCATTACACTTCCCAACGGAAAACATTACGCTATTGCGGTATTTGTCAATAATTCTACGGAATCAGATGCAGTGAACTGCAGAATGGTTTCCGATATTTCCAAAGCGGTCTGGGACGATTTTAATAAGTAAAATATTAAGCTTATTTTTAGAGCTGAGAAATTACTGAGAATAAAAACGGAATTGATCAACCATTGATATGAAAAAAATTATCTGTACAGTATTCCTGTTCTCTTCTGTGTTCTTTTTTTCGCAGAAGAACCAAAACTATATTCAGGTCAGCTACAGCAGCATCTGCTGCGGAACACCCTCTACACAGCCGTTAACGGATTATGTAAAACAGTTTGAGAAAAAGAATAGACTTAAACCTCTTGAGATACTACGCCAGAGCGGACTGGGAAGAGAAGGTGAATTTAATTTATACATCGGAATCGACAAATTAAGCAAAAAGAAAAAAACGACATTCTTAAAAGGGCTTCAGTCTGCGCTCTCTTCACAAAACGAAAAGAGAAAAAAGGATCGTGATGGTCACGTAAATCTTGATTCCGCGGTGACTGTTCATGGCTCTGACCTTAAAGACATCAAAAATTTAACTATCTATAAAAAATAAAAGAAAAAATGATCAAAAACATTGTAGTTATCGGAGCTGGAACCATGGGGAATGGTATTGCGCATACTTTTGCACAAAGCGGATTCAAAGTAAACCTGGTAGATGTATCTCAGGATGCCCTGGACAGAGGACTGAAAACAATTACAACTAACCTTGACAGAATCATTGCGAAAGGAAATCTTACAGAAGAACAGAAAGCCGAAACATTAGGAAACATCGCTACTTTTACAGAACTTAAGGATGCTGCCGGAACTGCAGATCTTATTGTGGAAGCGGCTACTGAGAACCAGGATCTGAAACTGAAGATCTTCGGACAGATGGATGAGTTTGCGCCTGCCGGATGTATTCTTGCGACGAATACTTCTTCTATTTCCATTACAAAAATTGCGGCTGCAACGAAAAGGGCCGACAAAGTGATCGGAATGCACTTTATGAACCCGGTTCCTATCATGAAACTGGTAGAAATCATCAAAGGATATTCTACATCCAAAGAGACGTTCGATGCTATTTATGATATGAGCAAAACCCTTGGGAAGGTTCCTGTAGAAGTGAACGACTATCCTGGTTTTGTGGCTAACAGAATCCTTATGCCGATGATCAATGAGTCTATAGAAACCCTATATAACGGCGTGGCAGGAGTAGAAGAAATTGATACGGTAATGAAGCTTGGAATGGCACATCCAATGGGGCCACTTCAACTGGCAGATTTCATTGGTCTTGATATTTGTCTGGCTATTCTGAATGTGATGTATGACGGCTTCAAAAATCCTAAATATGCTCCGAATCCGCTTCTTGTAAACATGGTTATGGCAGGAAAACTGGGCGTAAAGTCAGGGGAAGGGTTCTATGATTATTCAGAGAGCAAAAAAGCTGAAAAAGTTTCAAAAATGTTTTTGAAATAATATTTAATCAATAATTTTATTTATCTTTGATATAAAGTTAAAATATTAAAAAAATGAAATTACCAAAGTTTTTATTGGCAGACAATTCGGAATTTCCTGAAGATTTATTCGTAGTTCACACAGAATATCCAAGATTTATCCTAAATGTTGAGGAAGAAGAAGTTGAGTGGTTGGATGATCTGGAAGGTGACGATGAGGAAACTATGGCAGACGAAGCTACTAAAGTGGTAGAAGCTGCATTTAAATGGTGCGATGAAGAGTTGGCGAAATACGACGAAGAAGAGGAAGAATAATAACTCTCTAAACATAAAAAAGGAACTCAGATTGAGTTCCTTTTATTTTTTATTCAGCTTTGTTGAATTTCAACAGCAGCAAATTATCTTTGTAAAGCTCCAGGGTAGTTCCGGAAATCACATATTTATTGGCTTTCCCTACCATATCCAGAAAATTCTGTTCCACGCTCATATTGTTGCACATCATTTTGGTAGATCCCATCTGACCTGCAGAAAAATCACCTGTAGAAGGATCTATTTTAGCTGTTCCGAAATAGTTGTTGCATCCTCCGTTTCCATTGATCTTTTCACCTTCAATATTAAGGGTCGGAACCTTACCTTTCACGTTATCTGCCAATGTCCATTTGGTATTCGCCAATGCTGGTTGGGCCTTCCCTACTTTTGATGCAGAAGCACTGGACATTGAACCGCACGACGCCAGGATAGCCGCCGCACCTATACTTAAAAAAAGATTTTTCATTTTTTTCTTTTAGAATTACTCAAATTTAAGGAAATTATATTATTTAAACGGGCTGGGGGAAATTTTATTATTTTTTAGGATTCTAATTCTATCATTTTATTTTTCAATTCCAATAGATTTGTGATGCAGGATTTCTATTTTTTAAATTTTGGCTAAAGCCTTTGGATTGCAACTATTGAAAAGCGGGGTGAAGCCCGCTTCTATTGAATAAGCTCAGTGAAAATATTTTTTGTCTCACGCAGATTGAACAGATGAGGCAGATTTTTTCTATTAATATATATGAAAAGCACTATTATGAATCTGCATGATCTGCTCAATCTGCGATATAAAAGATAAAATAAAAACAAAAAAAACGGGCCTTAAAAGGCCCGTTTCAATGGTATATTTTTAGATTTAAGATCTTAATTCCGCATTGTATTCTTTCTGGAATGATTTGATCAGGGAATCCATCACTTCAGAGATTTCTTTCTCTTCCAGCGTTTTTTCCTCATTCAGAAGTTCAAAGCTCATCGCGTAAGATTTTTTGCCTTCCGGAAGGTTTTTGCCTTCGTAAACATCAAACAGGTTGATGCTCTTAATGAAAGGAGATTTATTCTTTTTCGCGGTCTGATACAGATCCTGATAGTTTATATTTTTATCGATCAAAAGGGCAAGGTCTCTTCTGATTTTGTTGAATTTTGGAATATCCTTAAATTTCAGTACATTTTTAGAACGTAATTCCTGCGCCCATTCCAGTTCAATTTCAGCATAGAAACACTCCTGGTCGATGTCAAAGTCTTTCAGTAATGCCGGAGCTACTTTTCCGATTCTTACCAGTGTTTTCTGATCTGCTTCATAAGCCAATGAATCAGAGAATCTCTCGTCAGTTAAAGCAACTTCCTTATAATCGATACCCAACTTTTCCAGTAAAACTTTTACATAAGCCTTAAGGTTATAGAAACTTACAGCAGATTTAGGCTGAAGCCAGTTTTCAGCAAGGTCTCTTCCTGTAACCAGAATGGCTAATTGTTTTCTTTCCTCGTACTTTTCTTTTTTATGATAAATTTTTCCAAATTCGAAAAACTTGATATCCTGATTCTTTCTGTTGATATTGTAACCTGCATTCTGAAGAAGGCCTTCCAGCAAAGATTTTCTCATGAATGCAAGATCCCCGCTTAACGGATTTAATAATTTCACCGCATCCGTTTCATCTTTCACAGAGGTTAATGAGTTGTTCATTGCCTCATTGAAGCCAAGACCTTGCAGTGTTCTTGCCCAGCTGTTTTCCAGCTCATCCTGATCGTTCGCACTCAGTTTAACCGGTGTAAAAGAAATTTTCTGCGGTGCATCGATCTTATTGTATCCGTAGATTCTTAAAATTTCTTCAATAACGTCAATTTCTCTGGTGACATCCGCTCTGTAAGCCGGCACAGAAATTTCAAGTCCGTTCTGGATCTCGTTTAATACCTGGATTTCCAGTGCTTTTAAGATTTCCTTTACTTTTTCCCTGTGGATTTTTGTTCCTAAAATCTGTTCAATTTTTGAGAATCTGATGATCACATAATGATCCTCAATTTTCTTAGGATATTCTTCCAACAGCTCTCCTACCAGTTTTCCACCTGCAATCTCCTGAATCATTTTGATGGCATGAGTGATGGCTGTTCTTGTGATATTCGGGTCTACTCCTCTTTCAAATCTGAAAGAAGCATCCGTATTCAATCCATGGAATTTAGCTCCTTTTCTTACCGCTACAGGATTGAAATAGGCGCTTTCCAGGAATATTGTTTTGGTTTCACCGGAAACTCCGGACTGGGCTCCACCGAAAACTCCGGCAATGCACATCGGGTTGTCTTTTCCGTCTTTAATCATCACCTCGGAACCGTTCAGTGTTCTTTCAACACCATCCAGTGTAGTGAATTTTGTTCCTGTTTTTACAGTTCCTACTTTCACTTTGCTATCGGTAATCCTGTCTGCATCAAATGCATGAAGCGGCTGTCCGTATCCGTGAAGGATATAGTTCGTGATATCTACAATATTGTTGATCGGGCTTAAACCGATTGCTTTTAATCTGTCTTTTAACCAGGCCGGAGAGTCTGCCACTTTCACGTCTTCAATCACAGCTCCTATGTATCTTGGACATAATTCTGTATTTTCAACTTCCAGTGTGAAATTGTGTGTACCTTCCCCATTCAAAACTTCGGAAGAAACTTTTTCAAATGTGGATTTCTGCTGGTTGGTTGAAAGAAATGCGTGAAGATCCCTGGCAACACCATAATGAGACATTGCATCTGTTCTGTTCGGCGTTAAACCGATTTCGATCACCTCATCAGTATTCAGTTCAAAATAATCCGCGAAGTTCTTCCCCACTTCATATTTGGTTTCATCCAGCACCATGATTCCGCCGTGATCATCGCTAAGGCCAAGCTCATCTTCTGCACAGATCATTCCCTGAGAAATCTCACTTCTGATCTTCGCTTCCTTAATCTCGAAAAAGTTTCCGGTCTTGTCATAAATTTTAGTTCCAACTACGGCTACAGGAACGGTTTGTCCTGCTTCAACATTGGGAGCTCCACAGACAATATTCAATATTTTGCCGTTTCCTATATCAACTGTTGTCTTCTTTAATTTGTCAGCATTCGGATGTTTCTCGCAGGTCAGGACTTTTCCTACCACAATACCTTCCAGGCTGCCTCTTACACTTTCAAATTTTTCTATCCCCTCTACTTCAAGACCAATATCTGTAAGGAATTCCCCGATTCTTTCAGTTTTCAGTTCCGTTTTGACAAAGTCTTTCAGCCAGTTGTTTGATATTTTCATTTGCTCAATCTATTTTTATTGCCGGATAAGGTTTTTAGCCTTTCATCCGGTCATTTTTGTTCTTTTTCAAAGGTTAGAAACCTTTTCGTAATGAGAAAATTTATTAGAATTTTCCGCGCTACAAATGTCGTGTTTTTTTAAGAAACTGCGAAATTTAGAGAGGACTTTAAGAGAATAAGTTTTATTTATATGGATGAATCAGCCCCTGTTTCAAGAACCGCAAAACCTCCTATTTCCCACCGCTTATTCCTGTGGCAAATCCGAAAAAATATTTTCATAAGTCTATCTCCGGATTGGCATAAAAAAAGAGGTCTTTTACAAAACCTCTTCTATTTTATTTTTCAAAATGTTATAATCCGATCACCGGCATTGATAACATCAGGATATTTTCGCTTTCTTCAAGACCGTCAAGAGGTTCAATAATTCCCGGTCTGTTCGGTTGTGACATTTTCATGGTGATATCGTCAGAACCTAAAATAGTAAGCATTTCCGTTAAAAACTTGGAGCTGAAACCAATATTGATATCTTCTCCATTGTAGTCGCAAGGAATCTGCATATCCGCTTTGTTAGCATATTCCGTATCTTCTGCATGAAGGTGAAGGATATTAGCAGACAGCTTAAATCTTACCTGATTGGTCGATTTATTGGACATGATGGATGCTCTTTTAATCGCTCCCAAAAGAAGATTTCTGTTGATCGTCAGCACATTTGGATTTTCTTTCGGAATTACAGCGGTATAATTAGGGTATTTCCCGTCTATCAGTCTACAGATCCAGATGTGTTTTCCAAACGTAAATTTAGCCATATTCTCGTTGAAGTCGATGGTAACGTCTTCATTGGAACTTGCCAGGATATTTTTGAAAATGTTCAACGGTTTTTTAGGCATAATGAATTCCATAGGTTCGGCATTCATCAGGTCTGATCTTTTGTAAACAACCAATCGGTGGGAGTCTGTGGAAACAAAATTGGTTTCATTCTCCCCAAACTGGAACAGAACTCCTGTCATTACCGGACGAAGAGAATCGTTGCTTGTGGCAAAAAGTGTGTTCGTTAATGCTTCGGATAAAACTCCGGCAGGCATGGTTACGCTCTGCGAGGCATCAAATTCCGGCAGTTCCGGGTAGTCGTCTGCATTGTCCAGTGCTACTGCGAAATTGTCTTTTTCATCTAAAATTTCCAGCTGGCTTCCAGTTCCTTCTGCATTATCCTTTACTACGAACGTTAAAGGCTGTTCCCCATAAGTCTTGATAAAATCCTGAAAAATTTTAGCAGGAACGGCAAATTTACCCGAATCGTCAGACTTTACTTCCAGAGAAGTAACAAGAGTAGTCTCGCCATCAGATGCTGTAATGGTAACGTTATTTCCGTCTAATTCAAAAAGATAGTTTTCTAAAATCGGTCTCGATTGAGAGCTTGATATTACGCCACTTACAGTTTGCAATGCTTTCTGCAGTTCACCACTTGAAATAATAAATTTCATAGATTTAAAAATAAGTTTCTACAAATATAATAAATAGAAACTATAATGAAAAAAATAATCTTAAGGAGTTTTGAACAATTATCGTTAATCTGTTTTCGGCCTTGATTTTAGTCTCCAGATTTCTCTTATTACTAATTTTTCAATCCGGTTGTCCGTGTTTATTTTTTCATCGGCCGGTGAATATGGCTGTAAAACTGATCTTGGAATATCTTACCCCGTCAAAATACAAATCTTATCTTTGCTAAAAAATAAATCATGCAGAAACTACCTGTCCACAAAAGTTTTTTAAACGCTTTCCGGGGTCTTTTCATGATGATGAAAACGGAAAGGAATTTCCAGATCGAACTTGCCGCTTTTTTCATCAATATTTTCCTGATCTTCTACTTCAGGCTTTCAGCGGTGGATACTGCATTGATTCTTATGGTTTCATTAGCCGTTTTAAGCGCGGAAATTTTCAATACAGCCATTGAAAAGATCTGTGATATGATTCAACCTGATTTTGATCGAAGAATCGGCTTTATTAAGGATGTTTCAGCAGGTGCTGTTCTTTTGATGGCGGCCGGATCTGTTGTGGTGGGTGTGGTGGTGTACTGGAAGTATGTTTTTTAGGGATTAGGGAAGGTAAATATTAAAATCTGTGTCGTCTGAGAAATTTGTAAAAAAATAACCACAAAAGTCACAAAAGTTTTTTAACACTTGAGTTATTTGAAGTTTAACGTTAGAATGCAGAGAAGTTCACATAAGTTTAGAAAAAACCAGAGATTTTTATGCCCGACAATATCCGCAATCATCTGTGAAAATCTGAGAAATCTGCGGGATAAAATAAATTATATCCAAATAGCCATTTAAATTCATTAAATAAAAAAACAGGGCTAAACCCCGTTTCTATTGATAATAATTATTCTAAAATCGTTGGTGAAAAATTATTTCCCCACATAAATAAATCCTGTTTTTCCTGATTTGAAAACAGTTTCAATTCTTTTATAGTCGTCCACTTCATACTCATCAGCCTTCAGGATTTCTTCTTCCGTCACTTCAAAAAGCATCCCTTCCACTTCATCTGTACTGTTTCCGGAAAATTCCAAAATGGGATGATATTTCTGATTACTTTTCCGTAAAACTTCAGGATCCGTAATTTCAACTGTTTTCAGGATATAGCCGGTGAGAATATCTTTCTCCCCTTCCAGAAGCCTTCCGAAGGTTTCAAGTTGTACCTGCTCTTTCTGCAGGGTTCCGTACGAAAATAAATAGATCATGATAAGTATTTTTCTATGATCGGTAATGCCGTTTCAGCCATTACACCATACCCTTTTTCATTCGGATGAACGCCGTCTTCAGAAAGCAGAATCTCTTTATCTTCCACAACTGCCTTATAAAAATCAATATACTGTAAAGCATTGTCTTCAGCCATATCTTTAAGGATCTGATTGTATCGCAGGACTTCTGCATTGGTTCTTAATTTTCCGGCGGGAGTTTCCACCCCGTCTACCTTTTCGGCAACCGGAAGAATGCTTACGAGATAAATATCGCGGGAATATTGTTTTGCATGCTGAATGGCTGTTTTGATATTTTCCCTGAACTTTTCAGGAGCAACCAGCTGGCTTCCTCCTTTTACTACCAGGTCATTGGCTCCATATCCGATAAAAACAATATTTCCTTCTGCTGAGTTTCTTGCGGCCAGCTCATAAGGCATCCTTTTCAGCAGACCTTCTGTAGTCTCCCCGCCAATTCCGAGGTTAAAAAGGATCACTTCATGACTTCCTTCATGGAAACGTTGTAAAGCATATCTTTTCAGAATATCGACCCAGCCGCCGAAAACACCGTCGTATTCTCCATAGGTGATGCTGTCTCCGAAAAACAGGCCGTAGATTATTTTTTTCATTGTTATTTCTGATTGTTTTTGATATTGATAACATTTTGATAGGATTGCATCCTATCCTGGGTTAAGTCGTCACGTTGTGACTCCATGGTTTACAATGAACCTGGTGTTAATCCAAAATTAGGGTAATATTTTTGTGTGACTGTATGATTTCGATTAAAATTTCAAAACAGGGTTTGTCCCGTTTCTTGTATTAATGTTAATTTGATAGGACTGCATCCTATCCTGAGCTAAGTCGTCACGTTGTGACTCCATGTTATAAAGTAAACCTGATATCAATCCAAAATTAGGGTAATATTTTTGTGTGACTGTATGATTTCAATTAAAATTTCAAACAGGGTTTGTCCCGTTTCTTGTATTAATGTTAATTTGATAGGACTGCATCCTATCCTGGGTTAAGTCGTCACGTTGTGACTCCATGGTTTACAATGAACCTGGTGTTAATCCAAAATTAGGGTAATATTTTTGTGTGACTGTATGATTTCGATTAAAATTTCAAACAGGGTTTGTCCTTTTCCTGAAATTAGGTCATCAAGTTTTTCCTGTATCAGCTGTGTATTGAATGGTTTTCCCTGTCTGATTTTGTTTTTATAGAAAATACAGGTGGCTTCAAAACCCAGATCTTCTTTTGACTTCTGGGATTCTTTCCATATGATTTCAATGGGCTCTCCGTTTTCAAAGACTCCGAAACCGCCGTACAGGATATCATCGAAACCGTCGAGTGTTCCAACTTTCCAGCCGGTATCTTTCATCAAAACCGAGGAAACCTCATCATAGAATCCGGGCAGATCTGAAAAGTGTCCGCTATTGATTGTGATTAAGGTATTTTGATCTGAATTTAACATTGTTCTGGTAAGATTTGATTCTGGTAAATATAAAAAATGACCGCCATTCAGTGGCGGTCATTTTTATTTTATTTGAAGTATTCCACTCCGTTTTTAAATATGTTGTGGTAATTCGCGGTTGGTATGTTTTTCATCAGACCTTCTGCAAAACGTTCCGGGTGCCCCATTCTTCCGTAAATCTTTCCACACGGGCTGGTTACCCCTTCAATCCCGAATAATGAATTGTTTGGGTTAAACGGCATTCCGTGGGCAATATTTCCGTCAAGATCTATGTATTGAGTGGCAATCTGACCATTTTCATACAACTTTTTGATTTCTTCTTCAGAAGCCATGAAACGTCCTTCGCCGTGAGAAATTGGGATAGTGAATACCTGATCTTTCATTCCTTTTAGCCAAGGGCTTTCATCATTCACTACTTTCACATTCACCATCTGAGAGATATGTCTTCTGATTGCGTTGTGGGCCAGTGTAGGAGAATTTTCATCCAGATCCTTGATTCTTCCGTAAGGTAACAGACCGGATTTAACCAAAGCCTGGAAACCGTTACATATCCCGATGATCATTCCATCCCTGTCTAATAGTTCATGAACAGCATTTTTCATCTTCTCATTTTTCAGGACGTTAACGATGAATTTGGCAGAACCATCCGGCTCATCACCGGCTGAGAAACCTCCTGAGAATGCCAGAATCTGAGAGGTTCTGATCTCTTCTACCCAGGCATCGATGCTTTCATCCAGCAGCTGGTGGTTGATATTGATCAAAGGCAGGCTGCTTACTGCTGCTCCTTCTTTTGCAAAGGCATTCAGCGTGTCATACTCGCAGTTGGTTCCCGGGAACACCGGTGCAAATACTTTAGGCTGGGCAATGCCGTGTTTTTTAATGATGATATTTCTAGGGTTGACCGAATTTGATTTTTCATCAATTTCAACCGTCAGTTTTTCTTTTTCTTTAGTTGGGAAAAGATTTTCAAAAGTTCCTGTGTATGCTGCTTCCAGCTCCAAAATCTGAGCTTCAAGACTGTTTATTTTCAAAACACCTGAATCTTTTACTTCTCCGATGTGCTGAAGCGAAATATGGCTCAGTTCTTCATTGGATTCGATGATTAAGCTTCCGATATTTTTAGTTAATAAAGCACTGTCCTCAATACTGATTTCAGCTCCCAATCTGTTTCCGAAGCTCATTTTTGCCAATGCTACAGCAGCACCGCCTTCCTTAACAGTTTTCACAGAAACAATTTTTCCGGCTTTAATGTTTTCGAAAATAAAATCAAAAATTCCTTTTAAACTGTCATAGTCCGGAAGTCCGCTTTCCTGAGGAATATGGTTGAAGAAGTAGATTTTATTTCCTTCTTTTTTAAATTCAGGAGAGATAATATTTTTCTTTTCACCGTTCGCACAGGCAAAAGAAATCAAGGTTGGCGGAACATTCAGATCCTGGTAGGTACCGCTCATAGAATCTTTTCCTCCGATCGCAGCAAGACCAAGATTGATCTGAGCATCATAAGCTCCTAATAGTGAAGCCAGAGGTTTTCCCCACTTCTCAGGATTCTGCCCCAGTTTCTCGAAATATTCCTGGAAGCTTAGTCTGATATTTTTGTAATCGCCACCCATGGCAGCAATTTTAGCCACACTTTCCACTACAGCATAAGAAGCTCCCAGCAAAGAATTCTGCTTAGAAATTCCCGCATCAAATCCCCAGCTTGCCAAAGAAACCGTTTCGATGTCTTTTGCTCCGATAATTGGCAGGGTCTGTACACTTCCTTCCATCAGGGTCTGCTGGTATTTTCCTCCAAGCGGCATAGCAACCGTAGTGGCACCTATGGATGAATCAAACATTTCGAGCAATCCTTTTTGGGAAGCTACATTTTTATCGCTTAATATTCTGATGAAGTTGTCTTTGGTAAAAGAAGCTGTTTCATCTTTTACTTCTTCCAGGTGGGTAATTTTTACTTCCTGTGTTTTGGAACATCCGTTGGTATCCAGGAATTCTCTTGAAAGGTCTACAATTTTGTCTCCCTTCCAGAACATCTGCATTCTTCCTGAGTCTGTTACTTTTGCCACTTCTACAGCAACAATATTTTCAGCTTCGCAGAATTTAATGAACTGATCTTTGTCTTTCGGATCTACTACAACCGCCATTCTTTCCTGAGATTCGGAGATGGCTAATTCGGTTCCGTTTAATCCTTCATATTTTAAAGGAAGAACATCAAGATTCACTTCCAGGGAATCAGCAATTTCACCGATAGCTACTGAAACACCGCCCGCTCCAAAGTCATTGGATTTTTTTATCAGTCTTGTTACTTCAGGGTTTCTGAATAATCTCTGAATCTTACGTTCTTCTACGGCATTTCCTTTCTGAACTTCGGAACTCATGGTGTGGATAGAAGTCTCATCCTGCTCTTTTGAGCTTCCGCTGGCTCCTCCAACTCCATCACGGCCTGTGGCTCCTCCCAAAATAATGATGGAATCACCATTTTCAGGCTTATCACGTCTCACCCAATCTACAGGAACGGCTCCGGTAACGAATCCTACTTCCATTCTTTTGGCTTTGTAACCTTCGTCGTAGATTTCAGAAACCATGGTTGTGGCAAGACCGATCTGGTTTCCGTAAGAGGAATATCCGTTGGCTGCCTGTTTTGTAATGGTTTTCTGAGGAAGTTTTCCCGGTAAGGTTTTATCCACCGGTTCCAGAACATCTGCAGCACCCGTAAGCCTCATCGCCTGAAAAACAAATGATCTTCCGGACAAAGGGTCTCTGATGGCGCCTCCCAGACATGTGGAAGCTCCTCCGAACGGCTCAATTTCCGTAGGGTGATTGTGGGTTTCGTTTTTGAATAATAAATACCACGGCTCTTTTTTACCGTCGTATTCTGCTTCAATCCGGATAGTACAAGCGTTGATCTCATCTGAGATCACCAGGTTGTCCAGGTTTCCGGTTTTATGGAAATATTTACCACAAACTGTTGCCAGATCCATTAAAGAAATCGGTTTCAGCTCGCGGCCTAAGAATTTTCTTTTTTCAATATAATCATTGAAAATGGTTTCCAATGTATGTTTGAATGTTCCTTCAAACTGAATGTCCGACAGCTCTGTTTCAAAAGTGGTATGACGGCAGTGGTCACTCCAGTACGTGTCTAAAACTTTAAGTTCGGTTTCGGTAGGATTTCTCTTTTCTGTTTTGAAATATTCCTGGATGAACTTCAGATCGTCCAGTCCTAATGCAAAACCGTGGCCGTTGTAAAAGTTTTCGAGCTCAGCATCATTGAAACTGATGAAATTTTCGTGGATGATAACTTTTGACGGGATTTCGTCTGCCGGAATATCCAGGATAGAAAGGTCTTTTTCCTGTGATTCCACTTTATTGATCAGCAGATCTTTTATTTTTACGAGGTCTGCTTCAGAAACGCCTTCAAACTGTATCAGTTTTCCGCTTCTTACTTTGGATTTTTCATTCCCCGTCAATAAAGCGATACACTGCTGGGCAGAATCTGCACGCTGATCATATTGTCCCGGAAGGAATTCCATGGCAAAATACGTCTGCTCTGCAGGATTTTCCGTATGCAGGATATCCGTTACCGGGTCTACGAAAGTACTGTTGACTACTTTTTCAAATTCTCCGTCATGGAGACTGAAAATATCATACACATTATAAACTTTCACATTTCTGACCGCCGGAACGACCGCTTTTACTTCATCAAAAACTTTTGGACTTTCCACATCGAAAATTCCTCTTTTTTCTACGAAAATTCTTTTGTTATTAGACATTAGATGTCAGATTTTTTAATATTAGATTTATTTTTTCTTTTCTTTTTTCAGGTTGAGTTCCTTTTCTAAAGCACCAAAACCAGATTATTGTCTTTCGTTCCGTCTGTATTGGAAGCATTTTTTGGAGCTGTCATCCAAAATTCTTTATTGAGTACAAATTTAAAGGAATAGGTCTTACCTTTTTCAAATCTGGATAATGGAACTTCCAATTCAAACTGATTTTCATTTTTTTTCCTCATCTGGTATTCTTTATTCTCAGAATTCCAGTCATTAAAACTCCCTGCTACGAAAACTGAGTAGATCAGCTTTGCATCGAGATTTTTACCATGGGTATAGGAAAAAACAACGTTATTTCCTTTAATGGTGTAACCATACGTCTGCTTTTTATCTGAATGGTTTTCAAGATCCCCGATAAGATCCGCTCCGGCATCATAAAGTGCAGGAAACGTTTCGGGACCACTGATATTCACGATCATGCAAATCCCGGTATTGAGTTCAGGATATACGGCAAACCACACCTGATTTCCGAATGCTCCTCCATGTTTAAAACCGTTTTTCCCATATTCATTGGTTCCAAAATTATCCCAGAAGTACCCGAACCAGCCGCTCTGGCTATCGCTGATATTTCTCTGGGATTCCTGAGCCACTGTATTTTTAGCATCCAGTTCGTATTGTAAAAACTTCATAAGGTCTCCCATGGTAGATTTGGTCTTCATTCCGCTGGCTCCCCATAAAAGGCTTTTGAAATGTGGCATCAGACGGCCGTTTGAATAGTAACCATTCGCCAGAATCTCATTTTTTGCGAGTTCCAGCCTGGTGTGATTCATTCCTGCCTTTGAAAGAATGTTTTTCTTAAGCAGGGACTCATAGCTTTGTCCATAAATATTCTCGAGCATAAGCCCTGCAATTTCCAAGCTAATATTGCTGTATACATACTGCGTTCCCGGAAGTGTGTCCAGTTTTACTTGATGCAGGTCCTGCTTGAACTGGTCTTTTGTATAGTTTTCTCCTAATTTATTGTATTCAAAAGGAGTTTCATCGGTCAAATTTTCCCTCAGAGCTTTATCGTCCGGAAGACTTCGCGGCAATGCTGTTCTGTAGGATATAAGATCTTTTACTCTGATGGGCGTTCCATTATATTCCAGATTGGGATAAGATCCTTTCAGGTATTTACGGATATCATCCTCAAGACTGATTTTATTTTCCAATACGGCCTGAGCCACCAGCTGTCCGGTAAGAAGCTTGGTTACGGAGGCTATTTCAAAATAAGTATTGTCGGTCGCCCGGTTTCCTTGTCCTTTATCTATTTCCCCATAATGTCTGGTGTATACTTTACCATCTTTCAGGATTCCTACAGACACGGAATACGCTCCGGATTTTTCTTTTAATTTAGCTGCATTGGTATCCATGATGGAATACATTTCTTTCTGGCTTTGTGAGAAGCTCATCTTAGACAGAAGGATTAATAAAAAAACCGACAGGTATTTCATGGACTATTGTTATTTTACAAATTTATTCGGGTTATCCGGATGTTCTTTCTGAAATTTCTCCGCTTCTTCTATTTCATTATCCAGCCATTTCCGGTAAGGAATTTTTTCGTTAAAATCCAGACCATAATTTTCTTTACCATCTTCTGAAACAAGGAATTTAAATCGTTCAGAAGTAGAGCCATCCCTACTCAGATCATAGGTATTGATCTGATAGAAGGGGAAATTTTCTTTCGGTCTTTCTACAATTTCAAAAAGTAATTTCTTTTGGTCTTCAGACATTTCAGGATAAACATTGACATAATAAAGCCCTGAAAGCAAGGTATTCTGCTTTTCAAAAAATTGAAGAATGCTTTTCTCTTTCGCGTTGTACTCAAAAGGGTTCGGATAATATTTCCCAAGGATTTCCTTGTCCTTGTCCGAGGGTTTTGCAACAGGTTCCACCACTTCTCCTCTGGTATTCATTACGCCCCAGGTTCCGCCTTCCATAGTTTTGTGTCCATCTCCCGTTTCTTTCCACGCACAGCCATCGCAAAAAACAGCATAAGCGTAATCAAAATACGAAACAAAATCATGCTCAGCTTCTATTACGAGTTTTCCATTCCGGTCTGCAAAACCTATTTTCCCGTTCTTTACAAATCTCCTTAGACCTTCCCTGAAATAATCTGCTCCATTGTCGTAAAAGAAGGGCCTGTACAGGAAATTTCCTTTTTTATCATATACATATCCCCATGCATTTTTTTCTTTGGTTTCTCCTTTTTTAAAACCGTCGAAATAAATGGTTTCCTCCTTTACCTGCTCCCCGTCCTTAAGATCCGAATATATTCTAAACTGTGCAGGGACGATAATTTTTCCATCCTGATCTTTCACTCCAGTCAACGTATCTTTTGAGATAAAATACTTTAACACCTCTTTCTTCTGGGAAAAAGAAAATACGGGTATCATGGAAATAAGAAACAGTATTTTTTTCATGTTGGAATAAAATAAAATATGCAGCCCAAAAAGACTGCATATGCTTTATACTTTAAGATCAGCCTCCAATCCTATCAGGTCTTTGTTCTGGTCGAGAATCGGCTGAACTTCATTGCTGATGAATTCCTCCGTCTGAACCGGTGCAAAACCGATAAAGTTTTTAGGATCCAAAACTTCTTTTAATTTTGATTTGTCCAGTTTTAAAGAATCATCGTTCAGGATTCTTTCAATAAGGTCATTTTCTTTTCCTTCTTCTTTCACTTTTTTGGAAGCTTCCATAGAGTGAACCCTGATCACTTCATGAATTTCCTGACGGTCACCGCCGGCTTTCACTTCTTCCATGATGATATATTCCGTCGCCATGAAAGGAAGTTCTTCCATAATATGCTTGTTGATTCTGTTTGGATACACCACGATTCCGTTCATGATGTTGTTCCAGATCAGTAAGATCGCATCCACTGCAAGGAACGCCTGAGGAATAGTTAATCTCTTATTTGCCGAGTCATCCAAAGTTCTTTCAAACCACTGAGTAGAAGCTACCATTGCAGAACTTGTCGTCAGAGACATTACATATTTTGCCAGCGCCCCGATTCTTTCGCTTCTCATCGGATTACGCTTGTAAGCCATTGCTGAGGAACCGATCTGGTTTTTCTCGAACGGCTCTTCAATTTCTTTAAGATTCTGAAGAAGACGTAAATCGTTAGTGAATTTATGGGCAGATTGTGCAATATTCCCTAGTAAAGCCACCACTTTAGCATCAATTTTTCTATCGTAAGTCTGACCGGAAACTCCGAACACTTTCTCAAAACCGAATCTTTTTGAAAGTTCTTTATCCAGGTGCTTTACTTTGGAATAATCACCATTGAAAAGTTCAAGAAAGCTTGCAGCAGTTCCTGTAGTTCCTTTTACTCCTCTGAAACGAAGTGTTTCAAGGAAGAAATCAAGTTCTTCAATATCGAGAACAAGACTCTGCAGCCAAAGTGTAGCTCTTTTCCCTACTGTGGTCAGCTGGGCCGGCTGGAAATGAGTGAATCCTAAGGTTGGAAGGTCTTTATACTGAATAGAGAAATCTGCCAGGTTTTTCATTACATTAACCAGCTTTTTCTTTAAAATCAAAAGCCCGTCACGGATCTGGATAAGGTCTGTATTGTCTCCTACAAAAGCCGAAGTAGCCCCTAAATGGATAATTCCTTTTGCTGAAGGCGCCACATCTCCATACGTGTGAACGTGAGCCATTACATCATGACGGAATTTCTTTTCGTATTCTGCCGCTTTATCATAGTCGATATTTTCAGCATTAGCTTTAAGCTCAGCAATCTGCTCATCTGTAATGTCAAGGCCAAGGTCTTTTTCAATTTCAGCAAGAGCTATCCAAAGCTTTCTCCAAGTACGGAATTTGTTGTTATGTGAGAAATTAAACAACATTTCTTCACTGGAATAGCGTTCTTCCAATGGATTTTTGTAGGAATTCATTCTTCTTTTACTTTTAGATGCACAAAAATACGGATTTTCGGTGAGAGATGAAAATTGTGAATGGTCTTTTAAATTTCAGATTAAAATGACACGGACGCCATCACATTTTTTACTTCTAGGAGGCAATTTCCTGCTATTTTCAAAAAATATTATTCTTTTTTTCAACAGGTAGTGATTTTATTTCAATTTATTTTATAAATTCGATTAAGATAGCGGAACTCGAAAAGCTGACAGAGTAGAGAAACCAAAGTAAACAAAACTTATTATGAAAAATTTAAAGAAATTATCAAAATCCAGTTTAAAAATGATTTCAGGAGGCTGGGTGCCGCCACCGGGAGGAAGATGTCCTGAGGGAACCTGCCAATATACAGAAAACGGACCATGCAGAAAATACGACGCTGATAAGTGTTATTAAAAAAGCAGTTAAGCATCATGCTTTGCCCATAAAAATAGCCGTTCATCTGAACGGCTATTTGCTTTTATTAAAAACAATCCGGAGCTTATTATGCAAGTCCGCATTCTACGTTCACGGAAATACATTTTTTTACAAATGCACACCAGTAATACCCTGGTAAACACATCGGGATTCCTCCCTGAACTGTTTTCAATTCTTTTTTTGTCAATTTTCTCAGATTTTTCATATTAATAATTTTGGGGTTGTTCCTACTCTTTAAGCTTTTCGGATCCTGCTATGATTGGTGGTACTAATATACATTTTTACTCAAAATAATTCTGATTACCCATGATCTAATTTAAATAAAAGAGAAAATTATTCATCAGAAAACCGTATTTACCGATAAATTACTACATCATCTTTTTTAATCTGATACCCTGTCTTTTTGTAAGGAACCAATACATACGTTTCCGGAATATAACTTCCGCTTTTCCACATTTTGCTTTTTCCTTCTCTGTTAAGAATAATACTTTTGGCATTTCCATTCGGGATAAAAATTTCGGCTTTTTTCATGTCTTTACTGAAAATAACGGCTGTCATTGAAGTGTAACTTTTATCAGAATTAACTTCCTTTAATTTGATTTTCTGTGAAAAAACCTTCACACAATCATTTCTGATCTGTGAATAGGTATACCCCGCTGAACCTATACAGCCATGAACATCTCTGTCACCTCCCAGCACCGGAGCTTTCTGCTGACCAAAAAATAAAGAACCGAGGAACACTGCGCCTAATAAAATAGTTTTTTTCATATTTAAATATTAATGGTTTTAAGTTTTTTAAATAATAACAGAAATAAAGGATTAGCTGATCTAAGATACAAAAAACTACTCATTATGTGATACTTATCAATATATTATTCAATTCTGTAATAAAATTTTTTAGAATTGTCAAAATGCTTTTAAATCTGTACCTTAAATATTAATCAAAACAAAAGACTGCCTTCACAGACAGTCTTTATAGTATTTTAAAATTCCGGATTTACTGGTAAATCACCACGTTATCTTTTTTAAGCTGGTATTCTCCCTTCTTAAACGGAACCAGTACATAATCATCCTTCTTCCATATTTTTCCCTTACCTACTCTTGTAAGAATGAGGCTTTCACCATCTGTATCGGGGATGAAAATTTCTGCTTTCTTCATATCCTTGCTGAAAATCACGGCCGTCATTGAAGTGGAACTTCCTTTCGGCTCTACCTCAGTCAGTTTTATTTTCTGTTCGAAAACCCTTACACAGTCTTTTTTGATCTGGGAATACGTGTATCCCGCAGAACCTATGCATCCATGAGCATCTCTGTCTCCTCCTACCGTTTGTGCCCACATAAAAGATCCCATCATCATTGCTCCAAATACAATCGTTTTTTTCATAATTATTATTTTTAAAGATATTAGTGTGCTATTAAAAATCATGCCAAAAAAGGAAAAGCCACTCCGAAGAATGGCTTCCCGATTATTATTTCGTCCAGTTGA
The DNA here is from genome assembly GCF_900169075.1 of Chryseobacterium phocaeense. Taxonomy (NCBI): domain Bacteria; kingdom Pseudomonadati; phylum Bacteroidota; class Flavobacteriia; order Flavobacteriales; family Weeksellaceae; genus Chryseobacterium; species Chryseobacterium phocaeense. Next base: position 2,210,549 of record NZ_LT827015.1, read on the forward strand.
TTTTGGAATGTCTTACATGCTCTGAACTGGTTCCGATCATAAGATCAAATTCTCCCGGCTCCCAGTCGAATTTCAGTTCTCCGTTGTAGAATTTCAAACTTTCCGGATTGATATCAAAGGTCACTTTTTTAGATTCTCCTTTTTTCAGGAAAATTTTCTGGAATCCTTTCAGTTCTTTTACCGGTCTGGTAATGGTTCCTACCATATCCCTGATATAAAGCTGTACTACCTCTGCCCCGTCGTAGTTCCCGGAATTGGTAACGGTTACGGAAGCCTGAATAGTCTGGTTTCCTTTTGGATTCTGGTTTGAAACCGACATATCGGAATAACTGAATTTAGTATAACTCAATCCATATCCAAACGGATACAGCGGTGTATTACATTCATCCATATAGTTGGAACGGAATCTTTCATATACGCATTTATCCACTTTATCCTGATTCAACGGACGGCCAGTATTTTTTGCGTTATAATAAATAGGAACCTGCCCCAGGCTTCTCGGGAAAGTCATCGGAAGCTTCCCTGAAGGATTTACTTTTCCAAATAAAACATCTGCAATGGCGTTTCCGGCTTCTGAACCAGCAAACCAGGCATTAAGAATTGCATCCGGTGTATCTTTTACATTGGTCAAAGCCAGCGGGCGACCGGTATATAGCACCATAGCAATAGGCTTCCCGGTCTTTTTCAATTCGTTTAATAAATCCACCTGCGACTGAGGGATGGTGATCTCTGTTCTTGAAGAGGATTCACCGCTCATTTCCGCGGATTCACCAATGGCCAGAACAATAACATCTGCTTTGTTGGCGATGTCTACGGCTTCTTTCAACAGCTCTTCTTTCGGGCGGTTGTCCCGGTCTGTTTTTTTTCCGTGAGCTGCGTAGATATCTTCTAATTTTGCATCGTAATCAATATTTGCTCCTTTTGCGGAAAGAAATTTCACTTCTTTTCCATAATTGGCCTGAAGTCCCTGCATCAATGAAACTGAAATAGCATGTTTTGTAGCCACACTCCATGTTCCGGCCATGTTGAGTGAGTTATTCACCAATGGTCCTATCACTGCTACGGTACCGGATTTCTTCAAAGGCAATACCTGGTTTTCGTTTTTCAACAATACCATTGACTGGGCAGCTACGTTTCTTGCGATATTGCGATTGTCCATATTGTACACCTCTTTTGCAGCCAGTTTCGCATCACCATAACGGTAAGGATCATCAAACAATCCAAGGTCATATTTTGATTCAAGGACTCTTCTTGCCGCCATATCAATTTCTGCCTGGGTAACTTTTCCTTCGTCCAAAGATTTTTTAAGGGTGGTTAAAAATCCTTCACCTACCATATCCATATCTACTCCTGCTTTCAGGGCTAAAGCAGACACCTGCTGAAGATCTCCCATTCCGTGCTCTACCATTTCGTTGATCCCCGTATAATCGGTTACCACAAAACCTTTGAAGTTCCACATTTTTCGGAGAACTTCTGTCTGAAGCCACTTGCTTCCGGTTGCAGGAACCCCGTCCACTTCGTTGAAGGAAGCCATCACAGAGGCTACACCGGCATCTACAGCTGCTTTATAAGGAGGAAAATATTCATTGAACATTCTCACGTGGCTCATATCTACTGTATTGTAATCACGGCCGGCTTCACCTGCTCCGTATAATGCAAAGTGTTTTACACAGGCAAGGATGGTATTTCCGGCGGAAAGATCTTTCCCCTGATAACCATACACCATATTTTTTGAAATCTCACTTCCTAAGTACGGATCTTCCCCGGAGCCTTCGGATACTCTTCCCCATCTCGGTTCGCGGGAAATATCCACCATTGGAGAGAAGGTCCAGTTGATCCCATCGGAAGAAGCTTCTTTTGCGGCTACCCTTGCAGACTGCTGCACCAGGTTCATATCCCAGGAAGCAGCCAGTCCCAATGGAATCGGGAAGGTGGTTTCATAGCCGTGGATAACATCCATCCCGAAGATCAAAGGAATTTTAAGGCGGCTTTTTTCTACAGCTACCTTCTGAACTGCTTTAATTTTTTCAGCTCCTTTTATGTTGAATAATCCTCCCACTAACCCCAGCTCCACTTTTTTTCCGATATCCGAGCTTTGGGCCTGCCCTGTGGTGAAATCTCCGGAGGTGGGCAGATTGAGCTGGCCAATCTTTTCATCTAAAGTCATTTTAGACAAAAGATTTTCGATGAAAGCTTTTTTCTTTGCCTGATACTGGGCCGTCTGGAAAGACTGCACGGGTTTCGTGACCATGTCCTGTGCGGAAAATACGGGCGAAAGTGCCAGGGTTGCAATTACAATTAACTTTTTCATAAATCTATCTTCTTAAATTATAGTTCTGATTTTATTTTTTACTGTTTAATAAAGACTGTTCATTTTTTATTAACGAGCTGTTGGGTAGCGCAAAGGCGCTAGTTTTTTCCAAATGTTACGTTTTAAGGCGCAAGGATTTTATCTGCGATAAAAATTGATTCTGTTATAATCTGTGTCTTTATTCTTTATTCTTTATTCTTTATTCTTTATTCTTTATTCTTTATTCTATTAACTTCTTATCTCCTAATTATTCCCCTTTTTTCCTGGACAGCATCCATTCATAAAGCTTAGGATCAGAATAGGTGGAGTCCCAGGAATTGTGATTGTCATTCGGGAAAATAATGAGCTCTGCCGACGGATTTACCGGGTGCAGCCTCTGATAGAAATTAAAGGCATTTTCCGGCAGTACGATATCATCCATTCCTCCGTGAAAAATTTTCATATTCAGTCCTTTGTACTTATTGATATTGGCATACATGGGAAAATCCGTTGGTGCACATACAGAAACTACCGATGCAAACATTTCTGGATGCTCCTGAGCCAGTTTCAATGTTCCCCAGCCTCCCATTGAAAGCCCTGTAAGATGAATTCTGGAAGCATCAATCTTATATTTTTTCTGAATCTCTTTGATCAGGTTATATACCGTAATGGTATCCCACCATGAATCTGCAGGACATTGAGGTGCCAGAATCGCTACGGGTTCCTTAATCAGGTTTTTGTAGGTGAACGGACTATGCGCTTTAACCATTTCAAGATTATTTCCTCTTTCTCCGGAACCATGCAGGAATACAATTAAAGGGACATTTCCTTTGGCTTTTTGAGGATAATCCAGAATGTAAGACATTTTTTCTGTCCTTTTAATCTCTTTGTTCAGTTCCCCTTTTAGTTCCTGTGCATTAAGCTGCAGTGAAAGCGGAAGAAGTACAAGGGGAAGATGTTTCAGTTTTAATTTCATATGGCCATTTTTGTTTGGGCTAAAGCCGTTGGTATTTTGTTTTTTTATTTAAGCGGGCTAAAGCCCGTTCTAGTGAATAAAAATCCTGCTGAAGATAATACTAATCCTGGTTATTTAATACCATATTTCTCAGATTGAAAGCTTAATTTTTTTAGTCCCTGCTGGATTTCAGGAGCATTCATAAATAATTTCCATAAAAATCCCGTTCTGTAGTTTTCAATCATTGGGGCTATTGTCCCCTGGTCTATCGCTAAATATCTTGGGGTATACCAGTTGTTGTAATTTACTGAAGTGGCATCATAAGGTCCTGCAGATCCTATGAATTCAGGTTTTTGGGTATATAGAAACCTCAGGAAAGCCATAGATTCTTTAGGCGTATACGGAAAGCTGCTCAGTGCGGCAGTGGGTGTGATTACGCCATTGTCATTGGAAGGCATATGTGCGGTGTAGCCAGTGCTTCCGTCTTCATTTCTTGTGTAGCCGGCTGTCAGTCCCCAATAATTGGCACCATAGCCTTTCCATTGCTTTGGATTTTCTACACAGTATTTATAGTCAATAAGGGCCTGATTTTTGTTTAATTCGAAATAATTTTTCACCAGTTTATCTGAAAGTCCGGTAGGATCCAGCCCGATGTAGGAATATTGTGACCAAAAGAGAGGTCCGCCGTATTCTTCGGCATAATTGTGTTTTACGTACAAAGGAAGTCCGTATTTTGTTTTGTCTGTAAGGTAGGTCCCGTTTCTTGTCCAGCCTTTGTAATAGGTTTCTGCATCAATGGAATGCGTGGGTGATGAAGCTGCCAGAATGTAGGTGATGAGGCATTCATTATAGCCTTCCAGAGGGAAATTCATTTCCCACTGATATTCCGGAGACCAGTGCCAGTAGAGGACTTTTTCACCTCCTTTTGTATACCAGTTCCATTGGATTCCCTTCCAGATTTCATCACATTTTGCAGCCAGTGCTTTTTCTTCTGTGTTTCCGTTTTTAAAATATTCACGGACCATCAGAATTCCCGAAGTAAGAAATGCCGTTTCCACAAGATCGCCGCCATTATCTTTTTTGCCGAAAGGGACTGTTTTTCCTGTTTCTCCGTTGATCCAGTGTGACCAGGCCCCTTTATGACGGTCTGCCCTGGCCAGAAAATCCATCATATGGGTGAGTCTTTTTATGGCTTCCTGTCGTGGAATAAATCCTCTTTCTACTCCTACCAGAAGCGTGGCCAGTCCAAATCCTGACCCTCCGGTGGTAATGACATGCTTATCATTATCCGGATAAATATTGTCTTCATGGTAACGCTCTCTACCCATCATGGATTTGGGTTCAGCGTAATCCCAGAAATATTTTACGGCATCTTTTTGAACTCTGTCCATCAGCTGTTCGTCTGTGATGTCACTTTTCACCGCTTCCGTGCGGGCAGTTTCCTGTTTCGGAGACTGTGAGTTTTTGCAGGAATTTGCAAAGAATAAAGAGGTGATGGCAATTGATAATACGGTCCTTTTCATGAAATCTTTTTTTACCTGGTTCTGCTAAAAGAAGAGGAGAACTTTCATTCTCCTCTAAAGTGTATGGTTAAATTTTAATATCCTGGGTTTTGGGTTAGAACACCATTACTATCATTAATAGCATTCAATGGAATCGGTAACAATTCATTTTTTCCCGATTTAAATCCTAGTGGACCTAAAACAGTTGCTGCCTGTCCAGTTCTTAACAAGTCTGGAAATCTATCATTTTCCATAGCCAGTTCTACTTTTCTTTCCTGGTAGATAGCTGCCCGCATAGTTTCCTGATTGGATGCCGTAGTATTTGCCAAGGTTGCCCTATTCCTAACTTTATTCAATGAAGTTGCTGCTGCTGAAATATTTCCTAACTCATTTGCCGCTTCTGCATTAATCAGCAATATGTCTGCAAAACGTAAAATTCTTATATTTTGTTCTGAGCCTTGATCACAACCAGTCTGATGTGATTTAGGAACATATACTTTCTGATTAAAAGTTGTTACGGAAAGAGGATCCTGCATTGCGATTACATCTCCTTCTGGCGTAGTTTCCCCATTTCTAAGAATTGTGAGCTCCTTACGGATATCACCTGCTTCAAATGCGTTTTCCAGAGCAGGAGAAGGAGTGAAAAATCCCCACCCAAACTGGTTTCTGACTCCTTGAACTTGAGCATACTGAGAACCGCCAAAAGCTCCAGTACATTGATTATTTACTTCAAATACAGATTCAGTTCCAAATTCACCTTCAATCCTGAATAAATGGTTAAAATCGGGATCTAAACTATATCCCATAGCTATAACTTCATTAGATGTGTCGTAGGCTTTTTGCCAGTCTTTTTTGTATAAATATACTTTTGACAATATACCCTTTGCTGCTCCTTTGGTTACACGGCCTAAGTCACTTGCTGGGTAAGACTGAGGTAAAACATCAGCTGCCTCATTCAGGTTTTTTATAATATAGTCGTACACCTCATTCACTGAATTTCTTGGTATGTTGTAATTAAACTCTGAGGGATTTACAGGAATATTATCAAATATTGGAACTCCGCCCCATAACCTGACTAAATTAAAATAAAAATAAGCCTTTAAAAACTTCGCTTCCGCAACCAATCTATTTCTGAGGTTTGCATTCATTTCTATTAAAGGAACATGCGTAATAACACGATTACATAATGCAATTCCTTTCCATTGTGCTTTCCAGTAGCTTTCAATACCTGCATCTGAGACTGTATAAGAGTAATTATCGTATGCATTAATAAATGAAGAATCTCCTGGATTACTTCCTTTAACCACATCATCACCAGTAACTCCCATTACATATTGAAAAGGAAAAGCAGAATTATCCCATCCTTTCAAAAAAGCATAAATAGCAGCCGTACCAGACATTGCGTCTGCTTCAGTTTTAAAAAATTCTTCTGCTAAAACTGCATTTTCAACTCTGTTTTCCAAAAAGTCATTACTACATGAAAGAGAGGACAATACAAGAATTGATGATATTATTATTTTTTTCATTGCTCAATTTTTAAAATGTTAAGTTTAAACCTAAAGTATAAATTGCTGATATAGGAGTAATATTATTATCAACTCCCATTTGTACCCTGTCTGAGTTTAAAATTTCCGGAGAGAATCCATTATATTTGAAACTTGTCCACGGGTTCTGAGCAGAAACATAAATTCTTAATTTTTCTATATTAAGAGACTTTGTAAAATCAGAGCCTAATGTATATCCTACTAATATATTTCTAATTCTAAAAAAACTACCATCTTCTACATAAAAACTACTTGGCACTATAATCTGTTGGTCTGTGGAAATTGCAGAATTTGTATTGGAAGTACCTTCACCATGCCAACGGTTTCTGTACATATCTAAATCCCAGCTTTCATTTCCATAGCGCTGCTCTCTATTATAGTTGTATATTTTGTTTCCTTGTACTCCCTGGAAATCAATGGCAAAGTCAAAATTATATCCAGACAGATTGAATCCGAATCCATAAGTATAATCAGGGATAGGACTTCCTAAAAATGATTTGTCCCTACTATCAATTACACCATTTCCATCTCTATCCTCAAACATGAACCCACCAACCTGCTTTTTCACTGATGAGTATACAGGAGCAGAGTCTACTTGTGCCTGATTTTGAAATACTCCAACAACATTATATCCATAGAAAGCACCAACTGCCTGTCCAGTTTCTAATCTCGTAATGGTATTACCAAATAAATAAGGACCAGTTTCGTTAAATGAATTATTATAAACACTTGTAATACGATTATCTAATGTTGTTAGGTTACCATATACTCCTAATTTGATTTTATCCGTAATATTTGTGTTATAAGCTAAATTAAATTCAAAACCTTTATTATAAAACGAAAATGCATTAGTTACCAATTTATTACTAGCTCCGGATATTGCCGGTTGTGTTATTGGATAAACTACATCTCTAGAATCTTTACGATAATAGTTAGCTTCTAATGTTAGTTTATTATTGAAGAAACCTAGTTCTACTCCGGCATCTTTTCCTTCAATGGTTTCCCATCCAATATTTAAATCATAAATATCAGTAGTACTATAGCCATCAATGCCTGTATTGCCAAAATACGCACCTCCTATTTTGATTGCTCGATTATCATAAGATCTCGGAACATCAGGATTACCCATTTTAGCCCAGCTCGCCTTTAGTTTTAATAAACTTAGAACATTTTGTTCTGCCAGGAAGTTCTCTTTTGAAACAACCCATCCCAAACCTACCGCAGGAAACCAACGAGATCTGTCACTTTCTGAAAAATTATTAGAAGCATCTCTTCTTATAGATGCATTAAGTAAGTATTTGCCTGCAAAATCATAATTAATTCTAGCAAAATAACCCCAAAGCCTGCTTGTTTTCACGTCAGTTTCTTCAACAGTCATGTTAGTTCCTCCGTTGATGAGAAATAAACTACCATCATCCCCACTGTATTTTACACCTTCAGCTTTTCCAGTAAGTTTATATGCTTTAGCTTCTTGGGCAGATGCCCCTACTAAACCAACAAAATGATGAGATCCCAAGTTTTTAGTCCATGTTAATGTATTGTCAAAAACATAATTTCTGGAATTTGAAGTAAACTTAGATAACTTTGACCTATCATTATTTCCGGGCAGGTAGCTTGAAGGACTTGTAAAAATAAATCCACTTGTATCTCCATTATCCTGAGTGAAATTAGTTTTAAATACTAAATCCTTTAAAATCTTGTATTCTCCCCAAAGATTGATAATATATCTATTTTCTTTATTTCTGTCGCGAGTAAGATCTAATTGAGCTCTAGGATTAGCTAATGATGTTAATGTTTGATAACCATAAGAGCCATCAGGATTTATCGGGTTATAAACTGGTGGAGAATTATATGCTGTTAAAAGAGGGTTCACAGCATTATTTCTGCTCATTTGCGACCAAGATGAATTAGTACCTACTGTTAATTTATCAGTTAATTTGTAAGTTACGTTTATTCTTGAAGTGAACCTTTTAAAATCATTTCCAGAATTGATACCTTTTCCTGCATCAAAGTTCCCTTGATCTGTCAAATATCCTAAACTTAAAAAGTAATTCATTTTATCTGTAGATCCAGAAGCCGAAATATCATTTGAATTAATAATGGAGGGTTTAAGAATCTCTTTAAACCAGTCCGTACTAATACTATAATTATTTGGATCCAAAAAACCTGATGATGCTCCGGAATATTTTAGTTTTTCATTATAAAGTTCAATATACTGATCTTTATTAACCATATCTACAACATTCGGAACTGTCTTTAATCCTAAATAAGAATTAAAGTTAAAGGTTGTCTTTCCTTTACCTCCTTTTGTTTTTATAATAACGGCTCCGTTAGTGGCTCTACTCCCGTATATTGCTAAAGATGAAGGATCTTTTAATATACTCATAGATTCTATATCCAAAGGATTAAGATATGAAATGTCTGTAGTAATAATACCATCTACAATAAATACTGTTGCTCCGTTTAAAGAGCTAATACCTCTAATATCAACTCTTGGAGAAACTCCTGGAGCACCCGGGTTAACAATATTAACCCCCGCTACCTTTCCTTGAACAGAGCTGATAGGGTTAGAATTAGGTCTATCAGCCAAATCTTTTGCACTTACAGTACCTATACTTCCTGTAATGTTCAATTTTTTTTGTCCCCCATATCCGATCAGTACTACCTCCTCAATCTTCTGCTCTTTTACGGCAGTATCTTTTGGGGTAGTCTGTGCATTGCGTTCATACCGAAGTATAAAACCGCAATGAGACATGAATACTTTAAATCACGTTGTTTCATATAGTTTAATTTTATTCGTACAATCAAAATTAATAATGCCTTTTGTGGAGTTATTTAAATTCTCAAAAAAAGACATTACTCAAAAGTATAAAAAAAATCGAACATCGTTAACAAATCTTAAAAATTTAAAAAAATCATATACAAATTAAACAAAAAACTAAATAAGTTAAAACTGAACAAAAAAAAATCATTATAAATATCAATATGAAACAAAATAACCAATGAAAAAAATATGATTCCGAACAAAAAAATCACCAAATCGGCTGCCTTGATTAATATTTTGTTAATACATATATAGTGTTTACCTTTGGCGTAATATTTGAGAAAATAAGAAAAAAGATCAATGAAAAAATATATTATAGCTGCTGCATTGTTAATTGGAACAGGAACTTTGGTTCTCACCACCGTACAATCCTGCCAGACCATGGCGACTTCGGACCTTGGTTTGTCTATCATTAAAAGAGTTCTTCTGAACGGTATAGATAAAGGAATGGGAATCTACAGTAACAAAGAGGCATTTCTTCAGAATAATCTCGTAGATAAGGCTCTTCCAAAGGAACTCAGAGATATCAATGCTACGCTGGAAAAAATAGTCCCTTCACTGGTGGCTAAAGAAAGAGACTTTATTGCACAGGCGGCGGCTTACACCGTTAATACGTCGAAACCTATCCTTCAGGGGGCAGTTAACAGTTTGAATGCACAGGATGTCACCAGAATTATCCAGGGGACTACAGCCACGCAGATCTTGAAAGAAAAGACTTCACAGCAGCTGGTAGCAGCCATTGCTCCGAAAGTGGATGAAAAGCTGAATGAGTATGGCATTGCTAAAACCATTAATACAGCCCTTTCAGGAAACAATCTTCTGGGAAGCCTTCTTGGGGGTAGCAGCAACAATATCAATACGGGTGGACTTAGCAAACTTGCATCTGAGCAACTGGTTAACGGACTCTTCAACATCATTGAAGATTACGAGCATCAGAATTCGAAAGCACTGCTGGGACCGCTTGGAAAATAGAAAAATTTTCGCTATATTTATATATAATTTAACAAAGGCAGATGGATATATTACAAGGAAATCAACACGCAAGCCCGGAGGAATTTTATAGTTCCCTGAAGGAAAAACTGGAAGGCCACCATGACTTTCCGGAAGATTATTTATTTAAATTTATCATTCCTACAGACCAGGCCAAACTTACTGAAATCTATAAAGTTTTTGACGGTATAAAGTTCACGCTGGGAAACCGCGAAAGCAAAAACGGAAAATATACTGCATGTAACATCAATGCATTCGTTCTGGATGCAGATCAGGTAGTGCATATTTATAGGGAAGTCGCCAAAATAGAAGGCGTCATTCTATTGTAAGAAAAAAGAAAAAGTCAGCAAACGCTGACTTTTTTTATAATATTAATTGAATTATTTTTCAATAAAGAACTTCACATTTTCAATAGGTCTTCCCAGCATGGCAACCGACCCTTTGATCAGTATAGGTCTCTGGATCAGGGAAGGATTTTCAGAAAGAATCTTAATCCATTCTTCTTCGGAATAATTTTTATCGGCATATTGCTCCGTGTACAGCTTATCTGTTTTACGGATCATATGGAATACGCTCTGATTCAGCTTTTTCAATACTGTTTTGATCTCAAGGATGCTCAGCGGATCTTCCACGATGTTGATGATCTCAAAAGGCACCCCATTCTCATCCAGATACTCCAGGACGGCATTGGACTTGGAGCAGTTTCCGTTGTGTAAAACCTTAACCATCATAATGTAATTATTTAAAAATTAAGCTACTTCATCAAATTTAGGAAGAAAAGACGTGAAACCGGTCTTAATTTCTGATAAAAATTTGTTAAAACAGGCCGTTCAGCTCTGCCTCAATCTTTTCAAGAATGAATCCGAAATCTTCCGGCTTTTCCACGAAATCCAGATCATCCACCTCAATGATTAGAAGCTTGCCTTCTGTATAACTGGAGATCCATTTTTCGTACTTCTGGTTCAGTTTTGAAAGGTATTCAATGCTGATGGAGGCCTCATATTCCCTTCCTCTTTTGTAAATCTTTTTCACCAGGTTCGGAACATCAGACTTTAAATAAATCAAAAGGTCCGGTGCAGAAACAAAAGACTTCATCAGCCCGAAAACAGAGACATAATTATTAAAATCCCTGTCGGAAAGAAGTTTCATATCATTCAGGTTTTCTGCAAAAATATGGGCGTCTTCATAGATGGTACGGTCCTGGATAATATTTTTACCACTCTCCCTGATCTCTTTTACCTGCCTGAATCTGCTTCCTAAAAAGTAGATCTGCAGTGCAAAACTCCACTTGCTCATGTCTGCATAAAAATCTTCAAGATAAGGGTTATGGTCTACATCTTCAAACTGTGCATCCCATCCGTAATGCCTGGCAAGCATTGTGGTTAAAGTTGTTTTTCCGGCACCAATATTTCCAGTAACAGCAATATGCATTCTCCTATGTATTTTTTAATTAATCTAACTAAACCCCTGCAGCCTGAGCTTCCAAGATATCATTCATCAACTTTTGTAAACCGGTCTCAGGAGCTTTTTCAGATGATTCTTTTGGCTCTTCTTCCGCTTTCTTCACTTCGCCGTCCACCGGTTTTTCAGATGACGGTTCCGTAACAGCTGAAGGAGTTTCTTTCCTGATTTCCGGTTCCGTCTGCAGTTTCGTTTCCTTTATTTTTTCAAGGTTGTAAAGATAGAGTTTGTTGGCTTTGATTTCAAAATAAGCGAGAATGTTTTTATCCACAATTTGTGCATCCGGATCCCCGAAAATTTTGACCATTCCTTTTTCCGGATCATACTTTAGAATAGAATTGTCCGCAATCACCAAAATCACTTCATTTTCCCTTCTGAATCTTTTTCCGTTTTCAAGCGGCGCTTCGAAGATCTTTTCAAATTTCAAAGAATACACCATGATATGCTTCCTGGTCAGGATATAGACCTTATTTTCAAAAACCAACAGATCCATCAGGTCATCAAAACTGGCATCAAACGGATAGGAATTGATGGTGGTATTGTTTCTGAAGTTGTACTGGATCAGGCGTTTCGTACTGTCGTCCAGAAGCCAGAGCTGTTGAAGGTCTTCCGCATAGGCCATTCTGATAAACCCGAACTTCTGTTTGAAATCTATCCGCTGGATCTCATTCATATTCTGATCCACAAATTTCATTTCCTGGGCATTTTCCGAGAACAACGGCACACTTAAAGGGTTCTGGACCGTCTGCACTTTGTACGGAACAGTCAGCATCAGTTTTCCGAGTTGCTTTCCCAGTGAATCATACTTGGTTAAACTAAAGTCTTTGTTTTTATAGATATACAGGTTTCCGTAATCATCTGCAAGCATATCTTTAGCTTCCTTCAGCTTTAAAGTATCTAAAGGCAGGGATTTCTGCGCAGCAAGGGTACAGAAAAAAAAGATCAGTACTATATTAAATAATTTCACAGTCTATTTTGGTAAAGATAACTTTCCTGAGTGGAACATCAGCAATTGTTTTTATTTAAACTTTAAATAATTAATTATTTAATCGACACTTCGTAAATTTTTGCCCAATTTTTACCCGTAACCAACATATTATCACCTTTAAAAGCAATTCCATTGAGCACATGTTCGCTGTTTCCCTGATTGTTTTCATTGGTCAGCTTTGTAAAATCAAATTTTCCTACCGCTTCTCCGGTAGCCGGATTGATCTTCAGGATAACAGGTTTATGCCAGATATTGGAGTAAATAAAGCCATTATGATACTCCAGTTCATTCAGCTTGTCGTATGTTTCCGTATGACCTGCCACGGCAACTGTTCTGATTACTTTCGAAGGATCATTCACATCAAGGAAATAGAGGTTTTTTGATCCGTCCGTAGCCACCAGGTTTTTACCGTCATACGTCAGTCCCCAGCCTTCCCCGATCACGTTGGGTAAGGGAAACTGTGAAATCTTTTTCAGGGTATTCTTATCATAAACAAAACCGATTTTGTTCTGATAGGTCAGCTGGTAGATTTTATTTCCTACCACAGCACAGCCTTCGGAAAAAATACCATCCTCTTGTTTTTCCACCAGGCTCGGAGTTGTGGAACCGAGCGTATATTTGATCAGCTGTGATGAACCGTCCAGTCCGTCACTTTCATAAACGGTATTGCCTTCAATAAGAAATCCCTCGAGGAAATTATTGGGATCATGCGGGTATTCCGCCACGATGCTGTAAGATAAATTCTGTTCTGGATTTTTTGTGAAAACGTTGATCGTAGCATCCTGATTCAGGGTTTTTCCATCTTTTGTTTTAATGATAAAGGTAACATCATTGTCTCCCAAAGTGAAAAATTCAGGATCAACTGTCAAATCAGACAGTTCTTTGTCACCGAAACTAATCGCAATGGTTTCTGCATTGTCCGTCACCTCTTTGGGAAGATGGAGCTGATCTCCGAAGTGATAGCCCTTTTCCTCCCTGGAATTATTGTAATCTGCCAGGGCATTGAGGAGTTCCCGGTTATTACCGCATGATGACAGCAGCAGAACTGCCGTGAAACCTGTTAGCATATTTCTTTTCAGTGAACTTTTAATCATTTTCCAAAAATACTAAAATTTTAATCCTCTAAAGAAAAATAGCGCTCCTGAGGAACGCTATATATCTGAAATAAACTTTAATTATTATTTGATCTGAACTTCATAGATCTTCGGCCAGTTTTTACCGGTTACGAGCATATTGTCACCTTTGAAAGCAATCCCGTTCAATACATCATCGCTTCCTTTTGTATTCTGTTTTGCAATCTCCGTGAAGTCAAAGGTTCCCACTACTTCTCCTGTTGCAGGATTGATCTTTAATACCACAGGTTTCTGCCATACGTTTGCATAGATAAACCCGTTGTGGTATTCCAGCTCGTTCAGCTGGTCATAAATCTGTGAGCTTCCTGCCACCGCTACGTATTTGATGAGTTTTGAAGGATCATTGGCATCAAGGAAATACAAAAGCTTGCTTCCGTCTGATGCAATCAGGTTTTTGCCATCGTACGTCAGTCCCCAGCCTTCACCCAGCACATTCGGATACGCAAATTCAGACAGGAGTTTCAGGGAACTTTTATCATATACATATCCTTTTTTGCTCTGCCAGGTCAGCTGATATACTTTATCACCTACAATGGTGCTTCCTTCGGAGAAATCCTCCTGAGCCTGTTTGGTGGAAGCCAGCGGCGTGGTGGTTCCCAGGGTATATTTAAGGATCTGTGAAGAACCGTTCTGCCCGTCACTTTCGTAAATGGTATTTCCTTCAATCTGGAAGCCCTGTACAAAATTTTTCGGATCATGCGGATATTCTGCAATGATCTGGAATGCTATATTTTTTTCAGGATTTTTTGCAAATACATTGATGGTGGCGTCCTGATTTAATACTTTTCCTCCTTTTGTTTTGATGTTAAAGGTTACGGCATTATCTCCCAGGGTAAAAAATTTGGGATCCACCGTTAAACTGGAAGTTTCCTTGTCTCCAAAGCTGATGCTGATACTTTCTGCATTTTCCGTCACCTCTTTCGGCAGTTCAAGCTTATCCCCGAAGTGGTAGCCTTTTTCCACCATTGAATTATTATATTCGTTCAGGGTGTTCAGAATTTTTTCATCTTTATTACAAGATGCCAGCATCAGAACGACTGCTAAACCCAGTATGATATTCTTTTTCATTGAATTTCTAAATATTTCCCCAAAAATAGCAAATTTTATTCCGTATTGCCAATATTATCGACGGGTTGACCAAATTGTAACATATACCCATTGTTATCATAGATGGCAAACTCCCTCATTTCCCATTCAAAGGTCTCTATTTCATAGCAGACTTTTGCTTTGGTCTTCAGGTCTTCCCAAAGATCGTCCACATTATCCACATTAAAGTAAAAAGAGCCCGAGAAGCCTATCCCGTTGGGTTTTTCATAATCATTCTGAGAGAGCATGATTTGTACATCGTCCTTACGGATCGAGGCCCACTGCCACTGATCATTCCTGCCCATCAGGGTAAAGCCCAGAACCTGCATATAAAAGCCTATGGTTTCGTCTATATTATCTGTCCACAAAATCGGACGGAGTGCTGTGAATGTCATACTTTCTGTGTTTCAAAAGTGTTTCTGCTGATTTTCATATTGATGGAAAGCCATAATTCGTTATCGATACTGACCTCACTCATCACTTCCGGATCAATTTCAAAGCCTACTTTTTTATAACATTCAATGGCTCCTGTATTCCAGTCGTATACATTAAGTTCTGCTGTTTCCCTCTCAAAATGGCTAAAACCATAGTTCAGGAGTTCCTGTACAATTTTCTTTCCATAGCCTTTTCCTCTGTTGTTTTCGTCCCATAACAGGATTCTCCCGAGCAGGAACGTTTTTTCTTTTAAAAAGATCTGGGCGTGGCCGATGGTCTTGTCTTCTGACGGGTCAACAACTTTGAACATGAATCTGTTTTCATTGTCCAGATCCTGATCCAGCTGTTCTTTTGTCAACGGAAAATGGTAAGCAGGGCCGGCAAACTGAAGAAGCATTCTTCTGTCTCCTATTCTGGAAATCAATTCCTCACTATCTTTTGTGGTGAATGGCTGCAGCTGTATCATTGTATTTATTTTTCCAAATATTCTTTTAAACTTTGCCCGATAATTGAATTCCAGCCTTCTGTAAAGCTTGCTCTGGAAAAAGTTTCTCCCAGAGCATCGAAGCCTTCAATATGATCGTGCGTCAGTGTTACCAATGTTCCGTTATCTTCGGGATGAAGTTCCCAGGTCACGATGGTCACGGCATCAGAAAGTTCAGGATAGGCCCAACTGTGTTTTAGTTTTTTGTTCGGAATAATCTCCAAAATACGACCGTGGTGAAGATATTTTCCGCCATCACAGGATTCATAGAAATCAAACTCTTTTCCCAGCTCCGGCTCGAAATCGCGGATTGTAAAGTACCAGGATTTCATTTCATTTTTATCTGTCAGTGCTTTCCATATTTTTTCTGCAGAAGCACTGAATTTGTACTGAACAGTGATCGGTGTATTCATAGTTTCAGGTTTAATTAAAATTTAGCTGTGGGAGAATCCTGTAATTTTTGCTTCGTCAAAATCCAGCTGCATCTCAATGGTTCTCATGACGTGATCATCAAATATTTTCTCTCTTTTCATCCTGTGCAGCTCATTTCTCTGGGCCTGAATAATCTGGCGGAGCACATCTTTATTTTCATTGATCGCATTTACATAATCTCCTGTGGAAGCCATACATTGGGCTTTATCCGCCATCAGCATCATTTCTGTTTCCAGTTTATGTTTCTGGTGGCGTACCAGGGTATTCTTTTCTGCCAGTTCAGAGAAATCATTCTCCATTTTGTGCAATGCCGTTTCTTTAAGCTTACGCATCAGGATCACTTCCTGCTTTTCTTCTGGCAGTTCGCTTCCTGCATCGTCTATTTTTAACCACTTCAGGATCGGAGTCAGAAGAAGCCCCTGTCCTACCAATGTGATCAGTATGATGACGAAAGTTACGAATAAAATGATATTACGGTGCGGAAAAGCTTCTCCATTTGGTAAAAATGCCGGAATTGAAAGAGCTGCAGCCAGTGAAACCACACCTCTCATAGCGGCAAAACTGATGATGAAGGGTTCCCGCCAGTCCGGTTTCGGTACTTTTAATCTTAATTCTTTTGAACAAAGCCTTGGAAAATACATCACGGCATAGCTGTACAATATTCTGGTGAGAATAATAGCTCCACCGATGACCACACTGTAAAAAATTCCTTCTGAAATGGTATAATCTTTCATCGCCGCCACTACCACAGGAAGCTCAAGACCAATGAGGATAAAGATAATGGTATTCATCACGAAGATGAGCACGCTCCATACATTTCCGGACTGTATCCTGGAAGTGTGGCTTAAGTAGCAGTGTGAATTATAGGACATGAGAAGACCTCCGGCAACTACCGCCAATACGCCGGAAAAATGGAAATGTTCAGCCCCCACATACATGATGTAAGGGACAATAAGTGTAATAACCGTATCAATATTTGAATTGGAAGGAATAATCCTGAGCAGGGCACCAAATAAAAGGCCTGCTGCGACTCCAACCGCTACTCCGCCTACAGCCATCATAAAGAAATCCTGAATGGCATCCCTCCAGATAAACTGCCCCGAAATAACGGCTGCCAAGGCAAATTTAAAGACAATTAAACTGGACGCATCATTGATCAGACTTTCGCCTTCCAGGATGCTGGTGATCTTTTTAGGAATCTTCATATGTTTTAGTACAGAAGTTGCCGCCACAGCATCCGGTGGTGAGTTTACGCCTCCAAGCAGGAATCCCATCGCAACGGTAAGCCCCGGAATAATAGAAGACGAGAGATAAGCCACGACTACTGACGTTAAAAATACAAGCCCGAATGCCATTGAAAAGATCTGTTTCCTCCATTTGTGAAAATCCTGCCACGACGTAAACCATGCGGCTTCAAACAGGATGGGAGGAAGAAAAATAAGGAATACGAGATCCGGCTCTATTTCAATATGCGGCATTCCGGGAATCAGGCTGATCAGGAGACCGGCAATCACCAGGAAGATAGGATACGCTACTTTGAGCTTCTGCCCTATCATCACCAATATCATCACAGACAGCAGTACCGCAATGGATATGATAACATAATTGTGAATCATTTTGAGTTGTTTTTTAGTTGTTTTTATGAATGGTTAAGCTTAAGGCTGAGTTAAACCTTTTTTTGTTGGTTATCGCGAAGGCGCAAGGTCTTTAAGTATTAAGCTGTTTTTAAGGCGCTGGAAAATCGAAGATTTCCAGCTATTTTTTGGTTAAACTAAATCGTTTTTTGTATTTAAATGAGTTTTATTTTTAAAGTACAATATTGTTCTTTGGAGCAATGGCCGGCGGAAGATCAGCTTCATCCAGCATATCTCTCATATCAATTTCTATGGTACGGCTGATCTGGGTGATCGGCACGTCATTCGGGCTTCCCTCAAAAGGGTTTACGGAAGCTTCCCCTACACTGTCCAGCGTATGGAAACACCAGGTTACCATCAGTGAAAACGGAATATTAAACCAGATCGTCCAGCCTTCCAGCATGGTCCCGTCACCTAATTTATCCAGTTCTTTCAGCAATCCGAACGGTACAAAAAGGATGAACAGCAGCAAAAGATAGGTGGTAATGGATGAGAAATTTCTCGGATAGGGAAAATTCTTGATCCTTTCCGCCTTTCCCTGGTTGTCTGTAAATTTCACCAGCTGCTGGTTGATCTGCGTCCACTGGAAATCGTTGATTTCTCCATGGGCATACGCTTCGGACAATTCCTTGCTCTGGCTGGCCATCAGCTGTGTCGCCCTGTTCTTTTTACTTAAAATATACTGCAGTTCCGTATCGGAAAGATACTTTTGCAACTCCTCATCCAGTTTGGTCAATCGTTCCGGAATGTCGTATTTCTGCGCATATTCGTCATATTGTGCCGTCCCCATATTCTCCCAGGTTCTGGGTTCACGCAGCTGAAACCTCAGGGCTGTGAGCCATGCATAATGACGGTGAAACATTTCTTTTACTTTTTTCGGATCTTTACCCGAAAGGGCATCTCTTAAAATGTATCCGAAACTACGGCTGTCATTGATAATCGCACCGTAAATCTGTCTGGCTTCCCAGAGCCTGCTGTAACTTGCATTGTTTTTAAACCCTACAATAAAGGCTACGGCAGTTCCTAAAATGGCAATGGGCTGCCAGGGAACGGAAATAAATTTCCAGCCAAAAAAATACAGAACGGTAGGTATAGCCGCCAATATCGATAAAACGTAGATACTGCGTCTTGTCCAGGTGGCGAACTCAAGCGCCCCAAATCTCTTCCCTGAATGCATATGTGTTATTTGTTTTTAATCTGTTGATTCTATGGTCTAAACTAACAGTTTTTTCTTCATCAAGGCACCTGGCAAGGACTGTCAATATTAATTTTTGTTAAAAGGAATATTATTATAAAAACCGATCTGAATCTGGCCGCGGT
This sequence comes from Chryseobacterium phocaeense, assembly GCF_900169075.1. Classification (NCBI taxonomy): domain Bacteria; kingdom Pseudomonadati; phylum Bacteroidota; class Flavobacteriia; order Flavobacteriales; family Weeksellaceae; genus Chryseobacterium; species Chryseobacterium phocaeense. Next base: position 2,229,627 of record NZ_LT827015.1, read on the forward strand.
TCCTGTTTTCCTGGATCTGATTCATGTAACCGGCTTCTATCCTCATATTTTTATTGATCACATAACCCAGAGCTCCATACACTCTGTTCCGGTCGAAAACCGGACTGTCAAAATGCAGGAAAATCTCGTTGTACACTGAAGCATACAGGGATTTCGGAAGCATTTCCTTATTGGTAATCGGGATATTCAAACCGATCATATACCGGAATCTCATCCTGAAATCATCCTGAAGGAAGCGTTCTTCCAATCTGTACCTGTGCTGAAGGTTGAAACGCCCGAACTTCTGCTTGGTAATGAACTGCTGGAAGATCCTGTGTTCAATATTCTCCTTCTTTTCGCCATTTACATAAGGCTGGCTCAAAATAAAACCATAGCCCAGCAATACGTTGTTGTTATTTTCGCTCAGGTCATATCCTATTCCCGTACGGATCAGTAACTGTTCAAGGTCTCCTACGGCATCAAAGTTCCGGTACTGGATCTCATTGTGCCAGTTCAGTTTTTTGCTGATTTTATTATTCCCGAAATACATATACCACGCTCCCAGATCATTCTTTTGTGCCAACGCAGTTATGGAACCCAGACTTAATACCGTATATAACAGCTTCGTAAAGACCTTTCTCATATTATTCAATTACTATTATCTATCGTACAAAACAAAATTAATAATTTAAATCAATAATTGCAAACAATAAATGTTTTAGGTGAGAAGCTACAGGCAGTAGGCGGTAAGCGAGAACCCTTTATCCGGGAATCTGCTCTACGAGAATTTCGTTTTCCTGTTTATCAAAATATGTACAGGTCATGGCATCCAGATCCATTTTCCAGCCTTCCACTCCGTTTTCTGCACAGTCGCTGCAGAATGTAGGATAATCTGTTCCTCCCTGCTGGTGAAGCTTTAACCTTGTCTTAAACTGCTCGAGATTTAGGTTTTCTGAAACGGTAAGTTCATCATATTTTTTTCCTGAAGTTAAGGATTGATTATCTGTGTCAAAATACTGCGTATTTCCGTCAGCCACATATACGGTATACTTTGAAACACCCAAATTCTTCATTCCCTGAATGTATGCCGGAAAATCTGCTCCGCTTTTTACTTTCTGATGTTCTGCCTTAATTTGGTCAATTGTAAATTTCATATCTGTTTTTTTATTTTTTTGTTTTAAGCTATAAGCAGTAGGCTGTACCTAATCCCTGCAATCTATCCCTTTCTACCTGCCACCTCTATTCAAATTTAAAAATTTTTGGAATGCAAAAGTAGCATAAAATAAAAACCGGAGGAAATGTCCACCGGTTTGTTTTACCTATATTTCGTATTTAAAATATAAATTTTAAGGATGCTGCTGCATTTTAGCAGGATCATCATAATTAACCATCCAATTGATCCCGAACTTGTCTGTAAACATTCCGAAATAAGCGCCCCAGAAGGTATCTGCCATTGGCATGGTTACCTGTCCGCCTGCAGAAAGCCCGTTGAATAATGTGTCTGCCTCTTCCTTAGAGTCTGCGTTAATAGAAACAGAAAAGTTATTTCCCTGCTTATAGTGTGCGCCCCATTCTTCACCCGTATCACTTCCCATTAGTATGGTTTCTTTTGAAATAGGAAGAGAAACGTGCATGATTTTGTCTTTGTCTGCTTCAGGAGTTTCTTTGCCTTCCATTGGAGGCATTTCCCCGAAAGTTCCGATGTAAGGATATTCTCCCCCGAAAACTGATTTATAGAAATCGAATGCTTCTCTGCAGTTTCCATTAAATGATAAATAAACGTTTACTGATGCCATTGATTGTTTTTTTTATTTGTTAAGTTTTAATGAGTTTCTGTTTAAGGTCTTTCAGATAATTCTTTTAATCTGTCCAGTCCTTTCTGGTAATCTTTTCCTATAGCATCTTCCAAATTCATAAACAATTTCATTACCGTGAACGGATAAGGTATTTTTGAAGTGAATCCCCATGTGGCTTTGCTTCCGCTGCCCTCAGGGACAATTTTTACATACGCATTGGCCTCACTTTCATAGGGTGTCAAGAAAACGATTTGCGTTTCAATTCTTTTACCTGCCGCATCCACTTTCTTCACTTCCTGGCATCCTTTTCCGGCAGCATCTTTTTCACTGTCCCAGCATACTTTTTCCCCCGGCTGTCCCGTAGTTCCTGTCCAGTCCTTTTTCATTCCCGGATCCAGATCGTTCCACGGGCTCCATTGGTCCATGGCTTTCAATGTATTCGTCTGCTGCCAGACTTTTTCCACCGGAGCATTGATGGTTATTGATTTTTCATAAACACAATCCCCGGAAATAAATGCGGCCACCACCATCCATAGTATAAGGACCGATGCTAGGACAATAATGATCTTCTTTAATATTTTCATACTACTGATTATCTGTGTTGATCAATTAAAATCATATTCCCGTCCGGATCTTTCAGGAAAATATGCTCAGGTCCCGAAGTGGTTTCATCTGCTGATTTATCCAGCTCCACTCCGTTTTCTTTTAAATGTTTCTGAATGCTGCGTACATCATCAAACGATTCCAGATTCTGGGCGTTTTCATCCCATCCCGGATTGAAGGTCAGCATATTTCCATCAAACATGGCCTGGAACAGACCGACCAATGTGCTTCCGTTTTTCATGATCAGATAATTCTGATCCATATTTCCGCCCATAGCGGTAAAACCCAGTTTTTCGTAAAAATCTTTAGACTTCTGAAGATCTTTTACACTTAAACTGATTGAAAATGCTCCTAATCTCATATGTTAGTTATTATTTTTTAATGACGATGTAAATCACATGCGGATCACACGTATGTAATTCACTCATTTATTTGAGTTATTTTTTATCCTTTGTTTGTTCTTAAAGCGAGTGTGCTTCCGGCAAAGACCAATCCCCAGGTAAGGATTCCAAGGATCCAGAACCAGATCGGGGTTGGAAGGGAAAACATCATATAGATGGTGATACAGAGAAAAATAACCCCACACACTGCTGCGGAAGTATGTTTTCCGTTATTGGCCACTTTGGAAGCTGTAAATCCTGAAACCAAAGCCGCCAACGCATAAGCAATGATTACAAAAAACAAAGCCATAAACGGAGCTGAAGCTATATATTCCTTCATCGCCTCCATATCGCCATTTCCAGCTGCTGCAGGCGGCGGGTATACACTATGTCCTATTTTTTCCACGATGGTAATGCAGATGATTCCTGCAATGAGTCCGGCCGGGACCGCTAATATTCGTCTTAACATGGTTATTGATTTTTTAATCGGGTTTTGAAGTCCAGTGTTCCGTCATAACTTTTCCAATCTCCAATAAGCTCTATATACTGGCCTTCTACTTTTTCAGTTTTTTTGTTCCATTTGAAGGTATAAACAAACTTGCCTTTGAATGTACCGGAGTGTTTTCCTTTAGCCTCTTCAGCCAGATCATACTCTCCGAATACCACTCCTTTTCTTTTAGCATCCCTGTATTTGGTGATGGTAATTTTTCCTTCATATTTGGCGTAATTATCGTCTACCAGAGAATACCCTGAAATAAAATATTCCTGGTCGTTCTTTTTATTCTGCTCGGAAATATTAACCTTCAGCTTAAGTTGCTGCCCGCTGTTTCCTATGGTTCCTACGTAAGGTTTGCTATTATTCAGCCACACCGTAGAGATATCCGGCATTTGTGCCCAGGCAAAATTACAGGCAAGAATGAGAAGTAATAAAAGTTTTTTCATGCTCCGGTTTTATACTCCAAACTGAGCCAGGTGGTGATTCAGATGTTTGGCAAACATATTATTCCACTCCTGTGCGTTTAGTTTTCCGAAAGAGGACGATTCCTTACCATCAAAAGCATCCGGACCCAGCTGCTGTGTTTTCTGGATGAAACCGATCAGTCTTTTTTTCTCTTCGTCAAAGTTTTTTCTTCCGGTAATCACAAACTGCGGCGCTGTAGGGGAATCTCTTGGATAGGCTTTTTCTCCTACAATTTTAGGCTTCAGAAAAGTCTTTAAAATAAATTTCGCAATGGCTCCCGGTTTTTTATGCTTTTCAGGCTCGTATACCATTTCGTAGGACACACTGCAGTGTGCAAGCATCTGGTCTACAGTCATTTTACCCCATAAACCATGGGTATCTTCCACCAGATTATTGATCCTGTCAATATAGTTTTGAGCATCTTTTGCATCAAATACATTTTCCATATTCTTTCTAATTTCTGAAAGCAAATATATCAGTTTTTTCGTTTCATTTTTACAGGGTAATGAAAAAAGTGATGACGTGTTTGAAGAGGAGGCATTTGGTGCGGGGTGTGGGTTTCTGAATGCGGGTTATGAGTTATTAATTATGAGTTATGAGTTGTGAGTTGCTTGTTGCTAGTTGTTAGTTATGAGTTGAATTGGCAGATAGGATATTTTACATCAGATTATTCTTATACTCTCTTACACTAATACGCTCAAACTCTCAAACTCTCAAACGCTCAACACTCCTACTCAATCTTTTCTGTCTTTTTAAAAATCAGCCACAGCTTGACCTTTAATGCAATCCAGCCGAGAACAGCGTAGAATACAAGCAGGATACTCAAATGCTGCAAATAGGGAAATGTAAGTTCAACCGAACCTTTCTGGATCAGTAAGATTTTAAATGCCTGGAGAAAAGGCGTCAGGGGAATAATATTTGCCATCAGCTGCACAAAATCAGGCATTGCACTCAATGGCCACGTAAACCCACTGATAATAAATGCCGGTGATGCAATGACCATCAGAATCTGTGTTGCTTTCAAAGCATCAGGAATAAGAATACTGATAAATACGCCTAAAAATGATGCAGAACCTACAAAAACTGCGGTAAGAAGAATAAAACTGAGTATTCCTTCCGGCATCGGAACCCTGAATATCATATGCATAAAGTAATAAATTCCCACAATCAGAATGGAGAACACCCAGATGGGAATCACCTTGATCAACATCGTTGGAAATGCCCATCTTTTCATTTTGACATATTCTTTCACAAATGATCCTCTTTCAAACTCAGCCGCGAAACTTACGGCCATGGCGAGAAGAATCACCTGTTGCAAAACCACAGCCAGCATGGCCGGCCACATGAAAATAAGATAGTTTCCGGTGGTATTGAAAAGGGTGATATAATTCGCTTTAAAAGGCTCATACTGTGTTGCTGCTTTTGTTGCGGGCATTCCTGCCTTTTGTAAAGCTTTGATGGATGCTCCGGCGGAAAATGTTCCTATGGTAAGCTGCAGGGCTTTGGATGCGAAATTGGCGGTAAGAACGTTTCCGGTATTGACATAAACATTCAGCTCGGGATATTTTTTCTGGAGCATATCCGCTTCAAACCTTGACGGGATGATCACCACCGCCGCCGCCTCATGCCGGATCACTTCATCTTTTATGCTGAAAGGCTCCTGTGGATATTTAATGATGCTTATGCTTTTATTATCATCCAGCATATCCGTCAGCTGGTTCGACAAAGGGGTATTGTCCCTGTCGATTACGAGTACCGGTGTATTTTCCACTTTCCCGCTTTTATAGACAAAGCCCAGCAAAGTGGCATAGAATACCGGGGCCAGGAAGAAGACGGTCCTCAGGGTAGAATTGCCGATAAAAAGCCTGAACTCCCGTTTTAAAAGCCGGAAAAATTCTTTCATAATTATTTCAGGATAACGTTAGCATTCACCAATATTCCTTTGGCCTTATTCATGTCTTTCGGCTTCACTTTAATTTCGTAAACGGCATCCTGAAGCTGGTAATCGGGATAAGCTGTTGTGATATCCGCATATCTGGTCAACTGTTTGATATACACCACTGTGCCCTGCAGATTCTCTTTGTTATACACCACCTGCATATTCACGTCCTGTCCTTTTTTATATTTTGAAATGGAACTTTCCGGAACGGTAAACCTGAAATAGGTGCTTTTCGGAATATACCCGTTAAATAATGCAAAACCTGCCGTAGCCAGTTCGCCTGTATTGAGGCTGATGGTTTCTACTTCCATATCATTTGTTGCAATAATATATCTTTCGGAATAGGCCACATTGGCTTCCTGCAGTGCTCCTTTAGCCTGCGAGGCCTGTCCGGCTGCCATTTCCACTTTTTCAACACGGGTTCCGCGTTGTACATCATCCAGTTCTGCCACCACTGCATCGTATTGTGCCTTTGCGCCCTGAAGTTTGGCATATACCTCATCATATGCCTGTGGAGACATGAGGCTGTCGCGGTACATATTATTGGCTCTTTTAAAAGATTTCTGGGCAAATTCATACTGCTCTTTCAAGCCTTTGTATTTGGCTTTAAGCTGCCTCAGCTGATCTGCCGTGGCTCCGTTTTTGGCCATCTGTTCCTGGGCCGTTGCCGCACTTACCGCTCCCTGAGCCTGGGCAATTTTTGCAGAAACTTCCGGTACATCAAGCAATGCCATTGTATCTCCTTTTTTCACACTCTGGCCTTCTGTTACGTATATTTTTAAGATCCTTCCGGTTACTTTCGGTGCGAAAGAGATCACTTCCTTTTTCACTTTTCCTTCGGAATCATTAAGATTTTCTTTTTTCTTAGTGCAACTCCCTGCCAGAAAAAGAACTGTAAATATTATGAATATATTTTTATGCATCATGGTAAGGATAAGGATTAATAAAGTTTAGTGATATCAAGCTCCTGTGTGGATCTCATGAGCTCTATTCCGGCTCTCCGCTGGTTAAATAAGGCATTCTGGTATTCCAGTTCCGCTATTTCCAGGTCATTTTCAGCATCAATGAGCTGTGAAGATTTGCTCATTCCGTACCTGAATTCTTTTTCCGCCTGAACCAACGCACTTTTAGCCAGTTCTTTTTCTTTGGCTTTTAAAGCAATCTGTGCGGTTGCGATATCATAATTGGTCTGATTGTTAGCCAGATTCAGGGTTAATTTTTTAAGGGCATCTTCTTTTTTATTCTGAAGGACTTCTTTTCCGACTTTTGCAGTTTCTTCTGCGTGTTTTCCTTCTTTTCCGTCAAAGATCTCCCACTTGAATCCTACACCTGCCGTAAATAAAGGAAGGATATTGATATTGGTTGGCCTCCAGTCCAGTTTGGCCCCTCCGTAGCCTAAAGCGGGAACTGCAGGAATTACGTTCTCTGAAGTCTTGATACGGCTGCCATACAGGCCAATATAATAAGCAGAAGCCATGAGCTGGACCTTCGGGATCATCCAGGTTCTTTCTGCCTTGATTTTATAGTCTGCGGCCGTAATCCCATGATCAAGGGCACGAACTTCAGCCCTTTCTTCGATTCCTTTTTCTGAAGAGAGAAGTTCTACGGGAGCAAGCACAGGATCAATCATCCTCAGGCGGTCTTTACTGATTCCTGTAAGAATATAAAGCTGGGTGAGAAGAAGTTCTTTTTTGCCTTCATACTCCACCATTTTAGCATTAAGGGTCGCCTGGGCAAGTTCTATTTTCTTATGATCATAGGGAGTGATAAGTCCGTAACCTAATGCTTTATCCGCAGTTTTTCTGTTGATGTCGAGTCTTTTTTTACTCTCATCGAGGACTTTTTTAGACTGATGAATGAGGGCCAGCTGATCATAGGCCTTTGAAATATTGGCTACAACATCATCTTTTGTTTTTTCAAGAAGGATATCTTCGGATATTTTCTTTTCTTCATTGGCTTTTTTCAGATATTTCACTTTTCCTCCTGAATAGAGAAGCATTTTAGCGTCTGCTTTTGCAATTCCCGAAAACCCTGAAACATTAAGGTTATTATTAAAACTTCCTTCAGGGATCTGAATAAAAGGAGCCAGATTGATTTCCGGCGATGTGAGCCTTGCCGTTGCATTAAGATACCCCGCCTGCCCGCTGAGTTCCAGAGTGGGAAGAAAGATGTCTTTCAGTTTGTGGGTGTCAAGGTCTGTGAGTTTGTTCTGCGTGATCTGCATTTTAAGATCGGAATCTCGGACCATAGCACTGTCTAAAAGTTCTTTAAAATCCGGCGCAGACTGTGCCCGGCAGAAAGCAGGGAAAGCCAGAAAACTAAACGCAAAAATCAATAAATTGTTTTTCATGGTTTATGTTTATAACAAATATAATGCAAAAATTTGTTAAATCATCGAAGATAATTCATTATAACAATGGATTTAAAATAAGTTTAAAAAGTGTTTAGTTTTAATCCTTTGTTTGTGATAAGAATAGAAGATCTGTTTAGTTTTAATTTAAAGGGTGTTTTAATGGAAAGAAAAATTAAATTTTGTGATAAAAAAAATTAACCGCAGATTTTCACAGATGAGCACAGATGCTTGCGGGTATTTTTTTGAAACATTAAGATAAATGAAGGAGATAAGAATCGTTAAGGGAAAATCTAAAGATTTTTTAAGTAGTGCGCTTTAAAGCGAAGCTCAACCTTAATATTCTTAAAAACTTAAATCAAACTTAATGGTTTAATCTTTATCTCTCGCAGATCCAACAGATAAAGCAGATTTAGGATGACACATAAAAAATCTTTGATTTTTTCCAAAACTTAGGTGTACTTTATTGCAGCAGCAATTTAATCTTAATTAATCTTAAGTGTTCAAAACTTTTGTAACTTTTTTGGTTAATAATTTCATCCCACGGCTTTCTCAGATAACACAGATTTTTTTTAGAAGGTGAATAAAAATTTGTGAAATTTGCGGAATCTGTGGGAACTTTTTTCTTCAGTTTAAAAAACATGGAATTTATTATAAACAAAAAACTCCCCACAAAAAGTGAGGAGTTCTATGTAAAGATAAATTGTTTATCTCTGAACTGCAGATTTCATTTTCGCATCGGGACGCAAAATCCTGTAACGAACTTCAAGGTCTTTCGGTACATAGAATACTAAAGGAAGTTTGCTGTTGTATCTTACAATCTCCGGCTGAAGGGTTACAAATTTCTTTGTTTTCTTCTGATCCGGGCAGGCCATCAGGGTTCCTCCTGCTTCTCCATTAGATTCCACTTCATAATAGTTGTAGCCCCATCCCTGAAGATCCTGGGTTTTTACATTACCCATCAGGAAATATTTGTTGCAGTCTACCATTTTTTCAGTCCCTACAAAAAACTCCACTTTTAAATCGCTTTCATTTTTTGCAACGGGCAGCTGAATGTATACCTGTTTGAATCCGTCCTTAGCTTTAGGGAACATTTCAATTTCCAGCTTCTCAAACTTTTCTGCCTTCTTCTGTGCGAAAGCATTTACACCTGCCAACATGATCAACCCTGTCATTAAAGTTTTTGAAAATCTCATTTTGTTTGTTTTTAAAATTTCTGTGATACTTTCAAAAACCATTCCAATATTAAACAAACGTTTAATATTATAGAAACTTTTTAAATAATTTTTATATTCAGAACAAAAAAAGCTGCAGTAACAAGTTACTACAGCTTTTTTGCTTACTTTATTTTTATAAATTACTCTGAAATTGTCACGTTACTTCCTTTTGTATGGGCATTCATCTGTGGTGCATAATAATTCTGCATCGTCGTAATCCCATTAGAGAACTTACCGGCTGCATTGGAGACAAGGTCATATTCAAAGACATATTTCCCTTTTGGCATGTACTGGATGTAGAAGTTTGTGGATGCATCTTTTGTGGACTGATAGTAGCCCAGGCTGTTTTTCCACTGGTAACCTGAAAGTACATCCAAAGGCTCAAATCCTGCAGCCCGCATATCTTTAATATGAATGAATTCCATCGCTCTGTCTGTATTCAGGATCATTCTTACGGTTACTTTATCCCCTATTTTTAAAGGTGTATCCGCTGATATTTTCTGAAGTTCTTCCCCGTTCACGGTTTTCACCTTTTTGTAAAGCTCTTTGGTGATGGAGATATAATTTTCAGAAGATTTTATTTTATCCAGATCTTCATAATACTGCCAGAACAAGCCTCCCTGAACAATTCCCGGACCAGGTTTGGTTACGGTAACCGTTCCAAGGTTTTTATCAACCACATCAGTTTTCACGGTTGATTTTACATAACCTGTAGCCTGAGTTTGCGGAACCAGTTCTTTTCCGCCCCACACAATCGTTGCTTTGTCGCTATCTGCGCTTGTCCAAGATTTTCCTGAATTCAGAATGGTGAAAATCACTTCCGAAGTTCCTCTTGAGCTTCCCCACGAGTTCACTTCTTTCTGTGTGATCAGCCAGATCTTCATTTCTTCAATAAATTTCTGGTCATCGGACTTTAAGGTGTTGAATGCTTCCAGAGCGCCTGCGTGATTCACTACCTTGGATCCGAACCAGCCCCAGTCGTTCAGGTTCTGCTTCCAGTAAACTCCCTGTGTTTGAGTATCAGTGGATGTTTCTTTCAGATAGTTCACCAATTTATTGGAAACGTCTTTCAAACCATACGCATTCATCAGTAAAGCCATACGGTGAAGCCCGAAGAAAGTGAAATCTGTGATCTTCGCTGTTTTTGCTTTCTGTTTTACCAATGATTTTAAAGTGGCTCCTTTTCCTTTTAAAGGGTATTGTTTTTCCCAGTAATTTCTGGTGTCAAGATAATCAATGGTCCAGTTGTTCCAGATGTCTCCTTTTTTCACATCCCAGTATTTATCAATCTCATTGTCCACGTACTGAATGAGTCTTGCTGCCAGCTCTTGCTGTTCTGAACTCTGATATTCTTTTGCATTATCTTTCAGCCATACATTGATCTTTCCTAAATTTTTCAGGATATAAAGAGAGGTTCCGTAAGAACTTGGGTAACCAGGATACCACGAGAAGCCGCCATCCGGATTCTGCAGTTTCTTAAGGTCATCCCAATCCTGCCTGATCGAATTCCTCATGGTATTGGCATCAAATAATAGCGCCAGTTTCTGCATCTGTTCGCCTTCATTTTTACTTTCCAATACCCAAGGGGTTTCTTCCAGTAAAAGCTGTTTCAGTTCTTGATTTTTCTCAAGATTTGAATTCAACAGACCTTTATTCTGGTATTCTTCAAACACGGTTTTCATTTTCGGATTGGCTTTGAAAACTTCGGAAGCCAGTACATCGGCAAACCATTTATTGAAGATGACATCAGCAGAATTATTCGGGTCGTTTTTCAGGCTTGGAAGAGCAAACATGATTTCCCAGATCGGGTTGGTCGTCAGTTCCAGCGTGTTCGAAACATTGGAAATGGTTGTGGAATTCGAATTTTTAAGATTATCAAGAATGAATGTTTTTGTTTCCCCTTCTTTCACGAAGACAGGAACGGCATCCGTTACCAGCATTCTGTTTGGAAGTACGGCTACCGCCTGCTGCTCACCATCTGAATACGTTCCGGCTTTTGCCACTACTTTTAAAATAATGGAAGACACATTATTAGGAACTTTAAGTTTCCATGTCAGGGCCGTGTTTCCTTTTTCAGTGATATCAAAATTCTGTGTTCCAGCGGTGATCCCGAATTTTGAAGAAATATTTTCATTGGTAAAGGCATCCAGGATCTGAAGCTCTGCAGAACCGCTTAGTTTTTTATCCGTAAGGTTAGATAATTTGGACTGAAGATTCAGTTCATCACCTTCTCTTAGGAATCTCGGATAATTTGGTGTTACTGAGAATTCTTTCTGCGTCACGACCTGCTTTTCCAGGACTGCTGATCTGGCATCTTTGGTGTGAGCCAGGAACATCAGCTTCCATTTTGTCAACGCTTCCGGGGAAGTGAATTCGAAGTTTACGTTTCCTTCGGCATCTGTTTTCAGATCAGGATAGAAGAATGCGGTTTCGTTCAGGTTCTGGCGTACGGGAACTTTTTCAAGATCTTCCGGTTTATCTTCTTTATCAAGAACTCCATCGGCATCTGCTTCCTGCTCACTCAATTCTGCTCCTGCATTTGCTTTCATTGATCTTTTCCTAACAGCTCCTGTCACAACAACTTGTTCAAGGCTTGCTTCTTTTGCAATTGGTGCCGGAGGTGATGCTACCATATTTTCAATCTGTAACCCTGCAACCCTTCCGCCAAAGCCATAACTGCTGAAATCCCCGTCAAACCAGTTGAAATTCGGGATGTCTACATAGGCTCCGTTATAGTATTTCAATCTTTTCTGATAATACTGCTGAAGCAGATATTGTCTGATGTCATAAGAAGTAATCATGGAATACGGCGTATAAAGCCTCTGCCAGCTGAAATTATTCGCTGCGAACTGATCCAGTGACATATCGTACATATTGGCCAGGACTTCGGCGTTTATTTTTTCTTTTTCGCTTCCTGAAACTTTTACCGTCCATTTTTCTTTTGAATTGGGTTCAAGTTTATCCCTGAACGTAATGGTTTCAATTTTCAGAGGCTGTTCCGTGTCTTTTATTCTTAATGTTACCGATTGGGTCTGCACATCATTGAATGCCGCAACCTGGAACTGAATATTCAATGCAGATACGGCTTTATCTTTAGGAACCTCAACCGTGTATTCCAGAACGCCTTTTCTCAGCTGATGAGCTTCTGAAACAGTTTTCCCCGAGCCATCCTGAACAAATACATTAACGATTGCATCCGGAACCGCCGAATAGACATATATCTTAGCTTTTTCCCCTCTGGTGAAGTCTGTTTTAGGATCAATAACCGTAAGGAAGGTTTTTTGTGACGGTTTTAAAGCCCCTTTATCCCAGATGCTGAAATTCTGTGAAGTTTTAATGGTATCTTTTCCTTCGATATTAAACATTTCCAGCTGATAATCTCCTGCCTCCAGTTTTCCAAGATCCAGCTGATCTGATGGCTGCTGCTGTTTTTCAAAGATTACTTTTTCGGCTTTCAGGTTTTTAACCTCATCATTTTTATCGAAGAAGTCGTGAGGGAATTTGCTGATGAACTCCTCTTTTGAATATTTTGGCTGGTCCTGAACTTCTGCTGCAAAGTTATCCCTGAAAATCCTGTTAGGAACATTCAGTTTGGAAAGCTTTACGTGATAGGATTTTTTAAGGTCCTGCTCGTTATAATTCAGAGTGGCTACTTTCAGTTTTACATTTTCATCGCTGAAGGTATTTTTAATCTCATCCGCTTTGATATAATGAGAAACGGAAGCTACTTTCAGCTGGGTGTTGGCCGACTGGGTTTCGCCGTTGATATCCGTTGCAGAGGCATTAATCTCATAATTATCGATCTGGATTCCTTCCAGCTTTTCATCTTTTTTAAGATCAAGACGGATCACAAATTCTCCTTTTTCATTGGTTTTGGCTTCACCGAGGATAGAATTTTCATTGCTGTCATCATTCGGATACCACCAAAAATATCTCCATCTGATGTTATGTTTTTTGATTTCGTAATTAATGGTTGTATTACTTAAAGCCACACCGGAGAACATCATTGCTTTCCCTTTGAGCTCTATAGTCTGACCATATTTGTATTCTTCTTTGACAGGGTCAAAAGTGACTTCAAATTTAGGCCTTTTGTATTCTTCCACCCTGATATCTTTGTAGCCATTGGAACCATCGGCAGTTCTCAAATAGAAAACACCGTTCAGCTGGCCTTTCGGAAGAATGAAGCTTCCGTGGTAAGAACCGAACTCATTGGTGGTAAAATCCTGGGAAGAAACGTCCTGGCCATTGGCATCCTGCAGAGTAACTTTTTGCTTTAAACCGGCTGTTGTTGCTTCTATTTCTTTGTCGATCTTCGTATTAATCACCTTGAAATAAACCGTTTGGCCTGGTCTGTAGATAGCCCGGTCAGTAAAAATCTGTGCCAGGGTACGGGTCTGTTTGTTCGGGTTGTAAGCTTCTGTATTTCCGCTGTTTCCGTAGACCTGCATGATCTGGAAATCATTGGTTTTTGGCTGGCGGATCAGGAAAGTCCTGTAGTATTCATTGCTGGCCGTAGACGGGAATTTAAAGGTCCCGTTGGCATCAGTTTTACCCTCAATTTTATTTAGTGTTTTATTGGCAACAAATTCATAGAACGTAAGGTTTTCATTGGCTGCCGGTTGACCATTTTCACTGTTGACCAGCTTCATGGTATTGGAAAGTTGGTTCCTGTCTGTTTTCGTCTGGTAGATGATGCGGTTTCCGGACACGAGGAAATAGAAATTCTGTCTGGAATCACTGTCCTTTGCCTCTGCTCCGGCAACTGAGTATTCAACTACGTATACTCCGGAAGGAAGCGGCTTAATCTCCAGTGAAGTTTTGTGAACCTGATAATCCTTCGCATCAGTAAGCGGGAATGTTTCCTTTCTTACCAATGTTTTTTTAACCTTTCCAAAGGTATTGTTGTAAGAATTCTGTACATACTGCATCAGGGTCGCAAAGTCTTCTTTTACTTCATAGATGTTCAGGGAAAATTCCGATACATTCTTATGTTCCGCTACAAAATGGATCGGCAGATTGTTCTGGGTCTGCTGCTCATATTTAATGGTAAGAAGCGGATTGGTGAGCTGGTTTTCCTTGTTTCTGATGTTTTCAATAAATGGAGATTTCGGATACTGCTTTTTAGCCTGATCAGCGTACGCAAGAGCTTCTTTTGTCTTCTTTTTACTGATCAGTTCATTCATGATGTCTTCTATAATGATCACCTTGTAATCTCCTTCTGCATCTGATTTCAGGAGATTCTGAAGCTGTTCAAGCTTATCTTTGCATTGGCTGTAGTTACAGTTTTCTGTCAGCTTTTCTTTCATAAAATAAAGCTTCGGATTTCCCGTGTTCCGGGCAATAAGCTCATCAAACGTGGCGGTAATCTGTGTTCTGTTCTCTGTAAGCTCGTTTTTTGTAAACAGGTTAGTGTCGGAAAGGAAGCTGATCTTCTTCATGGAATACCATTCAAAAACAGTCGGAAAGTAGGCAATATCCTTGTTCTCTGTAAAGATATCCTTATACTTCGCCAGCGCAATATTTTTCATTTCCGGCTTCTGCTGATCCAGTTCCTGATAGCTTTTTTTCAGATAGTTTTTAAAATCAAGTTTGCTCCAGGTTTCAATCTGGCCCAGATCCTGGGAATTGATATTGGTACGGGATTCTATTTCCCATGAATGCTGATTAAAGTAATCCATGAAAAATCCATTCAGAAGAACACGGTACATGAGTTTTTCCTCTCCTTTCAGCTTGGAATCTGCTTCCTGAAGTTTTTTGAAAAATTTTGAGGCAGCATCATTCTGATTGTCGTCTACCGTTTGGTTGACAATGCTGAATTCCGCTTTCAGGGAACGGATAAGCTGGATGGCATTATTTTCTTTCATGGCGTGGTTTTGTATGTCTAAAATAATGGGAAGATTGGATTTATAAGCACCTTTCGTAGTGTTTTCAATCACTTTCTTCCATTGGTCGTCGTAGTATTTCTGGGCATGCATCCGGGCAAAAAAGCCGACACACAGAAATATCATGATGAGTTTAATGTTTTTCATATTTTGTTATTTTCTTATTTCTATTTTGTCTCCTTTGGTTCTGGCATTCATCTGAGGGGCAT
The DNA here is from genome assembly GCF_900169075.1 of Chryseobacterium phocaeense. Classification (NCBI taxonomy): domain Bacteria; kingdom Pseudomonadati; phylum Bacteroidota; class Flavobacteriia; order Flavobacteriales; family Weeksellaceae; genus Chryseobacterium; species Chryseobacterium phocaeense. The sequence continues at coordinate 2,244,943 of NZ_LT827015.1, forward strand.
AAAAATTCTGCAGAATGGCAAAACCGCCTGAAAATTTTCCTGAAGCATTACATACCAGATCATATTCAAATACATATTTCCCTTTCGGCATATAATAAATAAAGAAGTTTGTAGAAGCGTCTTTCGTCACCTGATAATAGCCCAGGTTATTTTTATACTGATAGCCTGACAGTACATCTACAGGTTCCAGACCGGCAGCCCTCATATCTTTCAGGTGAACATACTGCATCGGGCGGTCCGTATTCAGGATCATTCTTACCGTAAGCCTGTCTCCTACCGTTAAGGGACTGTTCTCCGTAATCTTCAGCAACTGCTCTCCGTTTTCTGTTTTTATCTTTTTATAATATTCTCTGTTCATGGAAAGATAGGTCTCTGTAGATTTTACATTTTCCAGATCTTCATAATACTGCCAGAACAATCCACCTTGTGCAATTCCCGGACCAGATTTTGTAATGGTCACTTCCGCCAGATTCTTATTGATCTCTGATGATCTGATGATCTGCTTCAGGTAGCCTGTAGTTTTGGTCTGTGGCGAAACTGCTTTTCCGCCCCAGATCACGGTGGCTTTGTCTGCTTCCGGGGTAGTCCATGATTTTCCTGAATTCATCAGAATGTAAATGATCTCTGCCGTGGTCCTGGAATTCCCCCATGAATTTACTTCTTTTTGGGTTGCCAGCCAGACTTTAGATTCTTCAATGAAGTCAATATCGTTCGGAACTATTTTGTTTAAGGCTTCTATAGCGCCTGCATGATTCACAGCCTTGCTTTCATACCAGCCCCAGTCGTTCAGGTTCTTTTTCCAATACGCCCCTTGTGTTTCGGAGGAAACGGATGTTTCTTTCAGATAATTGATCAGCTTTTTAGAGGTATTCTGAAGCCCGTAGCTGTCATAAATAAGTGCAGCCCTGTGAATTCCGAAGAAAGTAAGATCCGTCACCTTGAACTTATCGGCCCGGCTGATGATCGTCTCCTTCAGCTTTGCTTCTTTTCCTTCAATAGGATATTCTTTCTCCCAGTACCTTCTTGCATCCAGATAATCCAGCGCGAAATTGCTCCACGGATTGTCCTCGTCTTCCTTCCAGTATCTTTCCAGCTGTCCGTCTACAAAACTGATCAGGGAGCTTACCATCGCAGTCTGGCCGGATTGGTATTCAGAAATTCCTTCCTTAAGCCATTCATTCATTTTACCAAGATTTTTCAGGATGTACAGTGAGCAGGTATAAGAACTTTCATAGCCGGGAAGCCATGGGAAGCCTCCGTCCCTGTTCTGGAATTCCCTGAGCAGATTCCAGTCTTTATTGATGGAGTTTTTCATTGCATTCACTTCAAAAAGCCTTGAAATATTATTCATGGTTTCTGTTTCAGATTTAGCCTGCAGTACCCATGGGGTTTCTTCCAGGAGAACCTGTTTCAGCTCCTGATTTTTTTCGAGATTACTTTTCAGAATATCAGCCGATTTGTATTCATCAAAGACCGCTTTCATCCTCGGATTGGCCTTGAAGATTTCCGTTCCTACCACATCCGCAAACCAGGTATTGAATATTTCATCAGAGCTTATATTTAAATTCTGGCTCAGATCAGGCAGGGCAAAGATGATTTCCCAAATCGGATTGGTTTTCAGTTCAAGTGTATTCCTGAAATTGACTGCAGTTTTAGAAGTATTGTTCTTTAAATTGGCTAATGTAAATGTTTTGGTCTGTCCTTCCTTTACAAAAAGAGGAACCGCATCCGTCAGCATCATCCTGTTGGAAAGTACGGCAACCGGGATCTGCTCACCATCCGAATAGTTTCCTGCTTTTGCCACTACTTTGATGATGATGGAATAGGCTTTGTTGAAAGGCGTTTTAATATTCCAGCTCACCGTAGAATTTCCGGTTCCTCCCACATTGAATTTCTGCATAGGGGAAATGATCCCATACAATGAGGAGATATCTTCGTTGGTTTCCGCATTCAGGATCTGTAAAGAGGCTGCGCCGGCCATGGCTTCATCGGTAAGGTTTGAAATTCTTGTCTGGAAATTAAGCTCATCGCCTTCTCTTAAAAACCTCGGATAGTTCGGATTCACGGATAGCTTTTTCTGTGTAACAATATCTTTTTCCAGCACCGCACTTCTTGCATCTTTGGTGTGTGCCAGGAACATCAGTTTCCATTTTGTAAGAGCTTCGGGTGTTGTAAATTCAAAGCTTACCCTGCCCTCACTGTCCGTCCTGAGCTGAGGATAGAAAAATGCAGTTTCATTAAGGTTCTTACGGACTTTTATATCTTCAAGGTCCTCTTTTTTCTCTTCTGCCTGCTTTTCTTTTTTTCCCAACCTGCTATTTTCGTCATTTTCAAAACGTCCCTTATTTCTGGCTAAACTACTGGTTGCTTCCATTGCAGTCATATTTTTCGGTTTCGGACAGCCATTGTAAACGTCTAATCCGGGCACTGTAGGACAGGCATCATGGCCATCATCTACCCCGTCGCCGTCCGTATCTGTGGTGAGGCAGTATTTTACAAGCAGGTTATAAAATACATTATCATCAAACCATCTGAACTGTGGAAAATATACGTTCTTGGTTTCCACATAATTGATATTTTTATACCAGTACAGGGACTCCAGCCGATTATCTACATTGTAATCCTGTATTACACTGTATGGGATATAGAATTTATCGAAACGGTACGTATTCGGGACAAACTTATCCAGAGATTTATCGTACATGGCAGCCAGGACTTCAGCTACAACCTTTTCTTTGTTTCTTCCTAAGATCCTAACGCTCCATTTTTCTTTTGAATTGGGTTCTACTTTATCCCTGAAAGTGGTCAGTTCGATTTTTAAAGGATCTTCGTCATTTTTCACGTAGATATTGGCAAATTCATTCTGAGCATCATTATAATGGGCCAGCACAAACTGTACATTATATTTCACTATATTCTTATCCTGAGAAACCGGGAACGTATAGGCGAGCACTCCGTTGGTAAATGTTTTGTTTTCCACTTTCTTTTTCCCCTGAGCATCCTGCCAGTAGACATTGACCACGGCATCCGGAATAGCTGAATAGGCATATATTGTCACCTGAGAACCTCTTTTCACTTCCTCTTTGGGTGCTGTAATTTTCAGGAACGGAAACTGATCCGGGCCCAGCCCGTTTTTGTCCCAGACGCTGAAATCCTGCTGAGCTTTGATGGTATCCTTTCCTTCGATGTTGTAGACCAGCAGCCTGTAATCTCCGGCTCCCAGCTTTCCAAGGTTCAGTTCTTTGTCATCCTGCGAACGCTCTGTCACGGTTTTCAGGATTTCCCAGTTTTTGCGGTCTTCTGATTTATCGTATCTGTCATGTGGGAATTTTGTCAGGAATTCTTCCTTTGACATTTTCGGAAGATCCTGAATGTTATTCTGAAAATTATTTCTGAGAACGCGTTTCGGCTGCTTCAGCCGGATCAGCTTTACATTATATTTCTTTTGTAAAGGAATATCATTGTAATTGAAAGATTTCACGTTGATTTTCAGCTCTTCATCTGCCGAGGCCTCCTTGATTTCATCGGCTGAAAGATAATGTGAAACGGATGCTACCTTGATATTGGTTTCTGCCATTTGTGTTTCTCCGTTGATATCCGTGGCCGAGGTTTTCACTTTATAGTTATGAACCTGAATACCTTCCGTATTTTCATCCTTTTTCAGGTCTATTTTAATGGTAAATTCGCCTTTTTCATTGGTCTCAGCTTTTCCCAGGACAGAATTTTCATTGCTGTACTGCTCAGCGGGATACCACCAGAAATAGCGCTGGCGGATATTTTCTTTTTTAAGCTCAAAATTAACCTTTGTATTGCTTAAAGGAATCCCGGAAAAGGTAAGCACTTTTCCCTTCAGTTCTATGGTTTCACCATATTTATAATCTTTTTTGATGGTGTCAAAAGTGATTTCAAATTTCGGACGTTTGTATTCTTCTACGGAAAAGTATTTTGAATCACTAATCCGGTTATTGTTATACGTCCCGGAAACCTCCATCCTGAACTTTCCGTTCAGCTTGTCTTTCGGCAGCACGAAACTTCCGCTGTAGGATCCAAAAGCATTGGTTTTAAATTTCTGAGTACTTACCACTTGGTGGTTGGCATCATACAGGGTCACTTCCTGTTCGTTATTGATGATAATGTTATCTCTTTTTTTATCAAAATCAGGAATGGTAGATATGGCTTTGAAATACACCGTCTGGCCGGGTCTGAATATCTCCCTGTCCAGGAAAAGCTGCGTATGCGGATAAGGATAGGCATCGGAGCGCGCTACATAAGCTCCCTCCATTAAATTGAAATCATTACTCTCCGGATCATAGATCAGATAAGGAGATACGGAGTGATATACGATCTTTTCAGACGGAAATCTCGCAAAATTATCGGTCTGAATGAGCAGCTGTGTTTCATTGACTTTGGAATAATCTCCAAACCCGTATCTCAGGAGCCTAGTATTGGGCATAGGCTTCCCGTCTTCCCTTGACACCAGGATATGGTCTTTCTTTTCATTGTAAATCACTCTGGAGGAGGTCACAAAGAACAGAAATTTAGAAACATCTTCCCCGTTGATATATTCGCAGATGTACATTCCCTTGGGAAGCGCCTTCATTTCCAGGGCTGTTGTATGCTCCTTATAGTCTTTTTTAATGGGAAGCGTGAATACATCCGTTCTGTAAAGCGTTTTATCTATTTTTTTGTAATACTCTTTATAATCGAGGTTTTGCAGATACTGAAGGTTTTTTTTGAAATCATTGATGGTATAAATCTTTATGGTGAACTGATCTGCATTTTTGTGCCGGGCCACCATCTGAATCGGTTTTTCAGGCTGGTTATGAACTTCGTAAAAAAGCTGAACAACAGGCGTTTTTACCTGATTTTCCAGATATATAATATTGCTCAGGAATCTGGAACCGGGATATTCTTTTTTCACTTTATCAATAAGATTTTCCGCTTCCTGAGGTTTTGACTGGAAAAGACTGGCAGCAAAACTATTAACTATTAATATTTTATAATCCCCAACTATCGGAGAATTCACCAGAGCGATCTGTTTTTCTATAAACTGATCATCTTTTTTTATCTGATTCTCATAAATCAGTTTCTGATGCTGGAAGTAGAGTTTGGGATTATCCGTGTTAAAATCAATCAGATCCTGGTACAGTGCCAGAACTGGAGCCTGATGGTCTTTCAATTCATTTTTTGTAAAAATATCGCTGTTGTTCAGGAAATTTATATTCTTTTTAACCTTCCAGTCGTAAAGGGTAGGAAAAAAATCGAAATCACCATCTTTTTCAAAAGCGTCTTTATACTTTTCAAGGCGGATCTTTTTAAGCTTTTTATCGATTGCCGTAAGCTCTTCAAATTTCTTCAGATAATAATTCCTGAAATTAAGCTTTGACCAGGATTCAATTTCCGAGAGATCTCCCTTATCCAAATCTGTACGTTTCTGGATCTCGTATTTTTTTCTTTCATAATAATTTTCGAAAAATTCCACCTCAAGAACTTTAAACAGAAGCAGGTCATTTTTTTTCAGCTGACTTTCCGTACTGCTGATCTTTGCAAAAAAAGTGGACGCATAATCATTCTTGGCATCATCCTGGGTGTCTTTATAGATTGCAAATTCTGCTTTTAATGATTTTATAATCTCCGTGGCATTCTTTTCTTTGACAGCTCTTTTCTGGATATCCAGAATAACGGGCAGGTTTGATTTGAATTCTCCGTTGCGATACCCTTCTGCTACTTTCAGCCACTGCTCCTCATAGAAGTTCTGTGCAGAAAAAAACATACTGAAAAAAGTAAAAAACAACAGTCCATATTTGGAGATGATTTTCATAGGTATTAATTTTGATAAATGAATTTCTTAAAAATACTGAAAAAAACTGTTATCGACAGTCAAATTTATGTCTCTGCTGTGGGAACTTTATTTGCGGTATTTTTTATGAAAGAGCAGGAGACCTTCCGCTACCCTACTGTACTGCTTATTTTCATCACCTATTTCAGCGGTTATCTTTACACAAAATATCAGTACACGAAGCATTTTCTGAAAATACTGGCTCTGAACGCTGTTGCCGGAATTATCTGTGCCTTCCTGATTATTCACAACCATAACGAAATCAGACTGCTGAAATGGTTTATTATTGTGGTTTTAGGACTATTGTACAACAGCTTTTTTCTGGATGTTTATATCCGGAAGATTCCTTTGCTGAAAGTGTTTTATGTAGGGCTGGTTTGGGCACTCGTGAACAGCTGGCTCACGCTTCCTGAATTCAGTCTTCCGATTTTTCTGGTGAGTTTCTTTTTTATCACCGCATTGGTTCTCCCTTTTGACATCCGGGATATGAATAGTGATACCGTACAGACTTTTCCGAAGCTGATAGGTGTTCAGAATACCAAATACATTGCGTATCTGCTGGTTTTTGTGAGCATCATCATTGCCATCTTCAATCTTAAGTTTATTTATGCTGCCGCTTTTTTTCTGTCGGGAATTATGACCTATTTTCTTATTTATTTCTCTGAAAACAAGCGGGATGATGCTTATTTTTCATTCGGAATAGAAACCTGCTCTGCACTTCCTTTTTTATTTTTACTAATAATGGAGTATTTTTGACGAATGATTATCAAGAAGCTTTCCTTATACAATTTCAAAAACCATACTGAAAAGAAGTTCGAATTCTCTCCGCAGATCAACTGTTTTGTGGGAAATAACGGCGCGGGAAAGACCAATATCCTGGATGCCCTGCATTATTTATCGGTTGGAAAAAGCTTTTTAGGAAATACTGACGTTAACAATATTAAACAGGAAGAAGATTTCTTCACCATCGATGCTGAAATCCGGAACGAGGAAAGCGAAGATATCATTAAAATTTCACAGCCGAGAGAAGCTAAAAAGATCATTAAAAAGAACGATAAAAGCTACGACAGGCTTGCAGACCATATCGGATATCTGCCGAGTGTGATGATCTCTCCGTATGACTCCAACCTGATCTCTGATTCCGGGGAAAGCAGGAGAAAGTTCTTAGATTCCATGATCTCCCAGACGGATTCCGGGTATCTTTTTGACCTGATCCAGTATCAGAAAACTATACAGCAGCGAAATGCACTTTTAAAATATTTTGCTAAAAACAGGGTCTGGGACAAAGATTCTTTGGAGATCTATGATGATCCGATCACAAAATTCGGAACCGGCATTTTTGAGAAAAGAAGAAATTTTGTGGAGAAACTTGGGCCCATTGTTCAGAATTTCTACCAGATTATTTCCGGAGGAAAAGAAATGGTTGCGGTTCATTACCAGTCTGATTTAATTGCAGGCTTCGACTCCGCTCAGCCTGACAGGGCATTTCAGCAGCTTTTAGCAGAAAGCATCGAAAGAGACCGCATGCTCACCTATACGTCAAAGGGAATTCACAAGGACGATCTTCTTTTTGAGATGGATCATGTCCTGATCAAAAAAATCGGTTCCCAGGGCCAGCAAAAATCCTTCCTGATCTCCCTGAAACTGGCGCAGATGAGCCTGGTAAAAGAACTGACCCAAAAGACGCCTATCCTACTGCTGGACGATATTTTCGATAAGCTGGATGACACCCGTGTATCCCAGTTGATCGAGCTGGTGAACCAGGAAAATTTCGGACAGATTTTTATTACGGATACGCACCGGGAACGCACAGAGAATGTGGTTAAGAAGATTAATGAAGAGAGTATTATTTTTGAGTTATAAGTTTTGAATGATGAGTTTTGAGTTCGGGTGTCTGTTCAAGAGTATGGATAAATCTATTAAGGACAGCCGGCTCCTGAAAAGCTCTGGTACGCTTACAATTTGTAATAATTTACGCTGAAACAACCTTTTTTCTTTTCTGTTCCCCCAAAATAGTACTAACTTATAGTGCAATTTTTTTACACATATTATGAAAATATTACACACAGTTTCGACTCAATATGGAGACGTTAATGGTATTAAGACAGAACAAGGTATCCTTACATTCAAAGGTATTCCGTATGCCGCTCCACCGGTAGGCATCAACCGTTTTCAACCCCCTAAGCCTCCCGTACCCTGGACCGGCGTAAAGGATGCAACGGAATATGGACCTACTCCACCCCAGGTGACCCCCAACGAAGGGCCATTTGCCGAATTACTGCCCAATGTGGTCATTCCCGGGGACGATTATCTGAACCTTAATCTCTGGACTTCAGATACCACCGGAAAAAAGCCTGTTATGGTTTTTATTTATGGGGGTGCTTTTTCTCTTGGATCCGGTGCTGTTTCAGGTTACGACGGCAGTAATTTTGCACGGGACGGTATTGTTGCAGTGACTATAAACTACAGAATTGGTATTGAAGGCTTTTTATGGTTTGGTGATGGGGTACCCAATCTGGGTATGCTGGACCAGATTGCTGCGCTGAAGTGGGTCCGGGATAATATTGCCAACTTTGGAGGCGATCCCGACAATGTGACCATTTTTGGTGAGTCTGCGGGCGGAATGAGCGTTTGTACATTAATTGCTATGAAAGAAGCACATGGGTTATTCCGGAGGGCAATTGCTGAATCCGGAGCCGGCCACTCAGTCATCAGTCCTTCCTCCGCAAAGCTTATCGGTACCAGGCTTGCAGAAATCCTTGGTGTGGAACCAACACGCGAGGCAATAGGAGAGGTAAGCAATGAAAAAATTTTTGCCGCACAGGGACAATTGGGATCTGAAATTCTGGCAAAGCCTTTAGTAGAATTATGGGGTGAAGCTGCATTCAACCTAATGCCCTTTGAACCGGTAGTTGATGGTCAGTTATTAACGGCAACTCCAATAGAATGCATTGCCAATGGTGCTGGTAAGGATGTAGATATTCTTATAGGTACCAATAGCCAGGAATTCAGATTATTTCTTGTTCCGGAAGGTGTCCTTCCTAAAATTACAGATTCCGCTTTGAATACTTTAGCTTCTGCTTATGGGCTGTCTGCTGAGGCTATTCAAACTTACCGGGCAAATCGTCCGGATGAGTCTCCAGGTGATGTGTTAAGCGCTATTATTACAGATTGGTTTTACCGTATCCCGGCAATAAGGGTGGCGGAAAAACACAGCAATACACATGTATACGAATTTGCATGGGGTTCTCCCGCATGTGACCACTCATTAGGTGCCTGCCATGGTATTGAGCTTGGTTTTGTATTTGACAATATAAATGATCCCGGTTTCGCCAACATGCTGGGTAACCAACCTCCGCAAGAACTGGCAACCAATGTTCATAAGGCATGGGTTAACTTTGCTACCAACGGCAATCCCGGCTGGGATACTTATGATATCAATAACCGTGTATCCATGCGTTTTGATGTAGCATCGCAAATTACTGTTGATGACAGAGCCGATGAGCGTTCCGTATGGGACGGGATCAGATAATAATAAACCCGATATGGGTTGATGATAATTATAATATTTTAAAACATATACAGGAGTGACAGGTTGCCCTCATCTGAATAAAGAGCAGGCAGCCTGAAACCCTCCTCCCGAAAATCTACCTTATGAAGAAGAATAAAAAACGTGAATTTCAGTCCTCGGAACTTGTTAAATCTTTTGCAAGGATCCATGGTTTTGAAGATAAGCTGGTAGCTTTTGAGATTAAGGATTTTCTTGAAGATTATCTGGACGAAAGCCTTTTCAGTGAGATCAGAAGTGTGAATATTGAAAACGGTTGCATCATTATCAAAATTGATTCTCCGTTGCTGAAACATGACTTTCAGATGAGGAAGGGTTTTTATCTTAAAAAGTTTCAGGATAAGTTTGGAGAGGATCAATTTAATGATATCCGGATTATTTAACCTGAACCCGGAAATACATTTTTTTACACCTGTTCAGATTCCGTCACCAACCTGCGGGACCGAAGTGGGAGGAAAAAGCTTAACGGACTTCTCATAAAATACCGGAAAATTTCCCTGTAGATTTCTTTTACTTCACCGAAGTTTACTTTCCTGGAACGGAACGCCAGTAGCATTGAAAGCCCGAAGCTTACAGCAAAATTGAAAAACCCGATTAATCCTACAGTGACAAATGAAACCCAGAACGTGTAGTAATCTACATTAAAGCCTCTGCCATATAAAGCTGCGGCAAAATTTCCCGTAGAGAATGTAATGTGGCGGATATCGATGTCGATGCCTAAAAACTTCCCGATAGGACCTGTTACGCCTAAAAATACTCCAAACCAGAAATTGGAAACAATTCCTGCCCAGTTTCTCGCATAATAAGAGGAGAATTTTTTTGCGGTATGTTCTCCTAAAAAATGGTTAAGGAACGGGTTCTTTGCAATCCTTTTCGGAATCTGATAAAACACAGAACTGTTCCCTGTATTTCCAGCGATAATTCCCGAAATAAAAAGGAAAACACCCGCAATACTGGCATGGAGCAGTGCTTTGGAATCAAACATATCAATATCACGAAAAAGTTTTTCTGCTTTTTCAGTTCCGTAATTATAATTTAAAAGAACATCCAGGGCATAAATAACAATTAAAGCGGAGGAAAAAGTAATAAATACGTTTCCTACAAATGCAATAAATTGGCTCCGGAAAAGCTTTGAAACAAAATGTGCAAAATCAATATAGTTTTTTTTGGTATTTTTCTCATCGGAAAGCACCTTCGCCATCGTGGCCGCCGTCATCGCCGGTTGTTTTGTGGCAATGGTATAACCCATTAAATAAATCACAACAAAACACATGGCATAATTCAGGGCATAGATGGCCGCATGCCCAAACTCACTGGTAGACAGTCCGCTATACAGAATTTTAAGGATACTGCAGATTCCGATAATAATTCCACCGGCACTGGCCCTCCAGAGCATTTTCAGATATTCTTTCCGGGACGATGTAATATAATGACTTCCTGCTTCTGCGGTGTGATTGGTAATGAGGTGGGAAATCATTCTCGTACTGTCATTAATGAGCTCCGAGATGTTATTTTTATGGGATTTATAGCCTAAAATATTAAATACCAGCTGTTTGGACTTCACTACAACATCCTCTTCGTTGTCAATGACAAGCAACTGTACAATTTCATAGATTCTTTGCGTCTGTTGGCGGATTTTCAGAAGCGACTGGTTAATTTTCCCTGAAATACCATATTCTGATGAGTTTTTAAAAGCAATATTCACAAAATCAAGACATTGCTCAACGTAAATCTTAATTTGCTTGAACTGACTGCCCTTAGAGCTTAAGCGGATTTTTGGATTTTCTTTGAACTCTGCCGCTAAAGCTTCCAGCTCATTTTGCAGTGCCAGAAAAGGGTTATCAAAATTTCTGTATTCCGGGGCCATCCTTACCACATCTACTTCCAGAGCCATACCTGTAACGCGCCAGGAAAGAATATTCATTGAGAATATCAGTTCGCTTTTTACTTCCTCTTTCTGGATAAAATCTGAGATTCCCAGAATATGGAAAAATTCATCCAGCTCATTCTCCGGCAGGTTATGAAAATATTCCAAGTCTTTTTTAGGCCTGAAACACACATTATCCACCATGTACCACACCGTTTTTTCATTTTCTACAGGGGGCAGCACTTTATTCAGAATCCTCTTTTTCAGCTCCGGAAAGAAGGCGTTCTCTGAAAGAATATTGGCTTCGGTAAGGGAAAGGTTGAAGGATCTTCCCTTAAAAATTTTGTGGATATAGTATTTAAAATGATCAGCAAAATCCGGGTTTGTTCTGAAAAAAATGAGAACATCCGTGAAATTGGCCCTTTTTATACTCTCTAAAAACTCTGCAAAGGGTTCCAGAGAAAGGGTTTCATTCTTAAAAGAGAAGTATTTTCTAAGAACGGTTTCAAAATTTGTGCTGGAATTAAAAAATTTCATTAGTACAAAGATACTATTTCAAACTCACATTCCTCATCTGTCTCATGATCCAATTATGCTTCTTTTTTAAATAAGAAGATGGATTTTTAGGATCATATTTCTTCGGATTAGGCAGTACGGCAGCGATCCAGGCTGCATCTGAAGCACTCAGATCTTTGGAAGATTTTCCAAAATAATACTGGGCCGCGGCTTCTACTCCAAATACCCCCTGTCCCATCTCAATAGAGTTCAGGTATCTTTCCAAAATAATATCCTTGGTCCATACCTTTTCAATAATAAAAGTATAGACGGCTTCAAGTCCTTTCCGGAACCAGCTTCTTCCCTGCCAGAGGAATACATTCTTGGCGGTCTGCTGGGAAATGGTACTTCCGCCACGGATTTTCTTCCCTTTCTCATTATTTTTCATCGCTTTTTCAATAGCGGTGTAATCAAAACCGTTGTGGTTAAAAAATTTCTGATCTTCAGAAGCGATAACCGCCTTCTTTACATTATTTCCCATATCATCATAGGAAATATAATCCCGGTGCAGTTTCCCATACTCGAAAAGGCCGCCGATCTGCGTAATGGTAACAGGCGGATTAAAAAAACGGCCCCAGATAATGAAGACTACATTCAGAACAAGAATAATGAAGATAGCCTGTTTAACTTTTTTCCACATAATTTTTTCTAAAAAGGAACTGCAAAAATAAACAATTCGGTCGAGTTATTGAAGCTCTTTCATATAGGTCAGCTGATATTCCGGAAGAAGCCCGGGATGGAATATCTTAATATAATCTTTCAGGACAAGGTCAGCGCGTACCACACCACTCTCAAAGAAATCATTGGCACTCTGCTTTGCTTTACCTGCGATAGTATAAATTTTTCCTTTATTGAATACCTCCAGCTTTCCGTAGAACGGATTAACGCCCAGCATTTCTTTTCTGGAGGTATGATTTCCTGCATTTACCCAATACTGTACGCCTCCGGATTTGGCATACACTTCTTCAAAACTCATGGTGAGGGATTTTTCTTCTTTATTTTCTTTCATGATGTAAGAAGCGTTGGCATCCGAAATAAAATTGGCTACGGATGTTTTTCCACCGGGCAGATACCATACATCTCCATACATTTCATTGACTAATACAACAGGCTTTTCTTTGGCCGTTGAGGCAAGCTGCTTCAGGTCATTATAATTTTTTTCAATTTCCTTATATCGTGCATCAGCTTCTTTCTCTTTCCCGAGAAATTCTCCGAAAAGCTTGATATAGGCCGTTTTCTCAAGCGGAAGCTGTTCCATATACTCATCCAGAAAAACCACCTGGATTCCATTGTTTTTCAGCAGCTGGTAGGCATTATCAAAACTTGCGATATAATTGGTAAAAATAGCATCCGGTTTCATGGAAATGATTTTTTCCACATCATATTTCTGCTCACTTCCCACATTCTGAATCTTTCCTTCTTTCAAAAGCTTCTGAATTTTTTCCGAATAAATATACTCCGGACTGGAAACCCCGATGATGAGATTTTCAGCACCCAACTCAGCAATATACCCCGCCATGCTGGCATTGAGCAGAATAATTTTCTTAAAAGGCGTCTGATTTTGCTTAAAATTGTACGTGAAATTCCCCGATTTCAGTTCCAAAAGACCGTCATGCTCCTTGAATTGGGTCCGATTTGAGATTTGGGTCCAGTCTGAGGACGAAATTTTTTGTTCTCTTTTACAGGAGATTAGCGCTATAACCGTAAATAAAAGTAAAATTCTCTGTTTCATCTTTCAAAGAACGGAAAAAAGTACTATATTTGCAAACCTTTAAGAATGGCCTCGTGGCGCAACTGAATAGCGCATCTGATTACGGCTCAGAAGGTTACAGGTTTGAATCCTGTCGAGGTCACAAGACCGATATTTGAAGATTTCACTCTTCGATGTCGGTTTTTTTTATTTCCTAAATCCGTTGTTATACTGGCAGATACACTGAGCAACAATATCTACGTAATCTTTCGTCCTGATCTCTTTGAGAATAACCTTTTTCCGCCTGTTCATCGGTGGAAACTCGGATGTATAAATCTGCTATATTCATCGTGTTGATGATTTTATTAAAAAAATTTTAGTAGGTAACACTGAAAAAAAGTTGTCACTATAGAAATTCATCATTCTGATATGTCAATAAAATACAAATAATCAATCAGATGTAAAAAATTCTTTGAAGGTCAATTTATATAAAACTTCCATTATTTCCTCCAATTGTTCTTCGTTAATATCATAACCGGATTAAGTAATGGTAATACATTAAAATTAAAAAGAAGACTTAACGAAATTAATAAACCGATCAATAAGGAACATTTAACAAATAATGACAAACTTATAAAACCTTTGAGCAGCTTGGTATCACTTTAAGTTTTCTAGATAAAGATGAAAGTAAAGCTAATCTTTGCTTACGTTTCAGCAAAACTTTTTACTCTGATCAGTAAACTTATTTTAAAAAGCATAGATTACAATGGATATGTTTATAATCGGGCAAAATTTTTATAAAGATATATGTCAATTACAACGAATGAGGATTACTTCGAAAAAATCTGATAATTATACTTTCTTATATTTGTAATCAATTAATACCCATGCACAAAGCAAGAACAGAAAATCTTAAATCACAAGCTATTTATATTGATAGTAAAGACAAAACTGATGAGATAGAATCTTATTCTTTTGAGGGGAATAAGTGTGTCGTGGTATATAAAAGTAGTGGGAAAGCCTATACTTATCCTCAACATAGAATTAAAATGGTGAGATCTGCTATTCAGAGTGAGAAAGCAGGAAATATTTTTTCTTACATAAAGGCAATTGCAGCAAGCGTTGGCTTGAAGACTGAGGAAGGCAATAATATTCTTGCCAATAGCTATGGGAGTATCCGTTTTATTCCTGAGACTTCTATTTTATACAATTTCCTTAATGGAAAAGAACCCAGTAAACATTCCCACACCTCTCCTATTGAAATCTTTCCTTTTGGTTTTAATCTAAGCCAGAAAACAGGAGTTGACAATGCATTTTCAAATCCGCTAAGTGCTATAGAAGGTCCTCCGGGAACAGGAAAGACCCAGACTATTCTTAATATTATTGCCAATGCAGTAATGAATAATCAAAGTGTGGCTGTTGTTTCAAGCAATAATTCAGCGACAAAAAATGTTTTTGAAAAGCTGGAAAGCAACGGGGTTTCTTTTATAGCGGCATTGTTGGGAAGCAGCCAGAATAAAAAAGAATTTATCGATGCTCAGACTGAAATCCCGGATTTATCAGATTTTAGATTAGAAGAAGAACACGAACAATCTCTTATTGAATCTCTTCCCCTTCTTTTTGCGGAACTTGCTGAAAAGTTAGAATTAAAAAATAAATTGGCTTTGCTTAAACTGGAAATAGATAAGATCAAAACAGAGCATCGGCATTTCACTGATGATGTCGCTTTAGCCACCGAAATCCGTTTTAAAAAGAATGTTAGTTCAGATCAGCTGCTTTCTTTATGGGTTACGTTGGAAGAATATGAGAAAACCGGTAAGAGATTTTACTGGTGGCACAAACTGATATTTCCTTTTTTGTATGGGGTGAGAGATAAGATTTTTTATACCTTATCGTATGAAGAAATGATCAGAATTGTTCAATCAAAATACTATGAGGTAAAAATTTTAGAGCTTACTCTCAGAAAGCAAGAGTTGAAAAATACCTTACAGCATTTTTGCTTCCATGATAAAATGAAAGAATATACAGAAGGATCGATGCAGTTGTTTAAAAACAAACTCTACCAAAAATATAAAGGACAAGAACGTTCAGAATATACCGAATGGGATCTCCGTTTTAAATCAGAAGAATTTATTAAAGATTATCCTGTCATTATGAGTACAACCTACTCATTAAGGAGAAGTCTTGATGAAAATGTAGTCTACGATTATGTAATTGTTGACGAATCTTCACAGGTGGATCTTGCAACAGGTGTACTCGCATTATCCTGCGCAAAACAGGCGGTCATTGTGGGAGATTTAAAACAGCTTCCCAATGTAGTGGATTCTGCCACAGCAGAAAAGACAGATCAGATCTTTAAGAACTATGATATTCCGGAAGCTTATCGCTATTCTAATCATAGCCTGCTTTCGTCTGTCACAGAAGTATTTCCGAATGTGCCTAAAACACTCTTAAAAGAACATTATCGCTGTCATCCTAAAATCATTGATTTTTGTAACCTTAAGTTTTATAATGATCAGTTGATTATTCTTTCGGAAGGACATACGGAAAGAGAACCTTTATTAGTCTATAAAACAACTGAAGGCAACCATGCAAGACAAAGAGAGAATCAGCGGCAGATTGATGTGATTATTCATGAAATCATTCCACAGCAAAAGCTAGAGGGTGTGAATCTGGGAATTGTAACGCCATACCGTAATCAGACCTTAGCACTGCAAAGAACATTTCAGGGAACAGATATCAAAGCCGATACGGTAGATAAATTTCAGGGAAGAGAAAATGATGTAATCATTCTCTCTACGGTAGATAATGAAATCTCTGAATTCACAGACAATCCGAACCGACTGAATGTAGCCATTTCTAGAGCCAAAGACCAGCTTATTCTATTGGTAAACGGAAATGAAAGTGATAATGACACGAACATCTCAGATCTGATCCGTTATATAGATTACAATAATTTCAAGGTCATACACAGTGAAGTCCATTCTATTTTCGATTACCTGTACAAAGGATATGAAGAAAAAAGAAGAGCGCTTTTATCGGATCAAAAAAAGAAATCTGTTTTCGACAGCGAGAATCTAATGTATAGACTTATCAAAGAAATACTTTCTCTAGATCAATTTTCTAAGTATGGCGTTATTCTACATCATCCATTAAGAAATTTACTATTAGATTTTTCCAGATTAAATCCTGAAGAAGAAAAATATGCTAGACATCATGCCACACATCTTGATTTTCTGATCTATAATAAGCTGGGGAAAAATCCTGTATTGGCTATTGAAGTTGATGGTTATGAGTATCATAAAACGGAAAGCAAGCAAGCCGGAAGAGATCGTATGAAGAATGAGATTTTAGAAAAATATAATATTCAATTGGTACGGTTTTCCACTACAGGAAGTGGTGAAAAAGAGAAATTGATTAGCAACCTGAATGAAATAACAAAGAATAATTCTTGATAAGATTACGGTTTTCCGTAAATTTTTCTTCCTGTAGTAGTTTAGATTTGTGATTACAATCATCTTAAAAACTATATCATGGCTTGGTCATACAGAAAAAGAATCAAAATAATTCCTGGTGTACATTTGAATTTCAGCAAAAGAGGAATTTCAACGAGTATTGGGGTTAAAGGTATGAGTATAAATTTGAGCTCATCAGGCACGAGACTTAATACCAATTTTTCAGGTTTTTCAAATTCATATAGGCTTTCGGGTTCTTCATCACCAACTACTCCCTCGCAATCTTATCCTGAACCACAATCTTTTTACACTGAGTTGTCAGATAACATTTTTAGTGCGGATGTTCATCAGATCACATCTCAAAATATGGCAGGTATCAAAGAATCTATCTTAACAGCTCAACAACAAAAAGTGGAATTGAAGACGGATCTGACGAAAATAAAAAAAGCGTTAACCTTTACCAAGATCAAGAAAGTTGCAAGTTATATCTTTATATATGGGTTGGTAAACAAAAATATTGTGCAACAGATAAATGAGGATATTAATGCACAAAAAAAAGCTCTACAAGAAACCAAGATTGTAATTGATAACTCAGCTGTTAATATCGACATACAGTTCGATGATCCCTCTAAGAGAAAGTATGAACAGTTACAACATTCTTTTAAAAATCTAACCACAGCACATAAAATATGGGATATTACGGGAGCGCATTTTCAGGATCGTGTAGCTGCCCGGTCTAGCGCAAGCACGTTGGTCAACAGAAAAGATGCAAGAATTGGTTTTAAATCCCTTCCCATCATCACATCAAACTATGAAGCCATATATTTTCAAAATGTAAACGGAGCGGATTTATATTTTTATCCAACATTTATACTGATGTATAAAAGTGATCACAACTTTGCAATTATTGGATTTGATGAACTTAATGTTACATTTTCTTCTGTAAATTTTACCGAAACCAGCTGTGTTCCTCGTGATTCAAAAGTTATTAGAAAAACATGGGCGAAAGTCAATAAAAACGGAACTCCTGACAAAAGATTCAAGAGCAATTATCAGATACCTGTCGTTCAATATGCAAGGCTAAGGTTTTCTTCCAGCAATGGTGTTAATGAGGAATATCAAATAAGTAATTTTGAATTCGCCCAAGAATTTGCAAATTCATTTCAAGAGTACAAAAGTTTGTGCAAGGAATTAGCTTAAAATCGATGTCAGAAAGTAATACGTTTAGTAAACAATCTTTAAGTGTAATAGAGTATTTCAGACAGATAATCTAATTTTAATTACGAAGATTCTTTTTAAATATTCTACTACATTTTTGTAAAACCTCAGCGATGGGTAGAAAACTATTGAAGCTAACTAAAGACTATTCATAACAATTTCCATCTTTTTTAATACTTAAAATTATTTTGTACGTAATTTAAAGTATATGAAAATTACCCGGCATAAGTGAGCTTAGCGATTTTTTCTTAATTTGGCTCAAACGAATCAAATCATCGTTAAAAGTGTTTGAAGATACGCTCGTCAAGATCACCAACGATCAAAAAGCGCTACTTGAAAACAAGCAGCGCTTTTTTTTTATAAAAGTAAATTGAGCAACATTTTCCAGGGCGGCTTTTATTTCTAATTAGATACATTAGAAAATCGAGTTCCATTTCCTTGCTGCTGCCATTCATAAAATGGGTAAAATACCTTTCATCAGGATATTCTATAGATAGGGAAAAACCATTGGAAGCTCAATGTAATTTGCATGAGATATTAGTATGACCTGGCGAAAACGTTATCCCCAGGAATATGAAACAGGACTACCAAGAAAATTCTATAAGAGAATACCTGTAATCATTAGTCACTACTCTTAATTGCTCTTATTTACGAGACCTTTTTTTAATCCCATTACTGCAAAACCGGTCAAAATTCCAATTACTACAGCTACTTTAATATTTTTAGAAGTATTTAATGGAGGGGTACCATATATTTTGAGTGGGTCTTGAGAAGGCTCAAGTATATTCCCCGCTACTTCAGGACCGTTTTTAATTTTCATCATTAAACGTACACCAGCTGATGCTGTATTGATTACTAATTTGGGAAAAAGCCTATAAATCGATGTAATTGCATAAGATCTGAAATCAGGAAATAGATCTTTTCTCGGTTCCCTGGCTAATTCAACCATTTTTGCAGCGGTATCCCGTGGATCTGAAGCAATGGGAGGTATACCCATTTTAAACCCCGAATATTTTGCAGAATGAAGATTTCCGGTAGATTTTTGAAGCTGAGGGTACAAATTACAGATATGAATATTTCGGTAGTTTGAAATCTCCCCCTGAAGACCATCCATCATCCCTTTGATCCCGTACTTAGTAGCTGAATACACAGAACTGTAAGGTGCCGGCATATAGCCCCCTATAGAAACATTATTTATCAATATCCCTTCATTCTGTTTTTTGAAAATTTTAATGGCATTGTAAGCGCCGTGCATATATCCAAACAGATTGGTTTTAATAACCTGTTCGTGAATCTCCATTGGAATCTCTTCAAATTTTCCACTCGCCATTACCCCTGCGTTATTTACCCAGATATCAATTCTGCCAAATCTTGACAGTGTCTCTTCCGCTACCCGTTCTATATCTGCAGCAACTGATGTATCGGCAGAAATCCCCAACACCTCTACCCCCAGTCCTTTGCATAGCTCAACCACCTCATCTATACCTTTCTGTCCTCTTGCTACGATAACTATATTGCATCCTTCCAAAGCAAAAGCCTCCGCAGCAGCTCTTCCTACTCCACTGCTAGAGCCCGTTATTACGACTGTTTTTCGTAATAGAGTCTGTTGAAATTGTTCTTCTTTTTTCATGTTTACTTTTTTTAATTCAGTAACAAATAGAACATCTATTGTGCCAGATGTGCAATTTTTAAAATACTTTATACATCCATCTAATTTCTTACATCTAAGAATAATAATGATTTTACCAAAGGCGAATATTTAGAATCAATCGGTTTTAAATTCTAAATTCTGATTATTGATGTTCGTATATCTAACTATTTATAAAAAGTACCACAAATCCACTTTTTATTGTGATTGGTCTTATTATTGGATACATTTTATTACACCAATCACAAAAATATCCTTTTATGAAAAAACATATTGTCGTCATAGTAGGAAGTTTTGCCGGGATTAATTTCATCAAAGCCATTGCCAAATTGAATGAATTGAGCATCACCCTGGCTGACAGAAATAATTACCATTTCTCTCCTCCCTTAATTTGTGATGCGAATACTCCATTCATTGAGGTTGCACACATGAATTGAGATGTTTCAGATTATTTATTGCTAATATGATTTTGCAACCTGGCAAAAATGGTCAAAATAATAAAAATTAACTTTTAAAATACATAATATGCTTAAGAAAATGTTAGCAGGTTTAGGCGGAGCCATCGCACTCAACCTACTCCACGAAATCGTCAGAAAGAATTTTGATAATGTTCCACATATTAATGAAGTGGGAGAAGAAGCCTTAAAGAAGGTGACCGATTCTACAGCACTTGAAATCTCTGATCCTGATAAATTATATGCAGCAACTTTAGCAGGTGACATTGTCAGCAATGCTATTTACTATGGAACAACTGCAACAAATCATAACTTCACCAGTGGAATTGTAGCAGGAATCGGAGCTATCGTTCTTCCGCAAAAGATGGGTTTAAATGATCAGCCGGTTGCTGAAAACAATAAAAAGAAGCTCATGACCGTAGGATATTATATTTTTGGTGCTATGGTTACCAAATTTATCTATGACAAGATTAAGTGAGGTTAACTTAACCTCTGCCTGCAGGAGTAACTGAAAAAAAATGAGTGAGCTGCTGGCTAATAAACTGAGAATTTCTTCATTTTCAAGTTTGTAACTATCACAAAAAAACAATCCCTCATACATCAAATAATAAAACACCAACGAAGTATTATTATTAAATCTTTTAAAATAACTAATATGGAAAATACTAAAACAATTGCAGCACTCACTGAACTGCTGCATATAACCAATGACAGAATTAAAGGTTTTGAAAGTGTGGAAGGAAAAGTTTGGGAAAGCTATTCTGATCTGAAAGGGGAATATGATAAAATGATCTCTCAGTCTAAGATAATGAAAAATGAAATCATCAACCTCATTACTGAACGAGGTGGAAATCCTGATGAAGAAGCCTCATCATTTGCCGGCAATCTACACCGGACATGGATTGACATTAAGAATTCTATTCCGAAAAGTAATAATGATAAAGAAACCCTGGAAAATGTAGTTTTCGGTGAAAAACATGCCATTGAAGCATATGATAATGCTTTGAAAAGCGGTGACCTTTGTAATGAAAGCTCTAAGATAATTGCCGAACAGCTGAGGCAGCTGCGAATCTCTTACCATCAATTCAATAATATCGAATATTATAAAAGCAAAGAGGACTAATATATATTTCTCTATAACAAATTATAAACAATATATTTTATAAAGCAGTTCAAAATTTCCTGAATTGGCTGATAAAGTCGTGGATTTTGTCTGCAAAAAAGGCCGTCTCATTTTTGAGACAGCCTTTCCTAAAGGATATAAATATGGAGCATTTTGTTTGTTATGAACAATAATGATTAATCATTTTTTAGTTGATCGGAAGTGTCAGCCAGATCAGTACTGTAAAAAAGATTTAATAACATTTTATAATCCAAACTTTATTTTTTGAATGTTTTCGTAATATAAGTTCCATCTGAGTAAACGATTCCGGTAAAATATATTCCGGATGGAAGACTGCTGATGGACATGCTGTTTTTTGCCGGCTTTGAAAAAGATAAAATCAATGTCCCGCGGGTATCGAAAATTTTAACTTCCTTAATTTTTTCATAAGAGCTTACAGGTTCCAGATTTAATATATTGTCTGATACAAGGATTGATAATTTATCCTGAGCAGCAGATTTTGCACCCACACAGTTTATTCCCTCATTACAGTTGCTTACAAGTTTCCATACCATATTTTGTCCAGGCATCTCTCCCGGATTCGCATACCATTGATTCTCCCATATTTTGCATGCATAGAAAACCTTGGTATTGGCAATCGTATACGCTTTGGCAGGGTTGTATTCCTGGGCTCCACAGTAGGTTACCGGCTGATTGTTCTGGCAGTCGGGACCTTCAGTACACACGCTGACTTCTTCCCAAACGAGATTAGTCCCCGGAAGTTCATTGGGATTCGCATACCATTTATTTTTCCAGATTTTGCACTGATAAAAAACCCTGGTATTGGCTGTAGGATAAGCATTGGCGGCATTATAAACCTCAGAACCGCAATATATCTGCCCTGTTCCTGTATTTTGATTGGTTTTTACAGTAAGTTCATTACTCGCATCAGAACTTATATTGTTCTGGGAAACTGCTTTCACAGTGAACTTATACTGGGTGTCGGCAGACAATCCCGTCACATTATGCTGCGTCGTCGTGGTTTGCGCTACTTTTACGCCCTGCCGGAAGATCTCATAACGCTGGATGCCCTGCGAATGGGTGGAAGGTGCCCACATTAATGAAACTGAATGGGTAGTAACTCCCATAGAGTGAAGATTGGTTGGAGCAGTTGGCTTTTCTACAGTGTTGGCCGGAGATGTCTGTATGTTTAATGCCGTACTTTGTGCAGAAGTAAGCCCAGAGGCTGATTTTGCCTGTACTTTATAAGAATATGCAGTATTGGGAGTAAGGCTCTGATCCTGGAAAGACGCCCCGTTCACTTCCTGAACCTGCTGATTATTTCTGAAAACAATATAGGATGCTGCATCCGGTTGAGCCGTCCACGTAATTTGTGCAGTAGTACTTGTAATATTATGGGCAGATAAACCCGTAGGAGTAGCCGGGGCTGAAGGGTTTACTGACGAACCTACATTTACATCAATAACGTTATAGAAAGCGTTCACTGTGTCTTCAATATCCCAAACGGCTAAAATAATATGATATCCCTGGCGGTTTTGGGGAACTGTGATTTGATGTGGTGTATTATCCGTAGGAGGTAAACCGTTGCCATTAATGGTCCCGATAAGCTCAAGATCAGCCCGTTTAAGCGGCTGGTTGGGATTCCATCCCTGCTTGGTTATATAATAATGCCATTTTGCTGTAGCGTGATAGGCCGTATATTTCCAGGTAAATGAATTTATCCCAGTTGAGATGTTGGTTTTTTTCCAACGTTCAGAAGTCTGCAAGTCTAATACGGTATCTCCCAGAATACCGTTTGCTGATGCTATTTTTCCGTCAGCCGGGCCTGCTAGCGGAAAACCTTTCAGGTATTCAAGGGATTGCGGCTCATTGATAACCGTGCCATACTTTGCATAAGCTGCGGAATATCCGAGGATGCCTTTGTCCAGGCTGCCCTGGTAATTTCTTGATGCCGGGCTCATCACGTAGCCATGAGCCAAAATGTTGGAAGTTGAAATGATCAGAATTCCAATGGTCATAAACAGAAATAATAGTTTGTTTTTAATCATAATAATAATTTAAGGTGTGTTAATTTAAAAGAAGACTATTTCGAAGATTTATTGCAGCTAAATTGCATTATTAAAATGTATTCTGCTGGTATATATCCAGCATAAAATTGTACAAATAGACCATTCAGTAAAATGTAACTTATTATTATGTACATTTATTAAATCTTTCGGAGAAACTTTCATTGATAATTTTTGAATCATAATTAATTATTAAAAAATATTAATATAAATTATACAGGCTAATTAATATATTTCAATGCAATTTCATACATATGTTAAAGATATAAAAAAAATAAAAATAATATCAACATGTTTTGAATTAAATCAGATTTAATGCTTAGAAAAAGGTTTTATAAAACAACTGTTGGTACTCATAAAATACAGTTTTGAATTCATTTTAAATTGAGAATACTCAAAATATAATATTTGAAAAATGATGATTAACAATCATTTTTTTACTACTTAAATCCTATTTTTACAAAAAGATAAAATGGACAAATTTAGTTTTCTGGAGGTTATTGCAGCGATTGCCGCTTTTACGTCAATGTTGCTTGCCGTATTTCTGTTAACAGTAAAAACAGAAAGAAAATTAGAAAACAGATTATTTGCAGCGTTCCTTATCATTAACGCCATTGATATCAGTGGGCTTTTTATGCACCTTTTTGTGGATAGTTATAATTTGAAAGCTTTCAAAATTTCTGCTTACTTATTGGTAATGCCTCTTTTCTATCTGTACGTTAATGCTGTCTGCTATTCTGATTTCACCTTACAAAGAAAACATTTACTGCATCTTATTCCGTTCATTGCTGTCAATTTAATTTTGGTTCCAAGGCTTTATCTTTCGGAGGGTGCTGCTAAAGAAGATTTTTTTAAAGATATGTGGCACTCTCCTGAAATGTTTTTTTATCAGTTAATCGCAGAACTGCAGTATTTCTTTTATATTGTTATGGTATTTTCGGTCCTCAAAAAATATAAGAAAATTTATCTTGAAAATTACACGAATCCAAATACTTTATCATACAAATGGCTGTCTCAGCTTACAAAGATTTTCTTATTTATCCATTTATGTATTATTTTAAAAAATATTGTAAGATACAGTCAGGACAGAGATCTCTTTATCTGGCTCAATATTGTTGCCGGAACGGTGTTTTTATTAACTTCCTGTTGGTTTATACTAAAGGCTTTAAATTATCCTGAGCTTTTCCGCAGAATTGATTCTACCCTGCAACCGGCAGAAGATTTTGCAGAAACGTTGGAAACCCAAATTAAAACGGACGAAATAAAAAGCTTTCAAATCGAACAGCTTAGAAATTATATGGTTGAAAAAGAACCTTTCCTGGACCCATCGCTAACGATTCAGCAATTGGCGGATCAGGTGAAAATTCCTGTTCGCGATTTGTCGGTATTAATTAACCATCACATCAATCAGCACTTTTTTGATTTCGTAAATGAATATCGTGTTAAAAAATCAATGACTATTCTAAAAGATCCCACAAAAAAAGAAGTAACAGTTTTAGAAATCTTATATGAAGTAGGTTTCAATTCAAAATCTTCATTTCATACCTATTTTAAAAAATATACAAACCAAACGCCCACAGAATTCAGAAACAGCTGATAATTAAACGGTTGTAAATACTCAAACTTTATATTGCAAATAATCGGACTCATTTATTGATTAAAATGAGTCCGACTTTTTTTTGATGTACTTCATTCAAAACTTTCCGGAGCATATTTGTACCAACAAATTTAAAGTCAAATTAAAACTTGGAAATAATGAAAAAAGTAAGTCTTTTTATCTTCACTCTATTATCAATATTTTGTTTTGCACAATTAAGTGCAGTAAAAATGGACACTCTTTTAACAGTAGAAATTGGCAGAATAAAACAGGCGATAGAAATTAAAACCGATGATGTTAACAGACCCATCCTACTATTTTTATCAGGCGGTCCCGGAAGTTCAATGATGAAAAATGCGGATTCTTTCACCCATATTTTAAGAAATAAGTTTACGATTGTTCAATGGGATCAGAGAGATGCCGGAAAAACATTGGAATTAAATCCTTCGCCCATCCAGCCGTCAGTAGAACTTATGGGAAAAGATACATATGAAGTTATTAATTTCCTTCTCAAAAAACTCAATCAGAAAAAGCTTTATTTGTTAGGAAGCTCCTGGGGAAATGCTTTAGGTTTTTATATGGTTAGAAATCATCCCGAATTATTATATGCTTATTATGCTGTTAATCCGGTAATCAGTCAGCTGGCAAGTGAGAAAGAATTGCTTAAAACATTAAAAATTCATTTTAAAGACCATCCTGTAGCCCTGGAAGAATTGTCAAAAGTACGTTTTCCCTTTATCAATGACGAATCTATGTTTTACTTAAGAAAGTGGCTTTTTTACAAAGATGGTAAAGAATACGTACTCTCTGATGATTTCAAAAAAGGCTTTATCCAGTGGTCAAAAACCTGGTCACCTGCCTGGAATGAAGTGATGAAAATTGATTTACCAAAAACTTTAAAGAAAGTCAATTGTCCGGTTTATTTCTTTGTTGGTCAAAATGATATTCAAACATTAACTTCCATTACACAAGGATACTATAAGCAGTTGAAAGCGCCAAAAAAAGATTTATTCTTATTTGAAAACTCGGGACATCAAATCCATAAGGATGAATCTGAAAAATTTCAAAAAACAATCATTGAAACGGCAGATTGATATATTCCCTTTAAATTATAAATTATGACTATAAAATATTTATCTGCTTTTCTATTTCTGGCCTTATTTGGATGTAAAAGTGTTCATCAAACCAATAAGCAAAAGGTTGAAACTGCGATTACAAAAAATGCTCTTCAGCTATTAGAGGACAAAAGATTTCATTCCGTTTCTGTTGCAGTACTTAAAGATGGAAAATCTATCATCAAACATTTCGGAGAATTAACTATTGGAAAAAGAAACAAACCGAATGATTCCACACTTTATGAGTTAGCTTCCGTAACTAAGACTTTTACGGGCTATGTGGCCGCCAAAGCCGTACTTGATAAAAAAATAAATTTAGATGATGATATCAGAATCTATCTTAAGGAACCCTATCCCAATTTAGAATTTAAAGGCGAACCTGTAAGAATCAAACACCTTATCACACATACCAGCGGTTTTCCTAATTTCCCCATAAAAAGCGAAAATAAAGAAGCTTTTATTGAAGGATTGAAACGCATCAAAATTGAAACAAAACCCGGAGAAGTATATTCCTATTCTAACACAGCTCCGGAATTGACGGCATATATTCTTGAAAAAGTATATGAAAAACCTTTTGAAGAATTAGTCAGCGAATTTGTTTTGAAACCCAATAAGATGACTCAAACCAAATTTACACTCAATAAAAATGACAGGAAGAGATTGGTAAAAGGTTATAATGATAAAAACGAAGTAATGCCTAATTTCAGTAGAACTTTATGGGGTGGAATTTCAGGACTGCACTCTACGACCACGGACTTAGTGAAATATATGAAATTGCAGCTCAACAAGTCAAATCGTATTGTAAATGAATCTCATCAAAAATTATACAAAGAAGGTTCGGATTTTTGGGAAAGCTATCATTGGTACATCTTAGAAAATGGTGATGAATTAATTTACAGACATCACGGAGGTATATACGGAATGCAGAACTGGCTTATGATTTATCCAAAAAAAAATATGGGAATATCCATATTGACGAACACCAGTTTTAATGAAACGGGAGAAATTTTAGAAAAAGCAGCTGGTAACTTATACAATGATATAAATATAAACTAATAATACGCTCGTATTGTTCTTTATATCCTCTTCATTATTCTCGGGGATTTATAGGGAATGCATGCAAATATCTCATCTTTAAACTTAAATAATTAAACCAATAATTCAAAAATTATTAAAAAAATACTATTTCAATACATAGTGTATTATTTTTTTACTATTTTTGAGAACTATCAAATAAATTTATAAAATATGAGAAAAGTATTTTTTTTGTCTTTGTTATCTTCCCTATCCATGATTTCATGTTCATTGGAAGGTTCTGAAGAAAATAACCTGATGAAAGAACAGTCAGGAGAAAGTATTAACAAATCAATTATTTCTAAAAATCAGGCAATTGATGACTTTAAAAAAGCATTAGCTCATGCCAATGACCCAGCGCTTATTAAAGAAGAAATTGAAAACAATTCAGGAAACCAGGGATTCGGTCCTGCCAGAAAAAAAATCTTATTAGAACCGGCAAAAACAGTTTTATTGTCAGCAGGAATGACTGCAGATAAAATTAATGGCTTAGATGATGATGCCATTATTTCACAAGCCTTTGTTTCAATTTCAAATCAATAAAAACAATAATACATCAAAAAAAATATGAGAAAACTTCTTCCACTACTTTTAGTTCTTTTAGCTGTAATAATTAAAGCCCAGCAATACCCATTGGTCGTTTATAATTTTAGTCCTGTTGCTGTTACTAAAATGAAAATTAAAGCCACAGACCCAACAACATGGACACAGGACTGTCATCCGATTGTTTCCGGAGAGACCGCAGGGCCCATGCTACCGGGCACCACTGTTACTTATGATCTTTTGAATACCAGTGCAACAAAAACTCCACCCATCAATCAATGGGATGCTATGTCCCACTATATAGGTATTCCTGATGCAATATATAACGTAAATGCCGGTGCAACCTTGCCAAGTGCTTTAACCTCTATTATTAACTGGCAGAGCATTATAATAGAATTTGCCAATGGTGAATCAATTGAATTAGGAAGAGGCTGCGTACAGCCGGGTACTCCTACGTACAATTCCGGGCCTACTCCATCAGGCAGAACCGCTTCTACCAATACTTTGGCTACGCCGGCTCAACAAGTTGTTACCATATTCTAAGAATTTTTTAATTCAAAATATAAAAAACCCTACAATTGCTTATTGTAGGGTTATTTGTTAGGGTTTTAAATCAAAAACCGGATGTTAATCTTTGCAACACAGCGATTGATAAAGTATCTGGAGATAACTCAATCTTGCTTACAAAAAAATATAGATATCACTGGGCAAGTCTGGTGATTGAAATTCCACCATAATTGATGGTATTGGCTGTGGTGGCATTACAGCTGAACCGGACTCTGATTTTGTCTCCTGCGTTCAGAAAGCCTGTCCAGTATAAAGTATTGCCATTGTCAACGATGGTACCTGCCAGATTGGAATAAGTATCCTTTATCATAGTAGTCCAGCTGGATCCGCCGTCGGTACTTTTTTCATAATAAGCCGCCGTATGCCAGGTTGGTGTTGCAGCTCCTGTACTTGTGTGGGTACTGGAATTTTGCATAACAATTATATATACTCCTTCTAAACCGGCAGGAACAGTAAATACATTATTGGTCCAGGCATTGTAAATATCCAGACTTTCATTGGTAAATTGCCCGATAGCGGCATTGGGTATAAACTGCCCTCCCACATCCTGTGTACCCGGTGCGTTTGCCAGTACAAGTACCCTGGAAGTTCCTGCATCGGACGGCAGGGTATTTACATATCCCAAAACACCATTATCATCTGCCACTACCGTTCGGGTAGCGGTAAAGGTCTGGTCCTGAACCGGCGATGCTCCACCTGAAGATGTTGTATAGATAGCATTGGCAGCACCGTCCAGAGGAAGATTTCTGAGTCTTGTGATTCCATTGTTGTCGAATTTTTCGGTTGGGTCCGGAGTATCCACTCCAATATTTCCTTCTCCTGTAATGCGCATTCTCTCGGTACCTAAAGCATTGCTTCCTGCACTTGTTGAAAATAATATTGGGGCAGGATTTGTGGTTATATGAGTACCTATCAGCATTTGTTCTGCTCCTGATCCCGTTGCTGTCAAATTGATCTGGCCACTTGGAAAAGACTGAATATCAAAACGGTTGTAAGTACTTCCTGAACCTGAACTGATAAATATATCCGCCTCATTGGTGCCTTTTGCTATATTGGCAATACGCCCGTTATTATCAAAATAAATATCTCTTTCCGCTGAAGTAAGCCTAAGCTGTTTTCCATTCAGATTTACCGTTCTGTTCTCGGTAAGGGAACCGTTCGCATTATAAATATTGATGGGATCAGACTTAGCCTTTTGCCATAAAGTTCCGTCAAAATAGTAATAGCCGGCGTTGGTAACATGTATTGTTTGTCCTGCCGGAGCTGTATCTGCCGTGGTTACATATACCAAAGCTCCCTGCTGGGCAGCGGCGTAGGTTTTTGATCTTAACTGCTCACCTGTAATTCTTGGCGCTATCACACCATCAAGAGATGAAGTATCTGCAGGTTTCCCTACAACGTCTAATGTAGCCTGAGGGGTTGCGGTATTGACACCTACCTGTGCCAAAGTAAATCCTGAAACAAATAAAGTTCCGAATAAGATAAAGTTTTTTTTCATTGGTTTATAATATGTATTGATATTAACGATGTTAATTTTGTGTTTTTATTTGTTGAAAGCTCCCTTTTATAATCAGTTTTGCACCTGTCGGTAGAATCCGCAAACATTAATTCTGCGAACGTATTTATCACCATACAGAACATTTTAATGACAGCAGAATTAAGTACTGCAAAACGATGTTCCTCATAATAAACAAATCATTTTGCAGCAATATTAAGAGGAACACACCTGCCCTACAAAAGTTATACTTGACGATTTCCGAATTATTCCAATATATTTCAGCTGGTTTTTGCTATTTTACAAATCATAACCTGTGATTATCAATAATTTAAATCAGGAACCATTTTAGACCTGCTTGAATGAACTCTCAACTTCCCAATCCCTGCAATTGAGGCTTAATTCTGAATTTATCTTATACCTTTGCATCTGAACACCTGATGTGTCAAAGAATAAACTAATAACCAAACTTTTATTCAATGAAAAAATCCCTTTACCTTTTTATTCTGCTTTTATTCTTTTTCTCCGCCAATGCTCAAAATGAACAATCCGGAACAGCACTGCCTACAGAAGCAATTGACAAAAAATTAGAAGAAATACGGTTTAATCCTAAGATTTCCGATACGGAAAAAGAAAAGGCTTTATTAAAATTAAAATCCGAATCTGAGAAAATAGGATATAAATGGGGGATATTAAAAAGCGGCCGCCGGATCATAGAGATTTACATGAAGCAAAATAAAAATAAAGACATCATTGAACTTTCCACTGAGCTAAAGAAAATTGATGCAGGCCCTCAGGCGGTAAGAACTATGGCCAATATCTACCGCTCCAGTGGCTTGGCTCTTGCGTTTTTAGGATTTCATGACGCCAGCTTAAAAGATTTCAAAACAGCGGTAAATTATGCCGAGAAAATTGAGGACCCTGAAACCAGGAATTATACTGTAGCTGTAGTTTATCAGAACATTTGTTTATATTTTTTCAACAAAAGACTCGAAAATAGAACCTTCATAGATTCTTTAAAAAATTACCATCACAAAAGTATTGAAACGGCTAAACTCATCAAAAACTATGACGAAGAGATTACCGCTGAGAAAAAATACGATGTCATTTCCTTCAATTACGTCCGGTTAGCAATTTCCTATCTGGAAGAGGCTGATCAGTCGGGAAATTTAGCAATTGCTGAAAAATACCTGATGGAAGCCCTGAATATTGTCACTAATAACCAGAATCTGAAAGAAGGAGATAATGCAATATTACTCAATCAGTTGAGCTGGCTTTATATAGAAAAAAAAGATTATAAAAAGGCGATGGAATATGCGTACCAGGCTTTGAGTATCGAAAAAAAATTCCCGGCTCCGGAAAATAAAGTTGAATCTTTTGAGTTCCTCGCGAGTGCCTATTCTGAGCTAGGTGATACCAGGAATTCAAAGTTATATATGGACAAATATTCTCATCTTAAAGACAGTCTCAGAATTGCTGAAAAAAATAATGCCGACCACTCGTTTAATATCCTGCTTTCGGATTCGAAAAAAACGGAAGAGAAAAAATTTTCATTTAAAATGATTATTTTACTGGTAATTTCAATTATACTGGTCCTTACTGTAATTGTTTACTGGAAAAGAAAAAATAAGCGTCTTCACAGGAAATATGAAGAGATTATTGCTAAAATAAATAGCAGGAGAGAAAATTCAGCTATGAGTTCAGTCAAAATTCTAACAGATAGTGAAGTTAAAACTTCTCTTAATATCCCGGATGAAACGGTAAAATCATTGCTTCAGAAATTAGATAAATTTGAAGCATCAGAAAAATACCTGAAAAAAGAAGTTAACCTTACCTGGCTTGCCAATCATCTTAATACCAATCCCAAATATCTTTCTGAAATTATTAAAATCTACAGAGAAAAAAACTTTTCCAATTACATCAACGGCCTAAGGATTAATTTCATTGTTGATAAACTCTATAATGAACCCAAATACAGAGAATATAAAATCAGTTATCTGGCTGAAGAAAGCGGATTTGTCACCTATAAAGTTTTTGTAGCTGCCTTTAAAAATGAGCATGGTGTAACACCTTCCTATTTCATTGAAAAACTTAAAGCATCGGGTCTCTGAAAAAATCTGTGAAATTTGTGAAGACACAGAAATCCTGATGATTGCAAAGGACAATATTCCAAAGATGTAAAATGTTCCTGCCTGAATGAACTTACCGGCAGATAAAAGAAACATTAAGCAGAATCCGTAAACAGAAATAATTTTTCAAAAAAACAAGAGCAGCAGAAATAAAAACAGCCGATACTTCTATCGGCTGTCCATGATCATCACTGATCATTATATATCGGAGGAACATTGCTTATTTAAAATCAGAAAGCCATAAACCAACTGCTCACTGCCTGGAAGTAATAGTCAGGAGGCTGATGACCCAAAAGACCGCCGCCGCCGGAATACTGCCCGCCCTGATACAGGGTCAGCTTAACCGGTGAGGTTCCTGAATAAGTTTTTGTGACATCTCCCTGCCCTCCAATTTGGGTGGTAGTATACTGATCCGGGTCTGCTCCGTTTTTAAGGATCCAGAAATCTGCCTGCTGTATTCCAAAATCACCATTCACACTGCTGTTTCCAAAATGGTCATCATTGAGGCCAAAAAAGATCCACACAGCGGTATTGCCGGTATAGCCGGGTTCATTTACGTAGCTTCCGCTGCTGTTTCTGAACCAGAAAGGCTCATTGGATGCTATCGGGGCCACGGCTTTGAATATGCCTTTCAGAAAATAGGCAGTAACGTTGGTCATATCGCCACCCCATGAGTGGCCTGTGGCAAAAATACGATCACCGTCAATGGAGTAAGTGTTTTTAATAAGCGTAAGCAGCTCCTGGGTAAACTGGATATCATGCCATCCGTCATAAGGATCCGCATAATTTCCCAGTGCCCAGCCTTTTACATTGCCCCAGTTATACTTCTGGTCCGGGTACACAAAAATGGTATTGTCCATGAGCTTCTCCAGACCAGGTGTATTGGAATTCCAGCCCTGGCCCAGCCAGGTGTACATTTCCTGTCCTGTAGTATCTGTCCCCGCAAATACAAATACAAGACGGTATTTCTTCGTACTTGAATAATCGGAAGGGACGGAAATATAATAGCTTCTTTCTCCTCCGGCTTCGGGTGAAAAAGTATGCACTTTCTGGCCGCTGCCGGGAGCGTTTCTGGAAGCAGCACCGGACTGTAACGATGGCTGATCCTTAGCTGTAGCCGATTCACTGCTTTCGCAGGAATAACAAAACAGGGAACCCATTAAGAAAACAATTCTTAAAAGATAATTTGCTAAAATGGTTGTTTTCATATATTAAAAAATTTGGTGTTAAGTTTGAGATCAGCTGAACCGCTCAGGATTAAAAATCCCTATATCAACAGCAGGCTTCTGCCCTTCTGCTATTTCAGAAACCGTTTTTCCGAATACAGGTCCCAGGCTCAGCCCCATCATTCCGCCGCCCCCTGCAATAAGCAGGTTATGGAGCTTCCGGGATTGTCCGAGGTAAGGAAGCCCATCCGGAGCACATGGCCTGTAGCCGAACCAAACCTCAGATTCTTCGGGGAGTTCTACCTGAAAATCGGGCATATACTTCGGGATGGATTTTACAATTCCCTCTACCCTGTTCATATTGATCTTATTGCGATGAGGGGCAAGTTCCATGGTTCCGCCAAAACGGATCATCCCATTCATTGGAGTCACTGCCACTCTTGCTTCCAGAAGCAGTGCTGCGTGCTCCAGTCTTTTTCCAGGATCTTCCGGCCGGTGGGTGAATGAATAGCCTTTCCCCGGCATCAACTGTATCTTTATCCCTGCTTTATGGGCCAGCTCCGGAAGAAAAGAACCTCCCGTCATCACAAACTGATCTGCCGTAAATTTTTTATGGTTGGCTAAAACTGCTTTCACCGTATTCCCCGAGGTTTCAAATCCTGTTACTTTATGGTTGGTATGAAAAATAATTCCTTTGTTTTTAAGATAAGCAATCATCTGTCTCATCAGTTTTACCGGATTCATATGGCCGTCGCATGTATAATTGATCCCACCAAGGACGTCCAGCTTAATTCCAGGTTCCAGTTTCTGTATTCCCTGCTGATCCAGAATATCTACATGAAGTCCCAGGCTTATGGCTTTGTGGGCCAGCTCTATCTCTTCTTCAGCTGTTTTTTCTGTTTTATAGAGCATAAGGATTCCGTTCCGCGTAAGCTCGAAATCAAATTCCTCATTTTCTGCAAGTTCATTATACAGCTGGCTGCTCGCCAGATTAAGGTCTCTGATGGCGGCGGCCGACCGGTCCACATGTCTTTGATTGGAATGCTTTAAAAATTTCAACCCCCAGGATATCATGCTTGCAGTGGGCACAGGTTTTACATAAAACGGGCTTTTGCTGTCAAACATCCACCGGATTCCCTGAGCTACAACGCCGGGTGCCGCCAATGGGGTAAAATGACTGGGAACAATCATCCCTGCATTTCCGTAGGAACAATTATTGGTCAGGTCATTCTGTTCCAGTATTTCTACTTCCCAGCCGTTCCGGTGGAGATAAAATGCCGAGCTTAATCCTGCTATTCCCGCCCCTATAACGATTATTTTTCCTTTGTTCTGTATCATCTTTCTGTTTACATCACCTGAAAACCCAACCAGTAAGGGTCTTCATCGTCGATAATAATATGATTATAACCTGTGATCCTAGCCCAGCCTTCAACAGAAGGAATAATGGCTGCTCTTCCATCCACGGTGGCTGTTTTTTCGATCCGCCCTGTAAAAAGGGACCCGATATAGCTTTCATGGATAAATTCTTCTCCTTCTTTCAGTTTTCCTTTGGCATACCATTGGGCCATTCTTGCGGAAGTTCCCGTGCCGCATGGGGACCGGTCTAGCGCGTTTTCCCCCACCAGAACGGCATTTCGCCCGCTGACCGTGGGATCTGTAGGTTTACCCGTCCATTGGATATGACTTAATCCTGCTATATTTTCATCTTCCGGATGAATAAAGCTATACTGATCATTGAGCAGTTTTCTGATGATCTTTCCGTAGTGAATCAACTGGCTGGCACTAAAATCTGTTATATCACTGAAATTATCCTGAGGATCGATGATTCCGTAAAAATTACCTCCATAGGCAACATCTACTTTTATAGGGCCTAAATCAGGACAATCTACCACAAGGTCTTCAGCATAAAGAAAAGACTTTACGTTGGTCAGCTTTACAGACTTCACCTTCCGGCCTTCCTGAATATAATCTATCAGCACCAGGCCAGCCGGTGTTTCAAGACGTAATTTTCCGGGAATTTTGGGAGAAACCAAACCTTCTTCTATCGCAATGGTTACCGTTCCTATGGTTCCGTGGCCGCACATGGGCAGACACCCGCTGGTTTCGATATATAAAACGCCAATGTCATTCGCTTCATCAGTGGGAGGATAGAGAATACTGCCACTCATCATATCATGTCCTCTGGGCTCGAACATCAGGCTTTTACGGATCCAGTCGTATTCTTTGATGAAATGAAGCCTGCGCTCCATCATGGAATTTCCTTTCAATATCGGTGCGCCACCTGCTACCAGACGTACCGGGCAACCACAGGTATGTGAATCTATACAAAAAAATGTTTTACTCACTTTGTTACAATTTTATGGGTCCTGAAATAAGTTCACCGTTTACAATCCGTGAAATCTGTAAAGGATTGCTGTTCTTCAACTCGTCCGGTAAAAATTCGTCCGGCCAGTTCTGAAAAGAAAACGGACGAACAAATCTTTTAACAGCATCCGGGCCTACAGATGTAAAACGAACATCAGTTGTAGAGGGAAACGGCCCGCCATGCTGCATGGCATGCACAACCTCAACACCGGTTGGCATCCCGTTGAATAAAAACCTTCCGCATTTATCCTTCAGCTGACTGATCAAATCCATATTTTCATGTATATCTTCATGCAAAGCCGCAACAGTAACCGTCAGCTGTCCTTTTAAATTTTTTGCAATCTGCATCATTTCTTCGGCGGTTTCACACTGCACAATCATTCCAAAAGGCCCGAAAACTTCTTCGCTCAAAATACTGTTCTCTATAAAATTTCTACCTGTAGTTTCAGCAACCATCGCCCTTCCCTGCCATTCGGCAGCTTCCGTATCCGCTTCTGCAATACGATATACTCCAGGATAGCTCACAGTCAGCTCTTTACGCTTTTCGAAGTTTTCAAAAATCCCATAGTGCAGCATACTGATAGGTTTTACCGAATGAATTTCATTTTTCAGAGTGGTGATAAACCTGTTCAGACTTTCGCTCTTCAAGGCAACGAATACACCGGGGTTTGTACAGAACTGCCCCACGCCCAATGTTAAGGATACAGCATATTCTTTGGCCAATGCTTCAGCTCTGCTCTCCAATGCGTGCTGAAAAGCAAATACAGGATTAATGCTCCCCATTTCTGCAAATACAGGAATCGGTTCTTCTCTTTGGTTAGCCTGGTCAAATAATGCTTTCCCTCCCTGAAAGGAGCCTGTAAAAGCAACCCCTTTTATATCTTTATGGGTAACCAGATAAGTTCCTGTTTGGTGGGATGTCCCCGTGATATGGCTAAAAACTCCTTCCGGCCATCCGGATTCTTCTACCACAGCGGCAATAGTATCGGCCATTATCTTTGACGTTTTGGGATGGGCAGGATGGGCTTTTACAATGACCGGACATCCTGCCCCGATAGCACTGGCCGTATCACCACCAGCGGTAGAAAATGCCAGCGGAAAATTACCTGCTCCAAAAACAACAACAGGTCCGATTCCCGTATTATACTTCCTCAGATCACTTTTTAAGGTGCCCGGTTGGGCAAGATCAATCCGGGCTTCGGTATAGATTCCTGTGGAAACGGCTTTGGCATAACTTCTCCATTGTCCCACCGTTCTGATCTTTTCACCACTCAGCCGGGCCAGGGGTAAAGATGTTTCTTCATGTGCCACGGCAAGCAGCTCTTCTCCTAAAGCTTCAATCTTATCGGCTACGGCATTCATAAAGACAGCCCGTTCTTTCACCGTTATTTTCTTCAGGAACTGAAAAGCTTCTGCCGCCTTTTGAATCTGAAGGTCAATAGCTTCTTTTGATGTTTCTTCAATCATAGTCTTGATTTAGAAGTTAGTCTAATATCGGTCTGCTGGCCCTTCCCTCTTCAATGATCTTTTGGATCCTTATGGCTTCTTCGCCCTGAAGTTCCAATCTTGGAGCTCTTACATAGACATTGCTGATTCCTTCAGCAGTGGCTGCAAGCTTGATATACTGGATCAGCTTTGGATGGATATCCAGCTCAAGTAAAGGCATAAACCACCTGTAGATGGCTACAGCCTCAGGATAATTTCCTGCCTTAATATAATTGTACATCGCCATGGTTTCATTCGGGAAGGCATCTACGAGTCCCGCCACAAGTCCGTCTGCTCCCAACATCAGGGACTCCAGACAGATGGTATCTACACCGCCAAGAATTTTGATTCTTTTTCCAAAGCGGTTAATCATTCTGGTAATATTGGCCAGGTCTCTTGTAGATTCTTTGACTGCCTGAACGGTTGGATAATGAATCAACTCCTCAAACATCTCAAGGGTTACATAGGTTCCGTAGTCTACAGGATTATTATAAATAAGAATGGGAAGCTCAGTTGCTGTGGCCACAGCTTTGAAATATTCGATTACTTCACGGTCATCCGCTTTATAACGCATGGGCGGGAGCAGCATTAAACCGTCGGCGCCCAGCTCTGCAGCTTTTTTTGCAAAGCTGACCGCGTTTCCGGTGGTATTTTCGGAAAGGTTCAGGATAACGGGAATTCTTCCGGCTGTTATTTTTTTGGCATATTTTAAAAGCTCAAATTTTTCCTCCGTCTCTAACGTACTGGCCTCGCCCAATGTTCCTGCCAGAATTATCCCATGAACACCGGCTTTAATCTGTGCTTCTGTATTTTTAGCAAACATTTCAAAATCGATCTCACCCTCCCTGTTAAAAGGAGTCAGCACAGCAGGATATATTCCTTCCCAGCTAAGTTTTGTACTCATATTCAATTAATATTTCTACAAAACTAGTAGAATAAAGACCCGGGAAATGCTAATATTTTAATGAATCCTAACCATATTTTAACACCTTACTGTTTTTACCCCGCAACGGTATCTTTATAGCACTTCAGATACTCTTTCGGTGAAAATTTCATAATCATTCTAAAAACACGGTTAAAGTTGGTTAAACTGTTAAAACCGCTATTAAAAGCAATGGAAGAAATACTGCTGATGCTGGAAGAGGTGAGCAGCTTACAGGCCCGGTGAACCCGCAGATCATTAAGGTATTGGGTGTAGGTAACGCCTGTTCTTTTCTTGAAGGAACGGCAGAAAGCCTGGGGCGTAAGACAAGCCTGCCTGGCTACCTCAGCAAGCGTTAAAGTATGTTCTGTAAAATGTTTTTTTATATAATCCTGTGCATCCATAATCCGCTGATCATTATCTGAAATAGAGGCGGGTAAATTTTTCCCTGCTGATAAAGGAATATGCAAATGTCTGCTCTGCATCAGATCAGCTAATATCTTAATGAAATTCAGCATCTGGCTGATCCCTTTTGAGCGCTGCAGCTCTCTGATACTCATACCCAGGTCTTCTTTTACCTCAGTGGCTACATGAAATCCTATCCCCGAATCCGCGATAAAATTTTTAAGCTCTTCAAATTCCGGCAGATCAAATATGGCTGAAATCTTTTTTTCCGGCTCAAAGAAAATAGAGACGGCATGCACCATATGCTTTTCATTTTTATTAAAATCTGCTTTAAAGACGTGTGCCTGGTTGGCTCCCAGATAAAAGATATCACCTGACTGAAAATCCAGGATATTCTGCTCTACTACCAAAGTGCCATGGCCTTTTACGATCCACATAATCTGAGTTTCATTATGCCGGTGAAAATAAGGATAGAAATTATTCATCACATCCTCCTGGACACGAATACTCGTATTGATATTGGCCGGAACTGAAAACTGAAGGCTTTTCATATTTTACAATAAAATGATGATAAAAATATTGAAAACTGTCTTCGAAATTACTTAAAATACCAATACCAAGATCATTTTATAAAAAACTGCCCTCTTTTTTGGGGTTTTTGCTTAAAACTGAGATCATGAATCTTACTGGAATATTGTCAGTCTGTTGTTTCCGTAAGTTAAAATAGACTGGACATTATGCAGAAGCTTTAGCCTTCTTGATTTCGGCATCAATCATTTCTGTTTCTGAAATTGATTTTGCCGGTAGTGTTGTATTTTGGGCAAATATCAGATGAAAGGAAAAAAGAATAAAAAATAAGTAGTTTTTTTTCATGAGAAAAAGAGGAATTAGTTTTTATAGCAAAGATTTAAGCAGCAAGGCAATGAAATGGGGGGCAACTCTGCATTTCCCAAAGGAAGATTAGGTTATCATAAATTGATCAATAAATTTTTATTTCCAATAAATTCTTAATTACCAATTGTTGGTTTCAATATTCAAGAATCCTTTATAAGGTCCATTATTTCCTATTAAAAATCATTTTAATAATTATCATCAGCACAAATTTAATGAAATATGTGTCCCAAAAATTCAAATACCTATCTGGGATTTTTAAAATTTCAACAAATTCCTTAAAATATTCCAACCAATT
This sequence comes from Chryseobacterium phocaeense, assembly GCF_900169075.1. NCBI lineage: Bacteria > Pseudomonadati > Bacteroidota > Flavobacteriia > Flavobacteriales > Weeksellaceae > Chryseobacterium > Chryseobacterium phocaeense. The sequence goes on from NZ_LT827015.1 coordinate 2,284,478, forward strand.
GATTATCAATATATCAAATTTGTAAAACAGTTCAAACAGCATATGAAACTTTCCGAATTTTTCCTGTATCAGGCTTGTGCAGGCATTATGGTATTGATAATATTGCACCGAAATGATAACCGATTCTGAACATAACATGATGAACCAAGTCTTCTCCCTGCATTCATTTGGAAGGAGAAGATTTTCCCTTCTACTCCTGTTGTCAGCCAATTTTCAGATCATACAGACTGTATGCAGACACAAATAATAATGTCCTAAACTTTAAACAACCCTTTGAATGAATAAAAAATATCAGGTTTTATCCGGATATACAATTTAATCCCTTAACAAAATGAAAAAAAACACTACTTTATTAGCGATGTTCCTTCTCAGCATGACTGCTTACGGTCAAGTAGGCATCAATACACCAAACCCGCATTCCAGCGCCTCTCTTGAGCTGGCTTCAACAGACAAGGCACTCTACCTGAACAGAGTGGCTAATCCTACAATCATCACCGATCCGCAATCCGGGATGCTTATTTATGACCTGACCGATAAATGCGTAAAAGCATACCAGGGTAATCCTGCAGGATGGTCAGGCTGTATAATAGGAAACGGAGGACCTACCGGAACGGTCACAACGATCAATTGTGCCGGTGCTTATTTTACTCCAAGTTTTGCCACTGCAGGCCAGGCCTATACCGGAACATTAACCGTTCCTTACACCGGAGGTAACGGTGGAATATATCCTGCACAAACCACAACAGTAAACGGGCTTACATTTACCCTTCCTTTAGGTGTTTTTGCCAACGGAAACGGCACTGTGGCATATCATGTTACCGGTACTCCGGTTACAGCCGGAATCACTTCAGTAAATATAAGTATCGGAGGACAAAGTTGTTCCGGAGCCAATGCTGTTTCAATTAATGTAAATCCGGCAACAGAAAATCCGGGCGGTGTATTGCCGGGAAGCGTTACATTAGCACAAAACAGCCGCTATTGGATCGCTTCCGCATATGATGATGATTATCTGCCTTACACTGCTCCTACAGGACCTGCCACTACAGCCACAATCAACGCTGATGGCAATGCAGACCCCCTGATTGATATACAGGGAAGCCTTACTACTGCAGGCATTACAGTCTATATCCCGGCTACTGTCACTGGAAGTGGCGGAACGGTTTCCGCATGGAGCAATACGATCACCATCCCGGCAAACTTTACACAGGACGGTGCATCCAGACAGGTCCAGTTATCCTGGGCTGCACAAACCCTTACCTCTTCCAACACGGTTCTTACTGCTACCCTTAAAGCCATTGGCGGAACTTTGAATGCCAAGAAATTAGATATCAATGCAGGAATAGGGAATGATTATCTGGGACTATTATTAGGAACTTTCCAATACCCATACAACCAGACCGGTGCACTCACTACTTATCAGTTGCGTGACATACCTGGAATCCCGGACAGAATGTTTGGCCAGATAGACAATGCCGGCAAATATGAACACAACTTCCTATATCTGCCAATACAGGCTGAGGACGGCAAAATATGGTTGAACAATAATCTCGGGGCCAATTATGCCAATCTCGACCATCCGGCTTTCAACCTTACCCAGCAGGCCACATCCACTACAGATGTAAATGCTATGGGCTCCCTCCTGCAGTGGGGCAGAAAAGCCGACGGACATGAACTGATGGAAAGAAATGTTAGTGGTTCAAATTACGGAACTTTTAAATATGGAGTTGTATATGGGCAGGTAGCAACGTGGAGCCCCACTTACCCTTACAGAATATTTTCAACACCCAATAACGTTCCCAGTGAATGGACATCGCTTACCGTACCCCCAAAAGGAGACAGATGGCTGGCTTCTTCCCCTAACAACCCATGCCCACAAGGCTACAAGGTACCCGTAAAGACCGAATGGCAGGCGGTAATCACTGCATCCGGCAGCGGAGGTATATATTCCGCAACCAAAAAATTAAAATTAACATATGCCGGCGAGGGTACTGATGCTGCAGTAATATTTAACCCTACTGTTCCCGTTTATTCTGTATCAGATGGCTACAATGCTGTATACAATGGCACAAATACTTTAATGAACAGTACTGTATACCCAGCTAATACAGGTAACGCTGAAATAGATAAAGCTAAATCCGTACGCTGCATCCAGGAGTAACGAACATTATTCACTATAAGAGCACCAAACCTTACCAGGAAAACACTATAGTTGTCAACAGCCCTTTCCTGGAAAATGGAAAGTCAGCAACAGTAAGGTTTGGTGTAATCTGAAACCAATAAAAACAATCAATGAAATCTATTACTATATTAAAAAGAATAACGACCGGCGCTGCACTCATCATCGGAGTTATTTCCTACAGCCAGGTCGGCATAGGCACGCCAACCCCACACGCCAGCTCTGACGTTGATCTGGGCGCCGTGGATAAAGCTCTTTATCTGAACAGGGTAACCAATACTGCTTCTATCAGCGACCCACAGCCCGGCATGATGGTTTATGATGTATCTGAACAATGTGTAAAAGCATACCAGGATAATCCGCCAAAGTGGTCCGGTTGTATGAACTCGGTCTCCGGCAGTGTTTCGGGATTTACGTGTTCCTCGGCATCATTCGCTCCCGCAGCGGCTACTCAGGGAGCAGCATATACGGGTACACTTACTATACCTTATATTGGGGGCAATGGAGGGACATATGCTGCCCAAAGTTTTACCCAGAACGGCCTTACGTTTACTCTTACAGCCGGAAACTTCAGTATAGGAACCGGAAACCTGGTATATCACATCAATGGTGCGCCAGTTGCTTCCGGAACGACCTCTGTGAACATAATGGCAGGAGGGCAAAACTGTAATGGATTAACCTTGATCATAAATCCGTAAAATAATAAAGAATACCAGTCAGACCTCAGCCTGAAGGTAAAACAAACGTGGAATTACAACTTATGAAATCAAACTTTAGAAATATTCATATTGGAAAATATATACATCAGCGGGTTAAGGAAAACAATATTGACCTCCCCCGCATCTGCAACTTCTTGAAATGTACGGAAACTGAAATCAACGAAATGTACATGCAGGAAAACCTGTCTACCCATATTTTATTAAGATGGAGCAAGCTGCTTGAATATGATTTCTTCAGACTATATTCCCAACACCTGATTCTTTATGCACCGCCTTCTGCTTCTTTCCGGGAATCCGGTTCTTCAAAGCTTCCCCATTTCAGAAAGAACATCTATACCCGGGAAATAATAGATTTCATTTTGGAACTGATAGATAAGCAGGAAAAGACTAAACGCCAGATTACGGATGAGTATGGAATCCCTTATACCACTTTATGCAAATGGGTTGCAAAACATAATCAATAACAGCATAGGATCAGAAATGAAAAGCTAAAAATATTTATCAATGGAAAAAGCCTATCTGGAATTTTAAAATCATGCTATGAAAAAACAAAGTCAACCTGATTATAAAAAAATCTATTCAGACATTATTGAGCGGAAATTCCCTCATAAACAAAAAGAATGTGAAAAACTATTAGGAAAAAAAACACTTTCTGCCCTGGATATTGTGGAGCTGAATAACAGAATCTTTGGTACCAAAGACCAGGATTTCAAAAAGATGAATCAGAAACTCCGTTCCTACAATGAATCGGATATTCTACGCATCCTTAATTACCAGAGAAATTACAGAATGACTAATCTTCAGGTAGCTGAACACTTTGGAATAAGCAAAAATACGATGACCAAATGGCGGAGAATGTTTCAGTAAAATACAAATCGTTTATTTTAGTTGAAACACATTAAAAAGGATATTAAAATAATACATTTAGCGTATTGATTTAAAACCACATTCTTCCAAAACATTCCCATATCTTCAGTAAAGGTGATTGAACAGCATATAAAGTCCGCAAAAGAAAGCTAATTTTACGATTGGCTTTTCTTGTTACAATATCAAAAATGTATAAGCCCGCCCAAAACAAAATAACTGAACTATGAGAATTGCAATATCCGGAGCCCATAACGTTGGTAAAACCACATTGGCAGAAGAACTTCTGGAGCATCTTCCCGGGTATACCCTCGAAGCAGAACCCTATCATCAACTGGAATCTTCCGGGTATGATTTTTCAGAAGATCCTGATGCTGAGGATTTCGTGAAACAGTTTAATTACTCCGCCCAGCTGATTTCCGAAAGCGGAGACGACGTGATATTGGACCGATGTGTGGTTGACCTCTTAGCCTATCTTCATGTTCTGGATCCCCGCAGAAACATTCAACATCTTTTTGAAAAAGCTCAAACCATCATGGCTGAAATTGATCTTTTGGTGTTTATTCCTGTTGAAGAGCCGGATCTGATCCCTGCCGATCAGATTGAACTGCCAGAACTCAGAGCTCAGGTCAACAATGTACTTCATGACTGGAGTGAAGATTTTGGAGTGGAGGTTATTAAAGTAAGCGGTTCATTATCGAATCGCAGAGATCAGGTTCTTGCAGTGATTTCATCGTAGAATCTGAAATTTTATCTCCTGCTTTAAAAACAAACGCCATAATTCTGATCAATTAATTAAAAATCTACTTTATTTTTCAAATTAAAAGATGAATTATCAGATTTTGAAATCTTTAATTAAGTAATTTAGCTCCGGATTTAAAATGCGTTAAGATTTCTATGAAAAATATATTCTGTGTACTGCTTCTCTCCATGGTGCAACCTGTACTGGCACAAACTAAATTAGAAAAAGCAATCACCAATCTGGAGAATAATTACGAGCAGGAGAAAGTATACTTACTTACCGATAAATCACAGTATGCAGCCGGCGATAAGATCTGGTTTAAAAGCTTTGTATTTGACGGCTACAACCGTTCTGCCTTATCTACCACTCTATTCGTTGAATTATACAATGCTGATAAAAAATTAATAGACTGGAAAACGATACTTCTGACCAACGGTGAAGGGAGCGGAGATTTTCAACTCAAAGAAAGCCTTCCGGAACAGATTTATTTTGTACGGGCCTATACGCCTTATATGACCAATTTTAGTGAAGATTTTCAGATTGTAAAAGCGATTCCGGTCTACAATCCTGAATCCACAGAATCACTGGTGGTTGCGAAAAGTTCGGACTGGTCTGCAAAAGCTTTTCCTGAAGGAGGAACTTTCATTAAAGGTATACCTTCGAAATTTGCGGTTAGATTATCAGCCGCTACTTCCCTGCCGGAAAGCTGGACCGGAAAAGTAGTTGATACACAAAATCCTAATATTCCTGTAACAACCTTTAAATCTTTTGACAGAAACGTGGCCTCTTTTAGCATAACGCCTGCTTCAGGAAAAAAATACCAGGTTATTATTCAGGATAATGCAGGGAAAAGTAAAACCATCGATCTGCCACCGGTTGCGGAAAGCGGTCTTAATTTAGCCGTTTCCAGTTCTAAAGAAGGGATTAAATATACGTTGAAAGGCGTCAACTTAAAACAGCAGCTTCAGAATTATAAAATTGTAGGAACCATCAATAACCATCTTGCCTACAAAGCCAATATCAACAATTTAACGAATGAAGCAACCAGTCTTATTCCTGTAAAGATCAGCAACGGTGCGAACTGTGTTCTGCAACTGGCTATTTTTGATGACCAGGACAATCTGGTTGCCCAAAGGCTCTGCTTTATAAAACCCGGTCAGCTAAAGATGGAGAAAGCGGAAGTTATAGGCCAGAATATTAAAACTACCCCAAGATCTTTCAACAGCATTGATCTTTCCCCGGAGTCCTATTTCAAAAATTATACGGTTCTGGTAAGTGAAGACAACGGCACGCAGAATCCTGAAGAAGATAATTTATTGAGCGGATTGTGGCTAACAGGAGATTTTACTTCAAAAATAGACAGCCCGGCGCAATATTTTTCCAAAAATGCCAATACCGAAGCCCTGGATGCACTCCTTATTTCTGAAAAGTGGCAGAGATTCGACTGGAATTCCGTACTCAGCGGATCTGCACCGGCCATTAAACCTAATACTCAGCAATATCTTTCTTACAAGGTAAAACCTATTAAAAACGGTTCGCTCCTGCCCAACACTACTGTAAGTTTAGTGCTGAAATTAGGTAAAAACGAACCCGGCATCAACCAGTTTGTAACGGATCAGAATGGATATGTTTATCTGAATAATCTAAACTATGATGAACCGTTGGAGGTTTCGTTGTTCGTTAATTCAGAAAAAAATAAGGAATCCAATACGGATAATTTATTTGTCAATATAGAACCATTGGTCAATCCTACTTCATTCAAAGGGAATTTCCCGGGTACAAAATACACCTTAGTAAAATCCGGTGAAAAGAAAACCCTTCCCCCAGGCATTTCCAGAGCCCTCAATACCCAGAAAAACTATAAAAAAACCGGAACCGAAGACGTAGAAATTGAAGAAGTAAAACTGGTTGGAAAAAAGCAGGACCCAAAAGAAGAATTAGACAAACAGCTCTCCACCGGAATGTTCAGTTCTATGAACTCCACGATCTTCGATTTCGTTAATGAAGACCAGCATATTTCCGGATCAGTAAATATATTGGACTGGCTGCAGGGAAGAGCTGCAGGGTTAACATTTCAAAGAAACAGCTCAGGGGTCACCGTACCTTATATCCGCGGCCAGCAGGCTAAACTGTATCTGGATGAAAGCCCCAGTGACCCTTCCATGATCGCCAATCTACCGGTCAGTAATATTGCAATGGTAAAAATTTTAAAAGGAGCAGGTTTGATAGGTGATGCCGTAGCGGTCTACACCATGAAAGGCAATATGAAAACCAAAAGTAATGAAAAGCCAGCGCAAAAGAACAATTCATCGGTCATAAAAGGATATGATAAACCTTCGGAATTCCCGGTTGAAATGCTGGATAACGATGATCCCGCAAAGAAAGTTGAAAACGATACCCGTGAAACCCTGTACTGGAATCCTAATTTATTTGACAGTGATTACGTTCCGCCAAGAATTAAGTTTTTCAACAACGACAGTGCAAAACAATATAAAGTTCTGATCATAAGCTTTGATGAAGATGATAATCTTCTGTATGATCAGCAGATTTTTAAATAATAGATTTCCTGTATTTTAAAAGCCTTTCAATTTTTTTGAAGGGCTTTTTTGTTTCTTTGGATCAGGTGCTTTTTTAAAACGCAAAGTTGAGGGTTTATAGCGTAGATTTTAAGAAAGCTAAGAGGGCGACATAGTCGCTAATGAAGGGGAATGGATATGCGTGCGCTTAGGAAGAATCAATGAAATTGATTCTGTCTTTGCTACCTTAAAATATTAGATTGCATGATGAAACCTTTGCGTTATATTAAAGCAATATTCTCACAAACAGCAAACTTTTATATAATTTTAAACCATTAAGATTGGTTTAAGGTTTTTATAATATTAAGACAGGCTGTGCCTTAAGAAGTTCTGCTTATTAAAATCTTCGATTTATCTTAATTAAACTTCATAGCTTAATACATCTTAATGGTTTAAATAAACTTCACGCTTCTCAGCCTTATCTTAACAACCTTCTTAACGTTGGAGAGACACTTGCGCCAGCAGAACCTTTATACAGCCGATTTTTTTCCAAAAATCACCATCTTTCAAAAGAAAATACCAAATATTCCGTTTAATTCTTAAATTTGGCTCATGCGAAAGAATCTATATCTCACCATTCTATTATTGACGCTTAGCAGCTGCTATACTTACCAGATAAAAAAGCCGGCGGATCCGGCGGCTGACAATAAGAAGGAATCTAAAAAGGCAGGTATTGCTGACAATAATACATCTCTGCAAATGAAAAATGCAGCAGCGGAAACCCAGATCCCGAACTCACCACCGGTGCCTGTTCCTGTCAATATTCAGGAGAAGCTGGCCCCTAATAAAAATGTTAAGATTGAGGTTGATGGCAAGAGCTATAAAGTAATTGTTGACAAATGGGAAAGCGACAGCCTCGTTGCACACCCCGTTCACCAGCCGAAAAAGATCCTGAAATTTCATAAAAACCAGATCAATAGCGAGAGAATTGCGGAAAAACGATTTTCACAGCCCATCGCTGATATTATTACGGTTACCGCTTATGCAGGAATTGGGGTTTTAATCTATTCGCTTCTCAAGTAATTTTTAAGCTTCCCGGGAAATCACAGCACATTACTTTCTGTATTGCATTAACAATCAATCATTTCATATGGTTTATTTGTGTATATTGGGTTTCTATTTTGATTAAAAAATATTTTAATACCAAATACCATATTTTATGAAAAATTTAAAGAACCGATCCGGTAAGCTTACGAAAAAAGAACTGAAAAAAATCTTTGGAGGAGACGGACCTATTTTATCTCAGCCGATGTGTACTCCAAGACAATGTGAGATTTTTGATATGAGATGCGACTATCGCAACAGCTGTCCGCCTCTTTACCCTGATCCGGTTTAAACATAACAGTACTCAAAAAAAATAATCGCCCGCAAATATTAATCCTGTTTACGGGCTTTTTATGTCCTAATCACAAGCAAAATATTGTCAGGAAGTTTGAAGCCCGAAGATGGAAGTTATTGAAGTATAAAAACAGAACTTTAATTCAATTTTATTCATTCTCTAAACTGCTTAATTAAATTCCAGGACTGGTGTTTAATATTAAGTCTGGTATTACTTCCAGCCTCCTTCTTCCGGCTTCCATCCTCCCAATCCCATTTCCCTGTTACTTATTAATTTAAAGCCACTTACAGTAAAATTTTCACTCAGTCGTAGTTTTACTACAATTTTCAAAATTTAATATATTTTTTCCTTTATGATTCTGATTTTTATCTAACTTAGGTGACATAATACCAAACAAAACGCATAAAATACTATGAAAAATACCTCAAATTCTGATAAAGTTTCAGAAAACCACATTGCGGGCATCAACCGTGTGGTAAAACTGGAGATTGTGGTTGAGGGCAAGGTTGTCAATCACTTTAAACACTTTCGTTTACAACAGAGTGCAAGAACGCACCATGATTTTGAACTGGTATTGGCCCATGATTCTTTAGGTGAGGTACAAAACCACAACCTTGAACAGGCCCAGAAGTTTTTAGGAAAAAGAATTACCGTTGTTTTTAAATATAAAGATGCTGAAGATAAAAGCCCCGAAAGAACATTTGTGGGCCTCATTACCAAAGTAGCATTCAGCCAGGAAAAGATGAGTCTGGGAAACATTATCCTGAAAGGAAAAAGTCCCACTATTCTCATGGATTCTGCTCCGCATACCCAAAGTTTCGGAGGAAACCAGGAGGTGAATACCAACATTATTGCCAACCGGATTATCAAAGAGACATTAGGGACCAACAAATTTGATTTCAGGGTAGATACCCAAAACAAAAGCTACATCAGCTACAGCGCACAATACAACGAAACCCATTACAATTACCTGACCCGGATTGCAGAAGCCTACGGAGAACAGTTTTACTATGACGGTGAAATCCTTCATTTCGGAAAACTCCCCGCCTCTGAAAAACCAATCCAGCTGGTCTATGGAAGTAATGTAAATGATGTGAATGTTGAACTGAAAGCCGTTCATACCAAACCGGAATACTTTGGCTATAACAGCAGCAGCCATACTAAAATGACGGGCTCTGATGACCGCATACAACATGTGGGAGAATTATCTTCCAAGGCGTATGACCTGAATGACACTATTTTCACAACCCGGTCTCTGACCCCTACTCCCATCAACGCCAATATTTTCCGTGATGTGGATGATTCCCAGAAAAGTGCAAGGGGAAGCAAAGCGGTAGAGGTTTTTACCGTTTCAGGGCAAACCACCGTTCCGTTTCTATATATTGGCTGTGTTGCAGATCTGGCCATGAGAAAGACCAGCAGCAATGACACTTCCCATTTCACAACGCTGATGATCACAGAAGTAAGCCATGAAGTTGATGCGAGAGGATACTATACGGGAAGCTTTGAAGCCATCGCAGAAGGAACCGGATTTATGCCGAAACCGGATTTTCAAATGCCCAGTGCAGAACCGCAGGTGGCTACCGTCATATCCAATGTAGACCCATTGAATCAGGGCAGAATACAGGTGCGCTTTGACTGGCAGTTAAATGATACCACACACTTTATCAGAATGATGAGTCCCGATGCAGGTGGAACGGATGCTGTCACACAAAACCGCGGTTTTGTAGCTGTTCCTGAAATTGGCGATCAGGTGATGGTGGGATTTGAATACCACAATCCCGATTTTCCGTTTGCCATGGGTGGCATGTTTCACGGGCAGGTAGGCTTAGGTGGAGGCGTAAACAATCATTTGAAATCTATACAGACAAGAAGCGGGATTAAGGTTTTAATGAATGACGCGGACAAAAGTGTTACCATTAAAGATCCAAGCGGAAATACCTATTTTATGGATGGCCAAGGTAATATTAACGTTACTGCGCCGAAAAATATGACCTTTACCGCAGGGGAAGATATGCATATTTCAGTGGGAAGGAATATGACCACCAAGATCGGGAAAGACAGTAATATGTACATTGGAAATGACCATACCGAATCCATTACCAAAAGATATACTCAGACCTCCGAAAACAAAATCGTTACCGTTAAAAAAGACCAGACGGAAAGCACCGGTAATGCCTTTAAAAGTATTTCCGGAGAGGCCGATATACAGACCTCCAAAGGTGATTTAAAGCTGAGAGGAACCACATTGGCTGTATTCCAGGGCGGAAAAGACGTTAAAGTAAGTAAAGGTTAATGATGACGGGTGATGAAAGTAAATTTTCAATTGTTGCCGGTGAATTTGATTCCAGCTTCAGCAATTGAGCCCAATCCAAAATACTAACACATGGAAAATCCAAATACTTCAGCGCACGATGATAAGCTTTCTGAAAAAAGAGCAGAAAAGGAAAAAAAATCCAGCGAAGATTCTCCTGCAGAAAAAAGGGAAATGGTGTTGCATGGAGCCGAGCTGAAGTGTCCTTATGCCCAAGGCCCCGGGGAGTTGAAAGTGACGTCTAACGAAATCAATCTTCAGGATAAAATATTTGCCACAAAGGGTGATGGAAACAATATGGTCAACCTTCAGTTCAAAGGAACCTGTGGACACCCAAAATGGCCGGCAAGAAATATGTCTCCCCCACCTTGTATGAGCGTGATCAAATTAAGTCCGTGGCAGAACCTGGGAACCTCTGTGATACAGGAACAGACCGCTTTGGTAAAAGAATCTTTTATCAATTGTGACCCTGAATTTAATACGGCTTCTCCTTCAGCAATTCCGCAGGCTGCGAGTATAAAAAGTGAGATTCAGACTGATGATGCGCCTAAAATTCTTGATGCTTATTTCGTTAAATGGACCTCAGAAAAAGGCACCCCTGTTGAAAAAGAGGAAGAAGTGTACAGCAAGCAAAAGGGCAAGAAAGTTACCGTAAAAAAGAAAGTAGAAACCACGAAAATAGCTACAGAAAAAATATCAGAACGGGGATTAAGCTATCAGGTTGCTTTAATTGTTGAGACGGAAGGTCTTTCCGGGAAAAAGATAAAAGTTAAGGTTAAAAGCGGGAAAACAAAGGTTTTAACAGACGTGGATGCTGATTTGGGTTTAATTGATCTAACCGATGTGGAAAAGGTAACGGATGCTTCAAAATATGCGGGTATAAAAGCAAAAACTGAATTTGAAGTGGCTGTTGATAATTTTGCCAATGATCCCACTATAGAAAATTCAGCAGAATTCAAAAATAAAGCCGTAGTAAGGCTGATGCTGAATCAACGGGCTGATGATCTATCATTCGATCTTGCCAAACTGATTGCAGCAAGCACTGACAAAGAAGCATCGGTTTATATTGAAGTCACTTCTGATGAACCCAAAATTGAATATCTTGGTCAGGAAGGTAAAAACAGCTTAAAAAACACCTTTTTGAATGGAGGTCAGTATTTTAAAATAAAATATTTTGAGCAGCCATGGATTGTCAAAGCCCGTGAAGAACAGGAGCTTGGCGTTTCAGAATCCACCCATTGTAAAAAAATTGTAGATGAATATCATGCCATAAACCGGCAGAATAAACCTACTGCCTGCGCAAATACCGACAACAGCTCCTGGTGTGCATCATTTGTAGGCTGGTGTTTAAATAAATCCGGATATTCTGCCCAGCTAGATCCCGGTGCCTATTCTTACGGACATGAAAACACCCGGTACAGAGCAGGATACAAGAAAAACCCGACAGATAAAAAAGGCCTGGCAAAAGAAGAATTTGATGATCCGGTATGGGGAAAATTGATAGCAGGTAATCAGCCTTTACTGGGTTCCATATGTGTTTTACTGAATAAACATCACGTAAGCATGGCAGTCGGAAAGAGCAGTGACGGCAAAACCATATATTATCTTGGAGGAAATCAGGGGAACAAAGTATGCGTGGGAACCTTTGGACAAAGAACTTCTTCCATTTACCCTACAGAATATACCAAAAAGACTGAAGATGATGAATTACCAATTTACTATACAAAAAATGAAAAGCTTAGCTATTAGTTTTATCGTATTTCTTTCTGTTTCAGTTTGTGGACAACAGTCTGTGAATGACAGTCTGAAAGTGTATTATCAGGACTCACTGATGATCCATAAGGGCTTTAAAGACGGGGCGGTATCCAATAAGCTTACCGTAAAAGTAATCAATCCGTGTAACGCTGAAAAGGAAAGATTTGACGGCGCGGTCACCATAATCAGCGCTGCGGTTAAAAATAAAAATTACAGTGACAGTATCGTTTACAATTATCCCCATGCACAATCAGGTTTAATCAATTTAAAGAAAGATAATATTTCGGATTATACCATCAATAAACGCCAGGCAGTATTCATCCCTTTTACGTATTGCGGAAACTGGGACAATGATACGAAAGTCTCCTATATGATATTCTACAACCATAAAAAATACCTGTATCATATCAAATACTATTGCGGAGAAGACGGCAAATGCAAACTGAATAACAATCTGAACATTACATTAAAGGATTTACCCTCAAAAGTAAAATCAAAACTGATGAAAGACCTGGAAACAAAATATAACAGCTCAAACGATTTTCAATAACCGGCTTAAAATAAAATGGTATGAGTGAAGAACAAGAGAAAGACAATTATTCTGCAAATCCCAATCAGAAGGTTTATGATACGCCGCACCAGGTGGATCATGAAGTGAATGTGGTGAAAATATATTTTGCGAAACAAGTTCCTAAAATGATCTGGGAACGTAAGGAAGAAACGTATTCCGTCCAAAAGGGCGGCCAGGTATCTGATGTGAAAAAGAAGTATGAAAAAAAAGGAAGAAGAAACATCCAGGCAGATAAGGATGATTCTGTAAGATTAGGCGCAAAACAATCGGTGAAAATCACCTGGGAAGAAGAAGTACAGGCCAAAAAAGCGGATGGCACCCTCGATTTTGATTTTCAGAGAATAAACAGCACTACCATTAAAAAGAAAGTATGGGTGGTGGCAGAATGTCAGGGAGCCAGCGGAAAGCTGTCCGTGGAGATCCATGAAAACAAACTGGAAAATGCAGAAAATGTCTATGAAAATCCTGTGAAGTTTTTAGACGGCGAAGAGGAAAAAAGCAAAATTGAATTCACGATTGACGGTACACTGGTCTATTCCAAAGAAATAACCATGCGTCCCAAAAGTGATGAAGATTTAAAGAAACTGATAGAGAAATTCAGTAAAAGACCGGACCTTAACGCCTTTTTATATTTCAAAGCTGAAGTAACAGGAACAGAGGATGAAGTGAAATTTCCGGATGATACGCATGAGTTTTTAAATAAAGAAAACGACAGGTTTGAGATCAGGTACTGTAATTGCGGAAACAATTATGACATCACCTGTACCCGGTACAGCAAAAGATATGGCCCGGCCTACTGGGGATCGAAAAAGCTTGAAAATTATGCCGATTGGGATACCTTGATTGAAGACAAGAAAATTACAGAGGAAGAGAAGTCTATTCTGGTCGGAATGTCTGAAAATGAAGGTAAACTGGACTCAGTTCAATCCTATGACTGGGACCTTTCCGGGGAGCAGATGATCTTAACGGCCGGGGCCATGCAGAAAACAGTGGACCATACCGGAAAAGGAGAATTTACCACACAGGTTGAAGAATTTAAAGAGCAGTATCCTGAAAAATATGACGAGCTGTTCGTAACATGCGGATGGACGGTAGAATCCGGGATCCTGTATTATAAAGATACTGCAGATTCCAAAGCAGAGAAAATTACAGGAAATACATTATCCGATAAGATCAGGGAAAACTGTAAGGAATCTTTATTTGGAAAAACCGTGGAATGTAAACCTCTTCAGCCGATCGTGAACGCGGTTATTGATAAAACATTCCAGGAAAAGCAGGTGCTGGATTTTATTAAGAGGTTAAAAGAAGTAGTGCTTCCTTTGGTACCTACAGGATATTCCTATAAACTGTCGGATTATTTAAAATCGAAATTAGGAAAAGCCACCGCGCTGGATCATCACATTAACCGCCCGGGATTTGTAAAAGATGATTTCGGTGCCGCGCTGGACCGTTTTTTCGCAAAAAAAGACGCCAATACGGCCAAAGAAAACAAAACTAAAAAAGAAGGTGAAAAATTAGAAAATTTATCAAGGAACCCTGCCGACTGGGGAGATAAGCACGGTCAATACGAGCAGGAAATCCTTGATGATTACGGGAATAAAAGAAGAGGTACCGATATGGATCAGCGGTATGAAAAAATGCAGAAAAATTCAAACTTGTCATGAAAAAAATTACATCCATCCTGATGATCCTGGTCATTTGCATCACCTGTGGAAACACGGCTTCCTACAGAAATCATGAGGTGCAGGATAAAGCAGCAAAGAAAGACACCATCATTGTTTTAAATGATACGTTCTCATTGTACTATGCTTCCTACAACAGCCCTATGAAACTCTGGTATAACCTCCATATCATTAATAAAAAGAAGAAGATAAAAGTAGGTAAAGGAAGTGAATTCAAAGGTACCGGAAGTGAGCTCTTTTCTTCCCTGTCTCCCAACGCAAACTATGTAGTCGTGGATGCCATTATCAAGGAATATGTGCACGAAAGTGATAAAGACAGTACCTTGCATGAAAACTACACCTGTGCCATTATTGATCTGAAAAAAGCCAAAATAATCAAACAGATGCAGCAGGATTGTGACGGATCATGGAACAAAAAAAGCCAGTGGGTTTCCTCCGGAGGAAAAGTAGTCTTCGCGGGAAAATAATAGTTGAATGGGCTATAATAAGTTATAAAGTAAGTGAAATAATATGGAGCCTGTATTTCCTATAAATATTCAGTTAAGTCTTTTGGAAGGAAAGAAATTCTATCGCTTTTCCTGCAATGAATATACCATCATTAATGGAAAAACCCATAGAAACGAACTCAACAAAATTTTTCATGTGACGCTGAAACGTTTGGAAAAAGATAGGTTTGAATATCATATTGAAATGTTTGACAGGGTTCACAAGGATAAGGAACTCTCATTGTCCGAAAAAGATTTTTTAGCCAAAATTGCAGAGATCAATCATGATGTAGTGCTCATTACGGATGAATATGCAAAATTAAAAAATGTACAGGAATTGTCGGCTCTTCAGGACAGAGCGGAAAAAACGGTACAAAAGCTTTCCCGGTCCTATGTCGGCAAAAAGGCGGAAGATTCTTATCAGAATTTAAAAGCATTCTACCGGAATGAAAATGTAGTAGGTCAGGATTTTCTAAAAAACAATCATTTTGGAATGATCCTCCATAAATTCTACGGAAGGTATGAAAAAGAGAATCAGAGAAAACATACGGTGCGTTACCTTAATTTTATGACCCATACCGTAATAGATATAGACGAAACCGTACAGACAGAGGCTATGCGTTGTGATGAGGAGTTATTACTGGTACAATATACCGGAAATATTCCATCAGATAAAAATTGGGAAATGTTTTACGGAGAAATGAACCGAAAGGAAGTAGCTTATAACAGGGAAACAGATGTCCCAAAACTGGACAAATACAAAGGGCAGATCTTACTGGACTTTGTGACCAAAGAAGTGCTGGAGCATAAGCTTACGATAGAATTTTCCCTCGGAGAAAACTACCAGAAGAAAATCATCTATCATATCAAAGAAGTAAGCTATGATGAAGTATAAAAAACAGGATAGACTCATTTAAGAAAATAAAACCGAAGATCATCTAAGGAACTCTCAAAATTCCATATTAAAAAAGAAAATCTTAACATGGCGACACGTATTACAATAACAGATTCCGGGCAAACACAGACGTTAAATCCTCCATTAGCGCCGGATACTCCCGATGATTCACTGCAGCGGATCAGCGATGTTTATTTTGCCAAAAAAGTGACGACAGACGATGGAACAAGGGTGAGTTTTACAAAAATTGATTCTGCCCACGCCCAGCAGGATGATCAGAATCAGGCGATTCCATATGATTCCGTTTTAGGAAAAACGGTGTATCTGGTCATAGAAACTACCAATATGACAGACCTCAGCATAGATGTGGTGATAAGACCATCAGCCAATACCATGACGGAAAATACAGATACCTTACAGCTCATGCGTTTTGTATCTCCTGACCGGTATGAGGTCCAGAGAATGTTCACAGTACAGGTAGGAAATTTTGATGCCCTTAACAACAGGAACGGCAGACATGATCATTACGCCAATTTACAGGCTGACCATATCAACAAAGCCATTATTAAGCTGCAGCTCAGGCCGGATGGCAGGGCAACTTTTGATGAGTGGAGCCAAAGACTGGCAGACGGCAGTATTAATTTGGAAGTGGCAGTAGAAAGAACAGACAATAACCCTTGTGCCTATAAGGACGGACAGGAAGAGGTAAACGGAGCCGGTACTTTCCTGGATGATGACACCGCAAGATTCAGAGTGGTCAATAAAAATATATACACCATATTCCACGGCAGCAATACGTACAATACCCTCGCGGAGAATAATACCGGAGGGAGAAGACGGATTCAGAAAGTTCAGAATGCCCATTCTACCGAAGTTATTTATTTCTATTACGATCAAAACGACAACGAGCACAGGATCTGCGCCAGAACCAAAGAAAGTGTAACCAGAAAAAGAAGAGTCAATACCATTCCACCGGTAGCCCAAAGAGGAACTCTTCTGGAAACCATAGATTATACAGCGAACAGAGCTGCCGGAGAAAATATAGATGCCCATTATTTACGGGTGTATTCCAACGGAACTCTCGGGGATGGAGCCACCGACAAATGGTATGCTAACCAACCGGGAAATGTAGACATGGTCAATATGGATATTATCGGGAACGCAGGAGTTGGGCCGCAGATTTTTGAAGCATTCAATTATAATCAGAACGGCGTGATCATCCGGTATGGATTTCAGCATACCAGAAGAAGGAGCATCCAGCCGGATCTATTTGCCGGTTTCTTAGGGTCATTGGCACAGTTCAGACAGGAAGGACACACTCATTACATTGTTTCCCAGGGGTTTTCCTATGCTGATGCGTCGTGCTATCCCAGCGCAGAACACGTGAATGGAGAAGCGGGAGATTTGAATTTATTAACGACTCAGCAGGATGGAGTCAATACCGTCCTCACCGCAGCGAATTTTGATTATGACAATGCAGTAATTCTCCGGAATATTCTGTATGATTTCGGGTTTCTGTTAGGCCGCTCAGAAAACTTCAGCAATACTGCAAACGCCAGCACCGCAGATAATGCCAATTCACGGCTGCCTCATACCATCCATACCGCTACTCCCCGGCATAATAATCACCTGCATATTCACGGGTTTAATCAAATATCAGATATATATGCCTAAAATTAATATACTTTGTTGTACGGTTTTGTTTTTCCTTTTTTCCTGCCAGACTAAGGCTCAGACGGAAAATAAGGCAATACCTGCGGATGCCCGTTCAGCAGATCAGGCATCAATGGTATTGAATACCAATAAAGCTGATTGTATAACGCTGCCCTTCGGATATTCAGATCTTTCAAAACGGGCCACCGTTGAATCCGTTATGTCTGCCATCGATGATAAAAATAAACTGAAAGAACTTAATGACTTGCGGTTTGAAAAATCAGTAAAAAAGGACCTCGTAACACTTTCCGAAGAATACAATGTGATTTTGCCATTCGGCACCAGCGTCAATGAAAAATATGACCGCATTAGCATGGCATCTGATTTTCTGTGTTATGGAGACCATTCCCTGTATTTTATGGCGGTTTATAATACCGTCCTTTATGCCGAGCCATTTATTGAAAAAATATATTTAGTATCAACAAAAGGTGGTAAGCTTATCGATATGAAGCGGATATACCTTAATCATCAGGGAGAAATGGGATTTGCCAATTATACTTTGTTCAACATCGATAAAAATTATATTATTTCTCTCCAGGATTATGAACTGACGGAAAACCCTTTTCAGTTACAACCTGTACAGCAATACCAGATTCTGCCTTCCGGAAAATTTGCCCGATACTATGATCGTGATGGTTCCTATAAAAATAATGAGGAACAGGGCACAGTGAAAAACCACCTTAAGGAAGGAAAATGGACAGAAACCAAAGCAAACAACGCTATAGAATTACAAAAAAATCCGGAATTTACAGATCCGTACACCTATCTGGAAGCAGAATATAAAAATGGATTACCCACCGGAACCTGGAGATTCTATAAATTACTGCAAAACTATAATGAAGAAACAGGAGAACCTATCTTAAATACCAGGAAAAAAGGAACATTGATCTATACTGAATTGTATAAAAACGGAGTATTGGAAAAGCGGGAATTTAAGTAATATAGTCGGTTGCTGTATTGATTTTTTATTGGAAAATCGCAAAAACGCAAAATTATATTCAAAAACCGTTTTTAAGGCGCAAAGATTTTATCTCTGATAAAATTGAATACTGCTTTCCTTATCCCACCATTTATCACATAGCTGAAAATCTTTGATTTTCTTGCGCCTTAAACTATCTACACAGTTTAAAAACCTTGCGTCTTTGCGATTTTCCAACATCAATAACCAAATTTCCCGTATCTTTCCATTACTAAACTAACACTATGAAAATCATCAATTACACAAAAATTTTCAGGGAAGACTGCATTAAAATCTTCAGGAGTAATTTGCCTAAATTTTTTGCGATAGAAGAATTACCAATCTTTGAAAGCTTTTTAGATGAATATACTGAAGATAACTACTTCGTGGTTAAAATGGATGGTAAGATTATTGGATGTGGCGGCATTTTTTTAGATACAGAAAAGAATCTGGCAGGATTATCCTGGGGAATGGTTCACTCGGACTATCATGGAAAAGGCATTGGAAAAGATTTTACCCAATACCGGATTGATTTGCTTAAAAAGACCTACCCTTCCATGCCCTACACTATTGAAACGTCACAGCATACCGCCGGGTTTTATGAAAGGAACGGTTTTAAAACGGTAGAGATTGTCCCGGATGGATTCAGTAAAGGAATTGATAAATACATTATGACCATGGAAACATCCGGGTCCTGATTCACTCCTGAACCTCTACTCCACTACTTAGAAACTCAGTTTCAAGCAACCAGCAACCAGCAACAAAAAAACAAAAAACAACCTTCTCACCTCATCAATCCAGCTTAAAAAAGAAATACACCACCGCAGCCCACTCTTTCTTAATGCCTTTAGCATAACCAATCGTGCTCCGGCTGCTGTTTTCTACTGTTCCATCTTCTTTAATGTATCCAATAGTTGATCGGCTGCTGTTTTCCACCGTTCCGTCTTCTTTAACGTAACCTACCGTAGAGCGGCTGCTGTTCTCTATCGTTCCATCGCTTTTAATGTAACCGATGGTAGAACGGCTTTTATTCTCAATCGTACCGTCTGATTTAATGTACCCGACTGTGGAACGGCTGCTGTTCTCAATAGTTCCGTCCGGTTGGATATAGCCCGTCGTACTGCGGCTGGACGATTCTATAGTTTGTGCCTGTAAAATGAAAAGGTTCAGCAGAAGGAAGCCAGTGAACAGTATTTTTTTCATGATTGTTAAGTTTTTAGACGATCGGAAATTGGGTAGGGTAAAATAAGAATTTATAACTTAACCGGCAATACTACTGATTTTGAAGATCTTCTGTTATCAGGTAAAATCCCTTCACATATTTCTGCAAAGGGATTATTTTTCTAAACTTATCACTGAAAGTCAGTTTAAAGAATACTTACGGATGAGTCGGCATTCTTTTGATGAAGTGTTTGCTTTTCTGAGGTTACGACCAGAACAGAATCAGTTTTTTTTAAAAGAGGCCGTTCATGTTGATTGGGAACCGCAGTCCAAAACAGGGATCCAATGCCGGAAATCAGGTTTAACATTAAAAGAAAAAATTTGGTTATTAGTGCTATCATATTCAAAATCTTATTTGATTTTTTTTCTTATTGTAAGGTTGCAGCGATATTCTGCAGATTTTTCCATTCCGGACAAATATACAAACAAAACACTAAGTAGTGTCTTATATTTTCATTATTATTTACTTAATTAACATAAAAGTTAACAGATCCTAAAATTAATCAAATGATTAAAACAATATATTAAATCAAAAAAAAGTTATATATTTGCTCTAGAAACAAAACACAATGGCAAAAGCAAAGGATTCGGGTAAAAAAGATTTTTCAACAGAAGAAAAGATAAAGGAAGCAGCCAGAATTGTTTTTTACAGAAAAGGATTTGCCGCCACCCGTACCAGGGATATTGCTGAAGAAGCGGAGATTAATCTTGCCCTGCTGAATTATTATTTCAGGTCCAAGCAGAAGTTATTTGAAATCATTATGATCGAGACCTTGTCCGGATTTGTCAGAAATATGATCACTGTTTTGAACGATGAAAAAACAAATCTTGATGATAAAGTTTCAGAAATTGCCACGAGGTATATTGATCTGATTACGGAGGAACCGGAAATCCCGACCTTTATTGTTTCGGAAATCCGCAGCAATCCTGCTTTATTATTAAACAAGCTTCCCATCAGAGAGGTTCTGATGAATTCTGTCTTTTTCAAGCAGCATCAGCAAGCAGTCGCTGAAGGAAAAATAAAAGAGCCTAATCCGCTACACTTTTTAATGAACCTCATGGGGTTGATTGTTTTCCCTTTCATCGCAAAACCTTTGTTAATGGGTGCCAGTGAAACCAATGCAACAGCTTTTAATGAGATGATGGAAAAACGCAAAACCTTGGTTCCTGTATGGATCAAAGCCATGATGCAGGCGGAATAATTTTTTTTGCCTATAGATTAATCAAATGATTAAATCATAAAATTAAAAACAATGATTAAGACAATGATTTTAACGGTTGGTCTTTTATGTATGACCATAAGTACCGCCGGACAGACCTTAACTATTGAAGAATGCTACCGGCTGGCAAAAGCCAACTATCCGGCCATTAAAAAAATGGACCTTATCTCAAAAACCGCCGAATTCGATATTCAGAACGCGAATAAAAAATTCCTCCCGCAGGTCAGTTTTTCCGGACAGGCTACCTATCAGTCACAGACCGTCAGTTTTCCTGATGCACTTTCTGCACTGCCTGGAGGTATTTCGCTTCCTTCCATCAGTAAAGATCAGTATAAAATTCAGGGAGAAATCAGCCAGCTTCTCTATGATGGAGGGAGTACAAAAAACCAGAAGGAACTGATCAAAGCCAATACAGAACTGCAGGAGCAGAATCTTGAAGCCAGTCTCTATACTCTGAACAGCAGGATCAATACCCTGTTTTTCTCGATATTACTGATGGATGCCCAGCTGAAACAAAACGAGCTCAACAAAGCCAGCTACCAGACCCAGGTCCGGAAAACAGAAGCTGCTCTGGCCAACGGTGTTGCATTCAGAAGCAATCTGGATGAGCTGAAAGCCGAAGTGCTGACGATTGAAATGGCAGGTACGGAATATAAGGCCAACAGGTCTGCCTATCTTAAAATGCTTTCCCTGTTCATTGGTCAGGAATTATCTGATGCAACGGAACTGCAGACTCCCGCAGCAGAACCGGTGGAAAATACCATCAACAGGCCGGAAATAAAATCTTTTGATCTGCAGAAATCGATCTATGACGTCCAGGAAAAACAGTTGAAATCTGAATACCTACCACAGGTAAATGCTTTTTTCCAGGGAGCATATGGGAGACCTACCCTGAATATTATTGAAAATAAATTCGGTCCATGGTTTATAACAGGAATACGATTTACCTGGTCATTAAACAGCCTTTACACCCGTTCAAACAAAAAATCGATCCTGAATATGAACCGGCAGATTGCAGATACGGATAAGGAAACATTTTTATTCAATTCAAAACTGGATCTGGCCCGGCAGAATGAGGAGGTTATGAAATACAGCCAATTAATGCATCAGGACGACGAAGCCATAGCATCAAGATCTTCCGTTACCCGGTCTGCTGATGCTCAATTGCAGAACGGGGTCATCACCATCCACGAATATATCCAGAAAGTCAATGCAGAACATTTGTCCAGACAGACAAAGATTCTCCACGAAATCCAGTTGCTTCAGGCACAGTACAATCAGAAATTTATATCGGGCAATTAAATTATAAAAAGAAACAAAATGAAAAAAACAATAGGATTTTTAACTGTGATTTTACTGCTTACCGCCTGCACCCAAAAAGATGATTTTGATGCTTCCGGCAATTTTGAAGCAGATGAAGTGATTGTTTCAGCTCAACAAAACGGTGAACTCATTTCATATTCGGTTCAGGAAGGTCAAAATTTAAAGGCGGGAGCCCAGGTCGGCCAAGTGGATGTCCGTTCCGTAGAATTGCAGAAAGAACAGGTAGAAGCCAGCATCGCTACATTAAAAGAAAAAACAGTTGATTCAGATGACCAGTCAGAATTGGTTCGCCGTCAATTGGCAGTACAGGAATCACAACTGGCCCAGCAGCTGAGAGAGCGTACCAGAACACAAAATATGGTCAAAGCAGATGCAGCCACCCGGAAGCAGCTGGACGACATCAATGCGGCAATAGATCAGCAGAAAAAACAGATCGAAGTCACCAGGCAGCAACTGAAACTAAACACTTATACCATCAATACCCAAAACAGAAGTATTTTAAGTGAGAAAAGTCCGCTGGAAAAAAATGCAGCACAGATACAGGAACAGATCAATAAAGGAAAAATTGTTAACCCGGTCCCAGGCACTGTTTTGGTCAATTATGCCTTACAGGGCGAAATGCAGGTTATAGGAAAACCGCTGTATAAGATAGCAGATATCAGCACGCTGGATCTGAAAGCGTATATTACCGGAACCCAGCTTTCACAGATCAGGCTGGGGCAACAGGTAAAAGTACGCATTGATCAGGGAGAGAAACAGTACAGGAACTATACGGGAACCATCACATGGATTTCCGGTAAATCGGAATTTTCACCTAAAACCATCCAGACCAAAGATGAAAGAGCTAATCTCGTTTATGCTGTTAAAATCAAGGTAAAAAATGACGGTTATCTGAAAATAGGAATGTATGGTGAAGCCATCTGGTCCAAATAAACTGCCTTATGAACTCAGTCAGCGTAAAAAATATAACCAAAACTTATGACGGTGTAAAAGCTGTCGATGATGTTTCTTTTGAAGTAATGAAAGGCGAATTGTTTGGATTGATCGGGCCGGACGGTGCCGGGAAAACCTCTGTTTTCCGGATCCTTACTACCCTGCTTCTTGCCGATCAGGGAACCGCCACCGTTGAAGGGCATGATATTGTTAAAGAGTATCAGGCCATCCGCAACAAAGTGGGATATATGCCCGGAAAGTTTTCTCTATACCAGGATCTGACCGTACAGGAAAACCTTCATTTTTTTGCCACTATTTTCGGGACTACCATTGAGGAGAATTATGATCTGATCAAAGATATTTATGACCAGATCAAGCCTTTCAACAACCGCCGGGCAGGAAAACTTTCCGGAGGGATGAAACAAAAGCTTGCCCTTTGTTGTGCATTGATCCACAAACCGGATGTATTATTCCTTGATGAACCTACAACGGGCGTGGATGTGGTTTCCCGTAAAGAATTCTGGGAAATGCTGGATAAGCTGAAACAGCAGCAGATCACCATCATTGTTTCTACTCCTTATATGGATGAAGCCAAACTCTGTGACCGGATCGCATTGATTCAGAATGGCAGAATAATGTCGATTGATACCCCTGATGAGATTTTAAAACGATTTCCAAAGCCGCTGTTTGCCGTAAAAGCACAAAACCTCTACCAGTTGCTGCAAAACTTACGCACCGATCCGGCAACAGAAAGCTGCTATGCCTTTGGAGAATTTATCCATTTAACCCTTAATTCAGACGATAATCAGGAAGACCAGGTAAAGGGAATGGCAGAAAAATACCATCCCCTGGATTTAGAAGTTCATAGGATTACCCCTGGTATTGAGGATGTTTTTATCCGCCTGATGCAGGAACAGCATAGTACCAGTCAAATAAATAATTCAACCGATGGAAAATAAAGCGATCATCTGTAAAGACCTCACCAAACAGTTTGGTGATTTTAAAGCGGTAGACAAAATTACCTTCGATGTTGATCAGGGTGAAATATTCGGGTTCCTGGGAGCAAACGGAGCGGGCAAAACAACGGCCATGAGAATCCTGTGCGGGCTTTCCTATCCGACATCGGGAGAAGCTTCTGTTGCGGGCTTTAATGTGTATAAACAGCAGGAACAGATCAAGAAAAACATCGGGTATATGAGCCAGAAATTTTCTCTGTACGATAATCTTTCTGTTTTGGAAAACATTAAATTCTATGGTGGGGTGTATGGAGTTTCCCGGTCTGACATAAAAACAAGAAGTGCAGAGCTTGTTTCAAGCCTTGGACTGGAAAAAGAAGCAAAAAAAATGGTGGGCTCACTGCCTTTGGGCTGGAAACAGAAACTGGCTTTTTCAGTGGCTGTTTTTCACCGTCCGAAAATTGTTTTTCTGGATGAACCCACAGGTGGCGTGGATCCGGTGACAAGGCGCCAGTTCTGGGATATGATCTATGAAGCAGCCGCAGGGGGCATCACCGTTTTTGTCACGACCCATTATATGGATGAAGCGGAATACTGCAACCGTATCAGCATTATGGTAGACGGCCGTGTGGAAGCCATGGATACTCCCGCAGCTTTAAAGGCACAATTCAATGCCGGCTCCATGGATCAGGTATTTTATCAGTTAGCAAGAGAAGCAAAACGTCAATCCGATTAACAATGAAACAGTTACTGGCATTTATCCGTAAAGAATTTTATCATGTGTTCCGTGACAGAAGGACCTTGCTGATCCTGTTCGGGCTTCCGGTGGTGCAGATTATCCTGTTTGGCTTTGCCCTGAGCAGTGAAGTTAAAAACATCGGGATTGCCATACAGGACAATTCCAATGATGTCAATTCCCGGCAGATTACAGACAAAATATCCACCAGCTCCTATTTTAAACTTGAAAAATCTATTCTGAATTACAAAGACATTGAAACCCGTTTCAAACGGGGAAGCATAAAATGTGCGGTCATTTTTCCGGCTAACTTTGGTGAGGACCTGTATCGTCCGGGAGGAGCAAAAATCCAGATCATTGCCGATGCTTCCGATCCCAATACAGCCACGATTGCTACCGGTTACTTAACGTCAATCATCAATCGATATCAGCAGGAGCTTAATCCGGATACTCCGTTTTCCTATCAGATTGTTCCCGAGCTGCGGCAGCTTTATAATGAAGAGCAGAACGGATCTCTTAATTTTATTCCCGGTGTTATTGCCCTGATATTTATGATCGTCAGTACCGCCTTAACATCCGTAGCGGTGGTACGGGAAAAAGAGCTAGGAACCATGGAAATTCTTCTGGTATCTCCGTTCAAACCTATTATGGTATTAATCGCCAAGGCTATTCCTTACCTGGTTCTGTCACTGATTGATTTTATCATCATCCTTTTACTGTCCGTATACCTTCTGGATGTGGAAATTAAAGGAAGCCTCATTTTACTGTTTGCAGAAAGCATCCTGTTTATCATTACCTGTCTTTCACTGGGATTGCTTATTTCCAATACTACAGATTCCCAGCAGACTGCCATGCTGGTATCCATGATGGGAATGATGCTGCCTACCCTTCTGCTTACCGGGTTTATGTTTCCGCTGGAAAATATGCCATGGATCTTCCGTGTGGTGTCTCATGTGATACCCTCCCGGTATTATTATGCCATCGTAAAAGCAATTATGTTGAAAGGACTTGGTTTCAGCTATGTCTGGAAAGAAACACTGGTACTGGCCGGAATGTCTGCCCTGCTGCTGACCATCGCATTGAAAAGATTTAAAATCAGGTTATCATGAAAACATTAGGCTTTATTTTACAGAAAGAATTCCGCCAGATCTTCCGGGACAAAACCATCCTGGCGATGATGTTCATCATGCCTACCATCCAGCTGATTATTATGCCGCTGGCCGCTAATTTTGAAGTAAAAAACATCAATATCGCTTATCTGGATCATGATCACAGCTCCTATTCACGGCAGCTCATGCATAAGATCGCCTCTTCAGAATACTTTATCATTACCGGGAATCCCGATTCTTACCAAAAAGGATTAAAAATGATTGAAGACGCCGATGCGGATCTCGTTTTGGAAATTCCTCCCGGCTTTGAAAAAAATCTGGTCCGCGAAGGCAGCCAGAAGCTCAATCTTTCTGTGGATGCTATTAACGGGACAAAATCTTCACTGGGAAGCAGCTATCTGGTTTCGGTGATTGCAGATTTCAACAGCAGTCTGGATATTAATTTTAAAACTGTAAAAAGTAGTGCATCTCCTTCAAAAGCAGCTATTTCCGTAGAACCCTCCAACTGGTATAATCCGAGGGCAGAATACAAATATTATATGGTTCCGGGCATTCTGGTCTTGCTGCTGACACTGATCGGCGGTTTCATCACGGCCCTGAATATCGTTAAGGAAAAAGAAATCGGGACCATTGAACAGATCAATGTAACGCCTATTAAAAAATGGCAGTTTATTCTGGGTAAGCTTATTCCGTTCTGGATTGTCGGAATAATTGTTTTTACCGTAGGATTGATCGTGATGTATGTGGTATACGGGATTTACCCTCAGGGAAGTATTTTACTTTTATACGCGTTTGCAGGGGTTTATCTTGTCGCATTGCTAGGTTTGGGTCTCTTGATTTCCACTTTTGCGGACACGCAGCTGCAGGCCATGTTTATTGCTTTTTTCTTTATGATGGTTTTTATGCTGATGAGCGGATTTTTCACGAGCACCGACAGTATGCCGGATTGGGCGAAAACTATTTCGAATTTCACGCCCGTTACCCACTTTATAAGCGTGGTAAGATTAATTGTTTTAAAAGGAAGCGGATTTAGTCAGGTTAAAACAGAATTATTCTGGCTGATCGGTTTTGCATTTTTACTGAACGGAATGGCTATTTTCAATTACAGGAAAACAAATTAAAACAATGCTGTTCATTCTATTTCTATTGATCTTTTCCCATGCGTTTTAATATTACTCTTTTAAGCCTCTCTTCGTGCTCATCACCCCAATACCCCAGAGCGGAAATCAAGGGAATCAAAGTCTTACCAAAATCTGTGAGATCATATTCTACTTTTGGAGGAACCTGAGCATAGATCTTTTTTGAAACCAGCTCGTGCTCTTCCAGCTCTTTCAACTGGATATTTAAAACACGTCTCGAAGCATCAGGAATTTTCCGCTGCAATTCACTTGGACGCAGATGACCTTCATTGATAAACCATAGCAAGCGGATTTTCCATTTGCCGTAAAGCACTTCGCCAATAAGATCAAGGCCGCAGTTTAAGTTTAAAGGGATTTTTCTTTCATGCATAAAACAAATTTAGCCCAATGCACCAAAATGTACAATAGGGGAAAAAATTATCCCTATGCAATTCGATTTTCCGTTATTGCTTAGAATCGTGATACTTCAGAAATTTGTATCAAAGAATTCTAACAATGGAAAATATATTTAATTTCAGTAACGAACTGCAAGGTAAAATTGCCCTGGTAACCGGAGGAACGAAAGGGACAGGAAAAGCAATTGCAGATCGTTTAGCCGAAGCAGGAGCCACCGTTATCATTACAGCCAGAAATCCGCCTGCCGAAGAAAAGCCTGATCAGGTTTTTATTTCCGCTGACCTTAGCACAGTAGAAGGAACACGGAAAGTAATAGATAAAACACTGCAAAAATTTGGAAAACTTGATATTTTAATTAATAATCTTGGAGGTTCAGAAACTAAGGGTGGTGGTTTTACAGTTTTGACCGATGAAGACTGGATACAGTCTCTGCAAACCAATTTGTTATCTCCCGTGCGTTTGGACCGAGGTTTTTTACCGCAAATGATTGAAAGAAAAACCGGGGTTATTATTCACATTGCGTCCATTCAGGCAAAATTACCTTTGTATGACAGCACCCTCCCTTATGCTGCTGCTAAAGCCGGACTTTTAAATTACAGTAAAAGTTTATCCAATGAAGTTGCCCCGAAAGGCATTCGGGTCTTAACCGTTTCACCAGGCTGGATCATGACTTCCGCGTCTGAAAAAATGATGGAAAGGATTGCAGAAAGCAGCAACAGCACAAAAGAACAGGCAGCAAAAAGTGTAATGGATGCTTTGGGAGGAATTCCTTCCGGAAGACCTGCACAACCGAGAGAGGTTGCGGAGCTTGTAGGATTTCTTGTATCTCCAAGGGCAGGCTATCTCACAGGAACAGAATTCGTCATTGATGGCGGAACTATACCTACCATATAATCAACATTAAATATAGTATAATGAACTTACCAGACATCATCTCAAAATTAGTGAAAGCACAAAGTGAATTTGACAGCCAGGCTTATGCGGATTGTTTCACTGAAAACGCCGTAGTATTTGACGAAGGCAAAACCCATAACGGAAAAAAAGAAATCGAAAACTGGATTGACAAAGCCAATAATGAATTTAAAACTGTTATGAAACTATTGGAATACAACGAAAACGAAAATATTTTATCCGCAGAAATCTCAGGAACATTTCCCGGCAGTCCTGTTTTTTTGAAATATCATTTTGAATTGACTGATGGATATATTCAATCCCTGAAAATTATCTGATTAAAACGCTGAAGTTTGAACTTCAGCGTTTTAATTTAAATATTATCAGCCGTAGCCTGTTGTGCTTCGGTTTTTCTATTTTCTATTTTTTATCCTGCTGAAAATAGTTAATGTAACGTAAGAATTTACATAATAAGCAACCATGTTACAGTCTCCATCCTTCAAAATTTCATTGCAATTTCCCACCTACGTATAAATACCTAATTCATAATTCCGGTATTTTCACTTAGCAGGGTATTATTATATTTTCTTTACTTTGAATTGTCCTCTAATGAAGCTTTTTACATAGATGAACAGTGGAAAAAATAAAAGAGGGCGAGAAACCATGGCTTATTGTGTCTTTACAGAAACATAAATAAGGGAAAATCAGGTTTGGAAATGAAGGAGAATAATCCTTAACCGTACTGTATAGATCATTAAATATCTTTTCTGTACTCATGTTACATTTTTCAAAACATATTTTTTATAACCTTAAAACTAGTAATTATGTCATCACAAAACCCGGTAATCAACCAAAACGGAACGGCAAGCATTAAATCAGGTCAATTTTGCACCTGGAACACAGCAAACGGTACAAACTCTACTATTACCATTGCTAACGCCAGCAGAAGCAACGTACTGAAATTCGCTATTTCAGGCGCACCAGGAAGCGGTATTATTGTAGACGACGCAGGTAATTCAAGACCAGCGTTCGATGGAGTTTACTCTTTAAAACCTAATTCTCCTAATATTGTAGTTACTGCTTTTGGTGATTTTGGAGGCTCAACAGTCACAATTACAAACATCACTAATGTACAAAATGATGCTGAGGCTTCTATTCAGTGCCAAACCAGCTAAGTGCAGCAGTAAACTTCATTTTCTGAATTTTCTATTACTTATTCTTGGTCATACCCTGGCAATGGGCCAGGGCTTGACTAAGTCTAAGGCTGATACCGTATCGCTTTCCCGCTATCAATACACCCAAAAAGTAACCAATAACGGAAGTGACTGTATCTGTTCGATCACCAATACCAGTCAGGCGAATTTAGCAATGATTGTGTTGACCGGCGCACCTGATACCGACACTATCCGGCTGGACAACACGGAAACCTTCAATGGTATACATTCTCTGAAACCGGGACAACAGGTAGTTGCAGTAGGCAACTTTGCCGGCAGGAAAATTACAGCCCTGAATCTGTCTCTTATGAATGTTATCATTATTGTTATGCTGTTCTGCCCTGATTAAGCATTCACTTTATCTCATTTGAGAACCGATAACTATTCTTATGGAACAATCTGAAACAGAGATCATATTCAGCAATGAAAATTCCGGAAATCCTGCGCTCTATGTATATGATCAGGCAGGACCACATTGGACCGCTTTATTGCTTCCGGATGGATCTACCTATACCGACCCTACCATCAGCCTGCAGGTAGCTGCAAAACAACAGGTGTACTTCGTGTTTGCTACGAAAGCCCCCGCAGATGCAAAAGGCTTTGTTGAACAATACCGGCCTTACCTGCTCAAGTTCCGGCAGAATGTGACTGCCAACCTTACGACCGCATGGCTAAGCAATCCGGATCAGATACCTTCCACCGGTAATACAACCGTCCTTAATTTTGCACAATTCGGGGCCACCTCTCCTTTTGTAGTAGGACAGCCGTTCAGCGTAACCATCGGTAAAGGCTTCGGCACCCTTACCATCACAAACAATACGGTGATGCAGCTCCAACCCGATAATGATACCCCAAACGCCTTACGCCTCATCTGGGTACCCGGAAACCCCAACATGAGCTTTGCGAACAAGACACTGGGTACCAATTCTATTTTCAGAAGCGATATTACCATTCCTTTCAGCGGCCCGGGTACGGGCTCCTTCCGTTTCCTGCTGGGTCTTAATATGAACCTGGATTTTAAGGGATACGGCCTGCAAAACAACTATTACTATGGTGACAGCACAAATCCTTCTTATTTTGCCTATCCCATACTGAAAGCAGGCAGTACCAATGATTTTCTGATTACCCAGACTGAGATAGATCTTCTTGATATAGCCAACAGCGACGGACTTAATACCTATTTCGCCATTACCGGCCAGATCTACAATACAAATACCGGCCAGACAAAAGTAGCCAGCCTGCCCAGTTATTATGCCATCAATACCGGCTATCCCCTTACCTTATGGCCTGCAGTGGATATGGTAGATTCCGGAGCACCGGTCAATAATTTATTTCCGACAGACCATAGTGCACGCTTTGTCATATCTCCACGCGATTCCGCTGGAACCCAGCCCTATTACCTGTCGCCTGAGGGTGATTTCTATCTTGACCCCGGCGCCTCACAGGCTGCCTTTGCCGATGAAAACGGACAGTACAGCTTACTGCCCGGCCTCTCCGGTACAGAGGTCATTTCATTTACTCCCTACGAAAACAACGCCGGTTCCATTACCGGTGATACCATACGCTTTACCTCAAAGCAGGCCGCTTTTGCAGCCAATTTTCCAGGTCAGGAAGTATCCCTGGCCAATCCCGGCACCGATAAACCGGTGCTGGACAGTACCTATCTGACGGCATGGGCCAATATTATAGCCTCAACACCGGGTAATGTACAATATGCCTCTCAGCCTCAAGGCGCATCTCTATTCGCCAAAGGTCACGGCATCGCATCACCTGACAACAATATCACAGGATTTCTCGGCTTTTATGAGCCTTCGGTAGATATGCCGCAGACCAATGGTTTTGCAGTGCCCATGGCACCTTATCTCGGAGTAAATCCTGTACCGCCACCCAGTGCCGAGGGCATCGGAACCTTTGAATCCAAAGTACTCAGCGCCGAAAGAAAAGGATTGATAACCGCAGCTTTCACTACACCTCGTGCCAGTAAAAGCCAGGCCAGAAGAACAATGGCCAAAGCAGGAGCTTCAGAGTATACCGCTTCGGCAACCCCTCAGGGTCTGGTGGCCAATGTGAACAACAACGGTGGCTGGAGTCTGCTGAACCTGGCACAGAATACTGTAAACAGCGGCCCGCCTGAATACCTCAACCCGGAATCACAGGTTCCGGCAACACCTCCGCAATACCAGCTCAGCTTTATTAATCTGATGCCTCAAATGCAGAGCGCCTTTCTTACCAACCAGCAATTTCTGGTAGTGACCAACAATCAGTATCTGGGCGAACTGTTTTCAACTATGAATACCCCCGGCGGCGGTTCCAGCAGTCAACCTGTATTCAACAATAAAATGTCTATTGAAGACTGGCCATTTGACTTGAACGTAGGCGTCAACAATACCTACGCTGATTATAATAATATATTGATCTTTAAATTCTGCAAAGGCACCATTATCGACAGGGTGAAGAATCCCAAAGAATGGACCCAGGCCAATGCATTTAATATTGATCAGAACAATACCGATCCTGCCGCTGCTTATAATCAGCTGGTCGCAGTGTCATCCTGGTTGCAGACCTACCTGGAAGAGGCTGAAGATGCTTACAATAAAGCAGTTGCAGACCCCGCTTCCGGCCAGCTGGAATATTATCAGAAATTTCACAACATTATCAATGATCCCAACTGGAACGGAATCCTGGCTTTGAAAGCGACAATCGACTTACAGGAATTCCCGCAGCAGTTAAAAGGGCTGATCAGTGGCATTAATCTCAAAAATTTCTATGCCCATCACTTTGGTATAGAAGTAAACCGGGTAGATGCCAGTGATGTGATCACCATGGATCCAGTAAGCTCACTGTTTGGACTGATCAATTATGTGGATCCCGCTTATGCCCAGCAGATAGCCCAGGGGCTGAATCCGAATAAACCCGTACAGCCTGCTGCAGGAGCTACTTATGACTTTAAAGTACTGTTCCTACAGGTATTGTTTGAAAATACGGCCATCAAGGACTTTGCCAGCAAGCTGCAGCTGACCATGAACAATCTGTTCTCCGATAAAGTGACCGGTACCAACAATCCGTATGGTTCAAACAGTTTGAACACGGTAGTACTGAACGGTACTTATCAGGACCACAACGGTACCCCGGTCTATGTATTCGATAATAAGGACGATAATCTTTTTTACTTTGACAGTAACCTGCTGACCAATGTAGAAATCACCAAAATACAGTTCAACACACTCACTACAGATCCCGCAGCACTCGACATACAATCAAGGTTTACGATGTGGGGCTACCTCAACTTCGATACCATGATAACTCAGGCAACCACTGAAGACGGTACAGCTTATTCCCTGGATGCCTTTTCATTTGGTCTCCCATTGAAGGATGATACTCTTCAGCAGGGGCTTAATTACAGTAATCTGTATGTAAACATGGCCTTTAATCTCAATACGCCAACGGTAACTACCTATGCTTTTGATGCCTCGCAGATCGCATTCAACTCATCACAAAGCAATGCCAGAACGAACAGTCTTTATCCCAATTTTGCTTTGCAGATCAATAAACTGCTGAGTGGAAACGATGATTCGGCACCGTCAGGCCAGGGTTATTTAAAGCTTGCCTTGCCAGGCATTAATGCTACCGGACTTGCAGGTGACTGGTATGGATTACAGATGACCCTTAATATGGGTTCGCCCGGTGAGTTAGCCAGCAGTGCCGGTTTTAATGCCAGTCTGCTCATCGCATGGAGTCCCGGTTCTAAAAGCGCTTCTCCCGGCTATAACGCCTTTGTAGGCATCAAGCTTCCCGGTACTTCCAGCAACGCCAAGCTGCTGAGCATACAGGGAGTATTGAAACTTACCATAGACAAACTGAGCCTGCAATATGTAACAGACCAGCAATCCTATCTGCTCACTTTGTCCAATATAGCGTTGAAACTGCTGGGTATATTGAAACTGCCACCGGGTGGTAATACCGACTTTTTATTGTTCGGTAATCCTGATCCGGGAGCTACAGCTAAAAGTCTGGGGTGGTATGCCGCCTATAACAAAAATGTATAAACCTGTTGCTATAAACCTAAAAACTATGTCTTATGGCCCGCATCTTATATTGGAATATTGAAAAATTCGGAATCAATAAAATAAATGAACCCAGAGCCAAACGGAAACGGGATGGAACTTTTACGATCCCTCCACCACAGGCCGGTTACAGAAGAGAAGTTATCCGTACAACACTGATCCAGAATACCCCCGATATTTTTGTGGTGGTAGAAACATCTACAGGTACAGGTACTCCCGGCACGCTGATCACAGCAGGCGGCGAGGCAGGCAGCCTGTTCCTCCTTCAGCAGTTAAGAGCATGGTTTCCCGCGCCGAATGACTGGCGGCTTGTTCCTCCGCTCAGATTGGGACAAGGGAATGTGCAGGAAGGTATTTCTGTATTTTATAACCATGCCAATGTACAGTTCACTGGTCCCTGGGGCTGGCAGGGCGGAGCCAATCCTTCCGATTCGGTGGCCAATATAGGAGCAGGAAATCTGGTTAATTATGGAATTGACTGGATCAATGCGTTACCTCCGGGTAATGCTCCTGCAGGTAATAATACTATTAATCCGGGTGTGCCCTATCGTCATCTGGCCGGCCAATGGCAGTTTCACGGACCTGCAGCTGGCGGTGTAGCTCCGGTACTTGGCTTTCCGAATGCTTTTAACAGAACTCCGTTTTTAACAACATTCTGGGACCCCGCAGGCGGAAAGACCATTAAATTACTTTCCTTTCATGCTTCTCCAAAAAAACAGCAGTCAGCCGATGGCACCAACCAGCTTTCCTATATCCAGGAAATGACGACAAATCTAGCTATCAATGAGGTGGGAGTCATAGTCGGGGACTTTAACGTGGATATTTTTAATACCCATTTTGAGCCTATTGCTTACGACCGGCTGCTGGGAAATCTTCCCGGAGGCGGTGGTTATACACGCCAGATCAACCCCACCCAGAATATATGGCCGGACAAAGGCTATGTATGCACCATGATCAGATCCCACAACAGTGCAAGGCCATGGCAAACCAATGGATATCCCGGTTACGAGTACGTGATCCAGGATACTTTTTCGAGTGTGGATAATGTACTGACCCGTTACGGCGGAGGAACAGCTGTTGGCCCCGCTGCGAATATCACCATCGTGAACAGGGTGACCGGCACGACGTACAACCGGGATGCACCGCCAATAGTTGGTGCACCGACCGGCAGTCTGGTATACAACTCTGCTATGGCTTTGAATGCAGGAATGCCTGCGGCAGGCTTACCTTCTGCTTTAGCACTTCCACCTGCAGGTCCTACAGGGCATGGAGGTTATGTGAGAGGCAATATAGGTGCTATGACCACTTTTGTGGGCTGGAACAATTACCGCAGAGTGAGGAGTACCAGTGACCATATGGGATTAATTGTAGATGTTTAACCGAATATTATTTTATCATGAGCTTATCCAAATTAGCTGCTACCTTCAGGAGCCAGGCCGCTGCCAATAATAACAACATTACTATTAATGCAGCATCTTTTACCGATTCGGACCTGATCCCTCAGGCTGGGCTGGACGACCTTTTGTCCAAAAGCTACAAGCTGCCTGCCGATACGTTTCTGTTGATCGACGTCTCAGGTACTTCTATACCTGAGCCTGTAGGAAATACATTAACGATCACTAACGCAACGGCTGCCGTACTCAATGTAGAAAAGAGCAATACTTCCGTCACCCTGACCGTTACAGCGAATGATGCGGATGAAGTTCAGTTTACCATACAGATCAATCTCTCCAACTGGACATTTGCCACAAGCTGGCAGTATATGACAGGCGGGGTATTTGACAATCTTCCTTACACTTCACCTTCCTTTATTTTCAGTACGCAGGAAGTAACTGCTTTCAAATGGCAGAAAAATATTTCCTTAACAGAAGGCCAGAACTTTGCAGCGCTTATTACCCTGACCAAATGGCTGCAGCCTGTTGTGAATTTCTTTACTTCCTGGACTTCATCCACACAGCTGGCCCTTGCAGGAAGTATAGATCCTTCGCAGGTTAACAATGAAGATATCGTTTATCCTGATATGGATCTTTTTGTCAATGTAGATGCTACCCTTATATCATTAGGATTTCTGAAAGTCAGCAATCCCGGCGTTGGATTTCAGATCAAAACAGAAGAAGAAACCATTCCCACAGAACCGGAAGACGAAGGAGATGCATTACGTCTGGAGTATGAAGAAGATGACGGACTGATGCCAACAGCAGGTGAGACGGAAAAAGTACAGACACCTATACTCTACTTCCGCCTGTTACTGGCCGCCGGCGATGCTATTGTACTGAATTTCAGTGCAGCCGTAGAATCAGGTTCTTCCTCCTTTCTGCTGAATGTAGCTGCCGAACCGGATAAACCACTTACCCCACTCAGCTTATTTGGGCTGATGGCCGGGCAGAACTGGTTTCAGACTATCCCGCCTACTTTACAGCAATACCTCAACAGTATTGCTTTTAAAGGTTTTAATACCTCTCTGGATTTCAGCAACGGACTAAGCATAACCAGCGTATCAGCTTATGTAGGGTCGAACGGCGCATGGACGCTTTTCGACAATTTCGTCATTGAACAGTTCGATGTGAACTGGGTCATCGTTGGCCCTGGAACTACCAATTCTCAAAGTTTATACTTCAGTGCCAGAGTCAACTTCTTCCCCACTATATTTGTGGGTGGTTTCGATGTGGAAATCACTTCAGATCTTACGCTTTCTGCTGCCTTTACCGGATCGGTTACATTTAACAATTTATTATCGGCTATTACGGGAGGAGCTATTAATATCCCGCAAAATTTATTGCTGGTTGAATTTACCGCTTTCGGTATCAATATGGACATCAACAGCAAATACTATGAGTTTTATGCCAATGCCAATATTGACATCAATTTCATCACCAATGTTTCGGTAACTGATGGTACTTTACGCCTTACTTCTTCTTCACCCGCAAGCGGTTCCGGTCCGAGTATATTTACAGCCCAGGTATCGGGATTATTTGCCATTGGCAGCCTGCAGCTCAATACGGATGTGAATTACAATTCATCTGACGGATGGGACCTAAGCCTGGCTATGCCTGAAGGCAGTAATTTGAATCTGGGTGAACTTATCAAGCAATTATTTCAGACCATCAGCCTGCCCACCAGCTTCCTGCCTGACAGCTTAAACATCACCCAATTTTCACTGAATGCTACGATTCCAAGTGGAACAGGCAAAAGCAGTTACGAAGTAAAAGGAGGGCTGCAATGGATATTCACCTTCCCTATTATCGACCAGAAAATCAATATCATTGCCAATCTCTGGCTGAAATATGAAGCCGCAAGCAATGATGCTGCCACCGGAAAATATTCCGGCGGTGTATTGGGCAGCGTAACCCTGGACTACTTCAATGCCACGGTAGGCATCAGCTATAATTTCTCAGAAAACAACCAGCAGCTCGCCATTACATGGGAAGGTTTTACCGCCATGTATGATGTAAGCGGACAAAGCCGTACCATTGTTTTCTCCATTAAAAACTGGACCTTGGGCGGACTGATCACTTCTTTCATGAAAATGCTGTTCAACCCGACATTCGAACTCGATGCTCCATGGGATATCCTTAACAAAATAAGTCTGGACGGTTTCTCGGTTACTTACAACCTCGATACCAAAGACATTAAGGTTACTTACAAACTTCCTAAAACCCTTAACCTTGTCTTTATTAATATCAACGGCATCAACCTTACCAAAACCGAAAAAGGGGTATTCATCACTTTTGATGGTAATTCCGTTGTGCCAGCTATCAATGACAGTAACCTGTTCAAACCTTCAACCGGCGGACAGGATATTCAGAAAATGCCGGAGGTACCGGGACAAGGCAACCAATATTTCGACCTGCGTCTGCTGGCCATGGGTCAGCATGTAGAATTGGTGAATCCTGCGCAATATAATTCCATCAAAGACGTAACAAAAGCCATGCAGGAAGCCTTTACCGAGCCTAAACCTGGTACTGTTCCTATAGGACCGGGTTCAGGTAACAGCTTGCTGAAATTCAACGAAGACAGTAACTGGCTCATCGCTACCAACTTTGGTATACTGAATGCAGGGACTAAAGATAAGCCGGTATGGACTTTGGATATGCAGGCTGTATTTAATGATCCTAACCTGTATGGCCTCCGCATTGCCATGGCAGGCGGCAAAGCCAAAATATTTGAAGGCCTGGATTTTGAGATCATGTATAAAAAGATCTCAGACTCCATCGGGGTCTATCAAATGGATCTTACTCTTCCTAATGCCCTGCGCTATCTGCAGTTTGGGGCTGTTAATATTACCCTTCCGTCCATTGGTATTGAAATCTATACGAATGGTGATTTCATAGTGGATATCGGTTTCCCTTATAATATGGATTTCTCCCGTTCGTTCACGGTGCAGGCTATTGTGCCTCCCGGTATTCCGGCTATGGGTTCGGGCGGTTTCTATTTCGGGAAACTTAGCAGTGCTACGACCAATAAAGTCCCTAAAACCAATTACGGAAACTTTAATCCGGTAATTGTATTTGGTATCGGGCTGCAGGTGGGTGTGGGTTATAGCGTGAATTACGGTATCCTCAATGCCGGCTTCAGTGTGACCATGTTTGGGATCATCGAAGGGGTGATAGCCGCCTACTATCCTTACAGTGGCGCCTTACAGGAAAGCAATAAAGAACAGGTAGAAACTTCCTATTATTATTATCTGCAGGGTACCATCGGGATCATTGGTAAGCTCTATGGTTCTATAGACTTCGGAATTATATCGGCAAGTGTTAATATTACTGTTATGGTATATGCACAGGCCACGTTTGAAGCCTATAATAAAATACCGCTGGCTATTGTAGCTTCAGTGGATGTCAGGGTTTCGGCTAAACTGAACCTGGGGATCTTCTCTATTACCATCCACTTTACGTTTACCGCCAAAATCCGCTTTGATCTCACGATTGGTACAGACCAGACCGCCAAAGCACCGTGGAACAACAATCTTGGAGCTCCACATGCTGCAGCCCGGTTATCTGTACCTGCGGCCACTGTACGGATTGCACCGGCCCGTAGAGCAACACCGCTTGATGGTGCTATGCCTGTTGAATTTGCAACCATTGACACATTTGAAGCAACAGAGAAAATCTGGCCGGACCAAATGGTAATGCGCCGTTCGCCACACATGCCTTTGAACTACAGTTCTGTATTGAATGCAACTTCTGAAGACACTCTGCCTACACTGAATATGTATTTTGTGCCGCATTTAACTGTAGCCGGACCTGAAAACGGTAACCTGAAAGACCAGACCGCACAGTATGTAGCCACCCTGTTCATTGATGCACCTGACCCTTCGGGCGATGGCAGTGGGACTACCACTTCTTTTGAATATTTATGCTCTGATTTCTTCCGTTGGTTAGTATTGAACTATATTGATCATACTCCGTCACAATCGGCCCGTGCAGAAGTGGATACGGAAGGTATTTCAAAAGCGGACCTGGATGCGCTGATCGCCTTCCTGTCCAGCGAAAATAATCCTTTCCCTATACCTACCGACGATCTGCTCAGCTTCCTTCAAAACAGCTTCCAGGCAGTCAATGTTCAGCTTTTACAGGACAACCTGCCTGCAGCGGCTATCTTCCCTATGTTCTTTGACCTTGAACTGAAAGTGCCTGATATTGCATTGGATATTCAGTTCAATAACTATAATATGGCTACGCAGGAATACCTGTCGGCTGTAAAAGAATGGTTCAATGAACTTGCCGTAAAAGTTCAGGAAGAAACAGCTACAGCAGCCAGATTTGCAACGGCGGCTGATCCGCAGCAATGGAGCATGTCTACTTTTGTATTTGAAGATTATTTTGTTCTGTTAGGCAAGCAACTGGCACGTTATGCATCTGATGCCATGGATAATTTCACGTACCGTCTCAGCAATGGCAACAGCTTGTCTGCTATGGTCAACTGGGCGAATGGAATCAGTGTAGACGGAACAGCTAATAAGGTTAATGTGCAGGACATCGCTACGGCAAATCAGACCCATCCGCTCACCGGTAATAATCCGGTAATGATCACCGGTGTCATGTACGATATTGCAGAAGGTGATACCTTCACTTCTGTGGCTGCACTATATGCCATCACAGCAACCATGCTGATTACAGAAAATGCAGCTATACCGGGATTACTGGCACCACAAACCGTTACCTATAAAGGAAATTCCTACAATGTACAGGCCACCGACACCATCAATTCCGTAGCTGCCGGATTAAATACAACGGTAAACGATCTTGCCGCTGATACCAGCTTCCAGGATACAGCTGTACTTGCAGCGGGCAGCTGGCTGATTATTGGTGCGGCTATTTATACGGCCAAAAACGAAGATACGTTTAACAGCATAAGCACGGATGTGTATAAAAATATTGATGTCAGCGCCTTGTTGATGCAGAACCAGATAACACCAGGTTTGTTTATCGCCGGTAACAGCTTCGAATACAACAATATCCAATACACCATTGTACCGGGCGATACGCTTACAAGCATGGCCACAGCTATTTCGACATTAACAGGTACTGTAGTTACCCCGCAGAACCTTGCAGACAATGCACAGGTACAGGCGCAACAGGTGCAGCCGCTGGGTCAGGTACTGGTTCAGCCTTTTGTACACACTACCGCTACGTTTACGGATGCAGCTCAGGCTGACACGCTGGATACGCTGGCACAGCAATACAATACCACAGCTGCCATCCTGGCAACCAATTATGCCAACCAGCAGCAGGACAAATTCTTCTACGACGGCGAAGGATATACCAATGCCAATATTCCGGGTCTGCAATACCTTACCGTAGGCAGCATTCTGGAATACTTCGCAGATAATAAGTCTTATGGACAGTTATCCGGTATGGTATCACGTTACCAATTACACGGTATGCGCCTGCCTACTACCCTGCCGGGTCTTACCCTTTCCGCCGGTTCGCCTTGTACCGGATCCAATTGTGCACTCTATGCATTGACCGGCCAGGAATTTGCGCTTCCGGCTACGATACCTGCCGACTTCTCGATACAGCTTATCAACAATTCATTAAGCTGGCTGCAGTTCAATGGAAAAACAATGAAGGAAGAAGGTGGTAACACGCTTGATGTGCAACTGACTACGGATGATATTAGCCAGGTCAATACCCTGCTTACCTATGCACAGGAAAAAGGTATAACGCCAGATATTCTGGAGCTTGCCCCTATGCAGCCTTTCAATCTGCAGGCAGTACAGTATACTTTCCAGACTACCACGAAATGGCAGACATCCGGAGCGCTGAATCTACCTTATGGTTCTGTTGGTGATCAAAGCAATGTCTCTCCACTGATCTGGCAGTTCCCTTCAGGATTGCTCAACCAGCTGGCATTGCCTAAGGAAGAGGGTTCTGCGTTCAGTATCCAGATAGGGCAATATGATGCAGCTAAAGGAGTGATGGATTATTGGCCATCCTCTTACTACGGATGGAGTACGATGGTAGATATAGAGCTTAAACTTCTCGATACTGATTCTACATCCGCAGTAAACGCCTACAGCTATGAACTTCTGGGGGCAAGCGAAGCAGATGCAACGATCCTGCAAAGACTGTTGCTGGCATTAGATCCAAAATCAGCCAACAATAACACAGATAAGATTGTTGATATACAATGGCTGTATGAAGGCTCAGACGGATTATTGTCTGTTGGAATGGAGCACATGAAAACATTTATTGTACAAGCCAACCTGTCTACTGAAACCAATCCTGATACTGCTACGCTGAAAATGGCAGCACGAGGAGAAGCTGAAGCAGCGCCCGCCACTGGTGTACTGAACAGTATCTACGATTTCATACGTTTGCTATGGGAATGCAGTATTACACGCTCCGGTGGTTATTACCTGATGTACAACGAAACCGAAGGCAACAACGGTTTCCCTTCCAGTGTGTTTGGTAAAGGCGATACAGCCAATGTACGCCTGCTGGTAACCTACAGCAGCCAGTATGATAACAAGCCAACGGATTATATGACCTGTGCGGTAACCGGTGATAAGATTGATGCCAACTCCTGCGTAGTTTATGCACAAAGTGAAATGCAGCAGGGATTATCATACATTGTGAGCACTCCGGATGATACCATCGATGCTATTACCACCCGCTTTAACATACTGCCGGCTGAACTGGTGGAGCTGAATAAAAAATTAACCCTTAATACCAAAGCCGATGCAACTGATCCTTCACAATATCCTGCACCTGTTAT
The DNA here is from genome assembly GCF_900169075.1 of Chryseobacterium phocaeense. NCBI lineage: Bacteria > Pseudomonadati > Bacteroidota > Flavobacteriia > Flavobacteriales > Weeksellaceae > Chryseobacterium > Chryseobacterium phocaeense. The sequence continues at coordinate 2,326,689 of NZ_LT827015.1, forward strand.
CACCTTTAACGGATTGATATATGAAGTAGGAATTGCGGTACCTGGTAACACGCTGGCTTCTATTGCAGAATATTATGGAGTGGATGCAGCGGCCATACAGCAGCTCAACTCCGGCATCAGCGATTGGAATAACCTTCCGCTTTGGCAACTCATATTGTTACCTCAGGTACAATATACCATCGGCGGTAAAGCAGGTATTACCTTCGAAACCATTGCATCCTATTACTTTATAGATATGGCTGCCATGGCATGGGCTGCAAGGGATGTCGTGAACATCTTTGTGAACCCTACCACTCTTACCATTAATGATCAGATCCTGCATAAAGTGACGGCCGTACAGCAAGGCACCGCAGGCTTTGACTTAAACCGTACAAATCCTAATCCTGATCCTGACCAACAGCCTAAAGTAACGGATCCTGATTATGCCGAAGTATACCTCAACAATATGTATAACCTGCTCAGCTACCAGCTTGTAGAAAATACCTGGTTCACAGAAAGTATCGTTGGCCTGCCTGCAGGACCAGCCAAACCACAGACGCAGGATGATGTGCTGGGTAAAACAGACGGCAGCGGAGAAGACGACCTGATCTGGTATTACAACCAGGTAGTTCCTATTGCCAAATTTGCCAAATCTAATCCTTTTATGAGCTATCCGGCCGGCTATCCGCAGGAAGACGACAACCCTTACCGTGGTATCGGTCATCCGGTACAGGTTCATTTTGACTGGGTGGACTATTACGGCAATGTAACCGTTACTCCATTCAGTGATCCGCAACTGGATCCTTCTGCACCGGTCAACAATCCTCCTATCCAGACAGGTTATGTGGATGAACTGAAAGGATTGGGTAAATGGCCAAGTGTGGAACTGAGCTATTTATTTGACCTCGGTACCGATAATCAGCCGGAACTGAAACTGGAATTCAACTTCAATACACAACGCTATAACGAGCTACCGGATGTACCGGCGGATCAGCAGCAAGACTGGAAGCAAAATGCTGCCAATGACCTGCTGACCTACACCAATATTTATTATCAACTGACCCAGTTAAATCCGGTAGACGGTAAGAATACCCTGACCGTTACCCTGAGTACATCGCTTACGCCTGGAAAAGCCTCCGATCTGTCGGGTGACCAGTTCAACCAGTTACTGCAGTTTGTAAAAGATATTTATACCTATTTATCTGCACGCAGCCAGGGCAATCAGGCTACTGCTCCGGTAATGAATCCACTTACCAGCCCAGTTAATGTAGCAGATATTGACACCCATTCCATATTACAGCTCACTGTAAACCTTGATTTTTACCGGGACCTGAACTATGTGAACACGGATTTTAAAGACAGCACTTTGGTGACACAAGCTCTTATGCAGGTGAAACCTAAAACAATGTCCACAACAGCACAGGACGGTACTGATCCGCAATACAGCCTGAATGAATTTGCGGCCTTGTTTGAAGCCGCCTTCTTAAGCGTTGATAATTATGAACTTAAGATTGCCATCGGTACGAATGCAGCAACAGCAGGAGGTGTCAATAATCAAGCTGTATTTGTTGTACGCATGGGCTTAAAATCCGGCCAGGGTATTTACTGGCAGGTCAACCAGGCGGGTACTTACCAGCTGACGGCTGACTCTATTGCACAACTGACAGCAGACAGTGTACCGACTGATGTTACCACTGCAATCAATACTTTGGTTGATACCTTCTATGACAGCAGAGATCTGTTTGACACTGCATTGCAGCAACAATTGACAACAGAACAGTTTAACCTGTATCGAATCAATATCTATACGTACAGCTTACTGAATGCCGTATTCTATGCCCCTAAGCCACTTGCGACAAGTCTTATTTCCAAAAGTGGTGTGCCTATGTGCAGGTATATCACCGGCCAGGGTCTGGATTGCAGCCAGGGTGAAGTACAAACCTTTACCAGTATAGATATGGATAATTGGGGTGCCCAGTCACTGAATGCCATTGATGTATTCCTGAGTGCAGACTATGCCATCCCTGCTTTCCTCGTAGATCAGTTGAAATCAGATGACGAAAAAGCATGGCTGGAAGCACAGGGCATTGATGCCACAACTTACCTGCAGGCCATTACCAATGCAAAAACCACTCTGGCCGGAGCCATTGCTTCCGAGGTAGAGCCTATCCTTACGGCCCCCTATGTTTCATCTGCATCAGGCGACAATACCAGCCTGGGTAATGCGAAAGAGAAATTCGAGCAGCAATTGCTCAACCAGCTGGGCAATGCCTACACCGTAAACGCTTTGGTACAATTTGAAGTAACCGCTGAATCAGACTTTACCGCATCCGGCAGCTATCAGACACCGCCACGTCTGTACGGTACACCGGTGATCGGTAACAAAACAGATGGAGAAGCGAAAGAATATAGCATTTCCACCTCCAAGATACAGCTGAATGAAAAGGATGCGGTTGATACCAATTCTTTCCTTACCTTCAGCTTTACCACTAAAAATGCGAAGGAATTTACCAGCGTAGACCTGGATATGACCTATGTGATAACGCATGTGGAATGTGACATCAGTGAAGTAGCAGGAATCAACGGCTATCAGGGTTCGAACTGGCTTACCTTTATTATTCCTGCTGATGTAAGCAACAATAGCAGCAGCACGTCTAATGCAGCGCCTGCTGTCTCATCCCTGCAACAAAGCCTAGGCAACGTAGATATACCGGTAGTATTGCGTAACTATCCTACCCCGCCAACGCTGACTACACAAACCGGCAAAGGTGTATCTGTGGAAGGCGATACCACAAAAATACGTCTGGCCAAAGCATCTGAATGGGATTTTACTTATTCATATACCGAAGACCAGGCTGCACAGGATAAGATATTCTCTGATATTGAGTTCAACATGATTCCGAATCCTTCCGCAAAAATGTCCGGAGCACCTTCCCGCGACCTTTTCAGCGACCTGGCGCAATTTGTAACTGTGTGGCCACAGGTACTGGATGACTTCAACCGTTATCTGAAACTGATTAATGCTCAATCAGACAGCAGCGATCCTAATCTGGCCAATGCTTATTACGCACTACAAACCATGGTAACGCTGACCAATAACCTTTCGATTGCCTGGAGCGAATTTAACAGTCTGCTTTTCGGCAACCCAAGCAGTAATGCGACTGCCCGTGCTTATGATTTCATTATTCGCCAGACCGATGATACCGATTTCGACAACCGTCTGCTGGTGACCATTGTACCTGCCGTGGATTTGTCTTCCAATGAACTGCTCTTACACCGGGGCACCAGACCTGTGCTGGAAGTGGAACTGCCGCAAACACCTTACGTGACCATTGATAACTACACAAAAGTGAATGCCACCGATAAGAAAGGTACGCCTATTCCTGATGCGTATTGGTATCAGGCTGCTGACAACACCTATCTGTCATGGGAAGAATCTTTCAACATTCCGTCCCGAAACGTCAATGTAGATGCGCTGAACGTGTTACAGTTCCAGTATGCATGGGCAGGCCTGTCCGTTATCCGTAACGAAGATCTCGTACCTGATAATCCTACGGTAAACGACTTTATTTACCGTACTCCTTTAGTCAGGTTCTCCAATAAACTGATCCCATTACTCAGCAACGATGATAGCTTTGATATTGCAAGGATTAATAATGATACAGGACTGAACCTGCCGCTTGCACAGCAATTAGCCAATTTCTTCAGCACGTTCTTCACCTATGACGAACTCGCAGAGCAACTGGTGAAACTCAGTGTATCATGGAATTATCCTCTGCTGGCAACATCAGGAGATCTGATGCCTGCCATAGAATTGCCGGTGCTTCTTGCAGCTCCGTTCACCTTTGAAATACCTGGTGATTATGAGATTCCTGCCGGAGGATGCCAGCCTACTTTCAGTGACTCCGATCCATTCGTTTGCCGTCTGGCCAACACCCTTAAAACATGGTACAGCCAGCACAAGCCGGTCAGCAACGGGGCCTGGTTCCAGATCGACATCGCTGTTTTCTCGTCTCTAAGTGAAAGTAAACTGCCATTGATAGAGCTCAAGAATGTGATATTATATTATAAAAATATTACAGATATCAATGGGTAATATGAAATATAAAAAGATGATTCGTTGAGGTCCCGGGAGCGGATTAAAATTTTTAAATTTTAATCCGCTCTCTTTTTCAATACCTGTAATACGATCTATCATCCGCGCATTATGATCCTGCTCATATAAATACTGTGAAGTAATATCTAATTTTGAGAATTCACATCAGAACACCACTAACATTTATTAAATAAAAAATTATGAAAAATCTATTTTTATCCGTCATTGCTATAAGTTTTGCTGTTGTAGCCTGTAAAAAAAACGGAGCTGAAAAAACAGTATCTGCCGATACAGTTAATGTACAGTCTACTCCTTATGATACGTCCCAAAGCTCAAAAGACACGCTAACAAGCCATGACAGTATCAATACTAAAACCCATACAGGCGGCAGGAAAACAAGTAACAACAACACCGGTAATGGTACCGGCAATGTGAATGCGGCAATGTCAGACAGTCTGCAGCCCAGACAAAAGTAAATGAAAAAGCGGGAAGATATTCTTTAAAGGAAATTATTTATTCGATATAAAATAGCATCACTGGAACAATGATGCTATTTTGGTTTTATATGATATCCGAGCTCTATTACAGCTTCTGACCGGCTTTCAGTACAAAATCATTCCATTCCTTATTCAAATAGACAACAGCTTCTTTTTTCTGATTTTTATTCAGGGAAGAATAATTGATGGAGTTAAAAACCAGTTTTTTAAGCGCTTTCACATCCAGTTCCCAGTAGACAAAGGCTACCCAGAAATCGTAACTGAGACCATCATAGCCATACACGGAAGGATCATCACTGTTAATGGAACACTGTACGCCATTGCTTAATAAAACCCTCGCAGGATGATTCCGGAAATCACTGACATAGCCAAGGATCTGGTTGCTGATCGGGCTTATCTCAACCAATTTGCCTTGCTTCTTGATCAATTCCATAGATTTTGGAAAATAAATCAGATTCAGGCCATGGCCAATTCTCTGGTTATTCAGTAATGAGATGTCAAGAACGTTTTTATTGAGAATGGAATTGCTTTCTCCCGCATGAAGGAAAAGCGGCATATCCGTTCCGTATTTTTTGGAAAGATCATTAAGTTTTGTCCAATTGCTCTGGAAAGAATAAATGCTGTTTCCGGCAGCCTCGTCTGCAACAAGGTCAAAACCGGAGATCATATCCGGAAATTCTTTTTTGAGCCCGAAAGCCGTTTCAAGCTGTTTTTCAACATTGTCGGGATCTAAAAATTTAAAGCTGGAATAAATCAGCTTCAACGTAAACTGAGGATTTGACTGATGTACTTGTTTCAGAACGTCCTGCAAGTCTGTAATGGAAGTTTTTAAAGGATATTTTCCATGCTCAAAATCGTAGAGTTGATCAAATATAAACCTGATCTCCACATGCTGAACATTATCCTTTGCCAGATCCTGAAACCCTTTTAAATAATATTCTTTGAAAAACGGACGATAAGGGAGCAACAGATTAATTCTCTGAAAACGTTTCTCAAACTCGATCCAGTAATCTGTGTAACTGCATAAATTGTCCCGTTTCAGGATCAGAAGTTCCTTTAATTTAGATTCAAAACCAGGATCTGCAAGCAGTTTTTTGTCAAGGCTCACAAATCCTGCCGGAACCTTATCTTTAGCAAAAAAAGCCAGCTGTCCGAAAATGAACTGAGCATTATCTTTCTGATCGTAAACATAACATTCTTTATATTTTCTGGCAGTGGAAATCACCCATTGAACATCTGTAAAACCTCCGCTGTGGGTATGCAGGAGGCCGCCTTTCGGCATAGACTGAATGACCTCAAAGAGTCTGCTTTTTTCTATCAGCGGTTTTATTTCACCAAATGAACTGTTGAATAAAGAGATCTTCTGCTTGTCTGTATCAGTTACGAATTGCTTCCGTAGCTGAAAGAGCTTTTTATCCAATGCCGTTTCGGCATCAGAAAGTTGTATATCTGCATCAAAAGCCAGTGCTCTATTCTCCTGATCCAGCAATTTCCAGTTTTGTTCATACGTGGATTGTGCAGCCACATTATTCAGGCATCCGGTTAAAGGAAATCCAAAAAACAATAGGCAGGCAAGATATTTTTTCATCATAACGTCATAATATTGAAATTCAATTTGTACAGCAGTTATGTTTAACGGTTATTTTAAACAGTCCCTGGTATCAAAAGAATTATCATCAAAAATATAACTATTTTTTCTGAAAAAACAGCTTCTCCCCATTAAAAAACTGAATAGGCATCAACTATTTCTGTTAAAACCAACTGAAATGAAATTCCATTAAAGAAAAGAAGCCCTGAATTCCGAGGGAGAGAGCTTGGTCTTGTTTTTAAAGAGTTTGGTAAAGGACTGTGGATGTTCAAACCCCAGTTCATACGCAATTTCACTTACGGACAATTCTGTGGTGGAAAGCTTTTCTTTGGCTTTATTAATCAGCTGGTCATGAATAAACTGCTGTGTGCTTTGGCCGGTAAGCGTTTTCAGCAAACGACTGAGATAATTGGGGGACATATAAAGCTGATCTGCCACAAACTGTACTGTCGGCAGGCCTTTTGAAACAAGGTCACTACCTTCAAAATAATCGTTCAGTAAATTTTCCAGGCGGTTAAGGATTTCATGATGCGTGATCTTTCTGGTGATAAACTGCCTTTCATAAAACCTTTCTGAGTAATTGAGCAGGGTTTCAAGGTGTGAACTCATTATGTTCTGGCTGAACATGTCAATGTGAGCATGATATTCCTCCTTAATGCTTTCCATGATCCCGTTGATGGTTGCTTCTTCTTTTTTTGACAGGAACAGGGCTTCATTCACGGAGTAATCAAAGAAGTCGTATTGTTTAATGGTCCTGGCAAGAGGCATATTCCACAAGAAGTCCGGATGAATCAGCAGCATCCAACCAGATGGTGTGGTTTGGGAAAATGGATGGGTTTCTATTCTGAACACCTGGTTTGGGGCAATGAAAAATAGGGTTCCTTCATCAAAATCATACTCCTGCTGGCCATATTTCAGCTTTCCATTGATCCCGGTTTTCAGGGCAATCATATAAAAATCGAAGATCCAGTTGGCCTCACCGATATCAGCAGGACGTTGGACCGTGCTGTAATCAACGACACTGATCAGCGGATGTTCAGGAGGAGGCAGTCCCCTTGAACGGTGAAATTCAGTGATGGTTTTAATTCTTTTGGTGATCCGCTGTTCCATGCCTGTAAAGTTACGATTGTTTCTTCTGTTTACTTCCCAGTTTCAGTTATTCATTTCTATAGGCTTCAGCAAATTCTTTGGCAAAATCAGCAAGCTTCACCTTACCCAAAACGGGTTTGTGCTTTTCATAATCTTCATATAACTTACCGGTACGCTGGCTGATCTGGGTTTCTATAAATCCTTTCGCCACCTGCTCATTAAATCCTATGTTTAACCAGTTGTTCAGTATTTCTTCATCAGAAACAATTTCCCATTTCAGATCCGGTTGACCGATAGCAGCACCTAAAGCTTTTGCTATTTCATTCGGTGAAACCTCATCACTGGCCACATACCGGACGCTGTGTCCTTTAAATGGCTGTTCTATTTCCTCCGCAACCACTTCTGCAATATCCAGCGGAGAAACCCAGGGTTCTTTTTTATCGCCTCCCCAGTTTGAAATAATAGCCCCTTTATTTTTTATGGTACTTATGAATGAAAACAGGTTGAAATAAATACCTACAGGACGGATAAACCTGATCGCCACATCTTCCGGCATCTGTTTCAGGATCTTTTCTACATAATGGTGAAAAACAATAATCCCTGTTCCCTGATCTGTATGTGCCCCGATACTGCTGAGGTGCACCACTTTTTTTACGCCTGAATGCTCAACGGCAGTTTTATAATTTTCGCCTATTTTACGGATGGATTCTATAAAATCAACACTTTTATCGAACAGATCTCCTGCGGCTTCCATGGTTTCCATGAGATAAACTACATCCGCTCCCCTGAACGTTTCAGTTAAAAACGGAGCATCAAACATACTTCCGATCGCTGCTTTTGCACCAAGATTTTCAATAGCGGATTTTCTTTCTGCATTGCTGCTGATGACTGTTACGGAGTGACCTTTTTTAACCAATTGCTGTGTAAGCAGCTTTCCTATGTTCCCGATAGAACCTGTTAAAACAATATTCATTTTATTACATTTTTTGTTGATGTAAAATTCTGAATATTGCATAAAGCCGGCTTATCCGGATCTATCCTTTTCTTAGCCAAAACAGGTCTTATATAAAACAAAGGGACAACCCTCTCTGCAGCGGATTACCATTCATAATATTGCTTCAGCCATTGATCAAAGCTTTCTTTATATTTGTTTTGTGCATTTTTAATCACTTCATCCGGATTTTCAATGGGGCCTAAGCCATAATCGCCTTCCATCCATTTCAGATATTCTCCGAGATCTTCGCTTTCCCAGTATTCATCTCCATATTCCTCATCATCTTTATAAAAATAAGCCTGATCAAACTCTACGGAAATTTCGGTATCGTAGGTAAGCAGGTGCAGAAACTGCTTCATATTCTCAGCTACTATGTGAACGCCGCCTTCGTCCCCGAAGACCGCAACTGGCATCTGATCAATATTTTTATCTGTTCCATCATCCCAGATCACATAAAACGACCCTGAACCGTTGGCCTGAGCAAAAGGATGTAGGCGTTTTAAAAAGTTCTCATCATTACTCCAGGTCTTCAGACCGGATTTATCATCGATGAAAACACCAAAACCTTTGGTATAATTTTCAAACGAAGAAATATTGTTCTGAAAATAGATCAGTTTTTCCAATTCTACGGGAATGGTTTCCAAAGCTAAGTTTTCTTTAAATTCTGTTACGTCAATCATAATGAATTGTATTTAGTGCTTAACAAAAATAAGAGAAAATTTCACTCCGTTGTTTATTTTGATTTTTTCATGTTTAAAACTCTTTGCTTGAGCTTTGAAGACGGTTTTTCAATGACAAAACGATAGAAAAACCCAGTGAAAAGACATGCTGCCAGACAGATCAGCAGACAGATAGTATCTGATGTTTCCAGTGATGAACTGGTAAGGAAGATATTTCGTTACTTCCGGATCTTCAAAAAGATCACAAAAAAGGTTTTGTTCTTCGGGTGAAAACCGACGAATGATAAAGTCGTTGTCCTGATGGAGTATATTCATATTAAAGGTGTTCATAAAGGAAGTAAAAATACAAATTTTAGTACCGGGCAACAATAAGAAAACAGGATTAGCCGTTTATATTTCCGGCAGGAAGATGATCAGAAAGCACATGAGTCCGGAAAACTCTGACCGCGAAGACTGACATTAAATTTATATTAAAAAATAATCCGGGTAAAAAAATTAGCATCTGTAAATTAATACATTACGTTCATGGAAAATTTCATCCGATTCACCGGGTTTTTTCTGAAATTTAAAACGATGTATTTCCCAAAAGAATATAAAAAATTAATTTACAAGCATTTGTATATTCAGTGAGATGCATAACATCAGCCCGGCAGCCATTATGGATATTAAAAAAAAGTATTACTTTTGCTTGAAATAATAAATTGTTTTCAAGCATTTTTATTACTAATTTTAGTACACCAATTTTGTAAAACATTAAAATCCCTTCCAATGAGAAAAATAATTCTACTCATTACATGTATGTTCGGTATTTCAGTTTTCTCACAGATCAAAGTGTTGAAAAATGAAAGCCTGGTGGAAATTGGCAAAGATAATTCTGTAGGTTTATATAAAAAAGAGGATAAATTTACCATCAACTACCAGGACCTTAACACAAGTAACCTGAATACCATACGATCTTTTTCATTTCAAAACCTGGACGGGGATGTTTCCGGCCTGTACAAGCTGATTACAGACGGCTTTGTAACTACGCCCGATGAGAATGTAGTCCTGGAGCTTCCTAATGATATCATTGAACTTCATTTTGAGAAAAACTATGGCCAGCCAACGATGCAGTTTATCCAGTATATCAATAAAAACCGTAAATACGTAGGAAAATCCCAGTTTCTGAATCAAAAACAGGTTGAAAAGATATTCGGAAAAACCAACGGAAAATCTGCAATGTATGAGAAACCATCCACCATTCAGCAGATCAATGGTAACAAATCAACTTCAAAACAGGCTAACAATACTACCCCAGCCTCCGGAGGCGCCGGTAAGAATAAAAAATCAAGAAAATAATACGATTATTTTTCAATAATATTAAAACTCATTCATCCGGATGAGTTTTTTATTTTTATTTTTGCAGAAAGACATTAAGAATTATGCCGCTTCAGATCATCAATTTGACCAAAAAATTTGGGGAACAGACTGCTTTAAACCAAATCAATATTTCCATTGATAAAAATGAAATCATAGGTCTTCTGGGACCGAACGGTGCCGGGAAATCCACGCTGATGAAATCTATTGTCGGGGCACTTAAAATTGATGAGGGTGAAATTATTTTTAATGGGATGAATATTGCGGAAAACGAAATTGAAAGCAAGAAGAAAATAGGTTTCTTACCTGAAAACAATCCGCTGTACATGGAAATGTACATTAAGGAATATCTTCAGTTTGTGGCCAACATCCATAAAATTCCGTCTACCCGAGTGGATGAAGTGATCGAGCTTGTAGGCATCACGCCCGAAAAATCGAAAAAGATCGGCCAGCTGTCAAAAGGATATAAGCAAAGAGTTGGACTTGCACAGGCCATTATTCACCAACCGGATCTGTTAATCCTTGATGAACCTACCAACGGGCTTGATCCTAACCAGATTATTGAGATCAGAAATGTGGTGAAGGAAATCGGTCAGCAGAAAACGGTGCTGCTTTCCACCCACATCATGCAGGAAGTGGAAGCTTTGTGTTCACGTGTTATCCTGATCCACAAAGGAAATATTCTTCAGGACTGCCTTATTGATGAGTTTAAAGGCAGATTCAACAGTCTGGAGGAAGCTTTTGCAAGTTATACGGCTGTTTCTTAACGTGTTATCAAATGGCGTTATATTTGATGTTGTAGATTCAACCTAAAAACTCATTAAAATGATCAAAAAGGCTTTAACCGCTATATTCTGCATCAGTCAGTTTACCTTTGCTTTTGCAGCTGAAAGACCATCTGTGATCACTACATCTGTTGAAGTTCAACCTTTTCAGCAGGTGCCCAAAACAGTAATCATCAAAACCAAAAAATTCAAGATCAGAATTGACAAGCAACCTAACGGAAAATACCTGTACCAGTCCTGGGCTGCCAACACTAAAATCACTTCAAAACCAAATATGATCATCAGTGATGGTGAGCTTGTTCCGGACGGTTCAGGGGGAAATTATTATTTCCGATTCCTGAATAACGGCTATACCTATGAAGTATGGAGGAATTACCTTACAGATTCAGCGTCGAAGGCTCCTTATACTTTGAGCGTAACGGATGAAAATGATAAACAGATTGTCAATCAGGACGGATTTGTGGTGAAACAGTAACCCAATCAACCTTAGTATTTTCTATTTGCACAAACAGAACGATTGAAAAAACAATCGATCAGTAAACACATGTGTCTTAATAACATGCTTTGGGTTTAAGCCTTGAAAAAGTTCAGGCTACAGCTGTATTCACCGGTTTTTATGTCTTGATTCCTCTTCTCATCACCAAGGCGACTTATTTCTTTGGAAAATCCGCCTTGAATACTTATATGCAGGATCACTTTCAGGCAAATTCTGGATGTACAGCTACATCAGCATAGGCTGTTTATTGTTTATGATCGGTTATATTAACATCGTAAAAGAGCAAGTTGGAAAAAATAAGAAGAAGAAATAAACTGCAAAACAGCATTGAGATGTACTCTGAATTCCGGGATAAACCGTTATTTAAAACCAGAAACCATCCGAAAAATTTGTCTTATGAACCAAGCTGTTTCAGCTGTGAACGGAAAATGCTTGCTTCATAGCTTTCTTCCGCGGCTTTATAACCAATATTGAAAATCTCTTCCAGACGGTCTTTCCTGCGTTCAAAAGTTCCGTAAGAAGATAGCTTCTGAGATGATATAAACCAGTCACAGTAATCGAATTTTCCTTTTTCGACCCTGTATGACAGAAGATCGTAAGAGCGGGAAACAATGGCTTTAATGGTCTTGAGATCTTTAATTTCAATATCATGCGGCGGGGAAACAAAAACCCCGATCAGCTTATCGCATTCTTCCCGTATAATGTCTGCAGGGAAATTATTAAGAACTCCCCCGTCACAATACATTTCATCATCAATAATATATGGCGTGGTCACTCCGGGAATGGAGCATGATGCAATAATGGCATCCACCACCTCAAAGTTTTCGTCAAAAATTTTCTGGGTTCCGGAAACAAGCTCTGTTGCTACAATTTTCACCTCCTTGTTCAGATCTCCCAGTTTCATATCATGAAAAATAGGCTTCAGATAATTCCTGAAAATCACGGAAGAAACCAAACCCGGTTGATTGAACGTAAAATGTTTCCAGTTGAAAAAATAAACCGAATTAAAAAACTCCAGGATCTCATCCGGTGTTTTCCCAACGGCATAAAGACATCCTACAATAGATCCCGCACTGCAGCAGGACAAAACCTCTACATCGATCTTTTTTTCGTTCAAGAATTTTAAAACTCCTGCATGGGCGATCCCTTTGGTACCGCCTCCTGACAAAACCAGTCCTGTTCTCTCAAAATTCATAGAATAAATGTATGAAAACAGGGCGAGAAAATAAGGTTAATTTTCATAAATATAGCGAATTTAGACTTATTTTAATCTGAGTATGGTTGAAAAAGTTAAGATTAAGGGGATGGAAGATGGATGGAAGTTAATATCAGATCATAATTAAAACAGTCCTGTTTTATTTAAAACATCAATATATCTTCCCTCTTCCAGCTTCACTCCTCCCTACACTAAGATATTTATTGATAAAATAGGCTGCAAAAAGGTTTGGAATCCAGCATAACCACGCTACCGCCAGATAAGAATTTTCAGGATCCCCGGTCCAGGATTTCAGTAACGGATACCATAATCTCAGCGTAACGGCAGCAAAAGTACTGGCATAGCTGTACACCATCAGGTGTTGATGCCTTTGAATATTCCCTTTTTTCACATTCAGGACAGAAGAAACGGTGGTGATCAGCCAAATACAGCTTAAACAGATAAATCCTAAGGATGAAATAATCCCGCCGTTGGCATACAGACCTATATAAATCCCGGATATTGAGCTGATCAGAACAGAAAAAACATACACCTTCCCTATTACCCGGTGAACAGCAGGGTATTTATTCCGGAATTTCGGTCCGAATTGCCTCCATCCGATAAACAATGCCAATCCTCCAAAAATAATATGCAGGAAGAATGAAATCCTCCAGATCAGGTTTTGCACCACTTCCGGAACCTTCGTACCCAGAAAAGTATTTTTATGCTCAACAAAAACATAGATCAGGGGATAGGCACCAATTATTAATGCCAATACACAAATGATCACAAAAAGAAAATTTTTCATAAAGTCACCTCATTAAAGTTTCCCCAAAAGTGAGAAATAGATGAGGTTCAAATGTTCCAAAATGAAAGGTGGCACAAATTTCAGTGGTTCTTTTCTGCCTGTACATGGCATTTTTATGTTTTAAAACCTGGACCTGCGTTATGACAGATCCGGGTTTAATGTCTTAAAAAAGTCTTCGGGCCAGATGTCCAAATTTGTTTTTATTTAAGCAGATATTCCTGCATAAACCTGATGGTTGCCAAACGCTGGAAGTCTACATTCTCTTTCTTTCTGAATCCGTGGCCTTCATTTTTAGCTTCAAGATACCACACTGTTTTTCCCTGGGCTTTCAGCTTATCTCTCATCTGAACAGCTTCCGTAACAGGAACTCTCGGATCATTTGTTCCCTGAATGATAAACATTGGCTTTTTAATTTTGTCTATATTATTCAGAGGGGCAATTTTCGTGAAAAATTCAGCCATTTTAGGAATTCTTTCATCACCATACTCTACTCTTCGCAGGTCTCTCCGGTATTCTTCCGTATTTTTAAGGAAAGTATTGAAATCTGAGATTCCCACGATATCTACGGAACATCTGATCTTATCCGCATATTCATACGCCGTGGCCAGCGTCATGAATCCGCCGTAGCTTCCTCCCATGATCATAATCCTGTCCTTATCCAGTTCCGGCTGTTTGGCGATCCAGTCTAATAAAGCTCCGATATCTTTCACGGAATTCATCCTCAGATCCCAGTTATCGGCAGCAATAAACGTCTTTCCAAAGCCGGATGATCCTCTTACATTGGGATAAATCATCGCAATTCCCATTTCATTGGTAAAATAGTTCGATGAGCCGATAGAAGATGCCATCGACTGGCCTTCAGGACCTCCGTGAATAGAGATGATCACCGGTCTTTTTCCTGTAAACTTAGATGCAGCAGGATAGTAGAATCCTGTGATCTTCATTTTATCAAAACTGTTCCATGCTATCAGCTTGGGAACAGCCATATCTGCCGGCTGCATTTCGCCCTGCTCGCTTTCTGTCCATCTTTCGATATTGTGGCTGGCCATATCCATTCTGTAAACATCTGCTCCTGAATTGGCCGCTGAACTCGAAAAATAAAGGGATTTCCCATCATTCGAAAAACTCACTCCGCCAATCAGTCCGGTTGGGATCTGGCTTATCTGGGTATATTTTCCTGTGGCTGTATCCATCATATACATCTTGTTGATTCCGCTTTCATTGGTAACAAAGGCCAGCCTGGAATGGTCTTTGGAAACTTCATAATCCTCCACATTCCACGGAATAGCAGAGGTCAGGTATTCTATTTTCTTTGTTTTTATATTCAAAACGGCCAGTCTGGTGAATTCATTATCCCGGTCCGTCAGGTAGAAGATTTCATCATTATTTTTCCCGAAATCTGCGTGAACCTGTACCACTCCTTTTTCTTTACGGTCTGTGATGGGTTCCAGCTTTTTGGTTTCCAGATCATAGATGTACAGATAAGAATCATTGGCGGAAACATATTCTGAGATCAGAAGCTTTTTACCATCATCGGAAAGATCAGAGATCCCCCAGCCGCCGCCTTTCACTTCCAGGATCAGCTGTGTATCTTCCGGCTTTAAGGGGTTCATATAATATATATCCCTATCGCCTCCGTTTCTTTTGGTGGATGAAAAATAAAATCCTGAGCCGTCTTTTTTCCAGGTTACTCCACCATTCTGAGACCTTCCTCCATCGGTAAGAAGTTTGGATTCAAGGGTTTTCAGATCAAGCTTATACAGCTGCCCGAATTCATTTCCTCCTGTATCCTTCGTGTAGATCAGGTATTCTCCTTTTACCGGCTCATAAGAAGCATTGCTGACAGGTTCATCAAAAAAGGTAATCTGTTTTCTTGCACCCATGGGTACAGAGATCTTGTGAAGCTGATTGGTAGACGCAAAACGGGTAACCGCAATGATTTCCTTACCATTCGGGTGGACGCCTGCAAGGCCGGCATTCCTACTTTCAGAATACTTTTTAAGGGCCTGGTTCAGGCTTTTGGGAATAGGCAGGATATTTTCTGCAATAAGATTTTCATTGGGAGTGATCACCTCACTTTTCCCTTGTGCAGAAAGCATTCCGGCCAGTAAAAAAGCAAGAACAGTATATTTGTTTTTCATGTTTACAATTTTTGACTGAATTTACAAAAAAACCACAGAAGGAAATCTATGGTATTAATTTTACTGAAAATATAGAAATGGAGAAGCTGGAAGTTGGAAGAAGGAGGATGGAAGTTAATATCAGATCGGTAATTAAAAATAATCTCACTTTTATTTAAAAACCCCAATATCTCCCTTCTTCCTTCTTCCAGCTTCCTATCTATCATTACTTTTTGTCGTATCGTTCCAGGATCTTTACTAAATCACTATCCTCAGCCATAATATCTATCATTGATGAAAGATCGGAATAGGCTCCGAACAATTCTTTCAGCTGCGGTTTTACTCCCGGTGCCTTAAAAAAAATTTCGGTGATGGTTTTATCTTTCCGCATGATGAGATAGTCCCTGTTTTTGGTTTCATAGGTATAAATTGGACCCGTGTAGAAGCTTTTTCTGTACCATTGTGTCTTACGCCCGCTATACATCACCTGAAGCAGCCCTGATTCTTTGGAAAGAACAGATCTGGCATTGACAAACCTTCTTCTGACATTTTTCAGGTCTTTCATTTCCAGATATTGAATATTATTTTCTTCCACTTTTATTTTTTTATCTGAAGGATCCAGAACGGTGATCTGGCGGATATAAGTGGCCGGAGAAAACTCGTCGTTATCATACAAGCCAATATTCAGGATTTTTGTTTTTATGGTATCCTTCGAGTTTTTCAGAACATATTTTGCAGGAAAATAGGTTTCTTTAAACATCTTTTCTTTCTGGGAAAATAGAAAACTGAAACAGAGGGAAAGCAGTAATACAATAGTTTTTTTCATAAGTATTTTCATAAAAAAAGCCCGGAACGAATCCGGACTTTAAATATAGGTATTAATATTCTAGTTATTAATATACTTTTCAAAAATCGCTGAAAAGTCTTTCTGATTGTACTTTTCGTAGCTGTTCTTTGACCAGTTGAACACATATTCATTCACATTCTGCAGTTCCTGGCTTTTGGATACATTTTCCTGTTTTCCGGAAGCTACCGTACTGATCGCTTTCTGAAGGCTGTCTACAGAAAACCCTAAAAGCGACTGGTTGTGATGAACTTCCTGCTGAATGGCCAGAAGAGCTTTGTAAAGATCTTTTAACTGATCAATCTGGCCCTTGCTTACGCTGATCATCAGAGGAACATTTCCTATATGGAATGAAATTTCCACGTCAAGGTCTATGGTTCCCGCAGTTTGCAGGGCAATATTTGAAAACGGAAACTGATAATATTCGTATCTTCTTAAAATCCTTTTTTTATCCAGAGCGCTGGCTCCGTCGATATGAATCAAAGCTCTGTTGGTAAAGCAGTATTCATCTCTTTTAGATTTAATCAGGAAGAAAATCTTCTCACGGTCTTCAGACAGGATGTAATCATCTGAATCTACCTTGTCATAATCGTGAGCAGGAATAATTTTCCCGATATCTCCAAGTCCTAAGGCTTCTGCGGCAAGTTTTTTAAACATCTTTTATATGGATCAGTTAATGAATATTAAATGTGGATCACTTCACCGTAAGCTGCTGCAGCGGCTTCCATAATAGCTTCGGAAACGGTTGGGTGAGGGTGGATAGATTTAATGATCTCATGGCCTGTAGTTTCCAGTTTTCTGGCAACCACGGCCTCTGCAACCATGTCCGTAACACCTTCCCCGATCATGTGGCATCCTAGCCATTCGCCGTATTTAGCATCAAAAATTACTTTGATGAAACCGTCGGTATTTCCGTTAGCGGTAGCTTTACCACTTGCAGAAAGCGGGAATTTACCAACTTTGATCTCGTATCCTTTTTCTTTGGCCTGCTTTTCAGTAAGACCTACTGATGCAACTTCAGGGTGACAATACGTACATCCAGGGATATTGCCGTAGTCGATTTTCTCAACATGCATTCCTTTGATCTTCTCTACGCAAGTGATTCCTTCTGCTGAAGCAACGTGCGCCAGAGCCTGGGTAGGAATGATATCACCGATCGCATAGTAACCCGGTACTGACGTTTCATACCATTCGTTTACCAAAACTCTTCCTTTATCCGTCTGGATTCCTACGTCTTCCAATCCGATGTTTTCTATATTGGCAGCGATACCTACGGCAGAAAGTAAGATATCCGCTTCAAGGGTAATGGTTCCGTTAGCTGTTTTCACAGTCGCTTTCACTCCTTCTCCGCTGGTATCAACGCTTTCTACAGATGCATTGGTCATGATCTCGATCCCTGTCTTTTTAAGAGACTTTTCCAAGTGTTTAGAAATTTCTTCATCTTCTACAGGAACAATGTTCGGCATGAATTCCACAACGGTTACTTTAGTTCCCATGGTGTTATAGAAATCTGCAAATTCTACCCCGATAGCTCCTGAACCTACAACAATCATAGATTTCGGCTGCTCGGGAAGAGATAATGCCTGTCTGTATCCGATTACTTTCTTACCATCCTGAGGAAGGTTTGGAAGCTCTCTTGAACGTGCTCCTGTGGCGATAATGATATTCTCTCCTGTATATTCGGTTACTTTACCGTCTTTATCTGTAACAGAAACTTTTTTACCTTTCTGTACTGTAGCCGTACCCAAAATAACGTCTATCTTGTTCTTCTTCATCAGGAATTCAATTCCTTTGCTCATCTTGCCGGCCACGCCACGGCTTCTCTGGATCACGTTTGGAAATTCAAAGCTTGCTTCCACTTTATTCAGACCATAGTCTTCAGCATGGTTGATATAATGAAAAACCTGAGCAGATTTCAATAAAGCTTTCGTAGGAATACATCCCCAGTTCAGGCAGATACCTCCTAAATTTTCTTTCTCGATAATTGCAGTTTTGAAACCCAATTGTGCTGCTCTGATCGCTGTAACATAACCGCCAGGCCCGCTTCCGATGACAATGATATCGTAGTTCATTATTTTAAAAATTTTTATGCGAATTTAAGGAAAAATATTGGATGTTTTATGATCCGGCATTCCATATTTCACTGATCGCGAACTTCATTTGACCAGCCTTTGACCAAATCCGAAACTGAAATTAAATTTTTTAACCAAACCGTAAAATATTAGCATAATTATTGTATCCGAATTTAGAGATCACAAATAAGTGATTTTGATATAAAACTTACTAAATAATCAATTGTAAATGAATATCATAAAATCATCTTTATACACACAACTACAAAATTAGGATACTATGAAAATCAAGAATTTTATCGCAAGCTTTCTCTTGTTGAGCCTGTCTTTTAATGCTCAGGTTGGCATCAAAACGTCTACACCCAACAGCACATTAGCGGTTGCCGGATCTTTCGGTGCGGATTATAAGCAGATCTCTACAACCACTTACTCCATCACTGCCACAGACCATTATCTCACCTATAACGGGACGGGAAATGCCACTTTCACACTTCCTGTGATAGGAACCGGTACTACGAGCTACACTGGAAGAATTTATAAGATCAAAAATATCTCCACTTCCGGGATTACCCTTCAGGCGTCCAGTGGAAATACATTGAGGATTGACAATACCCCTGTAAATTCTTTTGTAATTCCTACAGGCGCTTATGCCGAAGTAGTGAATAACAGCAATACCACGGGAGGCACCTGGGACCTTTCTTTTACGGTACTTCCCAAGCCCAGTAATGTTGAAATTTATGGGGTCCAGCTTTCAATACCTCCGCATGCCGGGGGCACAGCTCCGGTTGCAGACTGGACTAATCATGCGGTAGCAACATATGATACCGGAACGGGAACTGATGCATGGTGGGTGATCAGTAAAGCATCAACAACCTATGCCCATACTTCCGCTTATTCCAACGCGAGCCGGATGACCCTCACCTATGAATATCAGGGTGCTCCATTTAATGTGACCAATATGTACCCTATTATAACGGCCGGGAATAACTCCAGCTTTCCGGATGTTTTCACCGCTTCATTTGTAAGCCTGGCCAACGTGGGAGGGAAAACCAGACTTACCGTTTCTGTTTCCCGTATTGATTTTATCGGAAGCAACGGATCTAATAACAGTAACTGGACGGGAACGTTCCTTCTGAATCTGTTGCTGGCGAGAAAGTTATATTAAGGTTGAGATTGAGGCTGAGGCTAAGGTTGAGAATGAATAAAGCCGTTTCATACTGTGTGAAACGGCTTTATTCATTTATTTTCTGCTTTTTAAGCTTTCTTTGCAAGCTTTTTAGGGCCTTACATTTTTTTCAGGAGTCTTTTCTGGCTCTGGTATTTTTCATTCAAAGCTTTCAGCTGATCACGCTTCATCTTTTTTGTGGCAAGCGGATGATTTAAGATCAGTTTTTTTTCTGCGTTGTATCTTTTATCCAGTTCCTTTGACTTCATTTCGATCATTTCACTTTTGGAAGGAGGTTCCGGCGGTCTTTTCTGGGCATTTACACTCATTGATAAACCTAATAACAATACGGATGATATAAGAAACTTTCTCATGACATTTTATTTTTTGAATGATTTTAGAAAATTTAAATTCATTCAGGTTTTGCAGTAAATATTACATATATCGTACCAGAGTTTTTATAATTCCGGGGATGATTTCCTGTAAACACGCTTGTGAAAAGGCTTTATCCACGCCTCAAAAAAAGTTATTCAATCTCAATATTCTGCTTTAACGGAAGGTTTCTGGACGAATTCCCAACCATAATCCTGTACGTTCCTTTTTCTACGGTCCATTTCATATCTTCATCTAAAAACTGCAGGTCCCTGACCGGAACCTGAATGGTCAGCTGTCTGGATTCTCCGGGATTTAAATAGATTTTTTGAAAACCTTTAAGCTCAATAACAGGCCTTGCAACGGATGCCAGAATATCTTTCACATAGAGCTGAACCACTTCACTGCCTGCTCTTGTTCCTGTGTTTTTGATTTTAATATCAGCAATAATGGTATCATTTTCCGAATATTTCATTTTGCTCAAATGCAGATCTGAAAGTTCGAAGGTGGTATAGCTGAGTCCAAATCCAAAAGGATACAACGGTTCACCGCTAAGGTCATAATAATCATTTCCCCTTCCAGTCGGGTGGTGGTTGTAAGTCAGTGGGAGCTGTCCTTCTTCTGCCGGGAATGTAACAGGTAATTTCCCGGAAGGATTTTCTGCCCCGAAAAGAATTTTCGCCACTGCATTTCCCCCTTCTTCCCCGGGATACCAGACATCTAAGATAGCTCCTGCCTTATCTTTCCAGGCTGTTGTTTTAATAGCAGATCCCCCTATCAGAATTACCGTAACGGGTTTATTAAGCTTTGAAACTTCCTGAATAAATTCTTCCTGATTTCCAGGCAGTGCCAGTGAAGAACGGTCCTGAAACTCTCCTTCGTGAATCCCTGCTGTAATAATGATATGATCTGCTTTTTCTGCTGTTTTTAGAGCGTCATCAAAGTCTTTCTGATAATCATCTATCCCATAATTCCAGATCAGGTCAATATTCCCTTCTCCCCTGCTTTCACGGAATTCTATGACGATGTCATACTTCCGGTCTTTAACAAAATCTATGGCGGCAGTTTTCGTGGAATATCCGGATTTTTCCCATTGATCAATGATTAATTTTCCATCCAGATACAAACGGGAACCATCATTCCCACGCAGTCCGAAATGATACTTTCCGGTGCCAGGAGCGCTCAGTTTTCCCGTCCAGCGGATGCTGTAGTGGTCCGGCTGAAGTTTTTCAGGATCGGGTGAGTACAGTGTCCATTTAAAATTAATCTGCTCATCCTGTCTTTCAAAAGCAGCGGTTCCTTTTAATTCAGGATTTGAAAAATATTGTCCTTTTAATCCTTTGCTATTTTCAAAAGACAAGAGTCCGGCGGGAACTGTTTTAAAATTTTTCAGGTCCCACGTAATCCCCTTTGCATAAGAGACTTCAATATTTTTATCTTTTGTGAAATTTTTAATGCCTTCCAGAATGCTGACCTTATGGTTCCCCGGTCCTGAATACCCGCCAAGCCTTGCATCAAAAGCATCTGTCCCGATCACCGCGATTTTTTTAGCATGAACGGAAACAGGAAGTGTCTCCTTTTCATTCTGTAATAAAACAATGGATTCAAGTGCTGATTTTTCCGCCAGAGGTTTATGATTGATTTTTTTTAATTCCCGGATTTCCTGATCGGAAACATAAGGGTTTTCAAAAAGCCCAAGCTCAAACTTTGCCCTTAAAACCCTTGCCACGGCATCATCTATTCTTTCTTTTGAAATCCGGCCATCCAGAAAAGGAGGTATAAATAATGAATAATGCTTGTATTCTGTCTGGAATATCACATCAAGTCCTGCATTCATGGCCTGTGCGGATGCGTCATCATAATCTTTTGCCGTAAAATGGAGTACATTCGCTCCACCTACCGCACTTGCATCGCTGATCACAAATCCTTTAAAATTCCAGTCTTTTTTCAGCTTTTCCGTGAGCAGCCAGTGATTGGCCGTAGAAGGCCTTCCGTCCAAAAGATTATAGGATGTCATTACCGATCTGCTTTTTCCTGAGGTAAAAGCTTTATGAAAAGGAACAAGATGGGTTTCTTCAAGATATCTTCTGCTCCAGTGAACGGGATAGGAATCCCGCCCGCCTTCTCCTACATTGGCTAAAAAATGTTTCGGGGTGGTGATGATTCCCATATTTTCGAACGAGGTTACAAAACTCATGCCCATTACAGAGGTTAAAAAAGGATCTTCCCCATAAGTTTCTTCCGTCCGGCCCCACCTCACATCACTGGCCAGGTTGACTACCGGCGTCAGGATCTGCCGGATTCCTCTTAATCTCGATTCTTTTGCGATGGCGGAGGACACCTGTTTCATAAGTTCAGGATTAAAGGTGGCTGCCAGCCCTACAGCTTGCGGAAAAGCGGTAGCTCCTTCACGCATCAGGCCGTGTAAAGCCTCGTCAAACGGAATAATGGGAATTCCCAGCCGGGATTCTTCAATGAAATATTTCTGAATCGCATTGATCTTTTTGGCAAGCATTTCAGCATCCTCCCCGGCATTATAGGTCAACAGTTGCCCGGCTGCGCCACCTCCCTGATTTGAAGCACTTACCTGCAGCCCAAAAATTCCATGTTTATACTGGTCTTTGGGTACATGATCCAGATCTCCGGGAATCATAAAACACTGCCAGAATTTTTCTTCGGGTGTCATTCTCTTCAACAGATCCTGAACCCGTGCTTCAACCGGCTGTTTTGGGTCCTTGTACAAAGTTTTTTCTTTCTGCGCATACAGGAAAACCGAACTCAGCGAAAGGGTAATGACCGTGACTTTAATCAAATTCAGATTCATTACTTAGCCATTTGAATTACCGATGCATACTTTATTTTTGTCCTGTCTGCGGGAAGCTTTACTTCTATTATATTTCCTGTCTGCTTCCACTGCAGTTTTGAATCTGTTCCAAGAATCTTCAACGATTTCGGTTTAAAATTTTCCGGAATTGAGAAACTCAGAACAGCCGGAGCCTGATAAACGGCTTTATCATCAATATGGAAAACGTTGAGGGTTTTGCTGTCTTTCGACCGGGTGTAGTAAAAATTTCCGTCATGGTAAGGTTCTGCACTTCTTGTGGCAAATACCGCTGACTGGTTTTTATCCATCCAGCCGGAAATCTCTTTTAATCTGTCGTAAACCACTGCATCATAATCTCCATTGGGCCCGGGAGCAATATTCATCAGGTAGTTTCCGCCTCTTGAAATGATTTTGATCAGGGTTTCTATGATTTTCTGTGAGGACTTATACTGATCGTTGGGAACATAGGAAAAAGAATTTCCCATGGTGATACAGCTTTCCCACGGGATGGAAAGGGCGTGTTCAGGGATGGCCTGTTCAGGTGTCACATAATTTTCCCATTTTCCAGGTACCGTACGGTCTACCATAATGATTCCCGGCTGGTTTTTCCTGGCCATGGTCCCAATTTTATCCATCTCAATATCCTGTTCCACTTTAATGGTTCTCTGCCATTCTACAGAAGGATCAATGGTTTTGAAAGGACGAACCCAGCCACCATCCAGCCAAAGGATATCGATTTTCCCATAATTGGACGTAATCTCATTAAGCTGATTGAACGTAAATTTTTTGAAGGCTTCCCATCTTTCCGGATATTTCTTCGGATCATAGTTCACATTTCTATCTTTCGGAGGAAAATACGGCCACCAGTAGTTTTCGGAATGCCAGTCCGGTTTGGAAAAGTAGGCTCCGATCCTAAATCCGTCTTTTCTGAATGTTGTAAAAATTTCTTTGGTGACATCCGCTTTCGGATTTTTTGAGAAAGGGGTTTTGGGTGAAGTCATTTTATAATCTGATTCTTTGGTATCAAACATAGAGAACCCGTCATGATGCTTTGTGGTGAAGACCACATACTTCATCCCTGCTTTTTTTGCAGCATCGGCCCATTTTTGTGGGTTAAACGCTATGGGATTAAAAGTGGTCTGAAGATTTTCGTAGTTCTTTACATATTCATTATAGGATTTTCCGTGCTCAGGCTTTCTCTTAGTCCAGGATTCATCTTCCGGGCAGAGGCTCCAGCTTTCTACAATCCCCCACTGGCTGTAGGTTCCCCAATGCATAAACAACCCAAATTTAAGGTCCTGCCATTCTTCCAGATTCTTAACAACAAGCGGGTCATCCGGTTTTTGGTATCCAGCTGATACATTATGTGTCTGTGAGAAGAATGCAGAGGAAATAAGAAGTGATGAAAGAAAAAGGGTTTTTGTTTTCTGTTTAATGAGCATGGAGGTTCGTTTTTGCTAAATTAACAATCATTTATGAACCTGCAATTTTTTGCTGCTATAAAATTGGATAGCCCTGAAATCAGGGCTATCCAAAGAATCCATAAGAATAATATAAGTGTATCTTCTATTTGATAATGATCTTTTTCGCAAGCTTTTTAGTTCCTGTTTCAATCCTAATGATACATCATGGCTATCAATTTTTAAAAGGTTAAAAAATCACCTCTGGTTCTTTTATGGCCGGATCTGAAAGTGAGATACATCCAGATTTTAAAAATGAGCGTTTTCATTATCGATATATTTTTCTTTGTTCATGGCATGTTTACGGCCTTTCAGGAATAGCAGGAGGTTAAAAAGCATCATAATTCCAAGATAAATAGAGAAGCCTCCGATCTTTTTGCTCAGTGCTACTACCAACCTTTCTATGGTTTCAATCTGGAAAAACTCAATAATGCAAAGGGCAAATCCTATATTGAGAAGGTAAAATCCAATCTTAAAGAGGGAATTGGTGGCCATCGCAATATCTTTTTTCTGGTGAAAAATATCAATCATAAATGTTTTTGAATTTTTAAACAGAAACTGGGATACCAACACGGTAAGAGCTATTACAATGGGCAGATAGATCATGTACGCTGAAAAATTGTACGTGGCGGTTAAAACTGTTGCAGTCATCGTTGTATTATTTAAGGGTTAGTTTATTTCTTAAAAAGTATAGCGTAATTATATTGACATAGTGAAGTGCACAAAGGATTAGAGTGATAAACCCGATGCGGGCGGCAGACACCGCAACTACTTCTTCAATAGAATTTACACGGGTCCAAAATGCAAGATTAACAGCGATATAGCCAAGATTTAAAAGATAATAGCATCCGAGGAGTATCCTGTTGATCGTAAGGCACATATCCTTGTCATGAATCAGGTATTCCAGATAAGTTTTGCCCGCCTGAAAGCACCTCCTTCCGACATCTACCGTGATGTAAGAGCTCACCGTGAGGAAAATGATATATGAGACAATATTAAACATCTTATAAATATTATATTTTCAGTAATTTTTGAAAATTTAATTCAAATAAAAAAGGATTTAATCCTCTTCTATTTCAGCAGGTTGGTAATTTTTCCTACCAGCCAGTGATCATCGCTTTTAATCGCCAGATCCATAATATTATTGATCTTCCCTGTCACAGAACTGAAATCACTCATCAGCTTGATAAACTCTTTTGCTTCTTCAGAATCATTGTCGTCTATATTTTTCAGTTCTTCCAGAAAGGAAATCACAGGTTCTATCTCTCTCTTTCTGCGCTCTTTGGTGATCTGTTTGAACAGATACCAGACATCTTTCTCCGCTATAAAATATTCTTTCCGGTCTCCTTTAATGAATTCTTTTCTTACAATTCCCCAGTCTATCAGGGCCCGGAGGTTCATATTGGCATTTCCTCTGGAAATTTCCAGCTGCTCCATCACCTCATCCGTAGAAAGCGGTTTTCCACTCGCCAGAAGCAATGCATGAACCTGTGCCATTGTCCGGTTAATGCCCCAGTTGGTTGCAAACGTTCCCCATGTCTGGATGTATTTTTCTTTTGCTTCTGAAAGTTTCATTTTGTCTTCTGTTTTATTTCTATGACAAATGTAATTATATTTTTTGAATTTTCAATAATTTTTGAAAATTAATTTCATTTTTATTAAATCCTTAATTCAATGACTGGTTCCGGATGGTTTTTTATGCATTTTAATTTTGATAGGATTTTATCCTATCCTGAGTTAAGTCGTCACTTTGTGACTCCTTATTCAAATCCTTTAAACAAAAAAAGAAATTTCCGTGGAAATTTCTTTTTTCTCTGACTTAATTTTTAATCACCTTAAAGGTTTCCCAGTGATCCTTAATTCTCAATCTGATCAGATAAATACTTTGGGGATATGAGGTGATGTCAATTGTGTTTTTACCTTCATTTAAATGTTCTTTTCTCATGATAATCTTTCCGGCGAGGTCATAGACAAACAGTTCCTCTATTGCATTTCTGGATTTTATGTTGATAATTCCTTTTGTAGGGTTCGGGAAGATCAGTGTTTTGGATTCCGGCTGGTTGTTCACTTCCGTTTCAAGCTTTTTATTCAGATGGTCATTTGAAATTCCGTCATTACATTCTGGAAGTGTGGCTCTCTGCAGAATCAGTCTCAGCAGCATGGCATTCAGCTTCTCAACCTCATAGGAATCAATGGTCGGTTTTATATGATTGTTACCGATTCCGCTGTCATTAGTCAGAAAAGTATAGGTTCCGTTGGTCATCAGTGCGAAGGTTCTCATCAGGTACTCCGTCTGCTTGTCTGCATCACTTGCCGATAAAGGAATGATGGTAATGCCTTTTTTGGCAGCGGATTTTATTTTTTCATACAGTTTACTGATGTTCTCCTCCGAACGGTGTGGAGGTGCATCAAGAATCAGAAACATGATTTTTGCAGAGTTTTCAGAACTCCATTTCAATTCATCTACGGAAACCTGCATGGCTTCTACCACCGCTTCAGGTGTATCTCCGCCTCCCCCTGCTCTTTGTTTCTGAATAAAATTCACCAGTTCTTCAGCGTGGTCGGAGAAATCAAATTTTCTGGTTACATATTCATCGCCATGATCCCTGTAAAAAACTGAGCCATACCTTACGGTTGTATTTTTCAGATTATTCTCTACCCTTCTTAAAACATCAAGCAGTTCAGATTGCAGGTAAGCAATTTCATCGCCCATGGAACCCGTTGCATCTACCACAAATGCGAGGTCCAGATTTCTTTTTGTAATGCAGGCTTTATCCAGGATAATAAGATTCTGTCCATTTTTAAAATCCCTTATATTACTGCTGATGACCTGCCCTGAACCATCCGCTAAATAGTATTTTTCAGAAACCGGATGGCTGTCTTTCATAGGATCAATCCATAATTCCGCATTACCAAGATTATTGGAAACAGCTTCCCATATGACTTCTTTTTTATCATTCAGCAGTCTCAGCTTTTCCCCGATGACAGGCTTTCTGTTTTTATTGACCAACTGAACGGAAACCCTTCGGTCAGGGAAAAACTTCCAGGTATTTTTATACTCGTCTAACGTAGGAACTGCTATATCTTTCCAATATTCCCATTTTGAAAAATCATTGACTTCCCCTGCGGTTAACTGTCCTGCTTTTGGTAAATCAATTTCCGGTTCTTTCAGGTCTTCTTTTTTAGTGGAGGAAATTTCTTTAAGTTTATCAATATCTTCTTTTGACAATCCTTTCGTGGTCAATAGAATGACTCCATTATTAGCTTTGCTGCCATATAAAGCTGTGGCTTCAAGCCCTTTGATCACCTTTAATTCTTTTATATTTTTAGAGTCCACAAGGTTCAATATCCCGGATGCTCCATCAAACACAACTCCATCTATTATAATCAATGGTTTTTCCGTACCTATGCTGCTGGCTCCGCGGATCATAATACCTGAATTTTTCCGGCTGCCGGATACGGTAATGCCACGGACTGTCCCACTTAAAGCAGCCACCGTTGAAGGTTTCGCAATTTCCGTGGAAGCAATCATAGAGCTTGATGATGTTACAGAGGCAACTGCCTTTTTATATCCCATGCCCAATACCACGACTTCTTCTATATTTTTTTCTCTTAGAGTATCTTTATTCCTTTGGCTGCGCTCTGCATATTCAGGAAATGTTTCCGGAATGCTGCCGGAAGTCATCTCTGAGGACACAGTTTCCTTAACGACCTTTGTTGGCGTATAGGCAAGAACCGAAGGAGTTACAAGTTCAGCTTCTTTTTCAATATTGGATTTCACCGTACTGTCTATCACCTGGATATGATCTTTCGCAGGGCTTTCTTTCGTTTTCTGAACAAAAGTCGGCTGAACCGGAGTTTTCATCTCTTTTTTATCTAAAAAATACAGGACCCCAAGTCCGATGATCAGGCTGGCTGCAATTCCATAGGGGAACCAGGCCGGAACGATTCTCTTTTTATCTTCTTTTTTATCTAATTTTTCTTCAACTTTAGCCCAAACTTTATCAAAACCCGGAAAAACAGCCGGCTCTTCTGAAAGCTTAGAAGCATCATTGAATCTTTTATCTATATCTTGATTATTTTCCATTGCTCTAAAGTTTAAATGTTCTGATTCACCAAAAGTTCCTGTAATTTTTTCCTTGCAAAATTGAGCTGAGATTTTGAAGTGCCCTCACTGATGGAAAGCATGGATGCAATTTCTTTATGAGGATAGCCTTCAATAGCGAAAAGATTGAATATTGCGCGGCATCCTTCGGGAAGGAAGTTCAGCAGGTTCAGGATATCTTTTTCAAAGGAAATACTTTCCGAAAGCGTTCCTGATGTCTCAATAAAGTGGTCATCCATTGAAATGAATTGCGCTTTGGCTGCTCTTAATTTCTGAAGACATTCATTGACTGCAATTTTTCTCGCCCATCCTTCAAAAGTATTCAGATCCTGAAGCTGGGTAATTTTCGTGAAGATTTTGTAAAAAGTATCGGCCAACACTTCTTCGATGTCTTCATCATTTTTAAGATAGCGCCGGCAGACCGCGAACAGTTTACCCGCCATTTTCTCGTAGACCTTCCGCTGTGCACTGCG
The DNA here is from genome assembly GCF_900169075.1 of Chryseobacterium phocaeense. Classification (NCBI taxonomy): domain Bacteria; kingdom Pseudomonadati; phylum Bacteroidota; class Flavobacteriia; order Flavobacteriales; family Weeksellaceae; genus Chryseobacterium; species Chryseobacterium phocaeense. The sequence goes on from NZ_LT827015.1 coordinate 2,355,687, forward strand.
GCTGCCACGCTGGCATTCTATTAGTAATTCTCTTTCCATAGTCAGGCTTTATATTCTTATAGATGCGTAAACTTTGAGAGGGGTTGGAAAAGTTTTTATTTTTTTTGCAAAAAGGCGAAAAGGCTAAATCGCAAAAGGGCAAATAAGCTGATTTGCAAATTTGCCATCTAAGCTTTCTCTTCATTCTTCGCTTCCTTTGCTTCCCATGCTCTTTAGCAGTTTCGCGATTTTGCCGTTTTGCGATTTAGCCTTTTCGCTTTTCCACCTCTCCAAATTTAACTTTTCCCTCTGTAACAAATCTCAACAACGAACGACTATTCATATAAATAATCTTTTTATAGTAATGAAAAATACCAAAATTACCTCATTACTTTTTGTTTTGTCTGCAGGAAGTATGATGTTTGCCCAGGATGATCTGATCAACAAATTAAAAAACAACCAATCTCAAAATGCTAATTTCCAGTTCACTACATTAAAAGATGTAGGAGCAACCTCTGTGAAGAACCAGGGTTCATCCGGAACCTGCTGGAGCTATTCGGGGAATTCTTTCCTGGAATCTGAAATGCAGAGAATGGGTAAAAAACCTGTAGACCTTGCTGAAATTTTTACGGCAAGAAATTCTTACCACGATAAAGCCAAATTATATGTACTGAACAGTGGCGCCATCAGCTGGGGTGACGGAGGTGAACTTCACGACGTGATCAATATGTACAAAAAATACGGCGCCGTGCCTCAGGATGTGTATACAGGGCTGAAGCAAGGTCAAACCCTGAATAATTTTAAGGAAATGCAGGGAAAACTAAAGCCGGTTCTGGACAGTCTTGTTCAGGCAGGTTCCAAAGGAAAGCTTACTGATAACTGGATGGATGCAGTAGATGCCATCCTTGACGAATACCTTGGAAAAGTTCCGGCTAACTTTACTTATGAAGGAAAAAATTACACTCCAAAGACTTTTGCGAAAGAAGTAGTAGGCATCAATCCTGAAGATTACGTAGAAATTTCTTCTTATAAAGATTACCCATACTATCAGAAGTTTGTAGTTCCAATCCCTGATAACTGGAGCCATGATTCCGACTGGAATGTTCCGATGAAAGATTTAACGGCAATTATCGACAATGCTGTAAACAAAGGTTACTCTGTAGGATGGGCAACAGATGTTTCGGAACCTTATTTTTCTTATAAAAACGGGGTTGCCTATGTTCCGGATATGGACCTGAACCAGATCACTGGTGACAACAAGCAGACTTTATTTACTGAGCCTAAAAAAGATAAAACCATCACTGAAGATATGCGTCAGAAAGGCCTTAACAACCTTTCTACAACTGATGATCACGGGATGCACATTGTAGGACTGGCCAAGGACCAGACCGGTAAGGAATATTATATGGTGAAAAATTCATGGGGTGTAACGAATGATTTTGAAGGATATCTTTACGTAACAAGGCCTTATGTAGAATATAAATCCACAGCCATCCTGATTCATAAGAACGCTATTCCGAAAAGCATCGTGAAGCAGCTGAAGCCTACTAAAAATATCGGTTTATAATCCATCAATCACTGTTACCGTTCATCACGGTAATTTTAGATATTTAAATCTGTTAAAACTGCGCTCCGGATCATCTGGGGCGCAGTTGCTTTTTTATCCCGGATTTTCATATGAAATATTTCGCTATCTATTGAAAATATTATACTTTTAATCATCAACAAATTATTACATATGAAAAATTTAAAAAAATTAACGAAAATAGATTTAAAGAAAATTAATGGAGGAAGCGCTCCTGAATGTCTGGAAGGAACTACAGCCTGCTACCACCGTCCTCAAAACGGAATTCCAAGTTACTGGACTTGTGAACCTGGTGTGGGATGCCCTAAACAGTAAAAGCATTTATGTTCATCACTCTAAAAAATAAAATATGAAAAATCTAAAAAAACTGGCTAAAGCGGATTTAAAGAAAATCAATGGAGGAAATGCTCCTGAGTGTCCGGAAGGAACTACAGCATGCTATGTTCCGCCTAAAAATGGTTTTCCATCCAGATGGAAATGTATTCCAAACACTATGGAGTGTCCGGATTAAAAATCAAAACCCGCTTTCAGAAGTTCTGAAAGCGGGTTTCTTTAATAAATAGGTGAAAATTTATATAAAAATAAAGAAAAATATTATTTGTGAATGGTCAATGGTCAATTTTGCTTCGCAAGTGAATGATGATTCCTTGTAATTCCAGAATCAAAAAATTGACAGCGAAGCGGATTTACAATTCACAATTCACCTTAATACAGTTTTCCCATGCTCTCTGCCGAGAAATCAAGAAGTTCTTCCGTACTTCCGGTTTTTATTTTTTTAACCCACTGCGGGTCCTGTAAAAGTGCGCGTCCCACCGCAACAAGGTCAAATTCTTCATTATCAAGCCTTCTGGTTAGGTCTGTAAGATCGGTTTTTTCGGTTCCATGTCCTGCAAAAGCGCTCATAAAATCTCCTTTTAAACCTACAGAACCTACGGTGATTGTTGGCTGTCCGGTAATTTTTTTCGCCCAGCCTGCAAAATTCAAATCTGAACCTTCAAATTCCGGTTCCCAGAAACGGCGTTGTGAACAGTGGAAAATATCTACACCTGCTTCTTTTAAAGGCAACAGCCACTCTTCCATTTCTGCCGGAGTTGAGGCCAGCCTGCTGCTGTAATCCTGCTGTTTCCACTGGGAAAGACGTAAAATTATGGTGAAATCCTCTCCTACTGCAGCCCTGATTGCTTTAATGACATCTACTGCAAAACGGTTTCTTTCTCTAATGGTTTTTCCTCCATACTCATCCGTTCTGGTATTGGTCACTTCCCAGAAAAACTGGTCAATAAGGTATCCGTGTGCTCCATGAACTTCAACCACATCAAACCCTAAGTCTTTAGCTGCTTTTGCAGAAGCCGCAAACTGGTTAATCGTATCCTGAATATCTTCCAAAGTCATTGTAGAAGCCTTTTCCATCTGAGCCAGCGGATAATCTTCAGACATTCTGGTGTCTCCTACGTGCCAGATCTGTGGTCCCATTTTGCCTCCGTTCTGATGAACGGCATCAATTACGTTTTTCCATCCTGCCAATGCTTCATTCCCATAAAAATCCGGGATGTTCTGCATATTTTTGGAAGCTGTTCTGTTGATTACAGTTCCTTCCGAAAGAATCAATCCTACTTCTGCTGCGGCTCTTCTTGCGTAATAGTCTGCTATATTTTGGGTAGGTACTCCATTATCAGATTGAGCTCTGGTCATGGGCGCCATTACAATTCTATTTTTAAGCTCAAGATTTTTATAAGTGAACGGTTTAAATAATGATTCTGTACTCATTTTTAAATTGGTATTTTATAATTGTTACACAAAGTAACTAATAATAGTTTGCATTTGTATCTTTTGTCAGAAAAAAGTGGTAACTTCGCAGTAACTTACATTAGTAACATAAAAGTAACGGATATAAATTCTGATTCCGCACCGCTTTTAAGAAATACAACACGCTATGAAAAAGAGTGAATTAATGAAGCACAATTGCCCTTTGGGAAAGGCAATGTCTGCCCTGGGAAGCAAATGGAAACCTATCATTGCACTGGTTATCAAGGATCGTAAACTACGTTTTGGGGAGCTGGCGGTAAGAATTCATGTGATTTCCAGAAAGGTCCTGACCGATCAGCTCAGAGAAATGGAAACAGATGGATTGATTATCCGGGAAGAGTTTAAAGAAATCCCTCCTAGAGTGGAATATTCCCTTACGGAAAAAGGACTGGCCTTGCTACCAATTCTGTATATGCTTGAGGAATGGGAAGCGAAATATCAGAATAAGGAATTGTATCCGGAGAAGGATTGTAACATGTTGGATAAGGAAATTAGACAGCAGATTAAAGCTTAATTATCTGTAGAATAATATTATATCAATTTTCATACTTATTTCTTATAAATAGCGATAACACGAAAAATGTTATAATAAACATTATAAACTGGATCATCAAAACACCAAAAAAAGCGTCTGCTTCTATATATCTGTACATAAAGCTAATAAAGGTAACAGGAAAAGTGCCTATTATGATATACAAGGACCATTCCCCAAATGTTGGATCATCAGGATAAAGGGAATAAACAGCCAAAGTTCCTGCTCCCACATAGACTGAAGAAATGATCAATGCGGTTTTTCTTGTCCTAAAAAACTGTGCTAAACTTTTCATTTGTTACCCAAAATTTTCAAATGTAAAAATAAATAAAATAAAACCGCTTCCTAAAAGAAAGCGGCTTAATTTTATCTGAAATCCTTATTAAAATATCGCAGGATATTTCTGAGGATTTGTTTCATTGAACATCGCGTAGATCTTTTCTACCATATCGTCTGCAGAAGGCTTGCTGAAGTAATCTCCGTCACTTGCATAAGCAGGTCTGTGATCATTGGCAGCAATCGTTAGCGGATCTGAATCCAGGTATCTGAATGCTTTTTGTTTTTCTAAAATCTGCTGAAGGATAAACGCTGAAGTCCCTCCTTCCACATCTTCGTCAATTACGACCAATCTGTTGGTTTTCTTAACGCTTTCAGCAATTTCGCTTGTTAAATCGAAAGGAATTAAAGACTGAACGTCAATAACTTCTGCAGAAATTCCCATTTTTTCCAATTGTTCTGCGGCATCCATCACAATTCTCCAGGTAGATCCGTAGGTTACCAGGGTAACATCCTTCCCTTCTTTTGTCACTTCAATTTTTCCGACAGGAACGGTGAATTCTCCTAAGTTATCCGGCTGCTTTTCTTTCAACCTGTATCCGTTCAGGCATTCAACAATAACCGCAGGATCATCGCTCTGAAGCATGGTATTGTAGAATCCGGCAGCTTTTGTTAAGTTTCTTGGCACCAATACCAGAATTCCTTTTGAAAGGTTCAGGATCCCTGCCATTGGAGAACCGGAATGCCATACACCTTCAAGTCTGTGACCTCTTGTTCTGATAATTACCGGTGCTTTCTGACCGCCTTTTGTTCTGTACTGAACCGTTGCAAGATCATCGCTCATTCCCTGTAAACAGTAAAGAATATAGTCAAGATACTGGATCTCGGCGATAGGTCTTAGACCTCTCATAGCCATCCCGATTCCCTGTCCAAGAATGGTTGCTTCACGGATTCCGGTGTCTGCTACACGTACGTCACCGTATTTTTCCTGCATTCCTTCCAGTCCCTGGTTCACATCACCGATATTTCCGGCATCTTCACCAAACACTAAAGTTTCAGGATATTTTTCAAAGATTTTGTCAAAATTATTTCTTACCACTACTCTTCCGTCCACTTCTTCAGAATTCTCTGAAAATACAGGCTGAACCTCCTTCACATTTTCAGCTTTCCACTGGGATTGTGAATATAGGTGGGAAGAATAGTTGTCTTTTTCAACTTCAAAAATTTCATTGTATTTCTGCATCAGTTGGTTTCTTTCTGCAGAATTTGTTCCTCTTGTGGCCAGTAAAGCTTTTCTGGTCAGGTGGAAAATATCTTTTTTGGCTTTGGAAACCAGTTTGTTGAACTGGGCAATATACCCTTCAATTTCAGCGTTCTGGCCTTTCAGGTTTTCCACTAATGGAAGAACTGACTGAACCAGGTCTGTAATGGTCTTCTGATAGCTTTCCCATGCTGTTTTCTGGCCTGCTTTTACTACTTTTTTAGCCTCTTCATCTATTGCATCCAATTCTTCAGCAGAAGCAATTACTTCTTCTTTTCCTTCAATTTCGATGGAATAGTTCAGGATCCATTCTCTGAATTTCAGCAGTCCGTCAAAATCTGCTTCCCATGAAAGACGCTCTTCATTTTTATATCTCTCGTGAGACCCTGATGTAGAATGCCCCTGAGGCTGTGTCACCTCAATTACATGCACCACTACAGGAATGCTTTCTGTTCTTGCAAAATGTTCAGCCCTTGCATAAGCATCCAATAGTGAAGGATAATCCCATGCTTTTACCTGGATAATTTCACAGCCCTGATTTTCGCCTTCTTTTCGCTGGAAACCGCTCAGCATTTCAGCAATATCAGCTTTTGCTCTCTGATTTTTTGTAGGAACTGAAATTCCGTAACCATCATCCCAGATGGAAACAATCATAGGAACCTGAAGTGCACAGGCTGCATTCAAAGTTTCCCAAAAATGTCCTTCTGCTGTAGAAGCGTCTCCAATAGTTCCGAATGCTATTTCGTTCCCGTCTTTTGAAAACTTTTCAGACCCTTCAAATTTTACACTTTTATATACTTTAGAAGCCTGAGCCAATCCCAATAATCTTGGCATCTGTCCTGCTGTAGGGGAAATATCAGAAGAAATATTTTTCTGTGCCGTAAGATCTTTCCAGCTTCCGTCTTCATTTAAACTTCTGGTTGCAAAGTGACCGTTCATCTGTCTTCCGGCCGATGCAGGCTCTCTTTCTACACTTGTATCTGCATACAGCTGTGCAAAAAAGCTTTCAACCGATAATGCATCTACTGCCAATGCAAAAGTCTGATCCCTGTAATATCCCGAACGGAAGTCCCCATTTCTGAAAACTTTTGCCATGGCCAGCTGAGGTAGCTCCTTACCATCCCCAAAAATTCCAAATTTAGCTTTTCCTGTAAGTACTTCTCTTCTTCCAAGATAAGACATCTCGCGTGAAATCCTTCCTAACCTGTAGTCTTCAATTATCTGATTTTTAAAATCCTGGAAAGAGATTTGCTGTGTTTCAATATAGGTTGTCTGCATAGCTAGATATAAAAGTTTTTATTCTTCAAGTATGGCGCTAATATACAATTTTTAAATTAATTTTAATTTTCAATAATTTTTTTTAAAAATTTGATAATAAAAAAATGATGTTTTATCTTGTAAAAATTTGTAAATGATGGAAAAAAAATCACCTCATATCCTGAATGCATCGAGTAACCTTTTAGGTTTTTCCCTGATTATCATTACTTCCCTAAAAATCACTAAAATCAGCAGCAATACACATCTGGATGAATTTGCCGGCCTGTCTTGCCTGTTGTTTGCCTGCAGCTGCTTCTTCTCTTTCCTGGCCATAAGAACAAGGAATGAAAAGCGGGAAATAAAATTTGAGACTATTGCGGATTATTTATTTTTAACTGCTTTATTTTGTATAGTTCTAGCTGTTATCATACTGACTGTGAAAATCATTTAAGCCATTTCAGTATAATGATCGATAAACAAAAATATATTCATAAAATGCATTAAAAGAATATATTGATTATTCATAATAACCGTGATTTTGATTTATGGCAGGCTCACCGTGTCAAGGTTCAGAACCTTGACACGGTGAGTTCAAGCTCCATCCAAGGTTTCTCATTCCCGTGTAAAAACTTTGCAATATCAAATGTTAAATAAAAAAACCGGAACGCTCGCCGCATTCCGGTTTTTTATGATTTTAATTTTAAAATTTTCTTTCGATTACATAATCCAGCATCAGGTGTAATGATTTTCTGGGCTCAGAATCCGGAAACTCATTCAGAATATCTTTTGCCTTCTGCTGAAAATCTTTCATCGTTTTGATGGCATAATCCATTCCTCCGGAGCTTTTTACAAATTCAATAAGCTCTTTTACCCTTTTCTGATCGTTGTTATACCTTTTTATGGTATTGAAATAATACTTTCTGTCTTTTTCATTCGCTGTTTTGAGCGTATAGATCAGGGGAAGGGTCATCTTCTGCTCCTTGATATCAATTCCTACAGGTTTACCGATAACATTTGAACTCAGATAATCAAAAAGGTCGTCCTTGATCTGAAAAGCCATCCCGGTATAGGTTCCGAAATCCATCATCTTTTTTGCAAGGGTTTCATCCGCATTATTGGAGAGAACCCCTATTTCACAGCAGGCAGCAATCAGCGTGGCTGTTTTCTGACGGATTATTTCATAGTAAACATCTTCTGTAATATCCAGTTTTCTGGCTTTTTCCAGCTGTAAAAGCTCCCCTTCAGACATTTCACGGATCGTTCTGGAAATCACCCCTAAAAGATCATAGTCTTTGTGATCTGTAGAAAGCAATACTGATTTTGAAAGAAGATAATCCCCAACCAATACTGCAATTTTATTCTTCCACAATGCATTGATGGAAAAGAAATTACGTCGTTTGAAACTTTCATCCACCACATCATCATGTACCAGTGTGGCCGTATGAATCAGCTCAATCATAGAAGCTCCGCGGTACGTTTTTTCATTGACGTCACCAATCAGCTTTGCACAGAGGAATACAAACATAGGACGCATCTGCTTTCCTTTGGTAGTAACGATAAAACGCGTTACTTTATCCAATAAAGGCACTTTGCTCTGCATGGATTCATAAAACTTCTGCTCGAAAAGTTTCATTTCCTCATTGATCGGTCGCTTAATTTCTTCTACGATGTTTGCCAAAATCTGTGAATGAAAATAAATAATTAGTAATTCTCACAAAGATAATTTTTTTCAAGCAATTTTAATACAAAATTAATCTCTGAGTTCTTCTTTTGGAATAAAATACAGTGCAGGTTTTGCAGTTCCGAGTCGTGACTTGAATTTTTCCCCTGAAATATAGATTCCGGCTTCATTGACGACGATCCCTTCAATCTGCCCGATTGCCAGAGAACTCCCGAGATAGTAATGCTTGGGCGTTTCTTTAAAAAACACACCCGGTTCTGTTTCCCTAAAAATATTCAGGAAGACTTCCGTTTTCTTTGTGTAGCCTATCAGATAGAGTTGATGATCAAAGTAAGCAGCATCCGTAACCACATAGTTTGTTTTATAAGCTTCTGTTTTCTCTGCCTTCTGCTTTTCTGTTATCTTGGGGTCTATGATATAATGGGTTGTTGCTTTTGATTTCCATTCTTTAGTGAATAAATGGATCTTTCCGTTGAGATAGATCATGGCTTCTGCATCAAAATCATTATCCGTATACTTTGGAATAAATTCCGTCTGCTCCGGATAATAAAAGGAAATTTTAGAAATGGAATCATTCTGGAGCTTATCATTATGAAACGGCAATTTATAAATTTCAAGATCCCTTCTGGTTCCGCCGTTATTTCCAAAGTCCCCGATATAGAAATTCTGTCCGTCATTCGCAAGTGCTTCCCAGTCTTTGTTTTTAGCGTTAACTGCAAATGTACCTTTGATGTTACCGGAAGTTTCATCAATCTCGAAAAGCTCAGGTGCATTTCCGCTGTCGTTGAAAGTATACAGTTTCCCATTCAGAATACTCAATCCGGATGTTTCCTGAACCTTGTCATCCAGGTAACCTACCCTGAATTTTCTGATCTTCAAAAAATCAGTCTGCTGGGAAAACGATGATTGAAAGATAATGACAGCAAAGAGAAGAAGGATTTTTTTCATGAAGTAAAAATACGGGTTTAACGGGAGTTGGGAAAGATTATAGTTACTCTTCTTCTGCATAACGTAACTTTTTTGACTTTTGTGCTTAATAATTTTTCTCCCACGTATTTCACAGGTTTTCACAGATGATTGTGGATATTTTTTGAAATATTAAGTTTAATTAAGGAGATAAGAAGAGTTAAGGAAAATCTAAAGATTTTTTAAGCGAATTCCTAAGGCGAAGCTCAAGCTTAATATTTCTTAACAACTTAAATTGATCTTAATGGTTTGATTTTTAATTTCTCGCAGATCAAACAGATAGAGCAGATTTCTAACATGATGAATGAAAATCTTTGATTTTAAAAAACTCAAGTGTACTTTTTTCGAATCATCAATTAATCTTATTTGAACTAAAGTGTCAAAAAAACTTAAGTGTTAAAGAACTTTTGTGACTTTTGTGGTTAATATTTTTACTGCAAATTTCTCAGGTTTCTCACAGATTTTCCTTTTCAGACTGTTTCTTTACATAGTCTTTCTGATACTGCCTGACTGTTTTTCCGGTTCCGTCATGCCTCCATCCCGGAGAATTAAAGATATAATTAATCCGGTCTGAAAATTTCAATCCCGGCTGCCTGATGTCTTTCCAGATTTTTCTCCATTCGTAAAGGAGAACCGTATCCGGTTTATTGTCGGGCATTTTGGGATAGATACCGTATTTCACGGGTACATTGGGATCTTCTTTTTCAAAGGTTCCGAAAATTTTATCCCAGATGATCAGACACATACCCATGTTCCGGTCCAGATACTTGATATTGCAGGCATGATGCACCCTGTGGTGTGAAGGCGTTACCAGGATATATTCCAGGATACCCATTGTTTTTACGGTTTGCGTATGCACCCATGTTCCGTACACCTGTCCTATGGCATATACTACCATGATATGCCATGGATTAAATCCTAAAAATGCCAGCGGAGAAAAATAAAGATACCGGTAAAGCGGCTGCAGGACGGGACTTCTGAAACCTGTGGTCAGATTGAAATATTCTGAATTATGATGGGTAATATGAACCGCCCAGAACGCCCGGGAATGATGATCTACATAATGAAGCACATAGTAGGCAAAATCTGTAATGGTAAAACAGATCAGCCAATACCAGACTGTAAATTCCCAGCTGAAAAGCCTGTGATTGTAAAAAAAGAACATGACTCCCATGGCAAAAGCCTTCATGATCAGATCCAGACCAAAGTTCATCAAGGCAAGATAAATACTTGTTGCCACGTCTTTCCCATTGTACAGTTTAGCTTCTGAAACATGACTGTAGATCATTTCTGCCAGAATAACGGCTGCATGAAAAGGAATAGCCCAAGCATATACGTTTTCCAGCCCGTCTTCGCTCATAAAGAAGTCCATAATAACTGTTCTTTATGTAAAGGTAGGAGTTTAGGAAAAGTTTAAGAAAAAATTTGGATTTTTTTAAGGAAATTTTAATCGGTGGTTTTATTGGCAAGCTGTCCGCATGCCGCATCTATATCCCCGCCACGGCTTTTTCTGATCATAACGGTAATTCCGGCATTTTCCAGCTGGCGGACATAATTGTCTTCTGCCTGCTTATTGCACTGATCATATTTACCGTCCCCGATAGGATTGTACTGGATAAGATTCACTTTGGAAGGAACCTGTCTGCAGTATTTAATTAAAGCTTTGATATCTTCATCCCCATCATTAATGCCTTTCCATACACAATATTCAAAGGTAATCACAGAGCCGGTTTTCTGATACCAGTATTGAAGGGCCTCCATAATGTCCGTTAATGGAAACTTATCAGAAAAAGGCATGATTTCATTACGCTTGGACTCTATGGCTGAGTGAAGTGAAAGGGCCAGTTTTACCCTAAGCTCATCATCTGCAAGCATTTTGATCATCTTCGGAATTCCGGAAGTAGAAACGGTTATTCTTCTTGGAGACATTCCAAGGCCTTCCGGCTGGGTAATCTTCCTGATGGCTTCTACCACATTTTTGTAATTCATCATCGGCTCCCCCATTCCCATAAAGACAATATTGGAAAGCGGCCTGTTGAAATACATTTTGCTTTGGCTGTCGATCAGGGCTACCTGGTCTACGATTTCCGCCACTTCAAGGTTTCTCATTCTTTTCAGCCTTGCCGTTGCGCAGAATTCGCAGTTCAATGAACATCCTACCTGTGAGGAAACGCAGGCTGTAGTTCTTGTTTCGGTGGGAATAAGAACAGATTCCACCAAAAGTCCGTCGTGAAGTTTCACTCCGTTTTTAATGGTTCCGTCCGTACTTTTCTGAAGCAGGTCTACAGAAACCGGGTTGATGGTATACTCTTCGGAAATTTTTTCCCGGAGATTTTTCGAAAGATTCGTCATTTCATCAATTGAATGGAGATTTTTACTCCACAACCAATCATAAACCTGCTTCGCACGAAAAGGTTTTTCCCCTAAAGTGACGAAGTAGTCTTTAAGCTGGTCTAATGATAATGTACGGATATCTTTCATGATAGGGTATAGGTATTAGGGCTTAGGATTTAGGGAACAAATAAGCCCTAAATCCTAATTCCTATTTTCTTATTAAAGGATTAGCATAGCGTCACCGTAAGAATAGAATTTATACTTTTCTTTTACGGCTTCTTCATACGCATGCATGATAAAATCTTTTCCGGCAAACGCGGCAATCATCATCAATAATGTAGATTTTGGCGTGTGGAAATTCGTGATCATAGAGTTGGCCACTCCGAAATCGTGAGGCGGATAAATGAATTTATTCGTCCAGCCGTTGAATGCAGAGATCTTTTTGTTTGAGGAAACAGAAGTTTCCAAAGCTCTCATGGTAGTAGTACCTACAGCACATACTCTTCTGTGAGATTCTACCGCATTGTTGATGATGGCAGCATTTTTCTCATCGATGATGATTTCCTCAGACTCCATTTTGTGCTTGGAAAGATCTTCCACCTCAATCGGGTTGAATGTTCCCAAACCAACGTGAAGCGTTACTTCAGCAAAATCAATTCCTTTGATCTCCAGTTTTTTCATCAGATGCTTTGAGAAGTGAAGACCTGCGGTAGGGGCAGCTACTGCTCCTTCTATTTTAGCATAGATCGTCTGATATCTTTCCGCATCTTCCGGCTCTACTGCTCTTTTGATATATTTTGGAAGCGGAGTTTCTCCCAGTTCTTTCAGCTTGGTTCTGAATTCTTCATAAGATCCGTCGAAAAGGAATCTTAATGTTCTTCCTCTTGAAGTGGTATTGTCTATCACTTCAGCTACTAAAGATTCGTCTTCAGTAAAGAATAATTTGTTACCAATTCTGATTTTTCTGGCAGGATCTACAAGAACGTCCCATACTCTGGTTTCTTTATCAAGCTCTCTTAAAAGGAAAACTTCAATTTTAGCGCCTGTTTTTTCCTTATTTCCGTAAAGACGTGCAGGGAAAACTTTGGTATTGTTGAAAATAAACAAATCTTTCTCATCAAAATAATCCACTACATCTTTAAAAAGTTTATGCTCAATAGTTTCTGTCTTTCTGTTAAGAACCATTAGTCTGGCTTCGTCCCTGTGTTCAGATGGGTGTTCTGCCAATAATTCGTCAGGAAGATCAAAATTAAAATCTGATGTTTTCATTTTTTTAAATTACGGTTTAAAAATTATTCAAATTACCTATGTAATTTTCGGAGTGCAAATATACGACATTGAACACCCCTTTGTCAAGTAATATTTAAAATCAAATTTAAAACCGTGATTTTACGGTAATTTATAACGTTAAAAAAGATTATTTTTGAAAATATTTTAAAACTTTTACACTTATGAGCAAATATTCATTGGAAGCTTTTGTAAACGAAACTAAAGAAAATCCACAGCAAAGAGATTACTTTGAACTTGAAACGCCGCATTTGTTGGAAATTAATCTAAACAATCAGGCAGTATGGACCAAAAGAGGAAGTATGGTAGGCTATGTGGGAAGCATCAACTTTGAAAGACAGGGAATGCTGGCCGGAGGTATCGGCAATTTGCTAAAGAAAGCCATCAGCGGTGAAGGAACAAAGCTGATGAAAGCTGAAGGCAGCGGCAAGCTGTATGTGGCAGATTCCGGTAAGAAAGTACGTATCCTTTATCTGAACAATGAATCTGTATGCGTTAACGGAAATGATGTCCTGGCGCATGAGCAGAGTGTAAAAAGCGATATTACCATGCTTAAAAGTGTAGCAGGGATGATGGCCGGCGGTCTTTTCCAGGTAAAACTTTCCGGAACCGGGCATATTGCAATCACAACGCACGGTGAACCTCTGACGCTGATGGTTACTCCTGACAATCCTGTATTCACGGATCCTAACGCGACTGTAGCATGGTCCGGTAACCTAAGCCCGGACCTGAAAACCAACGTTTCGCTAAAAAGCCTGATCGGAAGAGGAAGCGGTGAAGAGTTCCAGATGAAATTCTCAGGAAGCGGATGGGTTCTGATCCAGCCATACGAAGAAGTATATTACACAGAAAAATAATGCATTAAAAAATTGATGATTATGAAATGGCTGTTCTCTGGTGAGGGCAGCTGTTTTTTCAGGTAATAGGTGGCAGATTTCAGGTGGCAGGTAGAAGGTAGTAGCATGTCGGGTTTCAATTTTGGTTACACTTACACTCTAATACTCTCCCACTCTCAAACCCTCAAACTCTCCACCCACCCTCCATACCTCGCAAGTTTTTAATATATTTAGGGAAAAAATTTTCATGGACAACACCTCTTCACGCAGAAATTTCATAAAAACAGCTGCTCTTGCCGGCTTTGGTGCTTTGGTTTTACCTAATTCCCTATTTGCCTATTCCAGTGATTTCAAATCAGATAAAAAAGTCCGTGTGGGCTTTATCGGTGTAGGTCTCCGGGGGCAGGAGCATGTAAAACTGCTCGCCAAACGCAATGATGTGGAAATCGTAGCTTTTGCGGATCCGGACAAAAGAATGCTGGCCGCTTCCCAGAAAATACTGAAAGACAACAATAAATCTGCCGCCCAGGAATTTTCAAACGGCGATTATGATTACAGGAATCTTTTGAAGCTAAAAACCATAGATGCCGTAGTGATCGCTACTCCATGGGAATGGCATCTTCCCCAGGGAACGGAGGCCATGCGGGCGAAAAAAATCGTAGGTATGGAAGTTTCCGGGGCTATTAAACTGCAGGACTGCTGGGAATTCGTGAAGGTATATGAAGAAACGAAAGTTCCTATTTTCATGATGGAAAATGTGTGTTACCGAAGAGATATTATGGCCATTCTGAATATGGTGCGTAAGGGCATGTTCGGGGAGCTGGTTCATGGAAGAGGCGGCTATCAGCATGATCTGAGGGGCGTTCTTTTCAATGACGGTATCAATCCATACAATTCAGGTGCTGAGTTTGGAGAAAAAGGCTTCAGTGAAGCTAAATGGAGAACGGAACATTATGTAAAACGCAACGGAGAGCTTTATCCAACCCACGGATTAGGACCGGTAGCCGTGATGATGGATATCAACCGCGGAAACCGACTAACCAGGCTTTCTTCATTCTCATCAAAGTCTGTAGGATTGCATAAATATGTTGTGGAGCATGCCAAAGGAGGAGAAAATCATCCCAGTGCAAAAGTGAAATTCAACCAGGGAGATGTGGTTACCACCCAGATTGCGTGTGCCAATGGTGAAACGATTCTCCTGACCCATGATACAAGTTTACAGAGACCTTACGATCTTGGATTCAGAGTGCAGGGCACGGAAGGTTTGTGGCAGGATTTCGGATGGGGAGATTTTAGCCAGGGACATATTTACTTTGAAAAAACAATGAACCACAGCCACCGTTGGGAAAACACAGAGAAATGGATGAATGACCACGATCATCCCATGTGGAAAAAATTTGAAAATACGGCTGCAGGCGCAGGACACGGCGGAATGGACTTCTTCGTTATGAATACTTTTATTGAATGCATCAAACGGAATATAGAATTCCCGATGGATGTGTATGATCTTGCATTATGGTATTCCATTACCCCGCTTAGCGAGGAATCTATTGCGAAAGGAGGTCAGGCTGTAGATATACCTGATTTTACGAACGGACAATGGAAAACCCGTAAACCTGTATTCGGAATGACTGATGAATTCTAAAAAAACACTGCTTATACTGGCCGGAGGTCTGGGAAGCCGCTATAAAGGATTAAAACAGATAGACGGCATACTGGATAACGGTTCGCCGATCCTGGAATATTCGGTGTATGATGCACTGGAAGCGGGTTTCAGCAAGATCGTAATTATCGTAAACAGGCTTATTCCTCAAAGCTATATTGAAAGATTAAATGCTATAGCTAAGGACGCTCATTTTGAACTTCACTGGGTGTATCAGGAAGTTAACAGCTTCCTTGAAGGAAATTATGATTTTTCACAAAGGGAAAAACCCTGGGGCACCGGACATGCGGTTCTTTGTGCAAAAAACGTGGTAAAAGAACCTTTTGTTATGATCAATGCCGATGATTTTTACGGAAAGGAAGCTTATCAGCTGGCGGCAGAAGAAATTGATCGTCATATCTCTGGCTCACAATTTGGGATGGCGGGTTATCCAGTAGGCTCTACCCTAAGCGGAAATGGTCAGGTGGCAAGGGGAATCTGTACGCTGGATGATGAAAATTATCTGATCAGGATCGTGGAACAAACTTCTATCCGGCAGGAAGGAGATTCAGTTGTATATACTGAAAACGGAAAAGACACAGAGATGGAGCCAAACGCGTTGGTTTCTATGAACTTTTTTATCTTTCATCCGAACATTTTTGAGTATCTCGAACTCTATTTTAATGATTTTATACAATCAGATCCGGAGCCATCGGAGGAATTTTATATCCCGTCTGCTGTACAGAGAATGATTGACAAAAAAAAGATAAAGGTACTGGTAAAAGCCTCTCCTTCCCAATGGATGGGCGTTACCTATGCCAATGACAAAAGCAGTATTAAAGATTTTCTGACCACAGAAATCAAAAAAAACAGATATCCCGAAGATCTATGGAATTAAAACAAATCGTTAGCGGATTTACCGGAACCGAAAACTGCAGCATCAGTCCTGTTACAGACGGGCTTATTAATGCGACCTACCTGGTGGAAGATCATGATTCTCAGGAGAAATTTATTCTTCAAAAAATCAACGGTCAGGTTTTTCCGTTTCCTGAGGTTATCACCCATAACCATCTTTTAATCAACAGCATGCTGGAACAAGGAGATTATCCCCTGCAGCTGGTAAAACCAAAAGAAAACAGATCCGGAAACTTTATTGTAAAAGACGAAGAAGGCGGATCATGGAGGATGCTTGGCTATATAGCAGATGCCAGAACTTTATTTAAAATTCCTGATATAAAAACAGCCTATGAATCCGCAAAAGCAGTGGGATGCTTTTTAAATACAATCAATCCTGAAGATCTGCCTGATATTCAGACCCCGATCCCGGATTTTATTAATTTTGAAAAAAGGATCCTGGATTATCATACGGCTTTGCAAAATGCAGACGAATACCTGGTGAAGAATGCCGCTCCCGAAATAGAAATGATGAATGAGCTGCTTTCCCTTCCCGAAAAATGGATTGAAATGGAAAAACAAGGGATTCTGCCTAAAAGAATTATCCATGGAGATCCTAATGTAAGAAATATTCTTTTCGACGCTACTTCAAAACCTATGGCCGTTATTGATCTGGATACGGTAACGATTTCTACGATCCTGTATGACTTTGGCGATATGGCAAGGTCTTACACCAATACGCTGGATGAAGATAACGGCTATGCAGATGATAATTTTAATCCACATATCTACAGAACGATAAAAGATGGATTTCTGTTGTATTTAAGGCAAAAACTGACTTATGAAGAACTGGAAAATCTTGATTATGCCGCTCAGACTGTCATCTATATTCAGGCAGTGCGTTTCCTGACTGATTATCTCAACGGAAGTACATATTATGCAACCAAACACCCGGAACATAATCTGGACAGGACGAGAAACCAGCTGGAACTGTTAAAGAGTCTGAGAACGTATCTGAGGATCACGGAATAAGTTTGATTTAAACCACAAAAGGCGCAAAAGTTTTTTTGACACTTTAGTTTGATTTAAAGTTTAAACTCTTGCTGCAAAGAAGTACAATTAAGTTGTTTGAAAATCTAAGATTTTTATGCATCATCCTAAATCTGCTCCATCTGTTTCATCTGCGAGAAATAAAAAATTGAACCACGCCTAAAAATCTCATGTCAGGAATTCCTGAATCTTTTTCCATTCTTCTAATTTTGTTTCAAATGAAACTGTATGAAGAGGACTTGTGGAAGGCAGCTGAAATATGGGCAACCTGTAGTTTTTTCCTAAAAGCTTCTGAAGGTTTTTGTAGGATTTTCCTCCATTGCAGAAGATGGCCTTGATATTGGGATGCTCATCCAGAAGTTCAGCGATCCGGTTGGCTTCTTCGTTCTTAATTTCCGAATCAAGACTTCCTTTCCTTTCGCAGGAATCAATGACGTCCCAGACAGCGATGTGGTTTTCCTTTAGAATATTAAGCCGCCTGGCATAATCATCAGTTAAGTCTTCGTTGAATAAGTGAAAAATAATCGTCCAGAATTTGTTTTGCGGATGGGCATAATACTGCTGTTTCTCCAAAGATTTTACCCCTGGGATAGAACCTAAAATCAGAATTTCAGATTGGTTATCAATGATTGGAGGAAAGGAGGAGATTCTTTTTTGCATCTTCAAATATATACATTTTGGCTAAAGACCGTTCTTGAAAACATTGAATGTTAATAATAGATGATGATAAAACATTCTTCTTAATGATATCATTTTTTTTAACCACAGATTCCGCAGATTTTCACAGATGTTTACATTGAAAGTGCGGAATAGGTTTTGGCTAAAGCCTTTGATTGTATTGCATAAAAGCGGGCTAAAGCCCGCTCCTATTGATATTTTCAGGAATAATCAAAAGAAATTCAATTCATTTTAATCATTCATTTTGAGCTTAGATTACAAGGTTTCCTTCAGCCAGTCGAAGAATTCTCTCTGCCATACCAATCCGTTTTGCGGATGAAGTACCCAGTGGTTTTCATTCGGGAAATAAACTAATTTAGATTTCAAACCTTTTAATTTTGCAGCCTGGAAAGCTTCCTGACCTTGTTCGTATGGCACACGGAAATCGATTCCGCCCTGAACGATCATAATCGGTTTGTTCCATTTTTCTACAAAGTTACTTGGATTGAATTCTGTATAGGCTTTTGGAAGCGGTTTTTCCCAAGGAGAACCAAGGTCCCAATTCGCAAACCAAAGCTCTTCTGTAGTAAGATACCATGATTTCATATCGAATAATCCGTCATGCGCGATGAATGTTTTGAATCTGTTTTCGTGAATTCCTGCCAGCATAAATACGCTGTATCCTCCGTAACTGGCTCCCACCGCAGCTACTCTTTCCCCATCTACGTAAGGCAGTGTTTTTGCGAAGTCTGTTGCTGCCAGATAATCTCTCATCGGCTGTCCGCCCCAGTCTTTGGAAATTTCTTCGTTCCATTGGGTTCCCCATCCTGGCATTCCTCTTCTGTTTGGCGCTACGATGATATATCCATTGGCTGCCATTAAAGAGAAGTTCCATCTTGTGCTGAAATACTGGGTCAGCGCAGACTGTGGACCTCCCTGGCAGTACACCAGTGTCGGGTATTTTTTGTTTGGATCAAAGTTAGGTGGATAGTGGAACCATACGCCCATTTCTTTGCCGTCTGATGTTTTTACCATCTTCAGCTCAGATTTCCCCTGTGCCAGTTTAGCGTAGGTATCTTTGTTCGCTTCTGTAACCTGCTTCATTTCTCCGTTCTTCAAATTGACAGAGAATAATTCCGTAGCATGGTTGATGTCTGTTCTTCCTACTAAAAGTGAGGTTTTATTGTCTGTAAAGATTTCATTAACATCAAAATCACCTTTTGTAATCTGCTGTACTTTCGCAGATTTAGGATCTATAGAGAAAAGCTGTTTTGTCCCTCTGAAGGCTGCCGTAAAATAAATGGCTTTGGAATCACCACCCCAGAATACATCTCCGGAAACACTTTCGTCCCAACCGGCTGTAAGGTTAGTGGTCTTTCCTGATTTCCAGTCCATGATCTTTACATCATTTTTATCGGCTTCATAACCATCTCTGGCCATACTTTGCCAAAGCAGTGATTTCCCGTCCGGACTGAATTTTGGATTGACGTCATAGCCTTTATTGGTTTCTGTCAGATTTTTGGTGGTTCCTGAGGCCAGATCATAGGCAAAAATATCGGTATTGGTGCTTGTGGAATATTCTTTTCCGCTTTTAGGTTTTGTTACGTATAACAGCTGTGAAGAATCCGGACTCCATATGAAATCTTCCGCACCACCGAAAGGTCGCTGGGGAGAATCCCATGTTTTACCCTCCAGAAGGTCTTTTGCAGATTCTGCTTTGTCTGTGGTATTGACTACAAATACATGATTATATTTCCCTTCATTGAAATAATCCCAGTGTCTGTGGTTCAGGTCTGTGTATACCTGAGCTGTTGTTTTAGGGGTATCGCTGTATTTGTCTTTCCCCATCAGCTTTTCTACCAGAACCTGTTTGCTGAAAGCAATTTTTTTACCGTCCGGAGAGATCACGATGTTATCAGCTTCTCCGATGGTATAAAATTCAGACCACGTTTTTCCGTTATCTTTCGAAAGATAGATTTTATCTCCTTCCTGGGCATAAATTCCGTTTTTATCCCATTGGATAAGGGCTTTTTTACCGAAATCTATTTTGGAAGACTGGTTATTGATCACATTGAGAAAGTAGCTCTCGTTTTTTGTCTTTTCTGTTTTCAGGTCTACCTGTCCTACTTTGTAAATCAGGGAAGACTGATCCGGTGAAACAGCCTGTACTCCTACTTTTTTTAAAGTCCAGAGAATTTCAGGCGTCATGAGTTGTTGTGCATTCATTAAAAGCGGAGCTGCCAGAGCCAGCAGGCTGTACTTAAGTTTCATATGTTGATATTCATTTTTTACGGAACTATGGAATCAAGCCGATTTCATGAATTCCTTTTATTTAATTCAAAGATTTCCAAAGTTAGTACTTAAAATAAAAATGAGCGAACGAATTGGTAATAAAATTCCATTCACAAATCAAGATTCGTGCTTACAGGAAAACTCCTATTTTCTAAAGATGGGTATTTTCCCTCTTCTGCCGCTTCCTTAAAAACCGGATTTTTACATCAGCAAAGTCATTACAATTTTGTCTTTATCATGATAAAAACAGCAATACAAAAACCGTCCGATATATTAATTAAAACCATTTAAAAATTTACATTATGAGTACACTAGACACAGGTAATTTTAAAGCCACGCAGGTAGATGCAGGTTCCCCCAACCTATGGCACATCCACAAAGACCATTTGAAATATGGTTCGATTCAGGCAACAAGAGTTGATTTCAAAGGCAGAACTTTAGATAAAATTCTTGCCAAAATCGCCGAAAATGCACCCACCAATGCTCCTTATATCCAAACGCCGGCACAGGTGCAAACCTATGAGGAGTGTCTTGAATGGATCAATAATCATTATTCTTAAATGAAAAAATCGGCTGTTTCAATGAAACAGCCGATTCTATTTTGTTATAATCTGTTATTTAGTCTCCATCTGAAAACATGGAACTGGCCAGCGAGGTCACAAACGACAGCAGTACACTAAAGATCAGTGCCCACCAGAAACCGTCTACCACCATACTGTCTATAAAATAATCAGCGATAAGAATAATTACCGCGTTAATCACCAAAGCAAACAATCCTAATGTAATAATCGTAAGTGGCAGTCCCAAAAGTCCCAGAATAGGTTTTACAAATATATTCAGGATTCCCAGCACGATAGCGAAGATAATCGCTGAAGAAAAACCCTCGAAATGTACACCCGGAAGCACCTTTGTCAGAAGGTAGGCAACAATTGCTGTAATCAACAGCCTGATAATTAAGTTCATATTATTATTTTTTAATGTTTATGGTGTATAATGAGCAAAACCTGTTCCATTTGGCTGCAAAAAACCAGTCTGGATCACAGTTTACAGAATATTTAAGCTTCTGCAGTTTTTTACTTTATCCTCATCATGGTTACGAGTGAGGTCGCAACATGACTTTCGGAACCGTTATTCTCATCAACTACATAAATCTCTGTTCTTACCACAATGATCTGTGTTCCGCCCTTTATGACATATGACTTCGATACTAAAGCATCTCCGTAAGCAGGACGCAGGTAATTAACCTTCAACTCAACGGTGACCACGTAGCAATCATCTTTATAGTGACTTACGGAAGCATAGCCTGAAGAAACATCCACCAGTGAGGCGATCATTGCGCCGTTGAACATGCCCGCTTTACGGGTCATCATTTCCATTTTGGGAATTTTAATGGATACAAAACCGGTTTCTACTTCTAATAATTCAGCGTTGTAAAATTTTAAGGTTTCTGAGCGTTCGAAACTATCCGTGATGAGCTTCTTTTTTTCTGGAGTCATGAGTAATAAATTAATGGAAATACAAAGTACCCAAATGTTTTGCAGAAATACCAGAAAATTCAGTATAAGTTTTGAATTTGACCGCAAGATTTAAGAACATTTGTTTTGTGGAGCCTGTAATCTGTCACGATGAGTGTGTAAAATCGTTTTTGTTTTTTTCAACCACAGATGGCACAGATTGACACAGATGATTGGGGATAATGCAGAATATAAGTTTTGGCTAAAGCCTTATTTAAGGTGATGATTATTGCTTTTAACGGGCTAAAGCCCGTTTCTACTGATGAAATTCAAAAAAGACCTCAGCGGATGGTATGATAAGCTGTTTCATTAAATCTCAGGAAAGCAGTACCTGAAAATCCTCTGTGATGGTTAAAACTCCTTCTGTCAAACTATCAGAGTGTGTACTGAATCCTTTCAGCTTTGAGGTTTTCCCTTTTAATACAAGGTCTAAAAGTTGCTTATCGGAAAGTTTTTTTCCAAATATTTCAAAGGTGATTTTAAATCCGCAATTCTTGAAATCTGAGCATCCTACCGCTGCTTTTCCTTTGATCAGATGGTGTTCCTTACATTTCGGGCATTTCGTTTCCTCCCAGGACTGAAGTTCTTTTTTCTGTGCAGGTTCTCTTTTTTTCTTCTCCTCCACTTTTTCCTCTTCCTGCAGCATAATTACTTTTCCCTTGCCGTCAACCACTTTTTTGGTGAGTTCGGTTACCATCTGGATCAGCTCTTCTTTAAACTGGTTGGCTTCGTATTCCCCGCTTTCAATTTTACGGAGCTTCAGTTCCCATTCTCCCGTGAGTTCCGGGCTTTTCAGCAGTTCGTCTTCAATGGTATCAATAAGCTGGATCCCGGTTTGGGTGGCAATCAGATTCTTTCTTTTCTTCTCAATATATTTCCGCTTGAAAAGGGTTTCAATGATGTTGGCCCGGGTAGATGGCCTTCCGATTCCGTTGTTTTTCAACATTTCACGCAGCTCTTCATCATCCACCTGTTTTCCAGCGGTTTCCATTGCTCTCAGCAGGGTTGCTTCCGTATACGGTTTTGGTGGCGATGTTTTCCCCTGATGGATCATAGGATCGTGCGGACCGCTTTCTCCCACGGTAAATTCAGGAATGGTCTGCTCTTCTTCCTTTTCTTTTTCTTTATCTGCTGCTTCCTCCTTTGGCTCTTTTGCATAAACGGCTCTCCATCCCGGTTCCAGAATCTGTCTTCCACTCGTTTTAAACGGAATAGTTCCTACTTTTCCTTCAACCAGGGTATTGGAAATTTTGCATTCCGGATAAAACACCGCAATGAAACGTTTCGCTACGAGATCATAAATCAGCTTTTCTTCCCTGCTTAAGTTCTGTGACGGCGGAACCTCGGTAGGAATAATTGCATGGTGATCCGTTACTTTTGCATCATCAAAAACAGCCTTGGATTTTGGAATAGGTTCCTGCAGCAAGGGTGCTACCAATTCCTGATAGAAATTCATTCTCTGAAGAATCCCTTCTATTTTCGGGTATAAACTTTCGGATAGATAGGTGGTATCTACACGGGGATAGGTCACATGCTTTTTCTCGTACAGGCTTTGGATATAACTCAGTGTGTTGTCTGCAGAAAAGCCATATTTTTTATTGGCTTCAACCTGAAGTCCCGTTAAATCGAAAAGTCTGGGATTTTTTTCTTTTCCTTCTTTGATTTCAAAAGAAACGATCTCAAAAGGATTCAGCTTAAGATATTCCAGCCCTTTCTCCGCTCGTTCAAGTGTTTTTAAACGATCGATGGCCGCATTGAAAATCACATCCCGATATTTTGTTTTGAGTTCCCAATATTCTTCTGTTGTAAAGGCGTCGATTTCTTTCTGGCGCTGAACCAGCATTGCTAAAGTCGGGGTTTGCACCCTTCCGATGGAGAGAACGGCTTTGTTTCCACCAAATTTTTTCGTGAATAACCTGGTTGCATTGATTCCCAACAGCCAGTCCCCGATCGCTCTTGCATTTCCTGCCAGGTAGAGATTTTTGTAATCTTCCGCAGGTTTTAATTTTGCAAAACCTTCTTTGATGGCTTCTTCCGTAAGGGACGAAATCCACAGACGCTGAATCGGCTTGTTGCATTTCGCTTTCTGCAATACCCATCTCTGAATGAGTTCCCCTTCCTGCCCGGCATCCCCGCAATTAATCACCTCATCACACTCCTCCACTAGCTTTTCTATGACTTTAAACTGATTTTCAACGCCTTTGTTTGGAATCAGCTTAATTCCAAAACTCTGAGGAATAATAGGTAACAGGAACAGGTTCCAGGATTTATATTGAGGACCATAGTCATGCGGTTCCTTCAACGTGCAAAGATGCCCGAAAGTCCATGTCACGCAATAGCCGTTTCCTTCCATATAACCCTGTTTAGGCACATTAGCACCCAATACTTTGGCGATATCTCTGGCAACACTGGGTTTTTCGGCAATACAAAGTTTCATGAATATTCGGAATTGTTGAAGGGGGACAAAATTCGGGATTTTTTTTGGATTAAGCTAATTTAGTTGCTGTGGGTTTGTTGTGCTTAAAATAGATTTGATATCGTGTAGTGTTATTCGTTGGACATCGCAAGGACGCAATTTTTTGTTTTGTTTTATTTTAAGGCGCAAGGATTTTATCTCCGATAAAATTGTTTAACGCTGAAATAAGAACACGAAGGATGATTGGAAATACAGCAGTGCAAAAAATTACTATGAATATAATGGAAGTATTTTGAAAATTGATGTGAATTTATGATATATGTGGGGCACGAGCGGGACGCTCGCGCCAGCGAAAAGAAAGACTACCAGGTAACAAACATTACTTTTTCTGCCCCATTCATCATATTCAGATTCAGTCTTTCAATCAGGAAGCTGACATCTTCCGCGAATTTCTCTTTAAGATAACCTTCTTCAACATCGTGTCCATACGCTATTTTCTTATAAAATTCCGGCTTAATTTTCAATGCTTCCCGTATTTGCATCAGGTTAGATTTTAACAGTTTCAGATCAATATATTCTTCATAAAACTCCCAGAAATTCAGGATCTTCATGTCAGTGGCCAAAGCTCGTTCCATTTGCCACAACAGCCTGTCTTCATCATCAGTTCCGTCACCGGACATCACCAGGTTTAAACCGTCCCTGCCATCAAAATGATATTGGTCCCTCAGGGCCAGATACTGCTGTAAAGGTTCTTCTTTATCAAATACAAAACTTATTTCAAGCCCTAATCCCATTCCATTTTATTAAAACCTAAATATACCAAAAAGCCCCCTTAAAAAAGAGAGCCTTTCACAATATTATGAAACAAGGTTCATGATCTATTTTGAATTACATCGTCATCGGAACGTCCATCAGCAGGATTTCTGTACCATCCGCCATTGCTTTCATATTCAGTTCTTCAATATCCCAGATTCCAAAACCATCCCGTTCTTCCAGTTTCTGGCCTTCAATTTCTACTGTTCCCTTTAAAATAAACGCATACACGCCATTTCCTTTTTTCTTGATTTGATACTGAGTTTCTACAGCATTGTCAAAGTTTCCGAGATGGAACCAGGCATCCTGATGAATCCAGACTCCCTCATCATCTGCGTTGGGAGAAAGAATTTGCTGGAATTTATTTTTGCTTTTTGTTTTGTCTAACGTGATCTGATCATATCTTGGAGCAACATTTCTCTTTCTAGGATAGACCCAGATCTGAAGAAACTTCACCAGGCTGTCTTTGTTTTTATTGAATTCACTGTGCATGATACCTGTTCCCGCACTCATCACCTGGATATCTCCGCTTCTGATGATGGCTGTATTTCCCATGCTGTCCTGGTGTTCCAGATCGCCTTCCAAAGGGATGCTGATGATTTCCATATTATCATGGGGATGGGTCCCGAATCCTCTTCCAGCTTCCACTTTATCATCATTGAGGACTCTCAGTACACCGAAATGCATTCTTTCCGGATTGTGATAATTCGCAAAGCTGAACGTATGGTGGCTCAGCAGCCAGCCGTGGTCTGCCTTTCCTCTGGAATCCGCTTTATGAATAACTGAATTGTCTTTAACTTTAGAATCAGGATTGGGTAAATGATTGTATCCGATCGGTTCCAGCGGCTCAATTTCATCGATCTCATTTTTCATGGTATTCCCCAATGACGCGGAGGCTACAAACATCCCTGTTCCCAATAAACCTTTCTTTAAAAAATCTTTCCGGTCCATATCTTTAGCTTTTTGTTTAATTTGATAAGGCAAATGTAGGGTGATAAAAATTCCTGTACATTTAACTAGTTTAATAAATCACATTAATTCTGATAGTATCATTTGATATTATCAGAATTAATAATCTAAAAATAAAAAACCCGGATTTCTCCGGGCTAGAAATTAAGTAGATAAATATGTAAATTTTATCAATTGTTTATTTTAATATAATAATATACTGTAATATTTTTAGGTCTGGTTTCCGGCCCGCCACCGCTTAAAACATGGCCTTCGAGGGACTGCACCGGGTAAGCGAGAGGATTATTTACAGGACCGCCAATTCTGTCTGCCGAACCATCAGGATTACCATTACCATATGTTCCTGTCCATCCATGAGAGTGCGGACCTGTAATATCAGCCTGAAACTCACCTGCAATCTTATTTTCAGGATTTTTTTGCATATTGTTCACCGTCTTGGTACTTGGGAAAGCCACGCCATAATCATTAATACCCCGTAAAAAAACACCTCTCAGGTCTGGTACCCGTCCTCCCGAATATAAGCCATATTCACTAACCATAACATCCCGGCCATCACACGGAACCCATATCATTTTCTGCATATTCCCGGATTGTTCAACATCATAATTGTTTGCTTTCAAAAATGAATTATAATTTAACACGGACGCTATAATGGTACCCACAGGTACCATGTTTCCAAGCTTCTTTTCTATCGCATCAAAGGTTACCGGAGTAATACCAGCTATTGATTCTTTCAGATTAAAAGAAAATGAGGCATCTTTATACGGATCAAGTCTTTTAAAATATTGGATTTTAGTTTGTCTGTCTTTTAATTTAACCCCATCTCTAAAAAGAAAACTTCCTACCGGGACCAAATTATTATACTGCGCATCTCCCAGCAAAGTAACCGAGTCTCCGGACTTCTGTGCATCATATTTAATCTGGATATAAAACACATCGGATGGATCTCCCCCGGCAATAGTCGAAATTCCTGAGCCCAATGACTCTGTACAGTATTTCAAGCAAGCTTTATAAGCTGATAATTGTCCATCTGACATTTCAGAAGCAAAAAGTTCATTCAATGATTCATCAGTTATATACCTGTTCCTTAAAAAGAATTCCTCAAGATTATAAAATACATCTATACTTTTAGACTTTGAAGATGATTTATCTACACTTCCGGTAGTAGGAATGCTTTTAACTACAGCCTGTACTTTACCTGTAAATGAATTTTCTGCAGACTTCTTCATAGAGCTTCTGGAAGTTTCGTCTTTTTGATAGTACTCATAAAGCCAGTTTTTAAAGTTGCTATATTCACTGTCTTTCACAACTTTTTTCAGATCCTTATCAAGCGGGCCAGAGCAATCGCAGAATTTCGTCTGTGTACGTACCATTATTAAGGCAAAAATGCAAAGCATTAATGTAAAATAGATTTTCATTGTAAAAATTTTAGTATTGTTTTCACTATCAAAATTAGAGCATAAAAAAATGTCCTGGTAGTACACTTTTGTAGTATTTACAGATCGAAAATTTAATACCACAGAATGAAAATTATTTCTTTCAAATTCTTTACTGATCCTGCATTCAGCATTTTAGAATAAAAAAAAGCCCGGATCTTTCCGGGCAGCGCATAGCAAATTTACAAGGATTAAAAAATAGATATGCTAGTTGACGTTTTCAAAATAATGGATCGTACCAACTTCCGGCAGATCATATTTATGGCTGGTAAAGTCCGTTCCCCGGTTCATGCTGTTTTCCAGAAATGAATTGCTGAACAGCGCATAAGACGGCTGTTCTGCAAAACCATTCTTAAGCATCTGATGGGCTTCCACAATCGTCTGACCGTAAAGTTTCTTAAAGTTTCCGATCTTGTATTGGGAAAATTTTCCATAATGGACAATGAATTTCAGGGACATGTCTATGGAAATGCTGAGCTCCTTCCTCAGCTCTTTGATTTTCCGGTTAAAGGCGTTCCGCATTTTCCAGAGTATTGTTGAAATGTTCTGGTAAGACGGCTGGTCATCATATCTGTAAAATAAAATGGCATCGCCTTCAATTTCTGAGATTTCAAAATACTCATCGTTTATATCGATCAGTGTAGATAGTAGTTGTCTTACAATATATTCTCCTGTATAAAGTTTTGTATTGAACACAAATTCTGTAAACCCGCTGAAATCAGGAATAAGAATGATACCCGCATGTATATTTGTATTCTTCATAATGTTTATAGTTTAAAAACCTGCTTCCCCATCATAGACGAAGCAGGTTCAATTTTACTTTACTGCCAGCCTCCTCCTACTGCTCTGTACAGGGAAGTGATGGCATTAAGCCTTTGTGCTTTCAGGGACGCCAGGTCCAGCTCTGCCTGAAGTTTATTGCTCTGGGCGATGATCACCTCTACATAAGTCGCTGAATTATACTTAAATAAAATATCAGCTTTTTTTACGGCTTCATTTGATTTTAAAGCCAGTCCTTCTGCAATTTTCTGCTGCTCTTCAAGCTTCTGGATCTGTACCAGCGCATCGGAAACCTCTCCTACGGCTTTCAGGACCGATTGTTTAAAATTAATTTCAGCCTGATCTGCCATTACTTTAGATTGCTCGTACTGTGTTTTCAGCTGTTTCCCGTTCAGAATAGGCTGTGCGATCATTCCTGCCGCCATTCCGAAAAGAGAACCCGGCACACTGAACCAGTGACTCGCCTGGAACGCATTCAAACCGCCCTGGGCTGTAATATTCAGGGAAGGATACATGCTTACTTTTGCTACGTGGATGGCGGCAGCACTTTTTCTTACTTCCAGTTCTGCACTTTTAATGTCAGGTCTGTAGCTTAAAAGTTCTGACGGGATTCCGGTTGAAATCCTGTCCGGTGACTGTACGTTATTCAGACTTCCGCTTCTTTCAATTTTATCCGGCATGGAACCTGTAAGCAGGCTCAAAGCATTTTCCTGAATGGCAATGGAGCTTTCAATCGCAGGAATAGATTTTACGATCTGATCTTTCAGGATTTCCTGCTGCTGTACGGCTAGTGCTGTTGTCAGGCCTAATTCCTGCTGTTTGGTTAAAAATTTCAACGTATTGTCTGAATATTCCAGATTGGATTTTGTGATCTGCAATTGCGTATCCAGCATCAGCAGATTATAATATCCCTGCACTACGGAAGCTACCAACTGGGTTTTCACTGCTTTTGCTGCTTCCTGGGTTTTAAGATAGTCTGCCAACGCCTGTTCTTTTCTTCCTCTGATCTTTCCCCAGATATCTGCTTCCCACGAAAAATTGAGAGATGTGGTATAATCTTCCGTATACTTTCTTCCCATAAACTGCCCGGCCATCATTCCGTTCATACTGTTATCCGAAGGACGGCTGATACTTGCATTCGCCAATGTCGCACTGATCGTGGGAACATTTCCCCACTTGCTTTGGTTATAGGCTAATGAGGCATATTCTATCTGCTTTAATGCGACAAGAAAATCGTTGTTCTGCGCCACTGCTTTATCAATCAGCTTTACCAGAACCGGGTCTTTAAAAAAGTCTTTGTAGCTTGTCTTTGCGATATTCTCCTGGGTGTCTGCGAGGAGGCTGTCACTTCTGAAAGTTTCAGGCATTTTCACTTCAGGACGCTCAAATTTCTGAACCTTGCAGGAAATAGCGGTCCCTGAGATCAATGCGATAAAGGCTATATTTTTAATTGAATTCATTGTAATACTCATTTGGATTAATACTGCCAGTCGGCTTCGGTTACTGTTTTTCCGCTCATTCTTTCATGCAGGGCCTGGAAGACCACAAAAAGTACCGGAACCACGAAAATTCCCAATACCGTTCCGAAGATCATTCCGGAAACCGCAGCAAATCCAATGGAATGGTTTCCTAATGCCGATGG
This sequence comes from Chryseobacterium phocaeense, assembly GCF_900169075.1. NCBI lineage: Bacteria > Pseudomonadati > Bacteroidota > Flavobacteriia > Flavobacteriales > Weeksellaceae > Chryseobacterium > Chryseobacterium phocaeense. The sequence continues at coordinate 2,385,592 of NZ_LT827015.1, forward strand.
TCCAACCACAAACAATAACGGAAGCAGTCCTGCGATAAATGCCAGGGAGGTCATCAGAATCGGGCGCAGACGGGCTTTTGCACCTTCCACTGCCGATGCAATAAGACTTTTCCCTGCTCTTCGGCGCTGTATGGCAAATTCCACAATCAGGATCCCGTTTTTCGCCAGAAGACCAATCAACATCACCAATGCAATCTGAACGTAGATATTATTGGAAAGATCTGCCATGGTAATTCCAACGAAAACTCCTGACAAGCCTACAGGAATCGCGATCAGTACAGCTAATGGAAGCACATAGCTTTCATATTGTGCCGATAAAAGGAAGAATACGAAGATGATACACAGTCCGAAGATCATCACCGACTGTGAACCGGCAGTCACCTCTTCACGGCTCATCCCTTTATAATCATAGGTATATCCCGGAGGAAGCACCTGCTTACTCACTTCTTCAACAGCTGCCATCGCCTGTCCCGAGCTATATCCCGGAGCTGCCATTACGGTTAAGTTCGATGAATTGAACAGGTTGAAACGGTCTACCACTTCTGCTCCGGTCACCTGTTTCAAAGTCACCAACGTATTGACAGGAACCATTTCGCCTGAGTTATTTTTAACGAAGATCCCGTTAAGAGATTCTTTATCCTGTCGTGTTTCCGGAGTAGACTGTACCAAAACCCTGTAATATTTCCCGAATCTGTTGAAATCCGAAGACTGGATACTTCCGTAATATCCCTGCATTACTCCTAATACATCAGAAACATTCACCCCAAGCTGCGCGGCTTTCACTTCATCCACAAGAACCTCAAACTGCGGATACGTCACATCAAAAGTGGTAAATGCCACTGCTACTTCCGGTCTCTGCATCAGTGCCCCCATCATTCCGTAGGAAATATTTCCCAAATTCTGAAGATCTCCGTTCGTACGGTCCTGAAGCACAAGCTCCATTCCGCTGGTATTTCCGAAACCGTCTACCGTAGGCGTGTTGATCACCAGGAAATTCGCCCTTTTATCCTGCGAAAGCATTCCCTGAACCTGTCCGATGATATCATTGATATTACTTACCTGTCCTCTTTCCTCCGTTTTTTTCAGTTTAACGAAAATAGAAGCTGCTGAAGACGACATAGAGCCGCTGAACAGATTCAATCCGTCTACCGAAATTACTTTTTCCACCGCCGGATTCTTCATCAGAAGATCTTCCGTATCAGAAACCACTTTGGTCGTTCTGTCCTTTGAGGCTCCCGGTGCAAGATTGGCGGTTACAATGATGAAACTCTGGTCTTCATCAGGAATAAATCCTTTTGGCGTAGTCATAGACATCCACGCAAACAAACCACCGAATGCTACAATAATAATGAGTGCCACCCATTTTCTTTTTAAAAGGAACAGTACTGCTTTTCCATACCGGAATGTGAGCTTATTGAAACTGGCATTAAAACCGGCAAAAAACCTTTCTTTGAAATTCATTTTCTCATGAGTTTCAGGATGGTGCTGCTTTAAGAATATCGCACATAAAGCAGGACTTAATGTCAAAGCATTAACCGCTGAAATGACAATTGCAATGGCTAATGTCAGTGCAAACTGCTGGTAAAACAACCCTGTAGATCCGCTCATAAATGCTACCGGAACGAATACCGCCGACATGATCAGCGTAATGGAAACAATTGCTCCTGTAATTTCACTCATCGCCGACATGGTCGCAGCCCTTGGGTTAAGCTTTTTATGTTCCATTTTAGCATGGACTGCTTCCACGACGACAATGGCGTCATCCACCACAATACCAATGGCCAGTACCAGGGCAAATAACGTCAGGATATTAATAGAAAAACCAAACACATTCATAAAGAAGAAGGTTCCCACAATAGATACCGGAACTGCAATAGCCGGAATCAGGGTTGAACGGAAATCCTGCAGGAAAATATACACCACGATGAATACGAGGATAAATGCTTCGATCAGGGTATGAATCACCTGGTCAATAGACTGATCCAGTGCCTCTTTTGTAGCATACGGAATTTCATATGCCATTCCTTCCGGAAAAGATTTCTCAAGTTCTTTCATTCTTGCCTGAAGCGCGATCTGCACTTCATTTGCATTAGATCCGGCCATTTGGAAGATCGCCATGGTTACGGACGCTTTTTTATTGAAGTTGGAAGAAACCGTGTAGCTGTAGGCCCCGAATTCTACTTTGGCAACATCTTTTAACTTTAAAACGGAACCGTCGCTCAGCGCTTTGATCACAATATTTTCATACTGTTCAGGTTCTGTGAATTTTCCTTTGTAGCGAAGCACATATTCCATGGCTTCTTTACTTCTTTCCCCGAATCTTCCGGGTGCCGCCTCCAGGTTCTGGGTCTGAATCGCTCTTGAAACATCAGATGGCGTCAGGTTGTAGGAAGTCAGTTTATTCGGATCAAGCCATACCCTCATGGAATAATCCTTGTTTCCGTACACCATGGCATCTCCTACTCCTTTTACCCTTTTCAGTTCCGGTACGATATTTATTTTAGCATAATTTTCCAGGAAAAGATCGTCCATTTTACCATCTTTACTGGTTAATGAAACCATGGCAATCATGCTGTTCTGTCTTTTCAGGGTGGTAATTCCGGCCTGGATTACTTCGGCAGGAAGCTGGTTCGTCACCTGGGCTACCCTGTTCTGAACATTAATCGCAGCCTGATCGGGATCTGTCCCCAGTTTAAAGATTACCGTAATGCTTAAAGTTCCGTCATTACTGGCTGTGGAGGTAATATAATCCATATTTTCCACCCCGTTGATGGCATTTTCCAAAGGCGGAGCCACCGATCTTGCAATGGTTTCAGCATTGGCTCCCGGATAAGCTGCAGTAACCATAACAGTAGGCGGTGCAATGTCCGGAAATTTTGTAATCGGCAGGTTGACCATACCGACGATACCCAGAATAACAAGCAACACAGAAATTACCGTTGCCAGTACGGGTCTTTTTATAATAGTTTTTAACATGATTTCTTCTTACGCTTTTTTCTGTTGAGCATTCTTTTTCTGAGCAACGACCGGAGTTCCCGGCTGCAGCCTGTCGAAACCGGTTACGATGTACTCATCGCCGGCTTTAAGCCCTTTGGAAATGATAAAGTTGTCACCTGCTTTTCCTGCTACTTCCACCGGCAGCATCGCGGCTTTCCCACCTTTAATGGAGAACACGAAAATTTTATCCTGGATGGTTCTGGTAGACGCTATCGGAAGCAGGACCACATTGCTGTAAAACTGATCCAGCACCACTTTCCCTGTATTTCCGCTTCTTAAGATATTTCCGGGATTCGGGAATTTTGCCCTCAATGTAATGGAGCCTGTGGTTTTATTGAACTGCCCTTCCACGGCATCAATTTTTCCGGTCTGCGCGTACTTTTCTCCACCTGAAAGCAACAGAGAAACCGCCGGAGTATTTTTAATGATCTCACCGATGCTGCTTCCTGCCTGTTTTTTCTGGAAATTATTGAAATCAGTTTCACTCATGCTGAAATAGGTGTATACCTCATGAATGTCTGATAAAAGCGTGATCGGCTGCTGGTTGGAAGGTGTCATTAAACTTCCCAGACGGTAATTGAACCTTCCGATAAAACCACTTACCGGCGCTTTGATGGTGGAAAAATTAAGGTTAATTTTTGCCGATTCTATGGAAGATACAGCCTGACTAACCGCACCTCTGGCCGCATTATAAGTTGCTTCAGCTTCTTTCACCTGGATCTCGGAAACCATTTTATTTCTTAAAAGCTCTTTCTTCCTATCCAGGTCTATCTTAGCGGTTGAAAGGTTGGCTTGCGCCGTAATCAGTGATGCCTGGGCACTTTTCATCTGCTCACGGAAGATCTGGTCCTCTATTTTAAACAGCGCCTGTCCGGCGTTTACATAATCCCCTTCATCTACGAAAATTTTACTTAAATATCCGGTAACCTGCGGTCTGATCTCCACATTGGAAACTCCTTCCACAGAAGCTGCATATTCTCTTGAAACAGAAGCATCCCCCTGCTGTACTTTCGCGGTCGGAAGTTCGGGTGCCTGCTGTTGATAAGCCTGGTTTTGATTACCTTTCCCACACGCCGCCAAAACGATCATTGAGAGGAAAAGTAGGGTCGATTTTTGAATAAAAAATCTCTGCATAACAATATTCCTTTTAAATTTACCCGGCAAAATTCGTTCGAAAAAAGTTCAAGCAAAATATTCAAAAAACTTCTTGTTTTGTCAAAAAGACTCCTGATTCATTAAAACATGACAAATGTCACTATAAGCCAATTATAGAATATATAAATAACAGATTTTAAAATTTTATATCAAAAAACACTAGATATTTAGCAAAAAGACATCAATACTCAATACCACAAAAACACAAAACATTGATTATCAATATAAATCATCTTTTTTGTATTCCAAAGGCGATCTTCCACTGTGTTTTTTAAAGAATTTGCTGAACGACGCCTGATCAGAAAAGTTCAATTGGACCGCCACATTATTGACATTAAGATTGGGATTTTTAAGAAGTAACCGCGCTTCCACAGCCAAAACCTGATGAATGATGTCGCGCGGTGATTTGAAAGTGGTTTTATTGATCACTTTGGTCAGGTATTTACGGCTGATGCATAGTTTATCTGCGTAGAACTGTACATTATGTTCATTTTTGAAATGCTCTTGCACCAGAATAAAAAAACTTGTGGTAAGCTCATCTTCCCGATGGGTTACCTGATGTGGCCTTTCGGTTTTTTTAAAATAATTGTCGATCTCATAGATCACCAGGGAAAAGTGATGCCAGATCATTTCGTTAAAGTAATAATTATCTTTCTCAGTATTATTCAGCGCTTTTAATTCATCAAGATGGAAATTCATTCTTCTGAACAAATCCATTTCTTTCCTGATGATTACTGCGGGATCTGAAGAAAGGCTTTTCATTACATCAACAGATCTGTAATTGAATCCTGCCTGGGAAATAAATTCAAGGGAAAAGAAAATATATTTTGACCTGTAGTCTTCGGAAATCTCTTCTATCCAAAATGTTTCCCCAAACGGACAAAAAACAACATCGCCCTGAGATACCTCATAACTTTTATCGTCAAGCCTGAAACGGATATCCCCTTCCTGCACCAAAAAAATACAGAAATAATCTGACTGATAGGGCGTGTTGAGTTTTACAGCATACGTAGCCTTATCAATCTCCATGACCACAAATTCCTTGATCCGGAGATCAAACTCCACCTGCTGAAGAAGCTCTTCAAAAGTAAACATGGAGACGAATTCCGGAGTTTCAGCAGTGGTTTTCTTGCGCATGGGAAGTGAATTTTGGTACGAAAGTAGTTTTTTTTGGTGAAAGGGCGAAAAGGTAAAAAGGCGAAATGGCTAAATCGCGAAGAAAGCTAAGGAAACAGAGAAAGTACAGGAAGCTAAGATGGTTGCGAAAGCAAATTCACTGATTTGCAAATTTGCCCTTTCACCTTTTTGCGATTTTGCTTATTTGCCTCCTTAGCTTTCTTCGCTTTTAGACTATTTCAACAATCAACTCCTTTTCATACCCATTATACCTTTCATCAATATAGCCGTGGGGATTGCAGATGATTTCGGTTTTTCCGATCGTATACCGGCAAGGCGTATGAATATGTCCGTGAATCCAGTACAGCGGTTGATGTTCTGTAATGAAATCTTCCATGTCAGATGCATAGGCAGAAGTCAGAGGATCTTCTTTATACTGTTCAGGTACTGACTTTATACTTGGTGCATGATGAGTAACAACAATATTTTTTAAACCTGCTGATTCTTCCAGACTCTCTTTTAGCCAGAGTTTTGAAAGCTGATGAATTTTAAACGTATCCAGTGTTCTCATTTTCGAATAGGACGGATCCCGTCTGATCATTTTATAATCATTCATTTTGGGCTGACAGATCATCCCATAATTAACCGGGTTTCCAAATATGGAAAAGTCCGTCCACAATGTTGCTCCATGAAAACGGATCCCGTCTATATCCACAGATTCATTTTCAAGGACAGAGATATTTGATCCTTCGGAGGCTTGCCTGATTTTATTTAACGTTTTTGGATAAGAGCCTTTATAGTATTCATGATTTCCCAGAACATAGATGACCGGCTTATCTTTTATTTTAGATTTGACCCAGTCAATTCCTTTTGTACCCAGGTTGATATCTCCAGCCAATACGACAACGTCTGCATGATCAAAAGATAAATCTGTAGATCCGAATTCCTGGTGAAGGTCGCTGATGATCTGTATTTTCATAGTGCTAAGATAGAGAAAAGCGAAAGGGCTAAGGAAGCAAAGAAGGCTAATGAGGCTGAAAAAGTTAATTCGCTAATCTGCAAATTTGCCTTTTTGCCCTTTAGCGATTTTGCCTCTTTGCCCTTTAGCCTTCTTTGCTTTCTTTGCTCAATTAGCTTATGAAACTACTATTTCCACCTGCCCGCTCTTTAAACTTCTGAAAATAAAGTACAAGAGCATTCCGATAGCGATCAGCGCGTATCCAACCAGGATTATTATGCTTAAATCTCCAACGGCATATTTTGACGGAAAGATCTGGCCCATTAACGTCATGAATGATAATCCGATTCCTGCACCCAGGAAATAACTGGTAGAACTTAAACTGGATGCCACGCCATAGTGGGAAGGTTCTACATCCTGGATTCCCATAACGGAAAGTGCCGTAAAGCAGAATGTCATTCCTATACCTGAAATGCAGGCGGCGCCCAGTAATACCATCGTTACCGGATGTCCTGTATAAACGGCAATCAGTAATGATAAAGCACCGGCAAGCATAAAACTCCATCCGAAAACACCCATTTGGGAAGAACTTAATCTTTTGGAGACATGGGGCAGTACAAATTTGGCAGCCAGTGCAGACATGATACTGAAAGGAACCAGCATCAGCCCAGCTGAAGCCGCCGTGTGGCCCATATCTTTCTGAAGCATTAGTGAAATCAAAAACAAAAATCCTATGAAAAATGCTCCCAAAGTGAAAAACACCGCATTGGAAATCATCAATGAACGATGTCTGAACAAGTTCAGGTCAATCAGTGGCTGGGAGATTGATTTTAATCTTCTGAATACTACCGTTAAAAACAATACCGAAAGTACCAGAGAACCCACAATTAACAGAGGATTTTCTTTGATATGTACCAATTCGTGTGTTCCGTAGGTAAGACTTAAAAGACCTAAAACCAGCAGCATTCCTGAAACAAGATCTGTTTTTTGCCCGGCTTCACTTTTTTCATCAGCAGGCAGATATTGGTATGCAAAAACCAAGGTGATGAGAAGAATAGGCACGTTGATCAGGAATACCCAATGCCAGCTCAGATAAGTACTGATAATTCCTCCTACCGAAAGCCCGCTTCCCGAACCGATGGCAGCAAACGAGCTGAAAATTCCGATGGCCCGGTTACGTTCCTGCTCACCTCTGAAGGTATTCGTTACAATGGATAATGCGGAAGGCATAATCAGGGCTGCTCCCAATCCCTGCAGGGCGCGGAAGATGGCCAGCACTTCAAAACTTTGTGAAAGTCCGGCCCCTAACGAAGTCAGCATAAAAATCAAAGCTCCGATAAGGAAAATCTTTTTTCTTCCTATCTGGTCCGAAAGTTTTCCGCCAATAATAAGAAATCCTCCAAAAAACAGTACATATAAAGTCTGCAGCCACTGTACGGTCTCCGCTCCGATATGGAACTGCTCCTGAATGGAAGGAATCGTTAAATTAATGATGGCAATATCCAAAGCCTCTACAAAAGTTCCTACCGATGCTAAAATTAATATTAAGTTTTTCCTTGTATCCATCTGTTCAAATTTCCTGCAAAATTAAGTTTAAAAGAACATATGTGAAAATTATGTGCTAAATTTGGAACAAATTAATTATTTAAACAAAATACAAAGAACAAATACACTAATACGAGTAATTACCGCTTTAAAAACAGAACAAATGACCACAGAACAATACACCCCCGATGAAAAGGACCTTTCCATCCTCCGCCTGCTTCAGAGAGATGCCAAAATGAGTGTGCGTGATATTTCGGCAAGGATCAATTTAAGCCCAACACCTACCCATGAACGGATCAAACGGATGGAAAAGCTGGGAATCATCAAGGAATACACTACGGTACTGGACCGCAAAAAAGTGAATAAAGGCATGATGGTGATCTGTATGATCGCTCTGAATGTACACAATAAAAAAACAGCAGGGAGATTCATTGAAGAGGTCGGGAAACTGAAAGAGGTGGTTGAGTTTTACAATATAAGCGGGGATTTCGACTTTATGCTGAAAATTCTGGCCCCGAATATGGATGAGTTCCATGAATTTTTCGTGAATAAGCTGTCCGAAATTGAAGGAATCGGGCAGACGAAAAGCATCTTCGTGATGAACAGTATTAAGGAGAGCGGGCAGATTTTGTGAAGAGGAAAAGAGAGATGGGAAGAGGGAAGCTGGAAGATGGGAGCTAATCCCCGTCTGTTAATTACCGGCAGTGTGTTTATATAAACTTTCTAATTTCATAAAGCCTTGAAATTCCATTAAAAAGGGCATTAATTGTTTTTTCTCCTTTCAGTAACTTCAATCTTCCAGCTTCCCTCTTCCCTTCTTTTAAGAATCTTTTAATACTTATTTTTTTTCATTCTGTTCGGGATTGAGTAAATTGAATTCCCATTTAAAATTACAGATTATGCCCTGGAATCCTGAAGTCTACAATCAATTTAAAAATATACGTTTCAAACCATTTTATGATCTTGCGGAACTGATTACCGAAGAAAAAGAGATGAAAGCGGTAGATCTTGGCTGCGGAACAGGTGAACAAACCGCCATCCTGACGGAAAAATTTCAGAATGCTGAATTTACCGGAATAGACTCTTCTCCTGAAATGCTTGAAAAATCCAAAGCTCTGGAAAACGAGCGTTTACATTTCAAAATGGCAACCACGGAAGAAATGCTGGATAGCGACGAAAACTGGGATCTGATCTTCAGCAATGCCGCTTTACAATGGTCTGACCACCATCACGAGCTGTTTCCCAAACTCATTTCCAAACTTAAGTCCGGCGGCCAATTTGCTGTGCAAATGCCCTACCAGCCGGGTAATACACTGAATAAAATACTTTTTGAACTGGCTGATGCTGAACCTTTCCGCACACAGCTTAATGGCTGGAACCGCCCTTCCTCCGTTCTTACCATTGATGAATATGCACAAATCCTGTTTGATAACGGACTTGAAGATCTGAATCTTTCACAAAAAGTATATCCTATTATCGCTGAGGATCATGACACTTTATTCAACTTTATTTCCGGATCAGCACTGATCCCGTATCTGGAGAGACTTGATGAGGAACAGCAGAAATCATTCACCGCAGAATTTAAAAGGCGGATTGCGGTGCATTTTCCAAAACTGCCGGCTATTTATGCTTTTAAAAGAATCCTTATGTATGGGAGAAAAAAATAGAATCAGGCTGCCCTAAAGGGCAGCCTGATTTAGATAATGTATTTTTTTTGAAACATTAAGATTTGATTAAGGAGCTAAGAATCATTAAGAAAAAATCTGCAGATTTTTTTAAGCAGGGTGACCTTCTATCTTAATATTTTTACATTAAACCGGCTACTGTATTAATGCTTGTTTTATGTAATTGGGGATTTTCTTCAAGGTATCAGTCAGGATGGTATCGCTGCCATTGATTGTAAAGTTTTTTTCATTTAAAAAATAAAGATGGGCTTTATAGTCTTTTTTTTGATGCTTGTAATAGTCTTTGATGGTTGAAGGATTTTCCTTATAAATCACATTGATCAGGCTGTCTATCTTTACACCGGGAGATGTTTTTTTTGAGACGAGCCGCCAGTCGTTTTCATTCAGTTCTGCATTCGGGAAAGGATTTAAACCGACCGTTTGAACTGCTGCCGGAGTTTCTGAAACCGTATTGGCAGCATCCACCATATCTGTATTGCTGTTTTCAATGACTACAGGTGCTTCTGTGGGGAACACCATTATTTTACCGCCGTCAAAAAATATAATGTAAGATGCAGCGCCCGCCGTCAATAGAAGGAGAAGACTCCAGAAAGCTATTTTATAACCGTTGAGTTGGACTTCTTTCTTCTCATGGTTTCTTCCGCCACTAAATCCTTCAATGCTGTTTCTTAAAACCGGTGCTGTATTCCTCTGATTTAACGGAGATGAAGTGCTCACCGCACTAATCGTTACCACCTCTTTACTCCGTTTGATTGTATCTGAAAATACTTTCCTGTTCTCCAGATGCTGCCTCTTGACAGATTCCACTTTCCCATCGGATTTTAATGTACTGATCAGGTTTTCAATATGCTTATGATAGCCGTCAAATTCCTTATTAACGATATTGATTCCTTCTTTGGATTCCCGAATCTTCTCTTCATTTTCCTGATGCTTTCTTTCATTCTGGCCGATCTGATGATGGAGCTGATCGAGAATCTTTTTCCGGTCTGCTTCCAGGTTGTTTTTTTCCTGTTCCAGATCCTGGATGTAAGCATTGAGCAGCCTTGATTTTTCTTCATCGGATTTCCGGATCTCACGTTCAAAACCATCGAGGTCTACAATTTTAAAGATCCCTTTCTGCTGAACAAATTCGGCCACTTCATGGTTTCCCGTAAAATAGATCATATCGTACGAATTCAGCAGTCCCATCCCTTTGGTAAAAAGCTGCTGCAGCTGGGATGCATTGATTTCGCTGTATACCACCAGAAAATTATTTCCCATTTGCGCGGTTCCGCCATCTTCCGGTTCGCGGGCGTTCAGACTTATTTTATCATAATCTTTGGGCTTATCGATGGAAAATTTATCGGAATGGTTAATGGCAATAGTTCCGTCCGTCACATTATGCTTTTCCAGGTATTGGTGGAATTCATCCAAAACATCTACAATAATGCTTTCTGAAGCGGTTTTATCGACAAAAATAAGACTTGAACCGATAAACGTTCCTCCCCGCTGGGAATTCTGTTCTTTGGCAAAGGTATACACGGAATAGGAAATAAGAGACGATGCTCCGGCCGCCTCCTTACGCATTCCATAGATCCGGCTGCCGGGAAAAAGCTTGATGGCATCTGTTTTTAAATCGTAAGTTCTGATGTGTCTCACGATGTCTGCATTTCCTCCCAGGAAGTAAGACTGGCGGAACCCGTTCGGATTTCCGAAGGTCCCGAATGCGGAAAAAAAGTAAGTAGTATCCATCAATTGCTGAAACTAAATTTTAACCGTTCCCAAAATGTTCCCTCATAATCCAGATCATACCCGGTAATGCTTCTGTAGAGCCACTTTGACAAAACTTCAGCGGTAGACAGGTTGAGCAGGTTTACTCTTTCCTGCCCTACGGAATTCTGGACGCTCCCGATGGTGTAATAGGATTTGCTCAGCCCGTAGGTATTGATTCTCTGGGCGGTCATTGGCAGCCGGTCTGAAATAAAACCTTCCAGTTCTTCTGCACTTTCCACATCCATTCTTCCGGATTTGTCCCATTTGGAAATCACCAGGACTGCATTGACTGATTTCAGGTTTTTCCCTTTTCTTTCGAGCTCATCAAGGAATTCATTGATCAGGCTGTCTTCTTTGTGGGCCGAATCATAGCTTGTTACAATGATAAAGGTAAGCGGAACATTGGCATTTAAAAACGACTCGATACTGCTGTGATAGCTGCCTCCCCTTCTGATCTGGTTATGATTTTCCCCTGAGGTTTCCAGGAATGTAAGATCAATGGGAACCACCTTTTTTGATTTATTATTCGGCTCAAAAACCAGGTCAAGACGCGTCACCTGATCCCGTGTGGTACGGTTGGGCAAAATTCCCTGCCTGATGTTTTCAAAAAAATCCGACAGAAGAACGTTGGCTTCTTTGGTATTGGGCGTTCCAAGCTTTGGTCTCAGTACACCTGCATGGGATTTGAGATAATAAAGCATGGAAGAAAGAATCACCGATTTCCCCGAATCCGCAGTTCCGAAGAAAAACACGAAATTACTTTCCTTATTTTTGATATCGTTTGAAATGGTTCTTGCAATGGGAACAAAATCTTCAGGGTTTTCCTGGTCGTTTTCGAAGGACAAAGGCCTGAACATTTCCCCGGTCCCCTCATTTTCAAAGGACAGGGGTTTGAATTTTTCGCTGTTATTTTCCATGTTTTATTTATTCGGAATTAAAGTATTACCGCTTCTTTTAGTCGTAAAAACACTGCCCCGGTTATTTCTGTTATTGTCCGGGTTAGTGACCAGCAAAATGATAATCACGATCACAAAATCAAGTAAAATACATCCGGCCAGCACCACAAACTGGTACATCCCGAAGTTTTTAATGGCATGTTCAAAGGCAAAACCGATCTTGCCCACTTCCTGGGTCTGAGAAACCAGAGGCTCAAAATGGATTTTATCATTTCCCAGAACATTCTGGGCCCTGCTTCCCAATTTGTTATATTCCGCAAGGGATTCATCTATAACACCCTGTGATAGCTCATCTTTTTCTCTTTTGGACAGCAGTAACAGATCCTGGATCTTTTTGTTCCATTTCAGGGCTGCATTATTCAGGTCTGTTTTCAGGGCTCTTTCTTCCGGTGAGAGGTCAGAGATCATATTATCAATCTGGTGGCCCATTCTTTCTGAAAGATCTGCATAGTCGTTTCCTACAGGAGTCAGAAGATCCACTTTCTGATCCGTAAGTTTCTCAATGTCCTTGATAAGCGCCTGGGCACGGGTTCCGATTCCTTTATTCCCGGGATCTTTGATTTGCTCCATCAGCTGTTTTTTCTTGATCTCAATATTCTGGGTGGTGATCTTGTTGTATTTGTAGCTCAGCTTTGATTCCACATTATTTTCAAGAGCCATGAAGCTTTTATTGATTTCCCTGAGTTCATCGGTATAGATATCCGTTTTCATAAATCGGGTGTACAGGGCATTAAAGTTGGCAATAAAGCAAAAGGAGGCTATAAATACATAAATTCCCACCAGGCTTCCGGTAGGTCTTCCTTCCAGCTTGGCATTGCGGAGCATCCAGCAAAGGAACAGAAGCAGGAGGGATAAAACCAGGGCAATAACCAGTGAGGCAGGTCCAAAGATCTGCTGCAGCCCCAACCAGGTCTGATAGAAGCTTACGCTGATTAGCAGGAGTGCAAGAATCCCCAAAAAGAGATCTGCAGGAGTCGTTTTTTTATTCATAATGTTTGAGTTGTTGTTTTTCGTTTTTTTATGGTTCGAAACTACAAACAACCTTAAAGGAAACATTACGGGAAGCCGTAAAGCATTTTTTTATCTGAACTGTAAAAAAATATATCAAAAACCATTTTCCTTTAAAATCCCCTATTGAAAAGGGTTTACAAATTATTAGATTAAAACAATAAAGTCCATAGAAATTAAAAATAATTCAACAAAACAGCTTTATCATTGAATTACACACTACAATAGCCAAAATAAAATCACATAAACGTGATTAAAAACAATTTTCAATAATAATATTTCATACATTAGTGACAACTAAAACCATCAAATTCAAAATTTATGAGAACACCATTATTATCCATGAAAAGTGGCCTGGCAGCTGCTATGGTCCTTTTAACAGGCATCGTAAGTGCCCAGCAGTGGCAAATTACCGGAAACGCAGGAATCACCCCTGCCAATTACGCCGGAACCGTAGATGCGCGGGCTTTTTTCCTTAGAACTAACGGAGCATCGGCGAATCCGGGACAGGCTATCCTTAATGAAGCCGGTTCTTTCATTGTAGATGCCGTAAACAATTCCAATGTCGCCAAAGTAAAAGGAAGCATTGTGACCGGAAGTGGGAATATTCTTGGCGGAGGGGCCGGAAGCTCGCTGGTGAGCGGCTGGGAAAACGACCTAAGCAATGGCGGAGGTGCTAATGTGGTAGGCGGACAGGCCAATGCCGTGCTGAATGGCTCAAGCAAGTCTGTTGCCCTGGGCTGGAAAAACATTATCAGAAACCACAACCAGTTTGCTTTGGGTGTAGGGATCGACCTTAAAGATGTGTATTCCGGAGGATTCGGGATTGATCTGATGGCAACGGGAAACCGCTCTTTCGTAATCGGGGCCGGAATAGGAAGCGCAAAACTGACGAATAATATTCCACTGTCCATCATGTTCGGTCTGTCTTCCACTTCCACCATGCTGATCAAAGACAAAAGCGTAGGAATCCTCACTCTGGCACCAACAGCCAATTTCCACACGGTAGGAACAGTAAGACACGAAAATCTGCCTACAGGAAGCGGAAATGCCCTGGTAGTAGACGCCAGCGGAAATGTAATGGTTTCCACCACTCCACTCAGCAAAATGGGATCTGCCGATGAAACCATTCAGGAACTGGAAGACCGTATTAAAAACCTGGAAAATACAGTAGAAGAACTCAAGCAGCTGCTACTGAATAAAAATGGTGCGTCTGCGGAACTGTCTTCATCAGACGTTGCAAGGTTATCGCAGAATGTTCCCAATCCTACCCAAAACGGAACCAGCATCAGCTATTACGTTCCCAACCATACAAAAACAGCAAGTATTGAAGTCTACAATATTTCCGGCCAGCTGGTAAAATCCCTTCCGCTTCGTGAAAAAGGAAACGGCACCATCTCACTGTCCGGCTCCGACCTGCCATCCGGTCATTATATTTACAAAATGACTACGGACGGAAAGGTAACCGGTTCTAAAAAAATGGTTATTAAGGATTAGATTCTTGATATATATATTTTTCAAAAAACGGCTGAAGAGGGAGCTCTTTGGCTGTTTTTTGTTAATAATCTTGTATCTCCAAAGATCATAAAGATCTTAATCGATTTCTCTGTGATTCGGAGATATGTAAGATACATCTAATATCTTGAAAAATGTACTGTCCTTTTCGATTACGCTTGCTTTGATTTTTTCGATGAAAGGTTTTACCTCCGAAACTTTATTTATTTCGGAATAATCGAAAATCAATTTATCTATCCAGACCTCATCTCCTTCTTCGGTAAGTGCCAGATTATTATTAAACTCTTTTTTTAATCCTATATAAAGTGTCTTTTCACTATCAAAATAAAAGCTAATATTATAACCATCTGCTTCTTTATTTATTTCAAGGTTTTCACCCCAGAAATATGCTGAATCCTGACATTTGTGATTATGAAGCAAATTAATTCCAAACTCCTGTATCAACTGCTCAATAAGTTCATTACGATAATTATCAATCATAACCTTACTGTACCATGCACTCGGTCTTATGACAAAAAAGTGTTTCCATAACCATTTGACTTTATTAACTCCATCATTCTGCATCCAGATATGAAAATGATTATCTTTATAAAGATTAGTATGGGCAACCCTAAGCTTTTCATCATCTGTATCCAGTTTTGACCACTTTTTTATTGTATCAAGAATATGTGCAGCTATTAAATTTTCGTCCAGATTTAATAATCCACGAATTGCTTCCATCACTTCAGTATTTCTTCGGAGATAGGTCTTCCAGTTAATTATTGTACTGGAAAAATTGAATGTCAATAATTTATTCCAATCTGTAAAAGATGCTAAAATGTACCTCATTATACCATGATGTTCATCTTTAAGAATTTCATTGGGTCTGTTTGCAGAAAAAAGGTATTTAAATTTTATGAATCTTTCCTCCAGAATAGAAGGAGAATCAGCTTCGTTCATAAGAACTGAGATGTTCCCCTGTAACATGCCAAAGCTTTCTGCGCTCAGGATAATTTCTTTCCAATTATTCTTTTCGTCAGATAAAAGTATAGCTTTCTGCTTTTCCTCTTTGAGCTGTATGCTATGAATATTCCTGTTATCGTTTAGTAAATAATCAAGGTTGCCACCTGCAAGTTTCACCATTATATCAGAAGAATAGCCTGCAATCTCTCTTATGAATTGCATCGCTGCTTTATTCGCTCCTATACTTCTGATATCTGGATCAACAATAAGATTCCATACAATTCTGATCCAGTCTTTAAATGCAATAAGTTCAAAAAATTCATTATTTTCTGCGTAAACATTTACAGCATCGAAAAGCATCCTGTCATCCATTGTAAATCTATTGTCTTTATCTTTTTTAAAGACATCCCATGAATATCCTATTTCCCAGGTAGGCTGAACATTTTCAAATACTTCGAAGCCGTGTTTGGAATAGAAATCAAGAAGTTTCTCCAGCTTCAAAATGAATTTCTTTGAAATGAGTGCTCTGTAAAATTCAAAATTAGAAAAATACATTTCTTTTTCCCTGAAAAGGAGTGATGTGTAAACTGCGTCATTCAAAAGATCCGAGGCAGTCCCTTTATATGATAAAATGTAGTCATTAATCAAAATGCGATGTATAAACCTAAAAAAATAAGGATCTATCGTCTTTTTTTCTTTGGGCTCGTTTTTAGCTTTTTTCCAGAAGAAACGGGACCATTTGTTGTCAAATTTTACGGCAATATTATCACAGTGTAGAAGAATATCTCCGTTTTCATTTTGTATTTCATCATCAAATTCTCCACAGTTTTTAACCCAACCTATTAAATCTGCTTTAAAATTTTCAAAGGAAGAAAGCAGTTTTCCTCTTGCATTCAATTTTATATACAAGTCATCCGTTAGCTTAAACTGATCCATGGGAAGTACATAAAAAACAATTTTATCCAGATTAACATGCAGTAAATTTTCTGGTTGAATACCGGTATATATTGTATGAATAGTCTCCAGAGTGTTCAGCACAGCATCGATAGTAGGATCAAGCCGAAAGTAATCACTGAACCAATATGCATTTTTTATATCTTCTTTTGGGTTATCTGTAAGCGTAAATCCAGCGAGTTTCTCAAAGAATCTCCTTGATGTATCTCTTGTTTCGTAAGAGAATTTTGTAAGCATTTCATCATAATCAGAATCTGGACCACATTCTTTTTTTATTATATACCAGTGGAGAAGAAACAATGTTGTAAGCCTTTGCTGCCCGTCTAAAGGAAGAAATACGGTTCCGTTTTTCCGATTTAAGGAGCCATATATAAAATCTAACTTCAATATTTCTCCGCTCTCAAGATGTTGAAATAATTTAATGATAAATTCTTCCCGTAAATCTTTATTAGCAACTCTTCCCTGAGCATAATCTCTTTGTATTAAAGGAATTTTCAGCACAGAAAGAATATCGCCAGTTTCATTATCACCATCTGTTTGAGTGGTATTATAGACAGCCTCATAACAGTAATCATTTTCATTATGTATTACTGATGTAACAGATCCTGTGAGGAAGCTCTTTAAATTGTATGTTCTCATGTTTACATAAATTTTTTAAGGCAATTTTCCAGTTCTCTTGTGTATTCCCTGGCGTCTGATGCAGTCCATCTTGATTGCTTTTGTGGATATTTGGAATAATATTTCAGGAAAATATTTTTTGAGATAATCGGAATGTAAGTTCCAGCCTGATCTTCTTCTATGATACGTCTTCTTTTAGTTTTGTAAAAAGAGTTACCATAGCTCCGGTTAATAGTGCTATTCAAAGCAGTCAAATTACCAATTATATTTTTATCGAGCAGCTGATCACCATCCCCCGCCAACTTACTATCTAATTCAACTAGAATCTGTTCTAATATAGCTTCCAACCCTGGCATTTCCGGAACAATATTTTCCTCAAGCCATTGATGTGAAAATTTTGCGTCTTCAAAAGCTTCCGGATGTAATTCCTGTATTTTGTAATAAAGCTCAGCTTCAAAATCAAGATAAAGATCTTTCAAGTACTGTACTCTTTCATTTTCATTCATTTCTGAAATCTCTCTTTCAGTTTTAGAATCTATGTGTTCTATATCGTAGCTGTTATCTTTATTAAGTTTAAATGGCAGTCTGTAGATCTCTTCGCCATTTCCGGATAAAGAAATTTTAATACAGGTTTCCACATTGAACAGAAAAAAAAGGTTTCTTAATTTCTCCAGGTTTTTCGGATCATACTTCAATATGATCCGCTGATCTGCAAACCATGTTTTTGTTATATTTTTAATGCTATTGATAAGATAATCCGTAAGATCATCTTTAGTTTCAAAAGCGGCTTCGTTATTCTTTCCGGTAAGTTTTATAATATCAAAAACCACATCTCCAGTTTTCTTTTGTCTTTCACAGTTCTTCAGGTAACCTATATAATGGTAATGCTCCGGACTATTATACCACTGAACAATCTGTTCAAAGATAAGAACAATATCATCCCATACTGATTGGATATCATTTCCTGCTTCTGTGATCCTTTCTTGAAAAAATCTGAATACTGCGCTTTTATCAGTTCCAAAATTATCGTCAAACCTCTGAAGATAAACCCCTTCATACTTAAATCTTTCTTTTTTGAAAAGCAAGTCGAAAATATACTCTATTCTGGAGGTATAATTTTTATCTGGATTCAGAAATCCCCACAAATAAGGATCTTGGAGCTGATTTTCTATATTCTGCCATTCTTTTGCAATAGAATATATAACTGAAATATTTATATTCGCATTTTCCTTAAGAAACAGTGCTTTGATAAGTTCTGCATTAGACAAGGGAATCTTACCTATATTAAATCTTCTGAATACCGCTATACTATTTTCATTTTCCTCAACCTCATACCAGATCACTTTTACATTATTAATTTTATAGGAAGTAAGGAGTTTTAAAAAAGACATATGCTTGTCTTTCTTTCCATCAAACCATTTTACAATAGTATCATAAACTATTTTCATGTGAAAAAAATCTATATCATCTTCAAGCTCTTTTTCCTTTGTTTGATCCTTCATATAGGCATTAAAATCCATTAGTATTTCTTTGCTTTTAGGTCTGACTTCATAGGTAATAGAAGGTAGTCCGAGACGTATACTTCCCGACAACTCAAAGAGAAGATAGTGCAAAAGAATTACAATAGTAGTGATCCTCTGCTGACCATCTATTACTTCATAAACAGGTTCTTCTGAAAAGTTTAACCTTTCCAGCTTTATTTTTTCCTGTAAAGATATTTTTCGCACTACTACCGGCTGCAGACAGTAAAATTCATCTTCATGCTTATTCTCCTGTTCGACAAAGCCGTTAAAATCATTAAGAAGATCATTAACCTGATCTTCGTCCCAGCGGTAACCTCTCTGATAAGACCGAATAAAAAACTGCCTGTCCAGAAGCTCCGCAACAGCTTCCAGTTTCACACCTGTGTTCATTGCTAAAATTTTGAATAATTATTTTTATCTAATGATAAAATCATATTGTTTCTGCCATACTGAGCAGAATGAATTTTGATCATGGATAAGTTTTCTCAATAATAAGAAAAATCTTTAATTCTCACTTACGGGAAAACGTAATTTTTAATCCAAATGACATTAAAATCAGAAATAAAAATTTGAACTCTCCAGATACAGACATAGTATCTTTTCACTTCAGGATAGAAAATCAATTCTCTAATAAATAAAAAATCAAATGAGCTTCTAAACCTTTACGGAAGTAGATTCTTTTTTCAGGCTCAGCGTAAACAAACTACATATTATAAATATCAACCACAGCTATCTCTAGCTTATGTGATTTAAATCCAATTTTTTCGTAAATTTCAACCATAAAGAAATATCATTCACAAATATTCAACATTATGGAAATTGAGAACATCTGCCATGCCATCCGGAAATGGAATACTTTAGCGGAACTGTATCAGATCGGGAATAAAGCAAGTGAACAGGAGATCCTTAATGCGCTTAACCAGGGGACGCATTTCAGTGTGACAGGAAAGGAAATTCAGGACTGGAAAGCCAATCTGGAGCATGAAGAAGACAAGGCCATTCATGCCTATGCGGGTATGGATGAAGGCCGTCTGAAGTTTTTCCTGATTGATTCCAAAAGTGATGCAGCAGCAGATTTCAGCCATATTCTGGTGAAAGAATTCACCCGCGATTCCGTGGATCCGTGGCAGCCGTATTTCAGTGAGGCTTTGGTGGCTCCGTCCATCGATTGGGAATCGGCCATCAACCGGAATTTCCGATGGAATATGTTCGGCAGTACATGGCTGGAACTCAACAGGGAAAAA
This sequence comes from Chryseobacterium phocaeense, assembly GCF_900169075.1. Lineage (NCBI taxonomy): Bacteria > Pseudomonadati > Bacteroidota > Flavobacteriia > Flavobacteriales > Weeksellaceae > Chryseobacterium > Chryseobacterium phocaeense. The sequence goes on from NZ_LT827015.1 coordinate 2,405,560, forward strand.
CCGTTTTTCAGGCTCATCTCCATTCCTTTTTCAGATTACGAAAAACTGGGGCTTGAGGATGACCGGTCTTGCATCAGCTTCCTTGGGCTGACGACGCTTCTAAAAGACCAAAGTTCCCTTTCAGATTATCATATCGAATTCATTACCGTAAAGCATCTTGAAGTGAATGAAATGAGCAGGGAAGCTGAAGATTTCTCTACGCCAAGGCCGCCGTTCTCCGCATCTGATCCGCAAAATTTCCAACTTCTGATCAAAAGTGATGGCATTTTATAACAGTCTGTCGCTTTTTCTTCAGGTGCTGATCAACGTGACGCTGCTCACCGGCCTGATCCTGTTTTTAACAACCGGAATAAAAGAAAAGTTCGTGCTGCTTCTTTTTTTCCTGGGTGAAGCAGCTTTGGAGCTCTCCGACCTTATCGGCAGACTGATGAAGCTTACTTCCTACAACGTATACAACTATTCCTTAAGCCAGTTTTTGAGCCTGATTGCGCTGACGGAAATTTACAATGCCTATTTCTTTAAGATTTCCCCTTTTGTGAGGATTCCTATCTATCTTTCCGCATTGATCCTGCTGGCCTTTAATATGGCGTACCATCAGAGCATTGAAACCCTTACTTTTTACTCAACCATGATCCCGAACCTGGTGATCTGCAGTTTTGGAGGATTTTATTTTCTTCAGGTGATCAGAAGAGGCCAGACAGATAAAACCCTGTTTACGGTAAACGTTGCTGTATTCCTGTTCTTTTCGATCGAAACGGTGATCTCCACCACTTTCAATTTCCTGATCAACAATCATATGGAATGGGTGGCGCCGGTATGGCTCTTCAGAGGAGTCCTTTTGCTCTGCTTTTATCTTGCTATTGTTAATCTGGGATGCCGTACCGTGAAAATCAGAATCTGGCAGTAGTCCTGTGGATATGGATCGGGATCGGGCTGCTCTTTTTAATGACTCTGTTTATAACCGTACTCACCTCCACGTATCTGAAAAGTATAAAAAAAAATAAAAGAAAAGTAATGCAGATGGTCAGAAATACCCAGACGGAATGCTGGGAAAACACCCTTTACATCCAGGAAAAAGACCGGGAACGCCTGGCAGAGGAACTTCATGACAATATTATCTCCAGACTGAACCTCATCCGTCTGAACAGAGCCGGTAAAAGTGCGAATGAGCTCAGCCAGGACATCAGGGTTTCCATGCAGCTGATCCGTGAGCTTTCCCACAACCTTACGCCGCCGGATCTGAATGATATTGAGCTTCCGGATCTCATTGCAGATTATCTTGAGCAGATTGAAGATATTCCTGTTATTTTTCATCATTCCGGAAGCGGATATGGAATCAGCAGTTCGGTAAAATTAAATCTATTCAGAATTGTTCAGGAACTCATCAGCAATGTACTTAAGCATGCCGGGGCTTCAAAAGTCGAAATCCGGCTCAGAATCTCAACACAATATCTTGTTCTGACCGTGAAAGACAATGGCTGCGGCTTTAAAACAGGAACCCGGTACGGAGGTATCGGCCTCAGGAATATCCAGTCAAGGACACAACAGATCAACGCAGTATATAAACTAAAAACCAGGCCGGAAAAAGGAACGCAATGGATGATCCTTACGGCATTTAAATCAAATTAAACCATGAAAGAATCTAAGAAAATAAAAATCGGGATCGTAGATGACGATCTTCTTTTTGTCCAGCTTTTACAGGAGTACATCAACCGAGATGACCGCTACCAGACCATACTCACCTGCACGGGTGGCACTGCCTTCCTGACAGAAATAGAAACCCACAGCCCCGATATTCTGATCCTGGACCTGAGAATGACCGACGGCAGCGGCCTGGACGTACTTTCAGCATTATCCCAAACGGATACGGAAATGAAAATCATTGTCCTTTCCAGCTTTTACAGGCGCTCCTTTATGGGGCAGATGCTGAAAATGGGAGCCCATGCTTTTCTTTCCAAAGAAATTGAGCTGAGTGAGCTTCCCTTTGTAATTAATGCCGTGTATGAAAACGGCCATTATTTTTCAAATGATCAGGTAGACGTGATGAGGCACCAGCTTTCCAATAAGCTTCCTGAATTTCACGCCTTCTCCAAAGATGACCTCACAGAAAGGGAAATTGACGTGCTGAGGCTGGTGTGCCAGCAGATGAGCACCAAAGAAATTGCAGATGCCCTGTTTATCTCCCCCAAAACCGTGGAAACCCACAAAACCAACCTGATGATCAAAACCTGCGTAAAAAATATGGCCGGTCTCGTAATTTATGCCGTACAGAACCGGATCATTAATGCAGATGAGATTGTTTTGCTGGATAAGTAGTTACAGGTTTGAGAGTTAGAGGGTGGAAGCTTTTAGGGAGAGTTTGAGGGTCAGAGAGCCTTGGTTTTTGGGTTTTGGGATTATAAATTGGTTCAAAATTTAATATAAAGGTCAGAAGTTATCCTTCCGGCCCTATTCCCTATTCCCTATTCCCTATTCCCTATTCCCTAAAACAAAAAATCAGGAAGTACACCATATGCACTCCCTGACTGGAATCTAAAAAACACGCTTTACTTATGGATTTAAGATTTTAGCAATAGACACTGCATCTGCTATGGTATCCAAGCTGTAAATCTGGATCACACCCTGTGTGGTGGCTGCCTGGCCGAGGATATTCTGCTGGTTCTGTGCATTCACTGCATTCTCAAACATAATACCTGTAGAATGGGCAGCGGACTGATAGACGTTGCTTAAAGCCACTGCAGGAGATTCTGCTACTACTTTCACGTTCGACTGCGTTACTGCGTCTGTGATTTGTTCGTTTACTGTTGCCATGATAATTATTGTTTATTGGGGTTTAAAACAGCCGGATGATCCGGCTGTAAAGGTTTTCTGCCGTTACCGGAACCTCTTAGGGATTCAGGATCTTAGCAATTGACACAGCATCTGCAATGGTGTCAAGGCTGTAGATCTGCGTTACACCCTGTGTAGTGGCTGCCTGGGTTACGATGTTTTGCTGGTTTTGGGTATTTACCGCATTTTCAAACATGATTCCTGTGGAATGTGCTGCTGTCTGATACACGTTGCTTAAAGCCATTGCAGGAGATTCTGCCACCACTTTTACGTTCGACTGCGTTACCGCGTCTGTGATTTGTTCGTTTACTGTTGCCATAATGGTTATTGTTTATTGGAGTTAAAAGACAACCGGATCATCCGGTTATCAGGATTATTGTTTGCCGTCCGCTGAAACTTTTTAAGGATTCAGGATTTTAGCAATGGAAACCGCATCTGCTACGGTATCCAGGCTGTAAATCTGTGTAACACCCTGTGTAGTGGCTGCCTGGGTTACGATGTTTTGTTGGTTTTGGGTATTTACCGCATTTTCAAACATGATTCCTGTGGAATGTGCTGCTGTCTGATACACGTTGCTTAAAGCCATTGCAGGAGATTCTGCCACTACTTTTACGTTCGACTGCGTTACCGCGTCTGTGATTTGTTGGTTTACTGTTGCCATAATGATTATTGTTTATTGGGTTAAAAAGCAACCGGGACTTCCGGCCTGTGATTATTGTAAAATGAAATGAAACGTTTAAGGTTTCAGGATGTTCGCAATAGAAATTGCATCTGCAATGGTATCTTTACTGTAAATCTGACCAATGCCGTGTGTAGTGGCCGCCTGAGTCACAAGATTCTGCTGATTCTGCGTATTCACTGCGTTTTCAAACATAATTCCTGTGGAATGTGCGGCTGTCTGATACACATTGCTTAAAGCCATTGCAGGAGACTCTCCCACAACCTTTACGTTCGACTGCGTTACTGCGTCTGTAATTTGTTCGTTTACTGTTGCCATAATAATGATGATTGTTTGGTTGGATTAAAAAGCCCGGATCTGCCGGATCTGTAAAGCCCGGATGTTAAGGTGCCGGAAAATTAAGGCTTCAGAATCTTCGCAATAGAAACCGCATCTGCTATGGTATCCATGCTGTAAATCTGCATAATACCCTGAGTAGTGGCTGCCTGCCCTAAAATGTTCTGCTGGTTCTGCGTATTCACCGCATTTTCAAACATGATTCCTGTAGAGTGTGCGGCTGACTGATACACGTTACTTAAAGCCATTGCAGGAGATTCACCTACTACTTTTACATTCGACTGCGTTACTGCGTCTGTGATTTGTTCGTTTACTGTTGCCATAGTTGTAATTGTTTTTTTTGAGATCTGATCTCTGTTAATAATTATTTTGATTTAAACTAGTTTTCGTGTTATTTAAACTCCCGCAAATAATAGCATGAAGCAGATTTTCAAGGCATTGTTGCAGACTGTGGTCGGTTTCGCTGTATGGATGATTCTCAATACAATGGCTGATATCTGATCTGTACCATGTGCAGGAGTTAAATTTTATGCTGTACTCTTAGGTCATTCCTGACCCTTATTGACTGATAAAAGGATGCGGCTGAGCTTTTCCTGATCATGTATTCCTGCTGTGTACACTGAACGTGGACTGTTCCGGGGATGGATGACTTAACTGTTTTGCACGCTGAGCATCAGAAAAACGGTGTGGAATAAATATGGACGGATTGTATATGCTGAGGGCACCGTTTTCTATTTTTACAGAGGAATATACCGCATCCGTAGTTTTGTTAAAAGCGTCTTCTCCCAGATATTTTTGAACTTTTGAGCCTGAATGTCCCGGAACTCATTTTTCTGAGTCCCATCACGTAATTACTCATTCCGACCATAGCATCCCGTTGCTGATTCAGTGCAGAATTGATATGCATTAATCCTGTGGAATGGGCACTGACCTGCGCAGAAATAGCGGCGGGCACAGAGGCGGACATTCCCATAACGGCTGTATTGATTTCATTCATAATGATCTGTTGTTTTGGTTATGTGTTATTTTAATGTGAGGAGTCAGGAGGGATGGAAGCTGGAAGAGGGAAGTTAGCCGGCTGACTTCCAGCAGACAGAATAGATTTTAAGATTTAAAGATTTAATATGATTGCTCTGCAGCTCAGATTTTGGCTTCAGGAACCTCCCTCTTCCCTCACCTACTTCTTCATATTTGCAAACCTCACCTGCAGCTTATTCATTCTTTCTGCAATCTTCAGTTCTTTCTCTTTAATCTTCATTGCTGAAGTTTCCTGCAGTTTTTTTAGCTGGTCTTCATAGTTCATGGTTACAGGAGCGGCTGTAGCGGGTGATTGATATGCCTCCTGCTGTTTTACGGCTTCTTCCAGCTTTTCCAACAGTGGTGCTAACGATTTCAGCGTTGCTTTAGTCGCTTTATCTTTGATATAATTGATGATTTCGTCTTCATGACTCAGCACAACGGGCATGGCACTGATATCAATTCCCACAGCATTATTTTCCGTTTCCACAACAGGAATATTTTCCTCCTGTTCCTGATCTGCCCCTGTATTTTCCCTATCATCAACTGACACCTCCTCGTAGACTGCGGGATCTATTTTTTTGAGATTATGATCTTTTGAATAATCCATTTCCTATTTTTTTAAGTTTGTCTGTGATTTGCATTGTTATGGTCTTTGCGGGCTTATCGCTCTCAGGTTTTTCTGAAGGAATTACCGCTTCTTCAATCTTAGGTTTTACGAGTGGCTGGGCCAGCTTAATAGATTTCAGCACCAATTTCCCGTCTCCGCCTCCAGCTTCAAAAGTTTTATTTCCCATGCTGTCCTGTTCTTCTGGTTTGTCATTGGTAGGCGCTGATGTCAATTGTTTTTTTTTTCAGCATCTTCTTTGGGAAGATCCTGGACCGGCATGGCAGCCGCTGGCGGATTCAGATTGCTGTTAATAGCATAGATTGCAGTAGAGATTTTCGTTTTCACTTCGGCATAATCGCTCACCATTTTAAAAAGATCCCGCATCATTTCATTTCCCGTATCACTTCCTGTTTCTTCAGCTGCTCCTTCCGTCAGTTTTTTCTTTGGAGGCGGTTTATTTTCGCTGGGTGTTCCGTAGGTGAGAAAATTATTGGCCAATCTGCTTAATGCGATGAGACCTACCTGTTCAAATCCTTTTAAAAAAGACTGGAGATCCTGAACCATCATCCCCGTGGACTGGTCGATCATTACTTTTCCCGCACCGGTCATTGGGGAAGCTGCCGGTGGAGACAATACTTCTTTGTTAATGAAAACCACCGCTTCCTCTGCCGCATTGGCAGGCTGGGCTCCTTCTGAATTTTGCGTTCCCATGGTTGTAAAGTTTTAGATTATCCTTTCAAAATCTTAATGGCATCCGCTACAATGGCAGGATTCAGCTGGTTAAGATTCTGCTGGTTAGTTACTGAGTTCTGTATTGAAATCCCGCTGGCATGCATTGCCATCTGGTACAACATACTCATTGCCTGAGCCGGCGATTCGCCGAGCACTGTAACATTGGTCTGCGTTACCGCATCGGTGACCTTGTTATTTACTGTATCTGACATATACTTGGTTTTAATGGTTATTCAATTTCGGAGCGCCGTTCATTTTTATTATCTTTAAAGAACTTTTCTCCCGGTTTACTGTTCTACGCCTTCCCTCCTCTTCATTTTCTGTTTCCCTCTTTCTTCTGATACAAATTTCCAAAAGAAAAACAAATTCAGATTAAGGGAATGTACTGATTTTTAGAAATTAGGGTATTTCCCTTTTTCGTGAAAAACAAGCGACCAAATCTCGCTTTCAACCATTTAGATTCGGAAAAACCTTCTACTAAAGCACTACAGGAAGACTAAGTGCATAAAAAAACCGTCACATAAAATGATGACGGTCCTATTTGGTGGAAACCTTACTCTATGAAGAACTAACAAACAGCTTTTAAAGTCCCTTTTTGCCCTCTATCCAATATGCCTGCGACCTTACACACTTCGCATCCACTCCTTTTGCTTTAAGGAATTTCCGGATCACCGACATGGTATTTCCGTTTCCCGTAAGGTAGAAAACCACCTGATTGTTGTAAACCGCTTCTTTTTCCTCTTTTAAAAAATCGTTGAGGGCTTCCATAATGTTCTGAATGTCGTTTTTGGGGGCATGATAGCCGTACAGTTCCAGTTTTTTCAGGACTGCCGGCTCTTCCAGCTCATGAAGGCATACAAATGAAGCGTCCGCATCTTCTGCTTCTTCTTTGATGGACAGGGAGGTTCCCAGTGAGGTTTCATCACCAATGGAGAAATGGATTTCCGCATTGGGTTCAAAAAAGCGCTTTCCCCGCGGCATTAAAACTTTGGTAGATTCACCTTCGGTGAGGCTTTCTGCAAAGCTGCTTCCTACGGCCCGGGTATCATGCAGATGGAACATTACATCAAAAGTTCCCTTATATTTATTGAAATTAAATGGAGAATAATTGCGGTAATCCCTTTCATTAACCCTGATCCCGATGGCATAGGCAGGTTCAAAGTGAACATCCCGCAGATCGGCAGCAAAACGGATAAGGCGAAGATCATCTGAAACAGTTTCGGTATGGATAACGGTGCATTCCTGAAATTTGGAGGACATGACATTTTCTAACGTGTCATTGATCCATTTTGGTAAGCTTGGCATAAAAAATTTTAATACAAAGGAAGCTTCAAAATAAAGACCGGTCGATAGCCGTTTCAGGGAAATGATTGGACTATTCGCGGTTAGGATCTCTTCCGGTTTTTGTCCCGGAACTCAGACGGTGGATAGCCTTCTGTTTTGGAGAATAACCGTGAAAAATAGGTGTGATCGCTGTAACCCAGTTCATAGGCAATTTCCTTTACGGTAAGCTGCGTGAAGGAAAGGAGTCTTTTGGCCTCTATTAAAACCTCCTGCTGAATCCAGTGCTGGGCTGGTTTTCCGGTCACCTCCCGGATGACTTCTGTGAGATATCCCCGGGAAATATTCAGGAGTGCTGCATAGCCTGACGGATTTTTCAGCGTTCTGAATTCTTTCCTTACAAGAATCCTGAATTTCCGGGCCAGCTGAACGGCACGGCTTTCACTGACAATTTCAGGATTATTTTCCTCCAGAAAGATCAGGGCATACAGACCGGCAAAAGCATTCATCAAAGACTGAACCACAAAAAAGCCGTCGTTCGTTTCCAGCATCTCTTCCGTATAGGCCATCTGGAGCATTTTTGCACAGGCGCTGAGCCTTTCTGCACGGATTTTATCAATAGAAATGGGCTGGATATCCACCAAAGATTCCTCAAACACAGCTCTTACCGTATCCGGCAGCAGATCTGCCTTAACCGCGATAAACCATCCGCTTACCTCATCCATTAAAATTCCTTCATGAACCTGACCGGGCAGCAGAAAGAAAACCGCCGCATCCCGGGCTTCAATGGTCTTAAAATCCACCATCATTTTGGCATGTCCGCTTTCCAGGTAGGTAAAAATATAATGACTGTCCCGGTGAACGCCTTTATCAAAAAGGTTGTCTTCCGTGCTCATCGTCCGTTTTTCAATTCTTTCAATCAGAATGCCGTGGTGCGTGATGCTGCTTAAATCATATGTCGGAATGCTTTGTTTCATCTTTAAATAGTAGCGTAAAATTAGAAATATTCATAAGAACAGACGCAAACCAAAACATTATCCTTTAAATGAAGCATAAAAACCGGGATAAAGAAGCCTTTAGCAGTTCATTTACTTAGCTTTTGAAAAAGCCATTTTTACAGCCAGATACGTGAGTACGCCTGCCATAAACCATTTCTGGATCTTTACCCAAAACGGATTACCTGCGAAAAATGCTGCGACCTTTGCAGCCGTAAGGACTATGATAAAATTGACACTGAAGCTTACCAAAACCTGGATAATTCCCAATTCAAAACTCTGGATCAAAACAGAACCGTACTCAGGTTTAATGAATTGTGGAAAAAAGGACAGGTAAAACACGGCCACTTTTGGATTCAGTACATTCGTTAAGAAACCCACAGTGAAAAGCTTTCTCGGTCCGTCATGCGGACTGTTTTTATCTACATCAAACAGGTTCCTGCTCTTAGGTTTAACCGCCTGATAGGCCAGATATAAAAGATAAACCGTTCCCAGTGTTTTCAGAACAGTGTAAGCTACCGGAACCGCCAGTAATACGGCAGTCAGACCGAAGGATACCATCACAATATGAAACATGAATCCGCACACTACGCCTGCCAGCGAGATTAAGCCTGATTTTTTCCCCTGGGTGATAGATTTTGAAATAAGATAAATCATATTGGGACCCGGACTTATTACCAGAATAAGAGCAGCAAGAACAAAAAACAGGAGTTCGTGAAGTGGAATCATTTTTTAGCTCGTCATTTATTTACACATATACCGGAAAATCATTGTACAGTACGTACGAACGAATAATTAAACAAATATAATTGATTTTTGGAATACTTTTTCCAACTTCATGACCTCGATGTTTCTTATTTGTTACAAAAACAGACCGATCTTCTACCGGATTTTAGGTATTTAACGTTAAGATTACATTAAATCCTGATGCCGGTTGTAGTATTTTGCTACTTTTGTATCCCTGATGAGGGAGTTTTTTACTTTTTCAGGATAAACAAAACTAAACTATAAACCAGAACACCGGATGCAAACTATTAAAAACCCAGGAAACTTTCATGGTTACAGAGATTGAATAATTATGTCACTCTTTAAATGGATATTAAAAATATTTTTTTACAATCCCGTAATATCATTTGATTTTTTACGTTTCACAGTAAACTAAAAACCATTTATCTAACAAGAAAAGTTTCATTCTTCTAATTTCCTGTAACATCCATCCAATTCAATAGACTATTTGAGAGACTTCTACTCCATTAAAATTTAAACTGAATGCAAAAATTGTTTTTTAAGGCTGCCGCCACAGCTGCTGTACTCTGTTTCAGCTCTATGGCCCTGGCGCAGCAAAAGTACTCGGTAAGCGGTACTGTGAAGGATCACAAAAACGGCGAACTGCTGATCGGGGTTACCGTAAAAGTAAGCGAAGACCCGTCCATTGCTGTCGTTGCCAATGAATACGGATTCTACTCGCTGTCACTTCCTGAGGGAAATTACACGCTGATTGTTTCCTATCCCGGTTACAAGGATTTTGAGTATCCCATCAAAGTGGAACAGAATACAAAGCTGGATCTGCCGCTGAACCAGGAGGAAAAAGGGGATGAAAAAATAGGAAAAATAGATGAAGTGGTTATTTCAGGGGTTAAAAAGGATAAAAACCTTACCACTGCCCAGATGGGAACTGAAACCCTGAGCATTAAAAATATAGAAAAGCTTCCGGTACTTTTCGGGGAAAAGGATGTGATGAAAACCATCCAGCTTCTTCCCGGAATTAAAAGCAACGGTGAAGGAAGCAGCGGATTCAGTGTAAGAGGTGGTGCTACCGACCAGAACCTGATCTTACTGGATGAGGCTCCGGTGTACAACGCCTCTCACCTTCTTGGCTTTTTCAGTACCTTCAACAGTGATGCCCTGAAAGATGCCAGCATTATCAAGGGAAACAGTCCGGCCCAATACGGAGGAAGACTTTCTTCGGTAATGGATGTAAAAATGAAAGACGGGAACAACAAGGATTACAATGTAAACGGAGGCATCGGGCTGATCAGCAGCAGGCTGAGCGTGGAGGGTCCTATCCAAAAGGAAAAATCATCATTTATAGTTTCCGGAAGAAGAACCTACGCCGATCTTTTTCTGAAAGGAAGCGATGATTTTAAAGACAGCAAGCTCTACTTCTATGACCTGAATTTAAAAGCCAATTACCAGATTAACGAAAGCAACCGTCTTTACCTGTCCGGATATTTCGGAAGAGACGTTCTGGGACTGGGTGATACGTTCTCTACAGACTGGGGAAACACAACGGCTACGTTACGATGGAACAGCATTATCAGCAGTAAATTATTCTCCAATACTTCCTTAATTTACAGCAATTATAATTACAAGATCAAACTTGAGAGCAATGACAACACTTTTGGTCTGGATTCACAGATTGAGGACTGGAATCTTAAGCAGGATTTTACATGGTTTGCAGGAAATAAACATTCGGTACGTTTCGGGTTACAGTCTATTTACCATACGATTACGCCGAGCAGTGCTTCCGGCACGAGTGTGAGCAGCTTTCCGAGAAATCCAAGGAAATCATGGGAAAATGCAGTATACATCAATGATGATTTCAAAGCGACTGATAAGCTTACCGTGAATTACGGTTTGAGGCTTTCCTCTTTCAGCGTTTTAGGAGGTGATACGTATAATACTTATGAAAATGGTGTTCTAACAGACAGCCGCTTTCTGGAAAAGGGTGAATTCGGGAAGACTTATGTGAATCTGGAACCGAGAATCACCGCCAACTATCGTATCAATGAGGTAAGCAGCATCAAGGCAGGATATTCCCGCAATACACAGAATCTCCATCTTCTGAGCAACAGCAGCAGCGGAAATCCTACGGACCAGTGGATCGGAAGCAGCTACAGCATAAAACCTGAAATTGCAGACCAGGTGAGCGCAGGATACAGCAGGAATTTCAACAACAATAATTATGAGCTGAATGCTGAGATCTATTACAAATCCATGAAAAACCAGATCGACTATAAAAACGGGGCACAGATCACGTTTGATACGGCCGCAGATGTTGAAAGCGAGCTGCTTTTCGGTAAAGGAAGAGCGTACGGACTTGAACTGATCGCAAAAAAGAAAAGCGGAAGGCTGACCGGATGGATCTCCTATACCCTGTCTAAAACTGAAAGAAAAATAAACGGCATCAATGATAATGACTGGTACAATGCCAGAATGGACAAGACCCATGATCTTTCCATTGTTGCGACCTACGAGCTGAATAAGAAATGGTCTTTATCCGGATTATTCCTGTACAGTACAGGAAATGCGGTAACCTTCCCTACCGGAAAATACGAGCTGAACGGGCAGACCATATTCCAGTACAGCAGCCGGAATGCAGACCGTATGCCCGCATACCACAGAATGGATCTGAGTGCCACCTACGAACCGGAATCCAACAGACGCTTCAAAGGCTCATGGTCATTTGGTATTTACAATATCTACGGACGTGAAAATGCCTACACCATTACGTTTGAAGACAATCCGAATAATCCGGGAACAACCCGTGCCATGCAGACTTCCCTGTTCAGATGGGTACCGAACATCACGTATAATTTCAAATTTTAGATCATGAAGAATATTATTTTTATCATATTAACCCTGTTTACCGTAATGTCCTGTGAAAAGGAAATCGATCTGGATCTGGATGACAAAAGCGGAACCATCGTCATAGAAGGCAATATCACAAACCAGCCGGGACCCTATGTTGTAAGAATCACGAAATCTGTGGCGTTTACAGCAAGCAATCAATATCCGGCCGTTACCGGCGCCCAGGTGATTGTAAGCGATAACACCGGCCAGACAGAAACTTTACAATATCTGGGAGACGGAAAATACGTGACTAATACTTTTACGGGTGTTGCAGGCAGAACCTACACGCTGAAAATACAGGCGGAAGGACAGCAGTACACAGCTCAAAGCACCATGCCTGAAGCAGTCCCGTTTGATGGTCTTACACAGGATTCCTTTTCTTTCGGGGGTGAGACTACGTATACTCTTTTACCTGTCTTCACCGATCCTTCCGTATTAGGAAACCGTTATCTTTTCAATTTCACGGTCAATAATATGACTAAGAAAACCTTTGAGGTATTTTCGGACAATGTGAACAATGGATTGGTCAATCAAAGACCTCTGTTTCTTCCTAATGAGGATGACGAGGATGATCCTACGGACCATAAGGTAGCACCTGGAGATACTATTTATGTGGAAATGCAGTCCATTGACAATAATATATTCACCTATTATTCCGCTCTGCTGCAGATTTCAGGAGACGGCGGACCTGGCGGAGGCCTTACGCCTACGAATCCTCCGAGTAATATCAATAATGGGGCATTAGGCTATTTTTCGGCACATACAGTCCAAAAAAGAAGTATTGTAATTCAATAATTTTTAAAATTAAAGTACAGAAGAGCTGTTTCAATGATTGGGAACAGCTCTTTTATTTTTACCCCCCTGTCAGATAGATCCGGGGGAATTTTTTTGTTTTTATAAGCTGTCTATTCCTTCTGTTCTGCTTTATATTTTGAAGGTGATGTGTTTTTATATTTCGTAAACAGTTTATTAAAGTGGCTCGCATCTGTAAAATTGAGTTTTTCTGCAATTTCACTAATGGTATAATCACTGTGGGAGAGCAGTTTTTCTGCTGTTTTCATTTTATACTGAATCACATGCTGCTGGATAGAAAATCCGGTCTTGTTTTTTACATAAATACTGATGTAATTGGGAGAGAGTAAAAATTCTTCTGCCATATTCTCTATTCTCATTTTGGTTTCATCCAGTGCGTAAATGCTGATGTAGGCTAGAATCCTGTCGATTTTACTCAGTTCCGTGTTCTTCCAGGTCCTGGCAACAGGATCATTGATTAAATTCCTGCACAATAAAGTGATCATAGCAGAAAACAATCCGGTAACAAGGTCTTCACTATGTATTTTTTTTGCTGAAAATTCGTACAGCATATGATGAGCCAGGCGGATAAAATGTTTTCTGTCTTCGCTGTTGAGAACTGCCGATTCATACTGTACCGATCTGCCGGTAAGCAACAGCTGAATGGCTTCCTTTATATTTTTACTTTTGCCGGGCAGCAGGTAGGTTGATATATAGTGATCTGAAAATTTGATGTAAATGAATCTGGTCTTTTTACTGATGATAAATTCATGATGGTCACTGGGCTGAAGCAGGAATACATCTCCTTTTCTATAGGGGAACGTAACGTCATTCAGGCGGTGCTTTCCTTTACCGGATTCTATAACAATCAGTTCATAAAAATTGTGGTTGTGATACTCTACGTCCCAGATTTCCTTTTCAATGGTGAACACGTTAAAATCCCTGAAATTGACAATACGTTTCATTTTAATTGATTTTTACAAATATATCATAATTACATACAATAATTATCCGGCTAAATTGGAGAAACTTTGCATTATTAAATTATCAATCATATGAAAAAATTCATCACTTTATTACCGATATTCTCCCTTGCAATGATGATACTTTCCTGCAACAACTCTATTGCAAAAGAAGAAAGCAAAAATATCAATACCACAAAAGCAGCCACTAAAAGTCATTGGCCCAATGGTGCACAGCTGTTGATTTCGGTTTCCATGCAGTTTGAAACCGGGGGACAGCCGGAAGGAGCCGAAAGCCCGTTCAGTAGCAGCCCTCTCCCTAAAGGACAACCTGACCTTCCCGCGGAAAGCTGGTACCGCTATGGAGCCAATGAAGGCGTTTACAGAATGCTGGACCTGTGGAGAAAATATGACATCAAAGTGACCTCTCATGTCGTAGGAACTGCAGCTCAAAAATACCCCGAAGTAGCCAGAGCTATTGCGAACGGCGGGCACGAAATAGCGGCCCATGGCATTGCCTGGGATAACCAATGGAATAAAAATTATGCTGATGAACTGGCGTTTGTGAAAGACGGCGTGGATGTGGTTGAAAAAATTACCGGACAAAGAGCAATAGGTTACAACTGCAACTGGCTGAGACGCAGCCCGAATACTTTAAAAGTACTTCAGGAGCTGGGTTTTCTTTATCACATTGATGATCTGAGCCGTGATGAACCATTCGTCACCAATGTCAACGGAAAAAAATTCGTGGTCATGCCTTATACGCTGCGAAATAATGATATTGTACAGGTAGCCGGAAACCACTGGAGCCCGGACCAGTTCCTGTCCCAGTTAAAACATGAATTCGACCAGCTGTATGCCGAAGGAGCCACCAAAAGAAGAATGATGAGCATCAGCTTTCACGACCGTATCGGCGGAACACCTGCGATGGTACACGCTATGGAAGAGTTTATCCATTACACCCAAAAGAAAAGCGATGTGATGTATATGCGGAAAGATGATATTGCCAAAATGGTACTCTACGATCCCAAAACACCTGTAGATAACAGCGAAGAACAGTATAATCAATAATCACAATATTTATAAAATTTTAGAATTAATCCAATGAAAAAACTTTTTGAAACTTGGACATTAGCCGGAAATCATTTAAAAAACCGTTTCGTAATGGCTCCTATGACCCGAAGCCGGGCTTCACAACCGGGCGATATTCCCAATACTTTAATGGCAGAATACTATGGACAGCGTGCCTCCGCAGGACTTATCATCACTGAAGCTACACAGGTATCTTTACAGGGTATGGGCTATGCAAGAACGCCCGGAATTTATTCAGAGGAACAGATTCAGGGCTGGCGGCTTGTCACAGAAGCAGTTCATGAAAAAAAGGGAAAAATATTTTTGCAGCTTTGGCATGTAGGCCGGGTTTCTTCATCAAAAGTAAATGGTTTACAGCCTCTGGCTCCCTCCGCTCTCACTGCAAACAATACCAGTGTTTATATTTTTGACGGAGCAGCTAACGGGGATGCTACCTTTGTTCCGGTAGAAACGCCGAGAGCAATGGACATTTCAGATATCAAACAGGCGATCAGGGAATTTGCTGAAGGGGCTAAAAATGCTGTTGCTGCAAGATTCGACGGTGTTGAAATCCATGGAGCGAATGGTTATCTGATTGATCAGTTTCTTCGCAGCAATTCAAATATCCGGACAGATGAATACGGTGGAAATAAGGAAAACCGCATCCGCTTTTTACTGGAACTTACGGAAGCTGTCATCCAGGCGGTAGGCAAAGAGAAAACCGGAGTACGCCTCTCCCCTTTTATTAAATTTAAAGACATGGATGATCCTGAGATCCTGGACACCATTATGCTGGCCGCAGAACAGCTGAACCGTCTTGATATTGCTTATATTCACCTGTGTGAGGCAGATTGGGACGATGCCCCGGCAATTCCCGGGCACTTCCGTACAGAATTGAGGAAAAAATTTAAAAATACCATCATTGCAACCGGAAATAAAACCCCGGAAGAAGGTGAAAAGCTCCTGGAAAACAATCTGGTAGACCTTATCGGTTTTGGACGAAAATTCCTCACCAATCCTGATTATCCGGAACGCGTAAAAGTGAATGCACCGCTGAATGAAATCTCAGATCCCCATACCCTGTTTGGCGGCGGCGGAGCCAAAGGTTATATCGATTATCCATTTTTCAGGACAGAAGAAACACATCATTAAAAATAAATATCAGATACTATGAAAGATTTATCATTACAAAATATCGCTTACATTTTGTTGAGAATTTCTATGGGTGTCAATATGCTGGGACACGGCCTTGCCCGGATTCCCAGGCTGAGTGCTTTTGCGGAGGGGATGACAAAAAGCTTTGAGAAAAGCTGGTTGCCGGAACCTTTGATCACGATCTTTGGAACAGCGCTGCCTTTCGCTGAGTTTCTGATCGGACTGATGCTGATTATTGGATTTAAAACCCAATGGGCTCTTATAGCCGGAGCCGTTTTGATTATTGTTTTACTTTTTGGAAGCAGCACCATTGAAAACTGGGAAGCCATGGGAATCCAGATGATTTATGCTATAATCTTTTATGTGCTGATGATCCGGATAAAAGATGAGAAATTCACTTAAAGATTTTGAAACATTAAGGGATTAAAGATTAAGATAGGCTCCACTTTAAGAGAAAGCATTTTATGTATGTGACTTTCTTAAAGTCCCTTCCCTCTTAATGTTTAAAAAAAGGCTATTATTCAGAGGAATTTTCTCCGGATTTCATTGTATTGATGAGAGGATTGGCGTACATAGCCAGGAAATATTCTTTGGAAACAGGATCGGATGGATCAATGCGCATCTCAAGCCTTCTTACAAACAGCTGCTTTTCTTTTTCGGTATACTGATCTGCGTAGGTGTTGCTGTCATGGAGTAAATCATAAGCGATAAACTTCGTCGGCCATAATTTATAATTCTGAATAATTGAATCATCAATGATCCGGGCAACAGCCTGTAGCTGCTTATTTTTGTTGTCAGATTCCAATGCAATGGTATCCAGTTCGGTATCAATTACATTCCCTGCATGCAGATGAATCCGTTTCTTCTGACCTAAAACACCGCTCAGCATCGTCATGAAATCCTCATCCTCACCTTTGATATATTCTTCTTCCCTGTGTTTGGCCAGAAGCTGCGGCATTTTTAAGGAATCTGTAGGATCATATTCGTAGGAAATGGATACCGGAACTATTTTCAGGGTTTTAAAATACTCTATTACTGAAAGATCACCCGCAGCCATAGCCAGCATTTTTAAAACGCCCTGCTGGGTAGCATCGTTTCCGTCTTTTGTACGGCCTTCACGCTGGGCAATCCAGACCGAGCGTTTTTCATGATGTAAAAGCTGATCAATATATTCAGACATGATTTGTGAGCTTTTCAGCTGTTCACGGAGCGGCAATCCTCTCTGAACCAAAAAATTTCGGTTCAGTTTGGCCAGGTCATGCAGAAAAGGTTTCTGAACCAGGTTGTCACCGATCGCTGAAGCCGTCATAATCAGACCGCTTTCCAGCAGAACCAGATTGATCAGTGAAGTATCTAGCACAATGTCTCTATGGTTCGAAATGAAAAGATAAGGCGTGTTTTTATCCAGCTTATCAAATCCTGAAGTAGTAAGGCCTTCGGAGCTTTTTGCAAGGATCTGACGGATGGTATGGGCAATGAAATTGTGCTGAAAATCGCTTACGGAGTGGATATTTTTAAACTGTTCCCTCCAGACTTTCTTATCCGTTTCGGGAAAAGTAAAGCTCATCAGTGCATTCATCATAGGATCGCGGGCTATTCCAAGTAAGGCTTCATTCACTTCACTGTCATCAAAAAACCTGATCTCATCGAACTTCGACATGTAATTATGTTAAAATTAAACTTTTTGCAAAAGAACAAAAATTTATTGAGGGGGCACCATTAGTATATGTTAAAGTATTATGACTTACGTTTAAGTTTAATCTAAGAAAACTGTTTATGAAATAAAATTTTAAGTTGTTCTTTTGTCTTGAAACAAAATGAACCAAAAGTTCAAGGCTGGAATCTTCCGCTAAAAATTAAAACTTGCTCCTAAAATTCCCAAAACTCGTGCGGATCATTATTACTTTTTCAGTTCAATATTCAATCCGCACTCAAACAGTGGAAATTTTTTAACGGATCAAATTTTAATTTTTTTAACGCTACAGCTTCCTATGCCAATAATACAGGTTACCAAAGTTAAAGGAGAACAATTATTTTACTTTTTCCAGCAGATATAATTTGGCTCCGGAAAAGGCCAGTTTAGGCATCACATTACCTTCCAGCACCATGGTTTTATTAGTTACATCAATCACCGAAATGTAATTATTGGAATTGTATTCTATATAGTTTTCTTTTTCTTTGGTCAGTGGATTTTTCCCGAATTCCATGGAGTATTTTACCCAGTCTTCGTCTGCAGAACTGCAGTGTACCGGTTTGAATTTGGATTTTTTAGCCTTAAAAATAATCTGGTCAAAACTGTCCGTGCAATCCGTAGAAAAAGAGCTCTCCGGATTCTGATCCTTTGAAAAATCTTCAAAAGAACCCTTATACACTCCTACCACTTTCCACGTCCCATCCAGGCGGTCTTCATCTATTTTTCCTTTTGCCTTGCTTACCGCCCAGCTGATGCCGTTTACAGTTCCTTTTACAGCTTTATAGCCTAAGGTCGCCGCTCCGGTTACTACTTTGGCTGCGGTTCTTACGACGCAGGAGTTTAATACAAGGAGTGTTGAGAGGAGGAGAATTGTTTTTTTCATTTGTAGGGTTTTATAGGTGCGAAGATAGGTCTTTTTAAAATTGCTTAGTTAAATTTTGTTCTGATTAAATCAATATAAATCATGAATATTATGTAATTAATAACGAAGGAGCTCCCGATTTTTAGTGTCATTACGGAAATCCGTAATCGTGTCTGTATTGAGTTCTATACATTTGTACAACAACATATTTTAAACTATGAAAAAATTATATTGTTTGGTGATTTTATTCGTGGCTCTATCATGCAACAAAAATGCAAATCCTGAAAGTCAAACCCATCAAAAGTTTACAAAACAGGAATATATCGGAAAATGGCCTTTTTCAGTAGATGAAGTAGACGTTTTTTGTTCCGGCTATAAAGAGATTTACTGCAAAGCTGATAATGGTAAAATTTACGCTTTAAACGGTTCAGCAAAAGGCGCGTCAAGTCACGATCCATCCATCAGTAAAGTTGAAGAAATCTGGCTTGATGACCCTCAATTTGCGGGTTTAAAAATTTCCTACTCAGACTTTATTGCTGAAGGTCTCAAACTTTGTGAAGATAAATAATACAAATCACTGAAATCGAAATAATAAAAAATAAATTAAATATTATAAAAATATGGACAATTATCATTTAACTAAGAAAGACAATCAATGGAATTTTGGTAAGGAAAATACACAGAAACCGATAAAAAGTTTCGATACCAAAGCCGATGCTTTAGATCATGCAAAAGATTATATGAAAGAAAAAGGAGGTTCTCTTAAAATACATAAAGAAGATGGAACCATTCAGGAAGAAAGAACATATCCCAGATCAGAAGATCCAAAAAAAACTAAAGGATAAAATATTAGCATCAGCAGATAATATGTCAAAAAATTAATACAAGTTCAAGCTGGGATTTTATTATATCAAACAAAAAAATAAAATGATATAGTCTTGCAGTTTTAATCAGGAGGAGCTGCCACATGCTTCCCCATCCACCTCCTCAACCTCCACACCGGCAAATAAACAAAAACCACAGACAACACCCCCGCCAGCAACCCCACCAGCACAGCCATCGCCGTCGCATCCAGCTTATACTGTTCAGAAAGATTGTATTGAGCCAGAAGCAAAACAGACAGTACGAGAGAACCCGTCACAACACCATGCAGAATACTCAGCTTTGTCATCAGTTTTTTCTTGTTGAGCTGCTCGTCTACGGTAAACTCAATGGCTTCCTGTTCAGCGGCGATGATCACACGGTTGATGATATCAATGGTGAGCACTACAGGTAAGAATACGGCCATGGGAAGGGTCAGGCGGGCAAGGTTCTGGGTTCCTGAAAAGAAATGAGTGTAGCCGAGTTCCTGAAAGCTCGCATACGCAATAATGAAATTGAAAAATACATTGGGAAGGACATAGAAAATGGTCCGCCGGATTAAAAAGCGTTTAAGAGTGGTTTTCCTGAGTTTTTTAGGAGGCGGAGGTTTGAATTTAAATTTCATGGGACGAGGTCAGGAGTTCAATGGCTTTATCTTTAATTTTAACGGCTTCTTCCCTCGGCAGGAAATGTTCATTGGACATGAAGGTAAAATCCATCTGCTGATTGTAGGTAGTGGCCACCAGTGTATTTGAATTCAACCATGGAAAAGCAACTGTAGGACTGAAAACCGTTTCCACTTTAAACTGTTTATAATCACCGGGAATACTGATTTTCCCCATATTGGAAAGCGTTACATCATGCCCTCCCCTGCTGGATTTCAGCATCCCGGTCATGCGTTCCACCACCGGATGCATCTGCTCGCCCATCCACAGAAGTTCGCGGGCGTTCATTTTTTCTATTTTTTCCAGGAGATCTTGCTTGATCTGTCTGGCGTTTTCCACCATATCCTGATTCCCCTTTTTTATGGAAAGCTCAACCGTTGGCGCAAATGCAAAAACATGATCCTGCCTGATCTCCGGAATAAAATGACGGACATCCACCGGACTGATCACCTTCCCTTTGGCCTGTGAACCCTGCAGCTCCCGGAACGCCTGCATAAATGAAGAGCACAGCAACGCATGAACAGAAGTTCCATGAGTTTTGGACTTTTCAGTTATTTTTGAAGTCATTTCCGGATTCAGCTTCCAGTGGACCGCATAGTTTTTTCCGGTGTTTCTTTTCCGGCTTTTCCGCTGCATCAGGAAAAAGAATCTGGCCATCAGCCGGAACATTCCTGCTTTGCGTTTCTCCTTTTTCATATTGAAATCCAATGGCAGGAAATCATCCACTGAATTGAATAAGTAA
Source organism: Chryseobacterium phocaeense (assembly GCF_900169075.1). Taxonomy (NCBI): domain Bacteria; kingdom Pseudomonadati; phylum Bacteroidota; class Flavobacteriia; order Flavobacteriales; family Weeksellaceae; genus Chryseobacterium; species Chryseobacterium phocaeense. Next base: position 2,426,475 of record NZ_LT827015.1, read on the forward strand.
TATTGATCCAGCTCCAGAGAAGGATCATCCAGCAAAGAAAGAAGCTCTCTCATCAGGTTGACAATCGAGGTCCCGTCGCAGATGCAGTGCGGCAGCACCCAAAGGATCTCAGACAAATCTTTTCCTTTGATCCACACAAGGCGGGCCAAAGGTTTTTTCTCATCCTCAAACAGATCCATCCATTCCCTTTCAGATTCCACAAGCCAGTCCTCATCCGTTTTTCTCTCCACAACTCTGAGAGGAACAGGTTCAATATTTTTTTCTTCTGTAAAAAACGGATATTTCTCACTGGTGTTATCAATTCTGACCCTCAGCAGAGGATGTTTCTGCTGAATTTTAGCCAATGCCGTTTCAAAATTTTCTCCCGGAATCTGCCCACTGATTTTTGCTGTAAACACACAGTTGACAGGAGTTTTGGAATCAACATACATGATCCTCTCCACCATCATTAAATTTCGTCTCATCATAATACTTCGATGGGGTCCAGTTGTAATTTGATCGTTTTTATCACCTCATCCCGGATCGCCAACGCCTGTGAATGCGGCAGATAGCCTTCGCTTCCCATAAAGGAAAAATCCATTTCTCCCCGGAAAGTAGAAGTCACCATTGTTGTGGTATTTCCAAGAGGGCCAATTACCGAAGGACTGAAAATAGTTTCCAGGGTGAATTCTTTATACTGATGGGGAATCTGAATGCGTCCCAGATTCGAAAACATGCAGTCATTGGAAGATTTGCCGTTCTTCAGCAGCCGGGTGAAATTTTTCAGCGCATCATGGGCAGATTCCATCACCATCATCGTGATATATGGATTGAGTTTAGATGTTTTTCGCTCCACCGTTTCCTGCATCCAGCGTAAGTTTTCTGTAAAACTCATTTTATCGTTCACTGAAACCACGATCATCAGGCCAAATGCAAAGATATGGTCATCCTTGATCTGCGGAGCAAAACGCCGGATATCTACAGGACACGATACTTTATTAAATGCCGCTTTCCCTCTCACTTTTTTAAAAGCATGAAGCACCGCCGCGCTCAGAAAAGTATTGACCGTCACTTCCTGGGATTTGCAGTAGGAAATCAGTTCCCGGCTCGTTTCTTCGTTTAATTTCCAGTGGATGAGATAATCATTTTCGCGGTCAACAGCTTTTTTACGAACCGGGATACATTTGATGGCCGTGGCCGCCAGTCTGCCAATTAATTTAGCTTTTAGCTTTTGTCCTTTGTGATTGAGGATTTCAGACGGAACCACATCCTGAATTCCCAGGATCGGGTTTTCCTGACCGATTTCTGCGGAAGGATGATCCAGGATCTGTAAAAATTCATGCAGAAAAGCCATAGCAGAACCACCATCACACAAACAGTGATGGAATGCAAAAAGCATATCCGAAACTTCTTCTCCTTTGATCCACACAAACCGGATCAACGGCATTTCTTCATAATTAAATAAAGTCCGCCATTCTTTTGCGGATTCATCCTTCCAGTCATCCTCGCTTATTCGGCTCACCGTTCTTATCGGTATCGGCAGCGTGGGTTCAGGAACTTCAAACCAGGGAATATTGTTTTTATCATAGCTGATGATGGCCCTCAGCCATGGATGTTTAGCCTGAATCTGATTTAAAGCATGCTGAATTTCCTTTTCCGTAAAACTGCCTCGTAAACGGAATGGAATCACAGCATTGAATGCTTCTGTCCCATCGCCCAGAAGCATCCGTTCCCCAAATAATAACTTCCTTTTCATAGGCCTATACGGATGTTAAAGTTGAACACTCCTGCTGTACAAAATGTTCGAGCAGTTCTACTGCCTTTTCATTACCTCCGGCCTCGATGAAATTGGATTGAACTTCTTTGGCTGCATTTCTGTATTTCGGGTTATCCAGCAGTTCAAAAACCGTTTCACGAAGGGCTTCCACCCTTAAACGCTTGTACCTGATGCTGATTCCACATCCGGCCTGCTCGATTAATTTTGCAATATGAAAATGATCATAGGCGATGGGTGTGATCAACATTGGCAACCCATTATAAAATGTATCGTTTACCGTATTGAATCCGCCGTGGCAGATCACCATATCCATGTGAGGCATTAACTGTGATTGCGGAACAAAGCCGCTTACAATAAAATTAGCCGGCCATTCTTCAAAAATTTCAGGCGGAGTTGCTGCGATTACTGTCACAGGCTGGTCTGCAAACGCTGCGATTACCTTTTCAAAAAAGGCTTTCCGGATATCTACCAGCAAGGTACCCAGTGATACAAATATTTTCGGGGTAGTAGCAGCTTCCAGTTTTTCCCAGTTAAAAGGCGTATTATTGGGACGTCCTTTTACCGGACCTACGAATCTCATATGTGAAGGAACTTCTTCAAAACCGGCGAAAGTCTGTGAAGTAAACACCAGATTCAGCTGGTGCGAATGGATAAAAATACCTTCATCAGCAATTCCGACCTCCTTTTGAAGGCCTTTGATCAGGTTTTGCTGCCATTCCCATATTTTCGGGGCATTTTTCTCACTGTCTCCCATCACATCAGGGGGAACAGGCGTTGTGGTTACACAAGGAATACCATGTTTATGGGCAAAAAGTGCGCCTCCAAAGGCAATACAATCGTTCACCAGAACATCTGGCTTCCAACTCGCCATCAGACGTTCAAGTCCGGGCATCATCATTTTGGCGAATGGAACGTAGGTTTCCTCCAATGCGAGCTTCATCACTTCAGGACCTGAGCAAGCGGGGCCGTCATCCTGTCTTTTTAAAATACGCCCGATCTCTTCCTGGTAGGGAATAAGGTCTTCTTCGGGGTAAATATAGCTTCCTCCTTCCGGAATATGCTTGCTGTCTACCGGGGTGATTCCGAACCATTTTACTTCGTGACCACGGGCAATCAGACTGGCTCCCACGCTTAATGTAGGACTGATGTGTCCGAAAAACGGAGGCACAACGAATAAAAATTTAGATCCGGATTTTACCGGTTCTGAAACGCGAACCAATGCTTTTTCAAGTAAACTGGCAGCCGTTGGTGTTCCTCCCGCATCTATAAAAGACCGGCGGATCAGCTGGGCTGCTTCGGAATACGTTGGATTGTTCAAAATATTCTGTACCGCATCTTTTAAATGATGGGATTTAAACCGGTTAAAATTAAGACGTTCGCCGGCACCTGTACGCACTACCCTTCCTGCAACATGCGATTGGTCATACGCAATAGGAATAACCACCAGCGGAAGGCCGTTTGACAAAGCTTCAGACACCGTATTGTGGCCCCCATGACAAACCACTCCGTCCAGATGAGGAAGCAGATCAAGCTGGGGAACCTGGTTATAGACCATAAAATTTTCAGGCCAGCTTTCAAACAGATTCGGGTCAGAAACCAATACAACGGTTAAATCTTCGTCTTTGAATGCATCAATTACCTTTTGGAAAAAAGCTTTTTTATGATCATGATCGAAGGTGGTTCCGATGCTTACGAGGATTTTTTTTCTGGTACTTTTATTAAACTGATCCCAGTCGAAGTTACATGAGATACGGCGTTCCGAAAGAACCGGTCCTGTAAACTGATAATGAGCCGGAAGATCCATTTCTCCAAAGAATTCCTTTGAGGTTAAGACCAGAGTTAAAAGATCCGAAGAAGCCAGCGAATGGTTTTCCTGAATGCCCAGTTCTTTCTGCAGTTCTATGATCTTATTGACCTCCCATTCATGCACTTTCGGCAGCTCATCCATCATTTTTACGGCAGCCGGAGCAGTAACGGATGTGCTGTAGGGAAGATTGAGTTTTTTAGCGGCAATAGCGGCGGCAAATAGCTGATGATCGCCGATCACCATATCGGGCTGCCAGGTTTTCAACAGAGTGATTATGCCGTTGTAGCAATGCCTGTTTAAAGGAATCAGTACCTCTTCGTACAGGAACTTGATGCTGTCGATTCCGTAGACTACTTTTTTTGAAATAATATCGAGATATTTTTCGCTTTCGTTTTTTTCTTCGTCGGTCTGGTCGTATTGAATGAGCAGGAGTTCTCCCCCTTCAGGAAGTTTTGTGCTTAGATTTTCATCAAGACTGATCCAGGCCACGTGGTGCCCTCTTTTCAATAATTCTGCACCGATGCTTAATGTCGGATTGACATGGCCCGTCAATGGCGGAACAACAAATACAAATTTAGCCATGATTTTGTGTTAATGGTTTTGATAATGATTGAGATAAAAAATGAACAATACGTTCAGCAATCTGAACAGGTTCCTGTATGGGAATATTATGGTCTCCGGGAATGAATTCCAGTTCAGAACGGCTGATCTGAGACTGCAGCCACTCTCCGGTAGGTTTGCAATTGGATTCCGAGCCGTACAGCAATAACGCAGGAACTTCCAGTTCTGATACATTGGCTTCACTCAGGAAATGTTTTTCCCTGATCATATCTGCTTTGATGCTGGTTTTTTCAAACAGGAACTCATACATGCGGTGGTTTTTCTCCATCTGCCTTTTCCCCATCTGAACTTTGGTGGTATCGGTGAAATTGGCGACATAATGTTCGAGAAACTCTTTGCTGTATTCATCGATGATATTCCGGGCCTTTTCGTCCTGCGGATCCGGGGCTTCCATAACCACCAGGCGGCTGACACGGTCCGGAGCTTTCAATGCGGTTTTCAACGCGATAAGGCCTCCGAAGCTATAGCCTGCGAGATGTACTTTTTCAAGCTTTAAAAAATCCATCAGGGCCAGTAAATCGGACGACATACTTTCCAGATCATAGCCATCCGTGAAACGTTCGCTCATGCCGTGGCTTTTCAGATCGTACATCACCACATGAAATTTTTTCGCCAGAACCGGGGCAATATTGAAATAATAAATAGAGAGGTTGCTAAACATCCCGTGAATCAGCACCACAGTCTGTTCAGCACCTTTATTGAGTTCCTGAATGTGAACCTGTTTATGGTTAACCGTGATTACTGGCATTCGTAGATATAATTGATGATCATACGAAGATCAAGGTTGATCAGTTCATCCAGGTCCATAGAAGACAGCCAGCCGGTAAAATCAATCTGATCCCCGAAATGCGCCTTGATCTTTTCAGAAAAGGAAACAATTTCGATACTGTCCATTTCAAGGTCCTTTGTAAATGAACTTTCCGGTGTAATATCCATCTCTTCTACAAATTCCGCTCCTATCACTTCGGTAATAAAACCTTTTAAAAGGGTGAATAATTCCTCGTGATTCAATTTCAATGTGTTGTTTATAGTGTCCATCCGATAATATAATTTTTATGTTTAATAGTTTTTATTTCTGTGTTATTGATCCATAAGTGATCGTCCTGTATGCGTTCTACTTCAAATGCTTTCGGGTTTCCTTTTAATCCTGTCCCCATGAATTTCCCATAGGCTTCTTTGGCGGTCCAGAACCTTGTAGTCCATTCTGCCTGATCCCTGTCTTTTAATAAGGCTAATTCCTGCTCCGTAAAGACCAGTTCATAAAATCCGGAGCTGCGTTCTTCCATAATCTCCATGTCAATGCCCACCGGACGGCCATGACGCGCAATCCCTACGGCTTCTTTTCCTTTATGGGCCAGGGAAATATGAATATCTTCCGTGATATCGCCGATCAGGTAAGGTTTTCCGGCTTCATTGGAACGGATCTCAAAGGTGATGGGAAAGCAGGGATGATTTTTTTGTTCGCGCAGGAGATTTCTTACCGCATCTTTCACCGCTACACGGCTTACCATCCAGTTTTTGCGCTTATTAGGCAGCAACTGCTGATGGAATTGCTTTTCGCTGTGATTGAAATACCGTTTTAAGATAAAATCCCAAGAGGCCACCCTGGTATACGCCTGATGAAAGAAAAATACGTCAGGGGCAATTTCCTCCGAAAGACGGTTGTGCAGCGGTGACATCGAGACATTCCACAGAGGTTCATCAATTTCCAGTCTGCGGTTCTGCCAGCCTGAAATAGCACACCATACTTTTCCGTCTTTTTTGAGGATAATATCAGCAATCGCAAATTCTTCATTGAGCTCGGTCAGGATGCAGGTGCACTCAAAAAGGCCGTCCTGATCATCCATCGCTCCGAAAAATTCAAGATCCCTGATTTTCACAGGAAATGCAATACGGTCTTTGGTCAAGGTAAGCTGCAGCCACAATCCGAATAACTGTCCGGCATTGTCCAGCAAAGATCCTTTTCCGCCGTTGCCTTTTATCTTTCCTGTAATTCCTTTGGTTCCTACTGCTGACACTTCGGTAATTCCCTGGTACAGCTCTCCATGAAACATATGCTTGTCATAGATCTCCTCCGGCGTTCGTTCAATCGGTAAAAGATCACCAATGGATCTATTGAAAGCGGGAGAAGAAGGAGTATTTGAACTCAGCAACACTTCTGCATTCACGAAATTTTCAATTTCCAGATAAGCATGATGCGGTGAGCGCCACTCTCCTTTTACTGTTTTTTCAAAAGGTTGGGCTACATTCATCCATTGGAATACACTTACATTCATAATTTTGTGAACCTTCCTTCCCGGTATTTCTGCCTGTGCAATTTCTGCCAGCTGTTCAAAAATCATGGTCATAGGGATCACCGGTTCCATATCCGAAACCGTTGACCATCCTTTCGGCTGCCTCAATAGACTGTGATCAATCAGGTAAGGATGACTTTCCAGATTGACATGCAGCTCTTTTGAGAAGTTTTTATCTATTGACTTTTTAGGTGTTATTGCTACTGGCACAGCAGTTTCAGGCCTGTTTTGAAACAGATTCAGCACTTCTTCCTGCATCCGGATCATATCGGAAATATTCTCCTGGAATGCCTGAACAAGCGGATGTCCGGTTTTAGCCACTGCCGCGGAAATGGTGCTTTGCTTAGGTTTGTTAAATGACCCAGCTAAAGCCTGAATTTCTTTAAAATCACGGATAATAGGTGAACCTAACTGTAGTTTGATTCCTTTTCCGGATGATTTTTTTGAATTATGCTGTATTTCCAGGAAGTCAAGAGCTATTGTTTTTCCTTCCACAAAAAGAGCGGCTACCACGCGCTGCAGCTGAGCCAGTGCAGATCTCGCCGGAACACTGGAAGCAATAGTACTAAATGATTTTCCTTTCAAAGTATCGTCAATAAACCCGATTAATCCTCCTGTCCCGATCTGGATAAAGAATTTTGCTCCTTCTTCATACAGCTTATCAGTCAGTTCACGGAATCTGACAGGCTGAACCAGATGCTCGGCACTGAGTTTCCGGATCGCTTCCTGATCTGCGGGATACGGCTCTAAAGTCGTGGCAGACCACAAAGGAATTTTTGTCTTTTGAAACTGTGCCTTCTCCATACCTGCCAGGATCACCTCCAGTTTATCTGCAATAAATGGGGAATGAAAGCCCGACTGGAACGGCAGTATCTGATGAAAGATCTGTTTCGATTTTAATACCGGAACCAGCTCATCCAATGCTGTATTACTTCCGCACAAAATAACCTGATTGGGGCAATTGTCATTGGAAATATAAAGCTCAGGAATGGCATCAATGAAAGGAGTAACCGCATCAATACCTGCTCCGACAGCGATAAACCTGGAATCCTTCAGCTCAAAAGTTTCAGGATTTAAAACATCAATCAACGCTTTTACTGAATTGACTTCTGCAAGTTCCGAGGAATATCCTGCCAGCCATTCTCCGAGGCTGTGTCCTGCATTCATATCTGGTACGATGCCCAATTTTTTCAGAGCGCCGTCAAGAATACTGCATGTGTTGAAAATACCTAAGGCATCATTCAGTAAGCCTTCTCCTTCAGTTTCAATAGGTTCAGTGAGCCCGAAATAACGGCTAACACTTTCTACCTCGCCTTTCGCCAGGCCATCCAGGCCGGGAAATACAAAAGCTACCTTGCCTCCGTCTTTCAGTAAAGGCGTGTTGGTATACCAGATATCCTGCTTGTTGCGCCACGGATTATCCTTTGCAACAATTTTAATTACTTTTTCTATTCTTTCCGGTGTTGGGTCGAATAAAGCTACCCTGTAATTTCCTTCTCCCGTTTCAGTTTCCTGATTCCGTAAGGCGGAAAGAAGTTCTTCGTGGGTGGGTCTTGCCAGAATCAGGACACGGTCTTTTTTCGGCATATCATAGCCTTCAAGAACGACATGCGCGTTGATTCCTCCGAATCCGAATGCATTAACGGCTGCCACTTTCGGCAGTCCTGTCTTTGACCAGCTTTTCGACTCCTGTACAGGCTCAAATCTCGTCTGTTGCATATCCGGAACTGGATTTTCGCAGTATAATGTAGGCGGTAAGGTATCGTGGTGTAAAGCCAGACAGGTCTTAATCAAACCTGCGATTCCTGCAGCGGGCATGGCATGTCCGATGTTTGATTTTACAGACCCTATTCCTGCTGCCGGAGCGGTTTCTTCTTTTCCGAAAAACTGAGCGAGGGTCTGAAGTTCGGTCTTATCTCCAAGTGGCGTTCCGGTTCCATGAGCTTCAAGATATCCGATCTGTTTTTCATCCAGACCTGCATGGCTCCATGCCTGTTCTAAAGCTTTAAGCTGACCTTTAACAGATGGGCTCATCACACTGGTCCCATTACCGTCACTGCTGACTCCAACTCCTTTAATCACGGCATAAATCTTATCCTGATCTCGAACTGCGTCCTCCAGCCGTTTCAGCACCACAAAACCGCAGCCTTCCCCGATCAGTAATCCATCCGCATCACTGCTGAAAGGTTTGATCTGCTGCTGATGTGAAAGGGCTCCCAGCTGGGCAAAAATACTCCAGAACGCAGCATTCTGCCCGGTATGTACACCGCCTGCAATGACCATATCACATCTTCCTCTGTTAAGCTCCTGTACGGCATGGTCTACAGCGAGCAAAGCACTTGCGCAGGCTGCGTCTACTGTAAAAGCGGCTCCTCCCAGATTGAACCGGTTGGCCACCAATGAAGCAACAAGATTGGGAATTAAACCCATCGCGGTATCTGCGGCAAAACGTCCTTTCTTTTCCTGGAAAGCATGCTTTACTTTTTCAATATCATCTGCAGATACTTCGGGTAACAATTCCTGAAGCAATGAAGAAATCTGCTCTCCGGTTCGTACTATTTCAATGGCACGGGTAGCTCCCGGACCTGTATAATTTCCTTTCCCGATGATAATCCCCGTTTTTTCGAGAGAAACCTGTTTTTTGAATACTCCGGCATCGTCCAGGGCTTTCTGAACCAGATCGAGGGTGAGTAAATGATCCGGCTCCGTTCCTTCTACGGCTAACGGTAAAATTCCGAAAGCGGTAGGATCAAATTCATAATCAGAGATAAATCCGCCGCGTTTACAGTAAAATCTGTCAACGGGACTGGTAGCATCACTGAAATGCACGGGATCGATCCGGTCCGCAGGAACTGACTGGGTAGAATCTACCTTATTGATAATATTCTGCCAGAATGTATCGGCATCCTGTGCCCCGGGAAAGACACAGGACAAGCCAATGACAGCAACATCTGTTTTTTTCATAGTCGTTATATACAGAGGTTACCAATTGTTTCCGGACATGATCAGCACCTGGCTTTCTGTTCCGTATTTTATTTCGTTAAGGAAGATTTCTTTCCCCTGGTCCAGTGGAATTAATGAAATACCACGGCGTTCATATTCTGTTTCCAGTGTGGATGAAACCATTCCGGCTCCTTTCCATGGTCCCCAGTTGATAGAAATTACTTTTCCTTTTAGTTTTTTATTGAGTGCTTTTGCGTAATCATCCAGTACGGAATTGGCGGCAGCATAATCAGTCTGGCCCTTATTACCATACACCGAGGCTATGCTTGAAAACAGGACTACAAACTGACAATCTTCACGAAGCTGCTCTGCCAGTACCCTTAGCGGTTTCACTTTGGTATCAAAAACACGTTCAAAAGAGCTTGAAGTTTTCTGTTTAAATAATTTATCCTCCAAGAGACCTGCTCCGTGGATCACTCCGTCTAAATGACCATAGGTTTCATAGATATTTCTGATGAGATCAGACAGTCCTTCTTCGTCACAAAGGTCTAATGAGTTGTAAACGACCTTACTTCCCAACTGTTCCATATCGCGGATGGTCCCCAGAATCTGATTGTTTTTGAAGATCCGTACTGTTTCTTTCTCAATCTCAGCAGGAGCAGTGAACTGGCCGGATTTAATCAGATAGCTTCTGATCTCTTCTTTGGTTTTCATGGCTTCAGTTTCTTTTAGACGGGAAACCTCATCTCTCGGATCTGCTGATCTTCCGACAAGAATATAGGTGCAGGGATAGGTTCCGGACATGTGCTTCACAAGTTCGGAGGTGATGCCCTGTGCACCGCCAAGTACCAATACCACAGACTCTTTATCGAGCTGGATATGAGCTTCCTGAAGGCTTGTTGACAACGGTGAAGGAATAATATCCACTTTGTGACGCTGGTCGTTTTTATAGATAACTTCCGAAGGTTTATCGGTCGCCAGGATTTCTTTTAAAGCGATTTCCGCAATCTGGTCTGTCTGCTGTGGAGTACTTAAACTGATCAGTCTGCAATTGGTTTGTTCAAACTCACGGGCTAAACTTTTGAAAAGTCCGGGATGTCCTTTGTAATGACGCAAAAGCGTGGTATCAGTAAGCTCCTGAACATGGGCTGGAATATCTGAGATCAGATAGATCCATTTGGCCTTATCGAGATCCATTTTTTTAATCAGATCAACGTGATCGATGATGCTGTGCTTCACTGTGGACGAGAATAAATCAAGGATAATAAGTCCGTCAAAATCCGATAGATCTTTTCCGGCATCTACCAGTTCTGCGATGGCACCGTATTGTTCAAGGGCATTTTTGATCGCCGATGTCTGTGTGCTGTTGTCCTGAGTGATGGCAAAACGTTTTCCCTGCAGTATTTCAGTGTTTTGTTCCGGAGAAACATCCGTGGGAGTAAGATCAAAACGAAGGCGGGACAAAAGGTTTTGTACAGGTTCTTCAGCATCAGTATTTCCACTCATTTCACTGATCCAGGATGCTAAACCACTTAAGGTTTTTATAGCAGCCAGCTTTTCCATCAGATCATCTGCCTGCTCCAGGTTTTCACCAAAACCGATTTTTGTTTTAAGATCCGCAATAATTTCCATGCGTTTAATGGAATCAATGCTCAGATCTGCTTCCAGATCGAGATCCAGCCCCAGCATTTCTTTTGGGTAGCCTGTTTTTTCACTGACGATATTCAGGATGGCCTGCTGAAGTTCTTCAAGGGTAAATCCTGATTTATTTTGTGGGTTTGAAGTATTTGTTTCTACAGATTCAGTGTTTTCTGGTTTTGCAGTTCCCATGCATTCTGTAAGCCAGGAAACCAGGCCGCTTAAGGTTTTTATACCTGCCAGCTGTTCCATAATGGAATCTTCATTGCCCTGGTCACTGGTAAAAGCTCCCAGTTCATTGCGCAGTGTTCCGATAATTTCAACCCTTTTAATGGAATCAATGCTCAGATCGGCTTCAAGGTCCATTTCCATCCCCAGCATTTCATGAGGATAGCCTGTTTTATCGCTGACCACCTGCAACAACAACGTTTTAATATCTTTTACCGGAGCCTGCTTTACCGGAGTAGCCACAGGTTTTTCCTGAACCTGAATTTGTGCTACCGGCTGAACCGGAACAGTCATTATACGTTCATTAGCATGATGGGGTACCGAAGGAGCGTAAACAGGTGCAGCACTGATCTGTGGGCTCTGTCCTAAGAAGGAAAGCATCACATCTCTCTGTGCCTGTATCAGCTGTTTCATGGTATCAAGATATTCCTGCAGCATACGTTCAGCAGGCTGATGCTGGGCGGCTGGGGTTTGTTGGTTATTGGTAAAATGGTTCATGGCAATTGGATTTAAAATAGGCAGCGCGCCGTTAACCGGCAGCGTACCTGTAGTAGGATGTGCAGTCTGTCCGTTCACACGCCAGATTGCAGGGTTTTTCTTATATAATTCGGGTTGGTCTATATGAATCAGCTTGACATTACGGCCTTCGAACAGTTTTTCAACACTGAAATTGCGGCCGGTTCCAAGGTATTGCGCCAGCATGCAGAGCAGATGGCTCATTTTGTTTCGGCTGCTGTCTTCCACATATAGCGTGAGCTGGTCTTTATTTAAGCAGGAATTCGTCAGTCCGGTCAGTACTTTTCCCGGGCCTACTTCGATGAAGATTCTTGCTCCGTCATCATACATCGCCTGAATTTCTTCCACAAATCTTACAGGTTGTACCAGGTGATCCGTCAGTCTTTCTTTAATGGCTGATGTTTCCTTTGGATAAGCTGCTGCTGTGGTATTGGACCAAACCGGAATCTGCATTTCATTGAATGGAACGTCTTTCAGAACGTCTTCATATAAACCTTTAGATTTGGCCAGTAACGGGCTGTGGAAAGCACAGGCCACCTCCAGTTTCTTCGCAGAAATACGTTCCTGTTTCAGAACTTCCATGAATGTTTGGATCGCAGATGTACTTCCAGCCACTACACATTGGTTGGGAGCATTATAATTGACAGGGTAGCAGCCTTCTACTTTGGCCAGAACAGGCTCTAAAAGCTCTTTTGTAGTGCTTACAGCTACCATGGAACCAGGATCTCCGCCTTCCACCGAATCCAAAATAGAGTGGGCTCTCCTGATGCTTAAATCAACCAGCTGCTCTTCTTCAAATACGCCTGCAAAGCATAAAGCCGGTAATTCTCCGTAGCTGTGGCCTGCCAGCATATCAGGAACAATATCCAGCGACTGCAGGAATTTGGCCAAAGCCAGATCAACAATTCCCAGAAGAGGCTGTGCCAGGCGGGTATCTTTAATGGTTTCTTTTTGTAGTTTTAAAGCAGATTCATCGAAAACAGCAGGTGGAAAAACAACCTTCTCCAGTTCCGGATAGGAATCCATCAGGTTTCGCATGGAAGGAAAAGCCACGAACAGATCCCGTGTCATATTGATTCTCTGGCTGCCCTGCCCCGGGAATAAGAAAGCAACTTTCCCTTCTTTTTTATTGACCGTAAAAGTGTCTTTGGTCTCAATTCCCAGCAGTACCAACTCGATTTTCATCATTAAATCTTCGGCGGTATCGGCTACAATGCTCAGTTGAATTGGTTTTTCTGAACCAACCGCTAAACTGTATGCAATATTTTTTAAGGAGATCTCATCATTGATTTCCAATAAAGATTTGATCTGACTTAACTGGTTTTTGGCTTCTTCATAAGTCTCACCACGGAACACAAATAATTCCGAAGGCCAGGATTGCAGTACTGCAGAATCATCCTGTTTAGGGTGATTGGCAATGACTGTATGAAAATTAGTCCCTCCAAATCCGAAAGCACTGATTCCTGCATACCGGTTCTTTTCACTCCATAATCCGCTTTCTGCATAAAAAGCAAAAGGGCTGGTCTGTGTATTGTAATAAGCGTTGGGTTGCTTCAAATGTAATGTAGGAGGTTTTACTCCATGATATACTGCAAGTGATGCCTTAATCAATCCGGCCAACCCTGCCGCACATTTGGTATGCCCGATCTGGGTTTTTACGGACCCTAAGTGAGTCTGTGCTGGTACCGCACCGGAACGGATGAATAGATTAGTCAATGCACTTAATTCTGTTTTATCTCCTACCACAGTTCCGGTTCCGTGGGCTTCTACCAATCCTACTGCTGCAGGACTAATGCCAGCCTGCGCGTAAGCACGTTCTAAAGCACGTTCCTGGCCTATTTTTCTCGGAGCTGTAAGTCCTAAGGCCTTGCCATCACTGGATCCGCCTACTCCTTTGATCACTGAATAAATACGGTCACCATCACGGACAGCGTCCTCGTATCTTTTCAGGACAAGGATAGCAACGCCTTCTCCCAGGGCAATTCCGTCGGCTTCATTATCAAAGGTGGCACATCGTCCTTTTCTTGAAAGTGCATGTGTGCTGGAAAACATAAGGTAATCATTGATCCCGTTATGCAAATCTGCACCTCCTGCCAGCACCATATCGGATTTCCCCAATACAAGCTCCTGGCATGCAAGGTCAATAGCAGCTAGAGATGACGCACAGGCTGCATCTACTGTATAATTTCTTCCGCCAAGATCCAGGCGATTCGTAATCCTACCTGCGATCACATTGGCCAGGATACCCGGGAATGAATCTTCTGTGGTATGGGGAAATGCTTCTTTTACTTCTTCATGCAATTCCCCGAAAACCTGTTTATAATAACCTCTGAAGCTATAGCTGTTGGCTAGGTCGTTCCCACCTTCAGCTCCTATGATTACAGAAATATTTTCTCTGTTGAAATTTTTCTCCCCATATCCGGCATCTTCCATTGCCCGTTTTGCAACCAATAAAGTTAATAATTGTGTTGGCTCAATGGCAGCAAGGGACTGCGGAGGAATTCCGAAAGCCAAAGGATCGAAATCAATCTTTGGAATAAATCCACCCCATTTGGAATGGGAAACGTCCGGCCCGTCTGAATCCGGATGGTAATACAGCTCTTTATTCCAGCGTTCATCCGGAACTTCGGTCACATGATCTTTCCCTAAAATGATATTCCGCCAGTACTCTTCCAGGTTTTTTGCCCCGGGGAAAATACATTCCATTCCCACAATGGCTATATCCAGTGGTTTTTCGACTGATACCGGTTCTTCCGGTAAAACGGCCTGTTCTATATATCCGTAATTATCTATACTTACATTCTGGTGCAGTGCCGCTAATGAAATCACACGGTTCTGCATGGTGGCCACCTGCCCGATCATGTACATGCCGAGATCCAGCTGCTCACTTTTAGGAACATTAACCAATTTATCTCCCTGACGATCAATTCCTTTGGCGGCAATTCTCAAACGGCCAACGTTTAATTTTTCAAGCTGTTCCCATACTTCTTTTTTATCAACCCCAGCGGCCAGAAGCTTGCTCTTTTCAGTGGTAAAATGTTGTGCAAATGCTGTATTCAGGCAGCGTGTCTCGTGGCCCGGTGCGGTTTCGAGCAAGACCGTATCTTTGGCCTGCATTGCCTGCACCTGGAATTCTTCCTGGATAGCCCCGGTACGCACCGCTTCTTCGGTGTACAGATAAGCAGTTCCAATTAAAACCCCAACTTTTACCCCTCTGGCTGCCAACGGAGCGGCCATCACCGAAACAAAAGCTGTAGAAAACGCATTGTGAATTCCACCGGCAAAGAATACGCTGATATTTTCAGGATGTTCTTCTTTTAAGATGCGTTCGATCTGTTTTTCCCAAAGGACCATACTGGAAAGCGGGCCTACATGCCCGCCGCATTCACGGCCTTCAAATATAAAGTTTGTGGCTCCTTCCTTTAAGAAAATATCCAGCAGTGCAGGGGAAGGAACATGCAGGAACGTGGTAATTCCCGCTTTTTCAAATACTTTGGCCTGTGCCGGTCTTCCTCCTGCAATCAAAACTACAGGTGGTTTGGCTTCCAATATGTATGAAGTCTGCTCTTCTCTCAGTTCCTGAGGAGCAAATCCTAAAATTCCAACTCCCCATGTTTTTTCTCCGGCCAGCTTTTTAGTTTCCATGACCAGAGATTTTGCCTGCTCACCCTTTAGCAAAGACAGGGCAACAAAAGGCAAGGCTCCGGCATCCGCCACTGCATTGGCAAATAAAGGAACGTCACTCACACGGGTCATAGGCCCCTGTGCAATCGGGTAACGCAGCCCAAGCTCCCGGGCCATTACATTATTCTCACTGATCACCTGCAGAACTTTTGCCTGTTTCAGATGTCCATACATAGCTTCTTTAAAACCGAAAACCATTCTCTTCAGGTTTTTGAAATCTTCAAAAAGATCTATGGCCAGCGAAATGTCCTGCCCCATAGGAATATAGTTCTGACTCAGATCGAAACCGGTAAAATACTGCCGTAATTCTTCTGAAGTTACATTTTCCGGCAACGCAGGAGAATTTGGTCTCACAAGAATCCTGTGATCCGCAATAATTTTAGTCTCTGTACCATTCAGTTTTGAGCAGAGATCTTTTATATCCTGAGGAACCGAACATTCAGGGAACAAAGCCAGCTGGCTGTCCAGGACAACTCCGGCTGCCCCAAGTGCTTTCACGGCTGCAGCGGTATGAAGGCCCACGCCTCCCTGTACCCAAACCGGGATAGATTGAATCTCTCTGATGACGCGCTGAAACAGCACGAAGGTAGATTCATAGCCTACGAGTCCGCCGGCTTCGTTACCTTTTATAATAATTCCTCCAGCTCCTGATTGCTCTGCAAGCCTGGCTTCATCCAGACTGTTGACCTGATAAATGGTAGGCAGATCCGGTATAACATCCATAGAAGTTCCGGCGGGAAGAATGGCAAAGCTTACCTTTTCCGGAATCTGAAGGGATATAAATTTGTCATTGGGAAGATAAATTCCATAGGAAGGAATATCTGTCTGATTAAGTTGGTTCAGCGCTGCCTGAGCCTCTGTTAAATCATGTCCTAAGCTTAAAATTGGAAACGCACCTGCCTGTTGCAGTTTGAGCATAAGGCTTACATCCGGCTTTTCAAAAGGCGTTAATCCAATAATGGGTAAGTTTTTCATTGCATTTATGGTATTGAGATAATAACTGGGAAACTTTATAACTGCATCCAACCTTCCGGTTTCAAGGATATTTTTCAATTATGTGGGAATAAAAATAATAAATTTATATTACATTTTCAATCATAAATAAAATATAATAATAAATTATTAACAATAAATTATTATGAATTTAAATAATATTAAAAATAGCAGTATATATTTCCATTATGGGAAAATAAGACGGTACAGTCTATAGGATTCAATTATAAATGTTTATAATTAATTAATGTGAAGCAAATATAGAAATAAAAACCATAATATATCAAAAATAAGAGAATTATTTTTTTAATATTACAAAATAATAATATATCTGTAAAGTTGATGAAATCTATAAAAATGAGTTTAGTAATCTGACAGGAAAATTCTGATAAATATAAAATAAGAACAAAGTATCAGAAAAATTATTGAGATAATTTTCTTAAAATCTTAGTTTATTCACAACTAAAGATATGACAATAAGAAGGTTAAAAATCCACATATTGGTTTCATGATTTCATCAATCTGAAAACCGGGATATACAGAATATTAATATTTCCCAGCCTTAAGACTTAATTATTTGTTTACCATTAATGTAATCGGGTAACAAAAAAACCTGCCTGATCTGCTAAATCTGCGAGATTTTTTCCAGCTCGCGCAGATTTAGCAGATCAGGCAGATTCTTGCTATTTATTAATAAAACTTAAAAGTTAAGACTATTTAATGTTTTAGAATAAACTCAGGTTATATTGCTTCACCAGATCTAAAATCATATGATATCCCGCTGAGGAATTCCCATGCTGATCTAAAGCCGGACTGAAGACGCCTATTCCCATTTTGCCCGGGACACTAACTGTAATTCCGCCTCCGACACCGGATTTGCTCGGCAAACCAACCGTTCTGGCATATTCACCGCTGAACTCGTACATTCCGGCAATAAGCATCTGGGATTGTATCAGCCTGGCAAGTTCTGCATTTTTATATGTGGAATCCCCATCAAAACGGACACACTGATTGGCAAAGAAATACCCTATTTTAGCCAGATCTTCTGCAGTAACCTCAATGGAGCACTGTTTGAAATAATTATCCAGCTGCTCTTCATTTCCGGAAATCAGTCCGTTATTTTTCATGAGATAAAACATCCCGCGGTTACGGTGCCCTGTAGCCTTTTCAGATTCAAAGACGGACTTACTGTAATCCAACGCCTGGTTTTTGGTGATATAGCGGACCATAGCAAGGATTTTAAGAAACGGCTTTTCGTCTTCTCCGGAAATTAAAGACGTGGTATAAATTGCTCCCGCATTCATCATGGGATTAAGCGGCTTTCCCGTAGTTTCCAGGTTTGAAAAATGATTAAAAGGCTGGTCTGTCCCGAAATATCCCATTTTATCAAAAACAGCGGCCTCTCCTTTTTCTTTCACGGCAATCATGAGTGCAATAATTTTGGAAATGCTCTGCATGGTAAATTTCTTGCGGGTATCGCCTGTATTATAGATTTTACCGTCTTTAGCCACCACGGAAAAAGCGATAGCCTTTGCGTCCATTTTCCCAAGCTCAGGAATATAATCTGCAACCTTACCCTGGGTGTAATAGGTTCTGTTTTTCTCCAGAATACCGCTTAATACCTTTTCTGAAATTGGTGCAATGTCAACTGTTTTCTGAGCATACGCTACTGTATTGAGGGAAAGAAAAGCTGCAATGAAAATTCCTTTTGCAGATAACAGGAAACTGGAATTGGCCATCTGGAGTATCTTCGAAATAAATTATTATTATAAACCTTGAGAAAACAAAGATAAAGTATTTCACCGGCTGACAACAAACCTCCGGGGAAATATCAGCTTTACATATGTGGTGAAAAGTAAGCAAAACTCTGCAGACAAAATATGCTCAGCAACCATTCCTTAATATTTATATTTTTTTGTGTAAAAACACAGGACTGAAAGGGCTTCCAAAAGATTAGGTATTTCTACTCAAATTCATAATTGGTCATTTCTACTCTAGCACAAAAACCGCCTTATTTGTTCCTTTGAAATACCCTAATGTGGTACCTGAAAAACTAATTAACCCAAATACATTCAATATGGAAACTACCAATGTAAATGCCAACTCATCCGGCCAGCTTCAACTGGGAGGAGGTGCCCAGTTCTGGGTATATCTTTCTCCCCAAAACGACACCGCTAAAATGATTTCAACATGGCGTGTCACTTTTTATCAGGGAGACTGGAGTGATTCTATTTCCAGCGAAAATCCTACGAAACAGATTCAGACCCCCAACCTTTCGGGAATCTTTGATATCAGGGTGGAATTATTAAGCGGCTCCACTGGTACGTGGAGACAGATCCCTCCACAGCAGGGAAGTTATAACGAAATAGGCTGCAATTCCAACTGTGCTTCTATGGTAGGGATTGTGGCAGACAGCACCAACCCTCCTCCGGGAGCTATTAATGCTCATTTCTGGACTACATGGGACGCAATGTGTAAAGCACAGTAATCCCAAAAACCTTCTTTAACATCAGATTACCGGCCTTTTTTGCAAGTATGGAATTATGATTTAAGATTCCTGCATTTAAATCTTAAAAAGGCCGGTACTCATGACCTGTATTTTGTGTGTATTCACATTCAATAACCTAAAAAACTATTAACAAATCAACCATGAAAACTGAAAACTACGACGTCATTGTCATAGGCGGGGGAGCTATAGGCTTAGCTACGGCCTATCATCTCGGCAAAAGGAAAGCAAAAACCCTGGTTCTGGAACAGTTTACTTTCGTGAACCAACTGGGAAGTTCTGCGGGAGTTTCCCGACAATTCCGGATTCCCTATCCTGATGAATATATGGTTCAAATGGCCCTGGATGCCCAACCGTATTGGGATGAACTGGAAAAAGAGACCGGAACCTCACTGCTTGACAAAGTAGGAACCTTATGGTTTGGAGATCCTGCCGTGCACTCCACCGAAGGGAATATAGCCCAGGCAGAACAGGCATTAAAAGCCCTGAATGTCCCCTACACTACCCTGACCGCAAAAGAAATTGAAGAACAATATCATTTCAAAAATTTACCTGAAACCTATACCGGACTTTTCCAGGCAGACGGAGCAAGTATTAATTTCAAACTTACCATTGAAACGCTTTTAAACCTCTGCAGGAAAGAAGAGACCGTTCATCTGGAAGAAAATTCGCCCGTTCTTGAAATCAAACAGATGGGTAAGCTTTTCGAGATCACTACTCCCAACGGGATTTATATCAGTGAAAAACTGGCCATTATTCCGGGACCTTATATCAACAGTGTAATCAATTTGCTGGATTTTAAAATAGAAGCTACGTACTGGAATATGTCTTCAGCCTATTTCAAAAAGACGGATCCGAACATACAGTATCCTACCTGGTTTGTGTTCCAGAATGCAGAGGGTGAAAACGGCAATCAGTTTTATGGTTTCCCTTCCGTGGACTGGGATCATCCGGAATACATCCGTGTAGCGCCGGACTTTGTGATTGATCCTTTGGAAGAACCATCCGACAGAACCTTAATTCCGAATCCACAGGAGCTTGGCTATACTTCAGACTGGGTGCAAAACCATATGACCGGACTGGCCACAGAACCTGAATATACTTCCACCTGTCTTATTGCCCTCAGCAAAATCCCTAATAAGGAACTGCTGATTGATTTTGCCCCGAATTACGTCCCTAATCATAAGAATATTGTGGTTTATGCTACGGGATGGGCGGCTAAATTCACTCCATTCTTAGGGAAAATCATGTCGGACCTTGCTTTGGACGGGCATACGGATTTTGATATCTCTCCTTTCCAGCTGGGACGCAAATATTTCAAATCACTTTAAAAACTCTTAACCATGAATAAAAATACACCATTAAATCCGGGAAAACATCCTGATTTAAAAACGGAAGTAGCCATTATTGGCGCCGGAACATCCGGATTATACACTGCTTACCGTCTTGTGACCGATAAAAAATTTAAGGCTCATGAAGTTCAGATCTTCGATATGAATACCAAGCTTGGAGGAAGACTGGAATCCGTCGTGATGCCCGGGATGGATTTCTGGGGCGAGCTGGGCGGAATGCGCTACCTGACTTCGCAGAAGATTGTAACGACATTAATTGAAGGCTATCCTCTTTCGGAAGAAGATCCGGCGAAACGCATCCCGGTTCTTAAAGATAAGATGACCCCGGTTCCTTTTCCTATGGGTGATCCTTCAAAATTACTGATGTATCTGCGTAAAGAACGGTTCAAGCAGGATGACTGGGATGAAGCACAGAAAAAAGGAGAAAAACTGCCTACCCGATACTATCTGAATGATGATGACTTCGGATTCAGCTCGGATCAGCTTTTCAACAAGGTGATTTATGATGTTTTAATGGCAGATCCCTGGGTGGCTAAAAATTATGGAGACCGAATCATTAAAGGCTCTTCCGTATATGATTATACTTTTAAGTTGACCAGCAGAGACTGGGATGATATTAAACCTAAATTAGTTTATAATTTCCCGAATTCTCCTTATGACGGGCGTAAGGTAAATGATCTTGGTTTCTGGAACCTGCTGAAAGACCAGGTTTCTCAGGAAGGCTATGAGTTCCTGGCCAATGCGGGTGGATATTATTCCAATACCATTAACTGGAATTCAGCGGAGGCGTTTCCGTATATGGTGGGAGATTTTTCAGCGGGAACAATCTATAAAACCATTGAGGAAGGCTATGACAGCATTGCCTATGCCCTGGCCAATTCTTATATGGAGCATGAAGGTGCCTGTATCTGGTCCGAAAACAAACTGCTTACTTTTACAAAAGCACATCCTTTAATCAACACCCATAAGTACGAACTGACCTTTCTGAACCTGAAAACAAACACCCAGTGGAAAGTATATGCCAATACACTGGTGCTTGCTATGCCAAGAAAATCACTAGAGCTGCTGGATCAGAACAATTTCTTCTTTAATATCAATGAAAATTCGGTTCTGAATGATAATATCCGTTCTGTTATTATGGAGCCTGCCTTTAAAATACTGATGGGCTTTGAATATCCATGGTGGAAAGAACTGGGAATCAGTTCCGGACATTCCATCACCGACCTTCCTATGAGACAGTGCTATTATTTCGGGACAGACCCACATACTGATAATTCCATGCTGCTGGGAAGCTACGGTGATATGGAAACCGAAACGTTCTGGAAGGCCCTTTCCGATGACAAAGTTCTTTTTAAAGTAAAAGCAGCCAGATCCGCATCTTTGCAGGAACTTCATCAGCTGGACGATGTTCAGGCCACGAAACTGATGGTAGGAGAACTGATGAACCAGCTCCGGGAGCTGCACGGGCCGGATGTAACCATTCCTGAACCGTATGTAACGTATTTTAAAGACTGGACGGATGAGCCTTTTGGCGCTGGATACCACGCCTGGAAAGCCGGTTTCTCCGTTGAAAACGTCATGCCTTATATGAGAAAGCCTGTTAAGGATGAAAACATCCACATCTGCGGGGAAGCTTATTCTGATCAGCAGGGCTGGGTGGAAGGTGCATTCTGTGAAGCTGAAAAGATGCTTCAGGAATATTTCGGACTGCACCGTCCGATCTGGCTGGATCCTGAATATTATTTGGGGTGGTAGATTAAAATACCGTTCTGAAGTATATACTCCAATCTCAAATTTAAATGAGGTTGGAGTATTTTTTATATATCTTTTAAGAAATTTCTGTTTTATAATATGGTCAGGAAGATGGAAGGTTGAAGAGGGAAGTTATTGAAGCCTGAAACAGAACTTTAAAGCAATTTCATTCATTGTTAAAGCCAGCCTGATCAAATTTTATAACAGGTGTTTAATATGAGTACCTGATAGTAACTTCCAGCCTCCCTCTTCCAGCTTCCAGCTATTTCACTTTACATTTCTTATGCTTAACTCAGGCTAATAAACAGTCACCGGCCCCACCAATCCCATAGACTGCAGCGGCTGGTCTTTTCTTTTCTGATTGGTCCAGTACTGGGCAACCACATTATCTTTAAGGGTTTTCATATAATTTCCCATTACGGTAACGACTTTAATTTCAATCTCATTTGTTCCTTCGCGGATCAAGCCTGATACCGGATAAATTCTCCGGCCGAACCATTGGGTTCCGGCATCAACCGAGTTGATGCGAACCTCACAGATCCCGAAAACACTACCGAGATTTAAATAATTGGCCTTACGCTTATCTGTTACCTGAAATGTATTCCGGTAAACGACAGTCCCGGAAAAATGGGTATATCCGGGAAGTTCTTTAAGGTCTGCCAGTCTGTTGAGTGTTTCCTGTTTAACCGTTCCATCATAATGCCTGAATTCAACTTCCCATGGATCAGAAAGTTCTTTTACATCATTTCCTGATACAGGATTTTCTTTCCATAGTTCTCCTTTTTTATGACGGTCAAAAACAATAAGTTTTGAATCTGCCGGACCTAAACTGATTTTCAGCCTTCCCAGCATAGGCTCCAGTCTGAAGCGTTTACCCGTCACGGCATCCCACAGCCATGCATGCTTGTGTTTAATGATGTTGCTGTCAAAACTAATATCCAATACTGCACTGTGTTTGCTGCTGGAATTATTAAACAGGAACAATTCAGCTTCATAAGCCTGATAGCGTACCTGGGTAACGAACGTCTTTGGTTCCTGAATTTTTACATAGGGCTTGATCTGATACTTTTCCTGAATGGTTTTATACCAGCCCATAAAATCTGCCGCTGGTTTCTTCAGAAGAATAAACCGATCCGGAAAAGCCTGCATTTTTATGATCCACTCCTGTACTTCCAGATCTCTTTTCTGATAATCTTTCCAACCTGTGGAACGGTCCGGAATCGCTTCAATACAAAAGATCCGTCCGCCACTGTTTACAAATTCATATAGTTTAGCCGCCGTTGCTGTATCCAGGCTATGTACTTCTATCAGAAACAATGTATGATACTTTCTGTTTCCATAAGTAAGAAAACCTTTCTTTATCTCCGAATCCTGAATCACACGTTCAGATACATAATCGCAGGCATTTCCGTTCTGATGGACAGATTCCCAGATCAACATCTGGTAAGCCGGGGAAACAAGAGTTGGGAAAGGTTCGTTCTGTGCCCCATATTCCGACCACTGGTCTGCGAACGGGGCCAAAAGGGCAATATCTGCAAACATGGTGGCCTGCTGCAGTACAGCAGACAGCCTTGTCCTGTAGTCCGTATAATGTTTAAAATACGGCCACATGGTATTTTTCTCGTTAAGATATCCGCCATAAGTGATCCAGCCGGGAAAAGCAGCTTCCGGCGGGGAGTAATTGAATCCATGAAAAACAGGATGGGTAACTCCGGAAACGGTGCTCTGGTCTCCTGCAATTTTAAAAATTTCCAGGGTTTCATTAAACACCATATCGGTATTGGTCAGCTCCTCAGAACTGATCAGCTTTTTATCTTTTAAATGGGCAGCCGATGAAACCAGTTTATTGATCATGGTATTTCCCCGACCCAAATGCCATGGATACTGGGTAAATTTTTCCTCACTAATGTCTTCCCCGATTCCGTATTTCAGCCAGGTCTCACATTCGGGAATATCGATTTCAAAACTGCCTTCCAGCGGAAAATATCCACGCCCATAGGCTTGTGCCCTTGATTTTATTTTGTTATCCCTGCACCATTGTGTGAAAGTACGCACAAATCTTTCTTCAAACAACTCGGCCTTGGTGAGTTCAAAATCATACCGCATGCGGTCTGTCATTTTTTTGAATTCCTTCCCCATTTTTACCGGATACTGGATATTAATTCCGGTTGTATTTCCCATGCTCCCGATTTTAAACAAAACAAAAGGAAGATAGGGGTACAGATCATAGCCTCTCCTTTTTTCAAATTCACTCATCATATATCGGTTCCAGTTGGCTCCTTCCGTTTCAAGGCTGTCAATAAAGAAAGATCTGATGTTGGGTGCCAGCGGTCCGATTTTTTGCTGAATGGAATCGCTCATCCGGTTGAAATATTTTTTCACGGCAGCAGTATCGTAATGATTAAGCACTGGTCCCATTCCGCCCGGGGCACCCTGAATAACGTTCATAAAACGTTCTATTTTCACCAAACCGTATAGGGCAAAATCGCCTTTGGGTATATCAACTTTGATGATTCCGTTTTTAATCTGGCCTGAGAGACTGATGACCTCATCCATATGGTTGAGTGGCTCCGGTACGAGCTTCACTTCCAGCATTTCCATTGTTCTTCCGGTATAAGGATTGGTCACGGCAGGATCAGCTTCCTTATAAAGATCAAAAAGAGAGAATTCAGTTTTTAGCGGACCTTTTATTTTTTTCACGGCTATCACTACAATCTGGGAACATTCTTCCTTTTCCAGAAAATCACCGCCCATGGGAAATCCGGTCCCAACCAGTAAATCGCAGGTCATGTCCAGTGATCTAGCTTCTTCAAGGGTAAACCTCAGCAGTTCAATCCATTCATCACTTAACCAGTCTACGCTTCGTTTTCCCATATCGTCGGTACGCAAAGGAAATGATATGGGATTAATCTCCACACCGCCTATTCCTGCGTTTTTTAAAATCCTGAGTTCACGGGCGAGTTCTGCTTTTTCTATTTTATCGCCATTCCACCACCAGCGGACAAACGGCCGATACTGATTTTCCGGATTGGTAAAACTTTTAAAAAGAGATTGATAGGTCAATGAATTTTCTTCTTTTATCGCTGCCTGAATCCAGGACGGAAATACATTCATTAAAACTAAACCGGACGTGGCCGCTGAACATTGTTTTAAAAAGTCTCTTCTTTTCATAAATGGCTGATATGGTGATAGAAACAAATGTAATGGATTTGTTGTAATAATCCCGCATCAGTGAGGAAAATAATAGGCTGGAAACTTATATCCGGGATAGTGGCCTGAAGCTGGAAGAGCGAGGCTGGAAGTTGATGTTTCTGCCATAGAAATATCTGATAAAATTGTATCGGGCTGCTTTACCAACATTGATTTTTCATAGGCTTCCCTGAGATCCTTGTCTGGTTCGGGAATAAGCTCTGTCCGGTGATGTATATCTGTATTTGTGTTTTTATCACCGGTGCAGCCCGTTACAATTAAAAAACAATGTTATTGTTATGATCAATGCATGTTTCATTTTTTAAATTTCCAATCTGTCCTGTATTTTTACCGGTCAGGATATTAAAATTTATTTCATGGTTATCTTCTGCTAACGCGTTAAGATATAGGTTTGTTTGTATGTGGTATTTCCTTCTGTAGCGGTATTGCTGAAGGTAAATTTATTAGCCGTCAGCTCCAGGATGCTCTGCTCCCTTTCCCATAAAATCATGATGTTGTTGGCTTTCACTTCATAAGAGTGTTCTGCTTCTCCTTCAGCATTTGATTTTACTCTTCCATTGGCAAAGAATTCAAAATAAATATTCTGAGGATCATTATTGATAATTTCGGGAGGCTGGTTACCCACTCTTGTTTCTTCTATGAATTCCACTAAATTCCAGCGGCCCAGCATTTTTTGCTGCATTGCAGATATTGCGTTGTTTTCTTCCTCTTCGGGACTGGTTTTATCACAGCTGACCGTCCCAATTAAAACACTCAGCAATACCATAAACAGGGTTAATAATTTATTTGTTTTCATATCCGTTCATTTTTATAGGTTTTATATTACCTGCTCAAATTAAAGGTTTGTTTTCGGGTATTGGTAGGGTTTACTATTACCAATTCAAAGACCAGCTTCTGTGAAGTCAACTCTTTTATTGTACAGGCTTCACCTCCAATCCTCAGTACCGTTTCATTCTCGATGCTGTACGTTTCAGTCTGTGCTTCTTCATCGTCCTCAAAAGAATAGTATAAATTTCCATCCGTACGAAAATCAAAATAACTACCCTCCGCACCATATTCGGTATTGACCTGTGGAGGCTGTGATGGCTTGGTGGTTTCAGTTACCAATGAAATGAATTTCCATTTGCCCAGTATTCTTTCCTGTGCGGACGGTTCTGAAACCTCGTCTTTATCACAGCCCGTTAAAATAGCAACAGACAGGAGTGCAAATAGGATTAATAGGATTCTTTTCATGCTGTTAAAGTTTTAAATTAATATTCATCTGAACGCTCATGGAAATATGAATCATGGTTTTCACAAGCTCTTACTATTGGTGAAGAAAGCTGAATCTGTTCTCAAAAAAGCCGCCGATCACCGGCACGGGTTTCATCACCTGATTCAGTGCATTGATCAAACCTAAAACCATCAATATCAAAGGAATAAGTGATATCAATGAAAAAAGGACAGATAATGAAGGAACCACATTGACTAAAATGCCGGCAATGACAGAAACTATGATACTGAAAACCATCACGCCAAGGCTTTGTTCCAGATGGTACGTAACAAATGAATCTTTTTTCTGCTCATTCTTATAGGAGAAATACGCGATCAGCCAACCGATGATAGTTATGTATGATACAATGGCTAAGGTTTTATGGTTCATGAGATAAAAATTTGGTGTGTATGATTTCTATTACAAAGTTGCTGTCCAACGCACCAATTTTCCAACAAAATGACCTCTACAAAACATCTACAAAAGCCGAAAAACACTTTATAAAGTATATACAGGACAGGTTTAACCTGCAAACCGGCCAGATCATCCCGGGAAATATGCCCATCATTCAATGAACAAATTGTACTTTTGTTTTAATCAGCTTTATGAAATTCATATTTAATTTACATCCAATGCCACATTATGAAATATTATATAAAGTTCATCCTTATTGTACTCATTCTTTTTGCCGGACTTGATAAGGCCCGTTCACAATCTGTGATCGTAGATTCGTTGAAAAGCCTTCTTCGCAGCCCGGGGCTGAAACCGGAAAAAAAAGCAATGGCTCTTTCACATCTTGGCCGTCATCTCTACGAAACGGATATGCCGGCAGCATTAAAAGCAGCCAACGAGGCACTGAAATTAAGCCACCGGTTTTCTGACGGTCAGTACGGGGCTTTTGCTCTTGCCACCTTAACGTATCTGAACGTACAGCGGGACAGTCTTGTACTGGCTCAAAAAAATATTGACAGTGCTTTAATTTATACAGCTAAATCCACAAACAGGGTGGTTAACGGATATGTGTGGCTGCGAAAAGGATGGCTGGAATACAATGTTAATAATACGACCAAATCCACAGCCAGTTTATTTAGGGCACTTCAGCTGCTGGAGGGACAGAAAGCGTATGCTTACGAGAGCTTGGTGTATCATTATTTAGCAAGTATTTATGCAGATTTGAAGGATCCTGAAAACTTAAAGAAATACACCGTATTAAGCCAGAATCTGGCAAGGCGGTCCGGGGAGCCGGATATTATCTGTACGGCTTATCTTGCCACTGCGTCTTCATTTTTACAGAATTTCAGAAAAGACCCATCTCAGAAAAAACTGCTGGATTCTGCCATTTTCTATAACAAACAGGTGTTACAGCTTTCCCAGGCGCAGCCCAGAAGGATCGTTAACCATATCAATATAGCCGCTGCGGCTCTCAATATTGCTAATATTTATTGGGAATTTTTTCCAAAAGATTATAAGGAAAGTGCTAAAAAGTATATTGATCTTGCTTTGGACATTGCCCGGAAAATCAAGCATGAAGAAGTTATTGCCAACTGTTATGGAATTTTAAGTGAATATGCCATGGCTGAGGGAAATTATGCAGAAGCAGAAAGATTATTCCTGTCGGGTTTTGCCGAGGTAGAACACAGCGCAGGCAGCAGTATGGCAGTAAGAGCATCGATGATGAAAGGTTTGGCCACCGTAGCGGAAAAAAGTGGCAATCCTGTAAAAGCACTCGACTATTATAAACAGTACATGCATTACGAACGGGAAGCTTACGATGCCTCAAAGCTTTCTATAGCACAAAGGCTTGGGGTACAATATGAGGCAGAAAAAAAGGAAAAAGAGCTTGAATCCCTTCAGGAACGGGCAGCCTTTAACAGAAAGCTCAATTTTATCTCTGCAGGTCTGATTATTGCCGGTCTGCTTGCCCTGATATTTCTGTTCCGCTCTTATCATTTCCGGTTAAAATCCTCCATCCAGCAGCAAAAACTGCGAACGGAAGAAGCTGCCCGACTTAAAGCAGAGCAGGAATTGCTGCAGGAAAGACAGGAACGGCTGCAAAAAGAACTGCTTGCCGGTAATTTACAGGTGGAACAAAAGAATGAACTTTTACAAACCATGAGAGATAAGTTAGCCGCTCAGCCGGAAAGCGGGACGTTCAAAAATCAACTGGAGCGTATCCTGAAGGAAGACCAAAGGATGGATGAGGATTTTGAACACGCAAAAGCGAGTCTGACCAACATTCACCCGGAATTTTTCAACCGGCTTCAGGAACTGGCGAACAACAAGCTTACCCGGCTGGATCTCAAGCATTGTTCCTATATTTTAATGGGATACTCCAACAAAGAAATTGCAAGCCGCCTCGGGGTAGATCCGAAAAGTATCCTGATGGCGCGATACAGAATTAAGCAGAAGCTTAATCTGGACAAGGAAGCCAGTCTGGACCTGTTGATACAGAAGCTAAGCTAGCCGGAAGAGGAAGGCTGGAAGGTGCTCCGGGACATGTATTTTAATCATACCCATCCAATTTACTTACATGTCTAAAATATTTTGCAAAAAAAATTAATTTCAAATGGATCTCCACCCTGTTTCTTATTTTTGCACAGCATAAATGCCCAATATTTCTACACCTATGAACAATACATTTTCTGATCATCATCAAATCGGAGTGGTCTCTACTTTCTCTGAGCTTATCAATACCGATTTTCAGGGAGCTGTGAATGCCATTTGCTGGAACAGAAACCTGGATGGAGATTTTAAAGAAATTGTCACCCAGCTTCAATTAGAAGATAACATTACGGAAGTTTATCCTGAAGACTTATTATCTCTGCAATTGTCTGAGAAAGGACAGATCGCAAGGGAAATCATCCTGAATGACTGGCGGTTACTGACGGATTTCGGGGCACAGCCTTCCCTCAATCTACTTAAGAATTACGAACGGGATGAGGAGCTGGATTTTATTTCCACAGATGTTTATTCTTATCATGTAGACCGTTCGCCTGTTGGCACCAATACTTTTTTATGCACCTATTACGGCGCAGCGAGTGATATTCTACCCAATGACCAGGCCGTACAAAAAATCCTTATTCCCGAAATCCGCGAAAAGCTTAGAGAATTACACGACGGTCCGGAAGAAGAATTTGAAAACTTTTTACAGGAATACTATTTTGACCTGCATTATCAGCCAAAATCTGATGCCCAACCCATTAATTTAGGAACAGGTCATCTGTGGAGAATTGCTGTAGATCATCCGGATCAAAAGGTTTTACCGTGTGTTCACCGGGCTCCTGTGGAGAATGATGGAGAATACAGGTTGTTGCTGATTTGTTGAGTGCCCATTTAATGAATTATTCCTTTGGTCCGGAAACGTCTGTATAATCAGGTCTGGATTATTTTTTCGTAATCAGTTTATTGGTCAGCCATTTTCTCACCGGAATATCAAAATACTTCATTGTCACAAATGCCAACGCAATCGAAATAATTACAATTCCCGTCCCAATCATCCAGGAATCTTCCAAACTGTTCTTGCCGTTCACCACCCACGCATAAAAAACATAGACAACAGGGAAATGGGTAATATAAATAGGATAAGAAATATCTCCCAGGAACTTACATATCTTTCTGCCCTGCTCATTCTCCACTTTTCCCCCCGCTCCCATCCATATGATTAAAGGGAAAACGATCATCAGTGCAAAACATTCATACAATGCATTTTGCCAATGGGCTTCATTTCCTCCCAGTCTTGGAAAAGCTAAAAGTATAACCAAAAGAATACTGGTCGTAAGGAATGCATTTTTCGTCAAGCGTAATTTAGAAACTTTAGCCAGAACAATTCCCGCGAGGAAAGGAAATGCCAGTCTTGTAAAACCTATTTTAAGCTGGACTGGATCATCAATAGACCATCCGCCGATTATATCACCGTTAGGATTGGTAAAAGCCAGATGGATGGTAAATCCTGCGGCAATTATCATCAATATAATCAGGACATTTTTTGAGAGTTTTCTTAAAACCAAAGCGTACGCAATATTGGCAATATATTCGAAAAAAAGGGACCAGGCCGGGCCGTTCAGCGGATGCATTTCACCCCAGCCGCGGATATCGAGCGCTTTCCCGACAGGAAAAACAGTCATTCCGATAATCATTACCAGCATAAGTTTCCAAAATGGAGTTTCTGCAATTCTACCCCAGCCCAGATCCGGTGAATGCTGAAAATAAAACAAAACCGCACCTATGATGGAACCGACAATAATCATAGGCTGAAGCCTGACGAGCCTTCTGATGAAAAAATCTTTCAGGGTCATTGTATCCCAACGGTTGTCATACGCATAACTGATAACGAAGCCGGAAAGCATAAAGAAAAAATCAACCGCCAGATAACCATGGTTGATCATTTGCTTCGTGTGGTCCCCGTTTGAGAAGATCTCGAGAACGTGGAAGAAAACAACCATAATAGCAGCAACGCCACGCAGGCCATCAAGTATCTCATAATGAGGTTTTGTGTGAGAAAGCTCCATAATATTTTAAAATTGGTCAAAAATAAAGACAATTGAATTTCCGGAATTGTCTGATATTTTTTTATTATTGTCTAATATTCTGACAATAGAAATAATTTCTAATTATTAAGATGGAAAATTTAAAATATTATCCAAGCAGTCCTAAGGAAACCTTTAGTTTTGACCACGTTCACATTCCGTTAGTGAGCCAGGTCCCGATGCACCAGCAGGAAACCTGGGAACTGACTTATATTATCACGGGTTCAGGCATCCGGATTATTGGGGATGCAGTTGAAAATTTTTCTGAAGGTGAGGTCATTCTGATTCCTCCCGATACTCCTCATTGCTGGTCTTTTGATAAAAATGATCATGATGATGAAGGTAAAATCGAACATCTGTGTCTTTTCTTTAAGCATGAATTTCTGCATGATCTGAAAGGACTAATCCCCGAACTTACTGATACCATTTCAGCAATTGAAGAAAACCATAATGCTTTGTCATTCATTGGAGAAACCAGGAAAAACCTCCAGGAACTGATGGGAAAAATGAATTTGCAGAATACGGTCGAACGTCTTTCCGGCTTCATGCTGATTCTTGATCAGATTTCTTCTGCTCCATCTGCACATATCGTTGGCAACAGGATTTCCGAAAGAAAAAACGAAAAGACACTGCATGAGATTTATATGTTCATTCTCAATAATTTTCACCGCCCCATAGAACTTGATGAGGCTGCAAGAGTTGCAGGCATGCCCAAATCAACTTTCTGCCTGTTCTTTAAAAGGATGACAGGAAAATCTTTTGTAACCTATCTTACCGATTTCAGAATAGAATCCTCGTGCCAGATGCTGCTGAAAACAAAACTGAGCGTGTCCGAGATCTGTGTAGCTTCCGGATTCAATGATATTCCTTATTATAACAGAATATTCCGGAGAATTAAAAACCAGACGCCTACGCAATACAGAAGCGCCAATATTTAGCATTATGAGGACTGACAAGATTAACAGTCTTTAAAGTATAATTTTTTATAATCCTGAAATCCATGTAACAGAACTGATTCTTAACTTGTTATGAAGATAAATAGCATGTTATGAAATTAACGGGAATAATTTTTATTCTACTTTGCAGTACTACACTGGCCTACGGACAGAAATTTTCAAAGGAAGATGTATATAATGACTTTAAAGATCTGTACCGGACCTTGCAGGAAACGCATTATAACCTGTATGCATACAGGAGCAAGCCTCAATATGACAGCTTATATAATGCGCTAAATCAAAGTGTTAAAGCTGATTCCCTGAGCCTGATGGAAACGGTATCTCTTTATCAGCATCTGGTTAGTTTTGCGAATACGGGACACTGTGAAATTGATTTTCCTGCCGGACCTTATATTGAATATCTGAAATCCGGAGGCACTGTCTTTCCGCTGGAGCTTTCTTTTGAAAATAATAAGACTTTTATCCGCAAAAATTTTTCCTCTCTTCAGCATTCTATTATTGGTGAGGAACTGATAAGTATTGACGATGCCCCAATCAGCAGTATTGAAAAAGATCTATTTCCATTAATTTCTGTTGAACGGACCTATTTTAAAAGAGCAAAGATAGAATTCTGGTCATTTCCAAGAATCTATTTTCAACAGTATGGAAAAAAAGACCATTGGCAGCTAAAAATAAAAGATAAAAAAGGTCACATTAAGAGCTTAAAGGTCCATGCCATACCAGCCATTGAATATGAAGAAAAAAGAGGCGGTGAGATTGTCAACCCCAAAAGGTCTGTTGTATTCTATAAAAACACCGCTTATCTAAATCCGGGAATGCTGAACAGCTCCGAACCTGAAGGATTTGAAACATACCGAAAGTATATAGACAGCGCATTTGAAAAAATTAAAAACCACCGGTCTCAAAGCCTTATTATCGACCTGAGAAATAATCCGGGTGGCGATGATGCATACAGTGATTACCTCATCTCCTATTTTGCAAAAAAACCTTTCAGATGGTATTCAAAATTTTCGGTCAAGACCAGCAAAGTACTTAAAGAGCATATCCGAAAACAGACAGACACCACGGATAGTTTTTCCCAACAACTGCTCACTAACAGGGATGATCATATCATTCCCATTGATTTTCCACTAAGTCAACCTGTAAATGCGGATAAAATCTTTAAGGGTCATGTCTATGTGTTGGTAAACAGGCAGACCTATTCAATGGCCGCAGTAAGTGCTGCACTTATCCAGGATTATCAATTCGGTACCATAGCAGGTGAAGAAACGGGCGATACCCCTACTTTGTATGCTTCTCAGTTCTCTTTTCACCTTCCCCTTACCGGGATAATGGTCAAAGTTCCGAAAGGATATATCATCAGGCCCAATGGTGATGAAGCTTTACAAGGAGTTATTCCCGATATCATCATCCGGGATCATTTACTGGATGAAAATGATGAAATCCTTAAGGGATTATTGATCAGAATCAACAAATAATGTTCTATAATTTATTGATCTTAATGAAATTACACCTATATTTATAAAAATAATTCTTAGATACAAAGACAGAACAAGAGAAACAGTAACTATTATCAGGACCCCATAATTCTGCAATCATGAAACTTAAAGTCTTTTTTATATTCTTTTTTTGTATACTTATTTTTTCAAATAACCATGCACAGCTAAAGTCTTTAAACAGCCAGCAAATCAGTAAAGAATCCATGGACAAATTTCTCCGGCAGCAGATGGATTCTTTAAAGTTGCCGGGACTTTCAATTGCTTTTATTAATGAGGGTAAAATTGTATACACCAATGAATTTGGATTTTCTGATATCGAAACGCAGACAAAGGTAAAACCCAATACCCTCTTCGAAGCAGCTTCAATGAGTAAAACGGTCTTTGCTTACTTTGTATTAAAACTGGTTGACAAGGGGTTACTGGACCTGGATACCCCTTTATTTCAATATTTAAAAAATAATGACCTGGCCTATGATGACAGATATAAA
Organism: Chryseobacterium phocaeense; assembly: GCF_900169075.1. Classification (NCBI taxonomy): domain Bacteria; kingdom Pseudomonadati; phylum Bacteroidota; class Flavobacteriia; order Flavobacteriales; family Weeksellaceae; genus Chryseobacterium; species Chryseobacterium phocaeense. The sequence continues at coordinate 2,460,496 of NZ_LT827015.1, forward strand.
CTGATCACGGCAAGAATGGTGCTTTCCCATACGACAGGTATGCCCAATTGGAGAGAGTGGGACCCGGCGGATCCTGAATTACATATTAAAAAAGGAGATCTTTATCTGAAATTTATGCCCGGGACAGCGTTTTCCTATTCAGGGGAAGCCTATCAGTACCTGATGAATGTGGTTGCCCATCTTATGAATAAAACCCCACAGGAGCTTGATCAGGTTTTTTACAACGAAGTCTGTAAACCGCTTAAAATGAAGCACGCTTACTACTGGTGGAATGATTATATCAAAAAACACAGAGCAGCAGGTTACAAACAAAAAGACGGTGTAAATGAAAAACAACCGGTAAAAAAATTTGAAGAATTCGGTGCGGCAGGAACCCTGAGAATCAATGCGGTGGATTATGCCAGATTTATGATCGGATTAATGAATGAAGAAGGACTTTCAAAAAAAAGCGCTCACGAAATGTTCAAAGTGCAGTCAAAAGTCCCTGACTGGGACGATGCAGACTATTGGGGACTGGGGATAGGTATGAAAAGCACAGCTTACGGAATGCGTTATATGCACAGCGGAAATAACGGAGATTTCACGGCCTACTTTATCATGTACAAAGACAAAAAGTCCGGCTTTGTTTTTCTTACGAATTGTAACCGTGCCGGTGATCTGTTCGAAAAACTGGAACCTTATTTTTCTAACGGAACCTTATAAGGCTGTCATATACCTAAATGTACCCGCTAAATTATAAAGATGGTTTTATCAGACATTTGTTTAATTTATCTGTAACCCTCTGGTACATTTAAGTATATAACAGCAAATTTTTATGGTTTGATCATTTGATGCCGGAGATTATGAAGCACAAATATCCTATGCCGTTGCTGCCGGCGAATCCTTATTTAAAGTGAAATTCCATATTCAGGTTTCGGAAATTCCCCGGGAGTTTTATACCGGGTGGAAATTCCTTTGTGATACCATGCTCCCAAACCTGAAATCATCAGGGCAACATTATGAACAAAACGTTCTACATTTTTTTGCTCCGGGCCAAAATCAGGGAGGCTGTTCTGTAATTCCACGAATTCCTTTACATATTCATCATGAATACGCATCGCTTCTGCAATCGCTTCTTCCAGTGAAACTTTGTACTGGTGTCTTATGATCAGAATGATATTTAAAAATTCGGTATCTACGGCCAGCTCTTTTTCTATAGAACCAAAATCGTTCTGGATAGCAATGATCCTGCACATCAGCATTTTCAATCTCTTTATAACAGGATGCTCTGATATATAATCAGGAACCATATAATTGATCGATGGTTCTACAGGATCTCCATAAGGATACATGGCAATAGAATATTCACGGATAAGCAGATAGTTACTCAGTGTTGGAAACTCCTTTTTCAATTTGTAGGGTGTTTCCTCCATGATCCCGTAAGTTGTATAATTATAAAACGACTTTGCCCATCGTTGCAGCCAGTTTTCATTCACGTACGGTACAAATTCTTCACGGCTTAAGGCCACCTGCCTCATAAGACCAATGTCATCAGGTTTAGGCTGATCGCCCATCATGATATCCATAATCCGGTCTCTTACCTCTGTGAATTTATCAACTGGGCATAATTCATGATAGTCATCACATAAAGTAAGCCATACCATAAATCTTGCCAGGGGTCTCACCTGTTCCCGTGTATTGGCTGCAGGAAACATATAAGACGCCGCTTCTACCAGGCCATGTTTTTTATATTTTGTTCTGGTGGATTCGGACATGAATTGGTAGTCGGTGTCTAGCCAGCTGTTTTGTTCTTCGTAAAACAATTGCGAAAACGGGCCGATTTCATAAGGCCATGGGTACTGTAAAATGGGAACATCTTTTTGTTTCATGATTAAAATAGGTAATTTATAGGTGGTAGAATTATTTAAAACTGCTTTGGTTCAATTTCTCTTTCAGCGCATTGGAATCCGGAAACTCAGTGCTGTTATAACGATCCAGTCTGGTAGAAATGTTTTTCCAGCCGCTGAGTACCATGCTCATATAATGGATCCAGTTGACAACGGCATCCTGCCACGGCCCAAAGTCCGGAAGAGAGGATTGCAGTGATACAAATTCCTTTAAATCTTCATTGTGAAGGCGAAGATCTTCCAGACAGGCCGCATCAAGTGAAACCCCTTGTTCATTCTGAATGACCTTTACAATGTTGTAATAAATACTTCCTGTAGCCTCATCTTTTACCACAGACTGTACTTCATTAAAGAAGGTAACAAGGTGGCAGGCCAGTGCCTGAAGACGACGAATCACCGGGTGCTCATGAATCTCAGGAGGCAGGGTGATCCCCGTTTCTATTTCTGTAAGCTGCAGGAATGGGTACAGGCAGATGGAATCTTCCCTTAAGGCAATGCATTCTTTTACAGTCGGGTATATTTTATTTTCCTTATACCAGAGTTCCCTTTTCAGGCCATTAAAGTACCTGCTGATCATTTTTGTAAAACGGCCGATAGTTTCCTGTGGAATAAACTGAAGCAGTTCTTCCCTTAATGATTCGAGCATTGCCCCCAGCGGTATGCCTGACTCTGAGGCTTTTTTTTCGCCAAGAAGTATAGCTACGGATTGCTGATGGATAAAATCAATCTCATCCGAAGAACTTTCTTCGTAGAGGTCATCATTATAAAGGGTCCACAGCATCAGTCTGCAGACAGGCTTCAGACGTTCGGAAGGAGCTGTCGGAAACCACTGGGACGCAATGTGAGCTGTTTTGGTTTTCTTATACTTCTTTCTGATGTCCGGATTCTGTTCATAGAGCCATAGATATTCTCCGTCGATCCATTGCTGGTCTGTAATTTCCTGCAGCTGTTCTGCATTGGGATTCTTTAATGTGGGAAAAGGATACCTGAACTCTTTCCGCAAAAGTTCCAGGATATTAAAATTTTCAGGTTTCATGGTTTTAGTTTGATTTGGTTAAGACTAATATATAAAATAATGTTGCATAAACATCAATTTATTTAATCATAATCAATTATATCAATAAATAATAACAAATAAAGCCTGAAAATTAAAATAATTCACAAAACACATGTGGTAAATTCCGAAATTCTAACGCTATAAATGATTGCAACTGCTTTTTTATGGGTTACATCTACAAACTTAACAGGATTAAGAAAAATATAAAAGATGTTACCGTGAAAATATAGAGAAAGATTAAAGATTAGAAGGTGAGTTCATTTTAATATATTTTTATTTCTAAGCTATTTATTAATGATGGTTTAAATTCATATTAACACAGCATTTGCAGAAAAAAAATGTTAAATTTACTTTTAATAACCTTAAATTCAATTAATTATGGACAATCCTTTTAGTATGCAGCCTGAGCTCCGATATGGTGCTCCGGTTTGTGATGAAATCTTAACGGGCAGATATTTTACCATTGGCTACTCCTGGTATTTTAGGCAGGCCAAATGGACATTAGAAATTATAAACAGAAATAATTATCTTGTTGGAACCGTGTTGGAACCAGTTGAAAGGCTTGATAATTTCAGAGCTGACATCAGAATACCAAAAAGATTCAGAGCGGGTTTGGATGAATATGCCGGTAGTGGTTATGACAGAGGACATCTTGTATCAAGTGCCAATCAGATAAACCGTCCTATCCAAAACAGTGAAACATTTTTATTATCAAATATGTCACCTCAGAAAAAAGAATTAAATCGGTTTATGTGGAAAACATTGGAAGAAAAGGTCAGGGTACTTAATGCTAAACCGGAAATTTTTGAAACTTATGTTCTATCATCACCGGTATTTTATTTTAACAGGCCTATTGAAACAATTGGAGAGCCTGATGATTTAGGAATTGATATTCCAATTCCCCACGCTTTTGTCAAGAGTGTACTTGCAGAAGATAATAAAGGTAGACTTTCACTTTGGACATTTTTAATGGAAAACACAAAACTGGAGGGTAAGATAGAAGATTATCTGGTAAAAACATATAATGCAGAACAATTAGTTGGTGGTAGATTCTGGGATCGCATCAGTGGAACGGATATGCATGATCAAAAGAGGACAATAACTCCAATCTGGGATTATTAACATATCAAAATCTGTTAATTTTAACCTCACTCAATGTATTCAAACTTTATTTGTAAAAGTTATCCATTAAAATTAACCAAATGAATTACATAAGTCTCTACTCTTCTTATTACCAAAGTTAATAAAAGCAGTAGAGACTTATACTAATTTGCATTTAAGATTCCCTTTGAAAAAAAAACGAATGTTCTAAATCGTAAAATTATGTTCTGGAAGAGCTCTCTTTGATTATTTTTTCAATTAAGAAATTAGATGTCAAACCCAATAAAGAAAGTACGGCATTTTAAATTTCGAAGACGATAAAATATTCAATCTCTGATTAAAAATGATGTAACCTAAAATAAATGATGTTTTACAAAGAATTAATGAAAGCATTAAATCAAAAATTATTTAATTCTTCCATTTGCTGACAAAGCCTCATACGATAATCATCATCGCGAAATTTAATAAAATCATACAGCCCATCAAGCCCCTGATGCTTTTAATAATATTCTCCTGTATCAATGTTGCGACAAGATGCTTTTTCTCCCTTTTAACTTTGTCACTACATTTAGTACATACAAAAATCACTAACAATAGAATAATCTATCTCATACTTAAATTATATTTTAGAAAAATTACTGTGTCTTATAACTCATTCTTTTGAATAAAACTCCACTGCGTTCCATTGAAAATACACAAGAGCTCTTTGACTGTATCAAAAGCAATCATTCCTGGCGCAGGCTTTATAATATTTAAATGCGGGCTTGCCAACTTGGGTAAAACCATGGCTTTATTAGCGCTTTCCAATACCAATATTCCTTTTACATTTGTTGGATTTCCTATTATCACTTTAGCATCAGGTTTTTCTGGATATAATGGGTTATTCTGTAAACTATTGTCTATACCATTATTTGTTCCTGCTTCGTTACTATAGTCTACCCACTGATTATTTACAAAAGCTTTTATTTTTCGTTCTACGTTATTAAAGATAATAGTTCCATTTACAGGATTTGGTACATCTCCATTCGTCCATGGAAGTATTAATCCTTTGTTTGCGTTATTAGAAAATTCTAAAAGAACAGATGGCGTCGAAATACTAGCATTGGTAGATGATGCTCCGTTAATAACAACTTGAGATTTTACATCTAAAAATGAAGAGTTTAATATAATTACAATAAATATTTTTTTCATAAGAGAAAATTTAATCAGGACAAGAAAAATTTTGATAGCATCTCCAGCCCGTTGAGGTGTAGATAGAAAGACAGTTATCATTTAGTTCATAAATAATCATTCCGACTACTGGATCCGTTATGCTTGATTTTGTGGTTCTGGAAAGTACAAGACCTTTTGTAGAAGATTCCAAGGCTAAATATCCTCCGTTCCTTAACATCGGCCAATTTCCATTGTTTATACCTGCTCGGTTAAATGCGGTAATTCCTACGTTAGTTGATAGTACTGTTCCTGTATTTACAGCATTTTTATAACATACATTATCGGTAATCTTGTAAGTTGAAGTTACTACAGCACCTTGACAAGTGCTAGCATCGGCAGGCTGAAGATCTCCCGTACCTGGATCTACAAGAGTAAACGTAAGAGTTTCGCTGCCTTCAGCAAATAAATCCTGTTCAACTTGTATAATAGATGCTAAACTTATGGCGGTAGTAGGTGTACCATCATAATTGCCCGCAGGCACCGTAATGGAAAATGGTCCGGTAGCAGGAGTTGTAGTGTAATCGGAGCCCCTGGTTGCGGTACCTCCCAAAGTAATCTGTACAGTTCTTGGAACAGCCAAAGTACCATTAATCAGCAATTTAGGTAAATTTGCAGTTGGAACATTTTCATTTCCTGTAGGATTTAGCCTATCAAATGTCATAATCGCACTCAAACCTGAAATTTTGACATCATCAACAAAATTTCCTGCACTTATATTACTGCCTGATGCACTACTCACTGCCCTAAAACCAAACGTAATCATCTTAGAAACTCCAGAATTATTTTTCCATCGCCCGTGATATCTTGTCCATCCTGTAGTTGCAGTAGGATCTTTATTAACTGTTACATTGGAAGCTGCCCCACCGGGATTTATTAGAACACCTGTATGTGTTCCGGATTGAGCATTATTATCTTTGAACTCCGCAACATCAATTTCGTCTATCACAAGTCGCATTACATCTGTTCCATTTCGCCCGCGATGTGCAAAAGACCAGTTAAAAGTTTCGTTCGGTAAGATACAAATTGGCGTCTGCTCTAATTTTGAATTGATAAATGAATTTAATTCAGCATAGTATGTACCCTGATAAGCTGGTACATTCATATAACCTAAACTAATAAAATCGATAGATCCTCCTTTACCATCAGCTAGACGGTTGGCATTGGGAGATATTCCTGCGATTGCATCTGTAGTACTCCATCCGGGAACAATACCCTCGGGTACTGGCTCCCAAGTGCTAGAAGTGGTACCCTGCTCAAAATTACCGTTAATAAAAGTTCTTACAGGAATTACTCCTGAAGTAACCTCTAATTCGGTAAATTCTAGATTACTATCTTGTAGGTTAAGAATAAGGATATACCTGGCACGGTGAATTCCTATATTTAAACTATAAATGCCATTATTGAAGACAGGTCCTAAATTTTGACCAGCAGTACTGGGAACAGCTGAAGAAGGTGTAGGACGCCCAAAAAACTGGTCTGAATCACTGTTTGCAGTGTAAATAAATCTATTATACAGAGAGATTGAAGCAGAACTATTTATATAATCTGTTGGTATATAACCCATATTAGGATAATTACTGGCGAATGTAATAATCATAAACCTTCTGGATTTTGTATTATCCGGGACTACAGAACCAAGTTTTATATTCTGAATAAAATAATCCGCTCCCAAATCTACCATAAACCATTCCGCATTGGGTGGAACCTGTGAAGACCCTGTCCGTGCCACTGTAGTGAAATTTCCATCTGTCAGATTAGAATTTGGAAAAGAACTGTCATCCACAGACGATGAAGTAACAGTCTTTCCCAAAGCAAGATTAGCTTGCTGGGGCTTGTAATTATTAAAAACTAACACGAAAATTATGGAAATAATAAATGATTTTTTCATATGTCATTAATTTAATCAGGACAAGAAAAGTTTTTATAGCATCTCCAACCGGTTGAAGTATATATTGAAATACATCTGTCATTAGTTTCATAAATAATCATTCCTACTACAGGATTAGTGATGCTCGACTTTATGGTTCTTGTAATCACGAAACCTTTTGTAGAAGATTCTATAGCTATATATCCTCCATTTCTTATCATAGGCCAATTACTATCGGTTGCTCCAGCTCTGTTAAATGCAGTGATTCCAAAATTGGTTGGTAAAACAGTTCCGGTGTTTACAGGATTTTTATAACAGACGTTATCAGTAATTTTATAAGTAGAAGTCACCACAGCTCCCTGACATGTACTTGCATCAGCAAGCTTAAGATCTCCCGTACCGGGGTCGACAAGAGTCAAAGTGATTGTTTCACTACCTTCAGAAAATAAATCCTGATTAATTTGTATAATAGATGCTAAACTTACTGCTGTTGCGTTTGTTCCGTCATAATTACCGGCAGGTATCGTGACTGAAAAATTTCCGGTAGCTGGAGTAGTTGTATAATCGGAGCCCCTAGTTGCAGTTCCTCCCAGAATAATCTGTACAGTTCTTGGAACTGCTAACGAACCATTGATCAGCAATTTCGGTAAATTCGCAGTAGGAACATTCTCATTACCTGTAGTATTTTGCTTATCAAATGTCATTATAGCTCCTAAACCTGATATTTTAAGATCATCAATAAAGTTTCCAACACCTATACTACCTGTTGCTGTACTTATGGCTCTAAAACCAAACGTAATCATTTTAGAAACTCCAGAATTATTTTTCCATTGCCCGTGATACCTTGTCCATCCTGTAGTTGTAGTAGGATCTTTATTAACTATTACATTGGAAGCCGACCCTCCGGGATTTACTAGGATACCTGTATGTGTTCCGGATTGCGCATTATTATCTGTAAATTCCGCAACATCAATGTCGTCTATAACCAAACGCATTACATCTGTACCTAAACGACCACGATGCACAAAAGACCAGTTAAAGGTTTCGTTGGGCTGTATACAAATTGGCTGTTGTTCAAGTTTTCCATTCGTATATGCATTCAGTTCTGCAAATATGCTACCTTCAAAAGAAGAGACTCCATTGAATCCATTATCCCAAAGCTCAATGTAGCCTCCGTCTTTAATTGTATTTGAAATAGGATTTACTCCTTCAGTCGTACTCCAGCCAGAGACCAAATTTTCTGGAAGAGAATCTCCATTATTATCCTCAAATCCACCGTTGGAAAATACCCGTACTGGGATTACTCCTGAAGTTACCTGTAATTCTGTAAATTCTAAATTAGCATCTTGAAGATTCAGTACAAGAATATATCTTGCACGGTGAATTCCAACATGTATGTTGATCAAGCCCTGTGTAAAGGGCTGACCTAGATTAGTGCCAGGTGTACCGGGTATCGTTTCATTTGCTGAACCACCGAACAGATTTCCTCCACTTACTCTATTAGACGTATATATCAATCGATTGTATTGCGAACTGTTATTGCTGCTAGAATTATAGGTTTGAGGATTCATTCCTAAATTAGGATAAGCACTTGGAAAGGTCACAATCATAAATCTTCTGGATTTTGTATTATCAGGAACTACAGCTCCTAATGTAATATTCTGAATAAAATGGTCTGCGCCCAAATCCACCATAAACCATTCTGCATTGGGTGGAACCTGTGAAGACCCTGTTCTTGCCACCGTACTGAAATTTCCATCAGTTAAATTTGAATTAGGACTAGAACTATTATCTACCGATGATGAAGTAACCATTTTCCCCAAAGCAAGGTTTACCTGCTGGGATTTAAAGCCATTACATGTTAAAATAAAAACAAGGAAGGTAATAAATAATTTTTTCATCAATTGTTCTTTTTTAAAATACAAATTAAAATACCGAGCACTTAGTAGCAGTGTTCTCTCAAACAGCTCATCACTAGCACCTAAACTCGACCGATGGTATTTCTTTAGAATAGGACCATTAGCGCTTATTTAAAATTTAGAAGGATGACGATTTTCGACACATTTTCTCTCGGTTTGATGCGATATATATAAAATTATGTGATTTCTTTTACATTTTAGTTTCCAGTACCTAAAGATATAATTGCGAAAGTAGCTCCAGACCGGATAGTATAGTTTTCAGGTGGATTATTACAACCAAAGCAGTGAAGTGAACCAAAAGTAACAGCTGTATCTTTATTTAAAAATAGTACGATGGTTCCCCCTCTACTCTTAAAAAGATTAGCTCCAGCGTTTTTCGCGTCTGCAACACTATAGTAGCTGCCTCCCGCCAGTACATACCAATCAGAGTCATTAATTGATTTGTCTGATGAGATTGATGCATGTAAAGAAAACTGATAGTATCCGGTTTTAGGAATGGTATATGTATTGGTAGTAGTATTCCAGTTACCGTCGTTAGTGCCTATAGAAGAAAAATTATACTTAAAGAAAATTCCATTCCCCGTTGCTGAAGTCTGTACAGTAGTTCTCCCAGCTGCTAAAACTTTGGGAATAAACGGTGCACTAGCAACGTCAGTCCATTGAGGAGCTGTTCCAGGCCCCCTTGAAGTAAGCACCTGACCCGCAATTCCTGCAGTCCCAGCTAAAGTACCACTCCCCCCTACATTAAGCTCATTAGTTACCTGAAGCCCTCCATTAATATGCAATTTTCTCTGTGGAGTCATCGTTCCAACGCCGGTATCACCAGTTTGGGTTATTCGAAGTCTTGCATAATCACCAGTCATTAAATCTAATGGATGAGCACTCCCAGTACCAAACCAAGCAGCCTCAGTATTTCCGTTACTCGATCCTTTTCCCACATAAGATTGTAAATGTATATTACCATCAGTATGCTGAAAACCAAAAGATTTTGTTGGAGTAAAAATATCCAATGGAGTGGCGGGACTAACTGTTCCAACACCTATTCTGTTTTTTGCAGCATCCACTGAAAGAGTTGGACCATCCACTGAAAAGGCATTTGCTGATGTACCAGTAAATGCCAAAGTATTTCCTCCTTGAGTTATTGTACGATTTGAAGCAAGGCTACCATCATTAGTATATATATTATTCACTTGGGGAACATTATTTGGATTGTGCAATTTCACCCATACTGTTCCATTAAAATAATAATAACCTACTCCATCAACATTGGCGGTTTTTCCAGTTTGCGTTCCGTTAGCAACATTATTAATAAAAACCATGGTTGAAGTCTGTATGCCAGCCATATTCTGTGCACGTAGTCTGTCTACTCTAGGAATTAATAAACCATCTGCATTAGTTGAGGATCCAGCTGCATTTTTGGCAGCAATATCTAAAGTAGCCATCGGAGTTGCATGATTAATACCAACCTGTCCTAAGTATGCAGTTGGAATTAGCATCAAACCAAATAATCGAATTTTCGTTTTTTTCATTTTTATGTTAATTTTTTTTATGTAAAAAGTACCTAATAAAAGCTACAATTATGGGAGTGTTTTTTGACCGATTCCGGCTTTTCAAATTTGAAGAAAACGCTTGATTAAGTTGGGTTTATGGTAAATTATACAAGTTGCACAAACAACTTTTTTTTGTTCTTCAAATTATTTAGCAAAAGAATAAACAATAAGTCGTTGTACAAATTAAAATCATTAATTATATGTCAACAAAGCTGCAACTATTGGTTAACTAAATAAAATTTCATAAAAAAAATTGTTAACATAAAACAATGTAAAATATTGATTTGCAATAGTTTCAAAAAATAAATTGTTAGTTATATAATTTAAGAGGGAAATTTATTGTAATTGTAATTAAATTGCATTAAAGTTCTAAAATTCCTTTCCAGAGGAAGAATCGACAAACATATTTATTTTATCAACTCAAAAGATTTAATGTGGTAAAAATTATTCAATCTTTGTTAGTATTACTCATCTTTAGCTCCTGTGGTCGCACAACAGAAGAAGGTAATTCTTATCTCAAAGACATCAACGATGAGATTAGCAAATTACATGAAAGTATTCAGTATGTTGATGTTATCTATAGGAGAGAATCAAATAAATACAAACAAAGTAATGATGACTTATATCTAATCGGTAGTAAGTATATTCAGTTCTTTAATAACTACCACAATCATAAAGCTGAAAAGCTTAAACAGATCCCTCTTGCGTACGAATTACTAAAACTCAACAATGGTAGATATGAGTATATATCTATTATCTGTAATTTTCATTTAGCATTACTCGTTGAATACACGTCGCCACAACAATCTATGCAATTCATCAATGAAGCTATAAAAATTGACGAAGAAGAAGGTAGAAATTTTTTTTTACCACACACCTATCATATGAAAGGTAGATTATTATACGACAAGCAAGATTATCATGGCGCGATAAGTTATTTTCAGAAAGCTCTTGAAAATTTGGATAAATCAGACATTCTTTACAGGGCCTCTATGCATAATAATTTTGGAATGTGTTACGACAAAATTAATAAAACTGAAATTGCCATAGTGGAGGCAAGAAAAGCAGTGAAACTTCTAGAAAAGAAATCTAAGCTAAACTCTCAAGAAAGGTATTATACATTTCGTTTTAAAGGTCAGCTTGGATACTACTTATACAAAGTAAAGAACTACAATGCCGCAGAAAAATTGTTAATAGAAGAATTAGAATTCCATACACAGCATCCAGAATATGTCCGTGATGTAATACCGCCTGCCAAACGTTTAATTGATTTATATTCTATTACGCGGCAACATGATAAAATTAAAAATATAATTACAGTCTTAATTAATATAGAAGCCGATTTAGCTGACACCTCACAAAAAATTCAAGCAAACGAGATAATCAAAAACTATTATGCCTACAATAACAATTTAGAAAAGCTTAAGTTAGTTTCACAAAAACTGGATCTTTTGCATAGAAAATTAGAAAAAGAAAGATTTAATAATTTTAACAAAGTGAGCAGCACACTTAATTCTTATATGATACAAAGTATTGATAAGAAATACTCCGAACAGATTGGAACTTATCAAAGAAAAATAAAACAACTGATAAGCGGTTTGATAATTTCTGCAGTTGTTATACTTATCATTATAAAAAGCGTAAAAAGCAAAAACAAGAGAGAAAGTATAATTGTAGAAAACGAAAGAAAAATATTTCAACAAAATCAAAAGATCTATGAACAAGATCTATTATTTCATAAACAAAAAATAGAAAATCTTGTTCTCAATCTTAACTTAAAAATGGAGATGGAAAAGTTTTTTTTGGATAACCTGAAGGAGCTAAAAAATTTGAGAATGGGTAATAGAGATTCAGAGAAAGTAATTAAGGAACTTTACCAAAAATTAAATAACTTAATGCAAATAAATAAAAAGAATTACCCAATTATTGATGACAGTTCTGAAGAACATAAAGAATTTATGAAAAATCTTAGCCAAAAATTCCCGCAACTCACTCAGCAGGAACTCAAATTCTGTGCTTATATTAAACTAAATCTGTCTGCTAAAGAGATTTCATTGTTGGAAAATATTACTGAAGGAAGTGTAAGAGTTTATAAAACTAGAATAAAAGTAAAACTCGGCCTGCAAAAAGCAGAAAATCTAAATAACTACATGACCGAGATGAGCTGGTCAATTATTCATGAAAACAGATAAAATGTTATACTTATGTTTGAGATTTGCAGACAGGAGCGTAACATCAACTTTTATAGGATCAAAAAATTAAAAATCTCTTTCTAGTTCGAGCCTATCTCCAAATCTAAGAAAAGGTCGAGATATGGTCAAGTCCCAATTATTTATTAGCATCGCCTTTATCTTGTAACATCTCTACTGATCAGTACATCAGTCTCATTATTGTCTGCTCAGACCAGAAGGTTCGCTCAGACCCGGTGATCTTTCGAACGCGATTCCCATTCCCGTACGTAACGAAAGAGAAAAAATCGGTCCAATTGTCCAACTATGTTTTGGATGCAGGGGCATTTTCTTGGCCCATTTTTCTTCAAATAAAAAAAGTTCTAAGCTACCATTAGGAAGAATAGAATTCCCCTATCGACGATGAAATGCTCGTGATTGGAGTCATAAGTAAATATCGACAGCTTATTTAAGATTTTGTATGTCATTACTGGGAATTTTTGATCATATATGTCACTACAGCAATATTCAATTTGTCTTATAATACTTATTTGATCTCAATAAAAGCACAAGTAATAATTAGTAAGAAGGACCTTTATAATCGGTATTAGTTAACATATTGTTATTTTAGAATCTTTCTCTGCTAACATATTGTTAACGAAAAAATCATGTATACTATTTCTATTCATCTACTTTTACATTTTATTTTAAATAAGTAATGAAAGCAATACTTTAGGTTCCTAATATATTCCAGTCATTATGCCTTCTCTTAAATTGATTACACGTTATGATTATAGATTATAAAAATATTAATATTGGACAACTAATACGCCTGCGGGTTAAGGAAAACAACATTGAATTATCTCGAATCTGCAACTATATGAAATGCACAGTAGATGAAATCAACGAAATGTATATGCAGGAAAATTTATGCGCCCATACATTGCTGAGATGGAGCAAGCTTTTAAAGTATGATTTTTTCCGGGTTTACAGTCATCATCTAATTTTGTTCTCCCCCCCAGCTGGAAATAATAGACAGCAACGGACATCCCAACTACCGCAGTTCAGAAAACACATATATACTAGAGAAATCATTGATTTCATTTTAGAACTGATTAATACCGGACGAAAAACAAAAATCCAAATCATAGAAGAGTACAATATTCCTAAAACTACTTTATATAAATGGATTCATAAATACAATAACTGACATAAAATCTAATCACGATCCCCTTCTCTATGAAAAATACCGAACCTAACTATCTTCTGATTTATCATGACCTCATTCACATGAAATTTCCTGAAAAGCTATCAGATTGTCAGGCTCTTTTAAAAAAAGAACGGCTCTCCACACTAGATGTAATTAGATTAAACAATACTATTTTTGGGAGTCATGATGAGGAATTGAATCAAAAGCTGCGATCATATGATTTAAATACCATCAAATATATACTGGATTACCAGAAAAAAAATAAATTAAATAATTCCCAGCTTGCTTTACATTTTAAAATCAGCAGGAACAGTGTTACCAAGTGGAAAAGGCTGTATAGCCCGTAGCATATTTTGATATAAAAACCTCTCAAAGCAAAAACAGGGAAAATTCAAATAATGGAAATAAGATTTAGATGTCCATAAGACGCCAGATTGAAATATAATTATGTATCTTCTTATAATAAAATAACTTACTAAAAAAAGTACTGTTGTACAATCTTCTAAAAATCTATAAATAAAACGTGTTCAAAAGGATTACATCTTATCAATGAAGTTGGCATCATAAGTATTTTAGGGGTTGCAGGAATTTGGAAATATCAAATATACACCATCCTATTATCTGGGTTATAAAAGTACTATTGAAATCCTGCATTATTCGGCATCACTGCGCGAACAAGTCAAAGGTATAAACCCGATGAGCCTGCTTGGAAGTGGGTGATGGAAGATTTAAGCGAAGAATGGATAACGGAATTGGCCACTTACCAAATCAAAGCCTCGAAAATGCAGGCATACTCAATTGAAAAGGGTTTTAGAAAAACCGGCACCCCTACAAAAGCATTTGTTTATGCGGAGATTCCTGAATTGACATATGAAATTTAAGAAGTGCTTTTTACTCTATTTTGTAGGTACTTGATCGTAATTCCAATCTGGCCTAAATGATAAAAATCATGATGAATCAGACCATTGACAAGGTATAAATAATCATGCGGAAAAGTAGAATCTGCATGTGGATATTTAGAATACAGGTAAAAATCGTCTTTTTGATCCAGGAAATTTATTAAGTCATTTTGGGATTTGCGAAAATTAGCGAGGAGATTCGTCCAGCCATCCACTTCCAGTTCGTCATTGTGCCGCCAATTGAGTGCATCTGTCATTTCCAAGCCTCTTGGATTACCGTTTAATCTACTTAAAACTTCTTTCCGCCATTCTACCAAATGGGAGATAATTTCACCAACACTATGCATATCGTTGATAGGCCTAATGAATCCAGTTTGCTTGGTCACCAAGGCCAGTTTTTTGTTGAAATTTTCGTCTATCCATAAATCTGCATTTTCAACGTCCTGCAACTGTTGTATAAGGTTTTTTATTAACGTATTATCCATTTTAATAATTTTATTTATTTAGTTTTAATATCATTGAACCTCACGCCTCTAACAATAAAAATTTCCGAAACTTGTTTGAGTTTGTTTTACCTATCGTATTTATTTCCCTTCCGTGTAATATAACTTTACAGAAAGAGGACTAAGTTTATTTTTATAATTATTGAACTCTATTTTATCTGAAAAGACAATCTGTCTTTTATACAGAATCGAGTAATAGACATAAATTTCAAATACCGAATGTCTTTCCGGTGTACAGTAATCCGGATGTAGCAATACACCAATCACTTTCAAACATTGTGGATGCATACAGTCCCAACTTGTCAGCAATAAGGCTGGATACACAATTAGAATTTTTGATCTCAGAAGCCTCGACCTTCAAAAGCTTCACTATTTTATCAGGAGTATGTACCGTGATACCGCCTTTATAAAATAATTTTGAATTAGTCATTTCCGAAAACGCAAGCTGCATCGCACCAGCGGTAACACTCTCTGCAATGGAAATGGTTTGATCACAACTCATAAATTCTTCATTGATTTGTTCCAAAAGGATCTTGTTAAATTCCATGATACTTTATAATATAGATTTTACGAACTTAAAATTGATATGTATTTCATTAATGTATTAACGAACTTACGGTAGTGTTTATTCTTTAAATGAAGGCGCCACTTTATATTATTGAAAACAAGCCATACACTATCAGCTGTATGGCTTGTTTAAATTTTATATGTTTAATCTTCCTGCTGGGCATCAAAATTAATGTTAGTCTCTGCAATCTCCGTAAGGTTATAATCTGTATCTTCTTCCTCCTGCAGTGTTTTTTCTAACAGCTCAGCAGCCTTATCGTGTCCCATAGTAATAGCAAGTTGCGTTAAGCCTCCATAGCTTGCGATCTCGTAATGTTCTACCTTCTGCGCCGCAATTATCAGAGCTGCATCTCTTGTCATCGTGCCTTCTTCCGTAGATTTAATGATTTCTTCGCCTTCCTTAATCAATCCATCCATTGCTTCACATTTTTTTTGCTCCGGATTCTCATTAATGAGTTTAAAAACTTTCTCCAAGCGGCTTATATGCTTTTTAGTCTGTAACTGATGATCCTCAAAAGCATCTTTAAGCTCTTCGGTTGTTGCTGCGTCATGCATAGTCTGTAACGCATCTACTAATTTATGCTCAGCGTAATAAATGTCTTTTAGTGCATCTACAAAAAATTTATGCAGCGGAGCATTTTTCATCTCACTTTCTTTTACTGTAGCATTCTCTACTGTCATTTTTTTGTCAGCAGCACCGGTTGTCGTATTTTCTGTTGTTTTAGTTGCCATAAGATAATGGGATTTAAAAGGTTAAAAGGCTGCCCCTTTTTCACAGAGACAGCCTAAAAAGAATTATGAATTACGTCTGCCTCCGAATCCGGATCTACCGGATCCTGAAGATCTTCCACCACCATGAGAAGCCTGACCTCCCATTCTGGCTATTCTTGTACGTTCAGATTTACTCATTGAAGCAAAACCTCTTTTTGATGTTCCCCCTCCTGAATTAGAACCTCTGTTGCTACCTCCTGACCCGGAGTTAGAATTAGAGCCACGGCCGCTTCCTGAACCGGAGCTTGAACTACGCCCTCTTCCTGAACTACTGTTTCCGCCCGATCTTGAATTGGAGTTTCTTGAGCTTCCTCCGCTATTTGATCCTGATCTTCCTGAGTTTGATCTTGATCCTGACCCTGATCCTGAAGATCTTCCGCTTCCTCCTGACCTAGATCCGGAGCCAGAACGGGATCCTCCACGAGAGCTGCTTCCAGAACTTCCTCTTCCACCAGAAGTAAATCTTCCCTGACTATCCCTGTTTTGACTTCCGCCTCTTGAACCTCTGCTTCCGCCTCTTGAACCTCTGCCCCTATTATCATCGTCATCATCATCGTCATCGTCGTCATCATCATAGTCATCGTCGTCGTCATAGTCATCGTCATCATAATCTTCGTCATCATACCCTCCTTCCTCATCGAAATAGTCTTCAAAATCTGAGAAATCATCATCGTACTCCTCGTCCTCACTTCCGTCGTTATAACCATGCTCATAACCTAATTGGTACGCTTCCTCAAGCATTGATTGGTCATCATCTGATGAATTTCTGCCTGAACTTCTGTTGTTTGAATTTCTAGTGTTCATAAATTTACTTTTTGAAATTAATATTTAGTGATGTACCGCAGTCCTTGACTAGTATCAGACTGCAGTCGGTTTATTTTTAATGTTTAGACAATACAATACCCGCACACCGTAGAAACAGTGTGAAATATGATTGAATAATACTTTTAGTTATTCTATTATTCTGTAATAAGTTAAATGATACGTGTCCCTATTTAGAGCTCACGCCAGCTGAATCCTTCATCTTAATAGTGGCAACACTATCATTTGGATTTCTTGATGTAATACCTGTTGTGTCTGGCCGTGTAGAATTTGTATTCATTGAATCTATAGCAGATGTATCAGCAGTAATTGGTGGCGCTGTTTGTACTTCTTTTTTACAACTGATTGTCAAAAGCCCTAGAAGAAGAGCTAAAGAGATTATTGCTTTCATATAACATATTTTAATTTGGTATATCAAAGCTACAAGCTCAGGAAGGCAAATCCTATGACAATGATCATAATTGATTCATAATTTTTATTAAATTTTACTCTTCACCTATTTATATGATAAGAAAGAGTAGAATCACTCTAATATTTTTTAGATAGTAATTATTACTTTCTTTAGAATTAATACGATTTCAAAATCTATATATCACCAGGATCGAAACTCAACTAACCCATCTGTCAAAATCTTCCATTGAATTTTTGAAATTCCCACCATCCCTCCAAGAGCAATAGCTAAATTCCTTGCTTTGTCTGCGATCTGAGCATCCATATTCGGAGTTTCGTTACGTCCGTAAATACCTGCTTTTATAAAATCCTTCCCTCGTGATATGATAAAAGTAGAACTTGCATCTCCCGTATAAAAGTGCGCAGTGTATGCATTTACCAAAATATCTATTTTCCCAAATTCAGCAAATGTTTTTGAGACGGTTTCTTTACAAAATTTTACATCATTGATATCTCCGCCAAAACATATAGCATGCCTACCTAGAGCTTCAATTTCCATTTTTGTTTTTTCTGCATCGTCGTCGTCTTTATAATAGACAAAGGAATATCAGCACCTTCTTTGGCAAATAATAAGGCAATTGCTTTACCTATTCCGCTGTCTGCTCCTGTAATGAGCACTGATTTATTTTCCAATTGTAACCTCTCCATACTATTAAAATTTATACATCCTGTGGTTCCTGCATTTTTCCCATACGATATGCTGCCATGCTATCGCTTGCCAGATTAGACATGGCTACCGTTAATTTATTTTTCAACCCCGAGATTATTTTATCCTCTCCATTCATCAGGGCTTCATAGCCATCTTTAGCCACTTCTTCCGGAGTGCTGAAACTCTCTTTATCTTCCATAATCTTACTTCTGTTCATATGGGCTTTGTTGAAAAAATCCGTATCGGTTGGTCCTGGAAGAAGTGCCGTAACCGTAATTCCGGTATCTTTTAACTCTTCACGAATCGCCTCAGACCATGACAGGATAAAAGCTTTACTTCCATGATAAACTGATTGCCATGGACCGGGTGCTTTACTTGCGATTGAAGCCAGATTCAGTATTTTCCCTGATCCTTTGCCGATACGATCCTTTAGGAAAAGTTTGGTTAAAATCAGAACTGCATTTATATTGAGCCTGACAATATCCAATTCCCGATGTATGTCTGTATCTTCAAATTTTCCATAGAAGCCCTGTCCTGCGTCATTCACCAATATTTCCGGGCTAATATCGTTGAGTCTAAGTTCGGCATACATAGAAAAAACATCATCTTCTTTAAAGAGGTTTTTTGCCTGGGTTATCACCTTAACACCATATTTTTTAAATTCATTGGCTTTTTCAAGCAGTTGATCATGACTGCGCGATACAATAACCAGATGGTAGCCATTTTTTGCGAATAATTTCGCCAGTTCATATCCGATTCCGCTGGTTGCACCAGTGATCAGTACATATTGATTTTTGATTTCCATATCGTTTATTTTAAAATAATCATTTGATTGAGTTCACATTTAAAGCATCCGAGAATAAATTCCGTGTAATACAGCTGGGCTGTTGAAGCCTTTGTTTTATGGTGCAGTTCCAGTTTCTTGGATAAAATGATTTCATTTTTGTAGGCGAATGAAAAATGCGCGAAAATTTTTTGATCCGATTCTTTCACAGGAGTTGCATATCCGGTGACAGATATTCCCCAGTCTGTATTGAATAATGCACTAACATTCAACGCCATTTCATCGGCAACTTCCTTAGAAACACAATCACACTTTATCGCTTCCTGCTCATCAACTTTCAAAAGTTTCAATTTTTCCTCAAGAGTGTAGGCGGTTATGCCGCCTTTAAAAAATTCAGAGGCATCTTTCATCTGCGAAAGTGAAAACTGCAGGCAGCCAGCAGTAACACTTTCTGCCACAGAAACTGATTCATGGGCAGATTTCAGTGCCCCGCCGATATAATCCAACAAAGACTGTTTAAATTCCATGAGAATACATTTAATTAATTAACAATACGCCTCTCCTAATACCATAGAGCTTTTATTTATCTCCAGGGATCAAGCACTACTTTTACACATCCATCCTGCTTTTTATCAAATATTTCATATCCTTTTGCCACCTCATTAAGGGAAAGGCGGTGCGTTATGATATCATCAAGTTTTACCTGCCCGGTTTCCACATATTTCATTAATTTATCAATAATTGCATGAACCGGAGATTGCCCCGCTTTAAGCGTAATGCCTTTATCAAAAAGCTGACCTACCCTAAAATTGTCATAATTCATGGGATAGACTCCTAATATGGAAACAAAACCTCCGCGTCTTACGCCACTCATACACGCATCCAGCACTTTGATAGAACCTTTTTCAAAATTGACAACTGCCTTTGCTCTGTCTATCAGATTTCTGTCCGGTTCAAAGCCTACTGCATCTATGCATAAATCGGCACCTCTGCCATTGGTCATGCTTCTGATTTCGTCAACAGTCTGTTTGGCATCTTCCCAAAGAATGGTTTCGCATCCTGTAAGATTTTTTATCTGATCCAATCTATATTGAAGGGTATCAATAACAATTACTTTTTTTGCATGATGAAGAATGGCACTTTTTACCGCCATTGATCCCACCGGCCCTGCACCAAAAATAGCTACGGTTTCTCCGCCTTTAAGGTCCGCCCACATTACGCCGGTATACCCTGTAGGAAAAATATCGGTAAGAAAAAGCACTTGTTCATCGGTCAATGAATCAGAAACCTTTCTAGGTCCGAAATTAGCATAGGGAACTCTTACATATTGTGCCTGCCCGCCATTATACCCACCATACAGATCGGTATAACCAAACATGCCGCCACCTTTTTCAGTAACCAAACCCCCTTCGGGACCGTAATTTTCTATATTGGAGTTTTCACAGCCTGATGGTAAATCATGCTGGCAGAAATAACACCCTCCGCATGCAATCGGAAATGGTACCACAACTCTGTCGCCCGCTTGTAGGTGATTGATGTTTTTTCCTACTTCCTCCACAATTCCCATAAACTCATGTCCCATTACCATAGGACGCGGCTGAGGAATTCCTCCCGAATACATGTGAAGGTCACTACCGCAGATTGCGGTGGAAGTTACACGAAGGATGATATCATTTTGATCTTCAATCTTTGGATCATCGACGGTATCGCAGGTAATGTTACCCGGCGAATGAAAAACTGCTGCTTTCATATTGTTATATTTTATAGTTTGGTGTTTATACGTTATCAATGTGATCATCAGACTCTAAAAGCTCATGCATTGGACATTTCAAATTGTAATTTGATTAAAATGGCTGACGAGAGACCTGGCTAAAGTTTTTTATACTTCAGCAATGGTAGAGGATCTCCTCCTTCCTAAACAGCTACAGGTAGTGTATCGACAATAAATACATGAGGCAAAGGGAGCTTAAAGTAATCCCGAGAATGCTTAGCACTCTTCCTGTTTTTAAATTGTCGAAATTGGTATAGTTTCCTTTATTTTTATCATATACTTTTTTATCTCTTCTGTAAAGAAAGAGAGCGATGCTTCCGGTTAGTATTCCCGGGATTCCATAACAGCAGCATAAGGCTACAGAAGAAATTCCGAGCACTAGCACGGCTGTGGCATTGGGTAATTTGGAATTCCTTATGATGATAGATTTTGAAACCAGTAGATTATTCCAGTAATAAAATGCAGCCGGCAGTAAAGATTAAATACTGTCTTTATAAAACATTAATTTTCTGGCTTACAAATCAATAATGTAAACAATCAAATCCGTCAGCATCAGATTTTCAGAAACAATATACAGTCTTTCGAATAATATCCGATAACCCTTTCAAGGCAGATTACCGGATATTTATTCGACATTATTTTACATCATCTTTTGCTTTTTTAGATTCCATTAAATGATGATCTAAAGTGGGAAGAATTTTAGTGGCAAAATTTTTCAGAGAGGATTCGGAGCCGTCAGCAGCTTCTTTCTTAAAATCAGCTATTGTTTTTTCATGATCCTTAACCATCATATCAGTATACATGCGATCAAAATCAGCTCCTTTTTTAGCTTTAAGATCATCATATTTTTTCTGTTGGTCTGCATCTAAGGCGGCAGGTAAAGTGTAAGCCGTTTTAGAAGCCCACTGCTTTAATTCTTCGTTGGCTTTGGTGTGATCCTTTACCATCATTTCACCCAGTTTTTTAACTGTTGGGTTGGTCGCATTTCGGGATGCTAATTCTCCCGCCATCACTTCCATCATTCCTCCTTTTGCTGCTGCATCAGCAAATTTTCGATCCTGATCATTTAATGATGTTGTTTCAGAGGACGTTTGGGAAGTTGAAAGAGAATCTCCAGGCATTGCACCCGAATCCACAGGAGCTGACATTTCGCTGTGATCAGCCGAATGATCAACAGTAGCGGTTTCTTTTTTGTTACATGCCGTTATTGCAGCAATGGTTACAAAGATTAGAATTGTCTTTTTCATAATATTTTAATTTGTTGGTGTTGATATGAATGTCAAGTAGTTTCTACTCATTTTTTATACTAATCCGTTTCTTTCTTTTTCAAACTGCCAAACCCTGTGATTAGCTATCGCCTCAACAAATAAGTCATCAGAATCAGCATCCTTAGCAGAAATTACTCCAGGATCATCATGTTTGATCGATGCCACATCTGTAAGGTTTTTGATTACTTCAGTATCATACCCAAAGTAAATGGCTTTACAGTGACGGAATGCCTCATTAATAAAATCAACCGTCATATTTTTATTTCCAGGCTTTACAAATCCTTCTGCAGATTTTGCACCGCCACAGATATACAGGGCATCAAAGCAAACACTTGAAGTTGTAGATAATGAATGATCCGGAATGTACGTCTGGCCGTCCGAAGATTTTACCGGTGCTACGGAATCCGCAATATATTGTACAACTGCACCCAGCCCTTCTAATTTTTCTATTAAATGATCGGTAGAAGCAGCATCAAACCCATCAGTCATCATAAAGCCAATTACACGGCTCTCAATGGTATCTTTAACAGTATTGGCCATACTCAGCGCTTCTGAAAATTTTATGGAAGGTTCAGTTTCTGCACTTTGGAGACTTGCTGGATCGGCATCTGCAGGAATACTTTGATTGGGCTGATCGAGAATTTTAACCTCAACACCTAATCTGGATGCTACTTCCTGAGCCAAATCTTTGTTTACAAAAGCTAACTGACCCACCATTCGTTCTCTGATGGCAGGAAGCGTTACTTTTGAAAGCTCAAAAACCAATGCATTTTGCAGATGCGTTTTTTCAAAGGCAGACTGACTGTTGTAAAATAATTTTGCCTGAGAATAATGGTCTACAAAGCTTGAGCTTCTTGCCCTTACTTTATGTCCTTCTACCCGCTCCTCCTGGGAGACAAAACCACCTTCTTTCACCATGGCCTGAAAAGGGCACCCTCCACCCATTGAATTAGGCTCGTAACTTACTTTTCCTTTAACGATCTGCTGACGCATGTGTCCATCACGCTGATTATTTTGAATGGTTGTAATGGACCTGTTGATCGGAATTTCATGAAAATTCGGAGAACCTAATCTGGTAAGCTGAGTATCGGTGTATGAGAAAAGTCTTCCCTGTAAAAGAGGATCATTGGTAAAATCTATGCCGGGAACAATATGACCGGGATGAAATGCTACCTGCTCTGTTTCCGCAAAGAAATTATCCGGATTTCGGTTTAATGTTAAAGTTCCTACAAGTTCCACAGGAACAAGCTCTTCCGGGATAATTTTTGTAGGATCAAGGAGATCAAAATCAAATTTGTGCTCGTCTTTTTCAGGAACTACCTGCACTCCGAAATCCCACTCAGGGAAAGCTCCGTTCTCAATGGCTTCCCAAAGGTCACGGCGATGAAAATCTGGATCATTTCCTGAAATTTTCTGTGCTTCGGGCCACGCCACCGAATGGACTCCCAATTTGGGTTTAAAATGAAATTTCACAAAATGTACATCGCCCTGTTCATTGATAAATTTGAAGGAATGCACGCCAAAACCTTCCATCATACGGAAGCTTCTCGGGATCGCACGATCACTCATCAACCACATAATCATATGGGTACTCTCTGGCATTAATGAAATGAAATCCCAAAAAGTATTGTGAGCCGAAGCAGCTTGCGGAATCTCATTATCCGGCTCTGGTTTTACCGCATGGACCAGATCCGGAAATTTGATTGCATCCTGAATAAAAAAGACAGGCATATTATTGGCAACCAAGTCATAAACGCCTTCTTCAGTATAAAATTTCACAGCAAATCCTCTTACATCTCGGGCAAGATCTGTACTTCCTCTACTTCCGGCAACGGTAGAAAAACGCACAAATACAGGAGTCTCTTCATCGATATTGTTTAAAAATTTAGCTTTCGTATATTTTGCCAGACTTTTATTTAATTTAAAAACACCGTGAGCCCCGGAACCTCTTGCATGAACTACTCTTTCCGGAATTCGTTCATGATCAAAATGAGTAATTTTTTCTCTGAGAATAAAATCTTCAAGAAGAGAAGGTCCTCTTTCTCCTGCTTTCAGAGAGTCCTGATTGTTATTGATCTTTAATCCCTGATTAGTGGTCAGTTTTTCATTGCTGTTATCCGTTGTATGATCTTGAAGTTGATCACGCTTCGAGTTTGATCCCAAATTTTCATTTTCCATATTTCTTCTTATTGCGATTTGATGTATGTGATGTTGACTTAGTATTTAATTTACAATATCAGCAAATGCGATACGGCAAATTGTTTTAGGATGATTATCCAACTCATTATTATATTATGAATAAAGTTTCTTTTGGAAAAAGGAGAATAATTAAACGAACTGTACACATTAAAAAATGGAGCGGAATATCATCTACTTTCTAAATTGCTTTATAAAATGGTAAGCCGCACAGGTTAATCTGTGTGTATTTATAATTGGTGCTCATATAATTTTTATTTTATGGTGTATTTCAAAATTACAACTCCATAAAAATCTACCTTATGACTTAGGTCATATTGCAATAATTTATCACAGCAATACCTAAAAAAAATATAAATGTTGAAGTATTTATTGCCACTTATCTATTCCAAGTATGAAGAATATGCTTTTTAAATTCTTTGGTCTGGTTAAATTTATTCCAATCATCAGATGGCATCGAATGTTAATATGATAAATAGGCATGATTGAAATGATTAATAAAATATTTTTCCACCAATATTTTTTACAATATTTTCACGTTCCATTTTTTTTAATACTCTTATCACAGTTTCTATTCTCAGTCCTGTTAGTGAGGCAATTTCAAGACGGGTATAGGGAATTTGATAGGCGTATTGTTCTGTCACATTATGATATTGCTTCAAACAGTCCATTACACAGATTATTTTACTGAAGGTGTTTGTGGATGATAAATTATTTAGCATCACATAACGGTAGTGCATTCTTTCAGCGGTATATTGATAAAGTTTAAATAATATGCTTTTATCACTGTGAATCAGATCAAAAAATCTAGCTATTCCAACTTTAATAACTGCTACATCATTCATTGCTACTGCATTGACTGGATAAGGCCTTTCGGAAAATATAAAAGTTTCTCCAAGACAGTGCCCGGCCGAAGGTAAACTATGGATAAATTCTTTTCCTTCCTGATGATAATTGTTGATTTTTACATTGCCATATTTTATCTGAAAATAAAATTTTGGTATTTCCGATTCTCTAAATATCATATCATTTTTGGTGAATTTCACTAATTGTCCTCCATAATGAAAGAGTAAATCTTCATCAACCAGCATATTGAAAAAATTATTAGGGGGTATTAAACTTGTACTAATTAAATTGCAGGATTAAAAAAAAGTGACATATATCACTGATAAGTGTACAATTAACTAGCATTCAAAGGTAATGGTAAAGGACACTTCACATGTATGACCTAAATCATACGTACGAATTATGAGTACAAAATGTCAATCGTCAATTGAACAAGTTTACCTATGTGTATTTAAAAATTCTATAAAGCAATATAATCAAGAGATTTTTGGTTGCTGGTTTTATATTATCTTTAGAAAACAATTGTGCTTTTTCTTGCTAAAAGATTTAGTATAATCAGGAATATTAATCTTTGATATTCTACTAACTTTTATTCAAAAACATAATAGTATTATGATTATCGATCAAAATCTTTTGCAGTTATACGGTGCAGAAACATCACAGTTTAAAGCCCATGAAACACTGTTTCAGGAAGGTAATACTCCAAAACTTTATTATCAGATAATAGAGGGCAGAGTTAAATTAAATCATTACGATGAAGACGGGAAAGAGATTATTCAAAGTATTTTGTTTTCAGGACAGAGTGTTTGTGAGTTGCTCCTTTTTATCACCGAAAAATATCCTGTCAATGCGATAACATTAACTCCTTGTGAAATCATTACCATTCCTAAAGACAACTTCTTTAAATTACTTACTGATCATCCGAATGTATCTTTAGATATCAACAAGTTTATATCCGAACGATTGTACCAAAAATTTGTCATGATGCAGCATAATTTATCATTGAGACCAGAGGTGAGGCTTTTGGGAATTCTTGACTACTTTAAAAGCTACAGCAATAACAAAGAAAAATATTCTTTTGAGGTTTATTTAACCAGAAAACAGATGGCTGCCATCACAGGTTTACGAATTGAAACCGTGATTAGAACTATTAAGAAAATGGAAAGTGGTCATATATTAAAATTGATTAACAGTAAAATATTTTACTAAAACCTACTCATGATAATTGGTATTGGAAAGAGGAATCTTTCGAAGAAATAATTATATCTATATATAGCAGCTATATCCTAATCTGTTATCTATTTCCATGTTTTTGTTTTAAGCTACTGGAAATTAACATATAAATCCTAATACGATCTAAAATCAAATAATTATGATTTAATTAACGTATTTATAATTTAAGGCGTAAAATAGGTATATAAGTGCGTCCATCAATATGTTTTACATTTACAATCAATTAACTTTATGATTAAAAAAAAGATAAAACATACATAGTATGATTCAAAACATATTATTTAAATAGTGTTCGCATTATATTTGCTGCATACTAATTGCTGATGAATTATATAATCTCCTAACAAATTATGGAGCTTTAGCAACTTTCATATGGAATATCGTCTAATAAATATTATTAAAAAGGCGCAATTCACTTCATGATTTTCGACCAACCTAAGTTAGAATGTTGCTTTAAAAACATACTGTAACATGCAGCAAAATTACGATACCCGTATTACGCTGATGATCCTACATTAGGAATTCAAGTCCATTCATATCACTAACCACAAAAATTAAAAGTATGCTTTTTAAAGAAGAACTTCTACGTTCCATCGGAGCCGTAGAACAACATTATAATCCGGGAGACTATATATTCCACGAAGGCGCAAATCCCAAATTTTATTTTCAGCTAGTTAACGGCGATGTTAAACTAAATAACTATAATAGTTCAGGTAAAGAATTTATTCAAAGTATTCTTACTTCCAAAGATCCTGTTGGAGAGTATATGTTATATACAGAAAACATGTATCCTATGAATGCTGTAGCTATTACAAACTGTACTATTATTAAATTATGCTCGAATAAATTACTTCATTATTTAGACCAAAACCCCAACCTTTATGTGGACTTATGCAAATCACTATCAAAGCATCTTTATCGTAAATTCGTCCTTATGCAAAAAATATCGTGCCACAGTGCGGTTGAAAGACTAAAAGAGGTTCTGGAGCTAATGAAACAGGAACATGGAAATACTGCTACACCATTCACGTTTGAGGTTCCAATGACAAGACAGCAATTAGGATCATTAACGGGTTTATGCGTTGAAACTACAATTAGAGTTATAAAAAAAATGGAACGAGAAAAGATAGTTAGAATTGTAAATAGAAAAATTCTATACTAACTCTGGTATACCACTTATTTACATGTTTATTTCGATATAAAGGAAATAACTTATTATTATGATTAAGAATACAATATTTGATGTCATTATAATTGGAGGAAGCTATTCAGGGCTTTCTGCTGCATTAAGCCTGGCGCGGTTCCGAAAAGAAATACTTATTATTGATTAAAAGATATTGCCGATGTGTAAGAACCATGATATCCAAAAAGAAGCCCATCACAAAAAAGGTTGATGCCCAGCATCAAAAACAGTTAACCGGTGAGATTGTCCTGGATTATAGTTTGAGTGCTAACGGAGACTACAAATTGATGGGTATGTTATTTGCTATTCACCATATTACTATAAGGCATTATAAATTCATTCTAAGAGCAGTATTGATAAAGAGCATTGTATCCATCATCATAACTGTACCACTAGCATGAAGATCTTCTAAATGATTAGAACATATAATACAATAAATTTAGGTAGTAACTGCAAGGATTCATATTAATGGAGTTTGCTAAAGTAATAGCATAATCACAGAAATTGAGTTTTTAGGGCTATTTTGAACGGTATTGGGAAAAGGAATCGATTTCAAATAAACGTTCATAAAAATATTCAGAAAATAAGAGTGGAAAAATGTAGTGTAAAACATATCGAAATGAGAAAAATCGTCTGGAAAGGCTTGCTTTATAAATCCTGGGAAAATTGCAGGATCGAGAAGAAAAATGATGCCTTCTATGTGGAATCAACTATCATTGGTAACTATATGAACCGAGTTTATAATGTAAATTATATTTTAAAAATTGACAAAAATTGGTGCATACAGGAATTTGAAATAAAAACAGAAATTGATGGCCAAGGAAATGTAGTTGTGGGAACAAAATCTGAGGGTCAATGGTCGATCAATGGAATGCTTCGAGCCGAGTTTAATGAATTTCTCTATATTGATATTTCGGTCACTCCCTTCACCAATACCCTGCCCATCAATAATTTATTATTGAACATCGGTCAGTCGGCCTATATTGATGTAGTTTATATCAATATTCTCGAAAATGAAATAAAGCCAGCTAAGCAGCTTTATAGCAGAAAGAAGAAGGACGAATATCTGTACGACAATCTTGATACAGAATTTTCTTCGTCAATCACAGTCGATCAGAAGGGCATTGTAAAGAGCTATCCCGGTCTATTTGAGTTAGTTTTGGAAGGCAGGGAAAATTAGAATAATACCTCTGCGCAGGGTTTATGTTTGCATTAACAGGTTAAGATCTTCAATCACTTTTGACCAATATTCTCGGGTCACCTCACGTTGACTTTCATTTTTTAATTTATCAACGTGAATCGAAATTGTTGTCTTATCTTTATTTTTGGACGGAATAAATCTGATCTGTAAGTTTGCGTCTTCAGTGAAATCTTTGTGCCTCCACTTTGTCCGGATATGCGAATATTCCTTAAAAGTTGAAAAATTCTGGTCTACACCTTCAGACCAATAGCTTAATCCCCGGTCTGAAAAAAAGTCATTCCACAGTGTTTTCAGGTTCGCTGGCATAGTTTTTCTGATTCCGAACTGCCAGCCTGCATCTTTTGTTAATCCAGTGCTATTTGCCATGTTTATCTCCTTTTAAAATGAGTCCAATTGAATATAATTATTTCTTTTCAACCGAAGCAAAAGCCCTGACCGGAAAAGTCCCAACATCTTTAAATTTTGGTGGAGCGGCTGTGAACGTAAAATTCTCAGCCGGTAATTTATTTAAATTGCAGAGATGTTCAACTATTAAAATCCCAGCACCCAACAGCACCGTATGAACAGGTCTTGTTCTGCCAGCCGTGTCATCTATATTATGGGAGTCAATACCTACAAGTTTGACGTTACAATCCCTAAGATATATTGCCGCCTGCTCGGTAAGATAAGGATGATCCTGGTAATATAGCTCCGTATTCCAATGTCTATCCCAACCGGTCTGTATTAATACCGCTTTATTTCTGATTTCTCTATTCTTAAGATGATCGTCCGTAATTGTCAGGGTTTCTGTAAACGGTATATGGATCATTACTGCTTCAAGCTGCGCAAAATTCTTTAATGCCGTTTGGGCTGTGTCCTTACCATCAGCAAATCTATGAAAGGGGCAATCAATATAAGTTCCGGTGTTGGTGACCATCTCAATTTTTCCAATCTGAAAAGATGTATCCCCGTCATAGTTTTGTTTTGACTGCTCCCTGGAGAGATAGTCGCAAATATGTGGTGCCTGCAGCCCCTTGTAAGTTATCAGACCATCTTCTATTGTATGACTCAAATCTATTAACAATTCTTCTGCCACACTTTCATCAATTGGTTTGCGTTTATGAGGCTCAACAAGGATTTTCTTGTTAAGGATATTAACTTGCCCTACCATTAGCAGCCGCATATCTTTAACAATGTAGTCGGCCAGGACTCTGTCGCTGATATCGTCTCCGAATATATCCAGCCTAAAATCTTCACCTTTGATACTGCCACCATTCGTAAAGAATATCTTGAAGTCAAATTTTACTCTTTTTTCCATAGGATATTTCAATTTTACTATGACAAAAGTGTGAAAATCTAAATATTGTTTACTTGACTTAGATCAATTTGATTGATTTTTTTACTCCTGATCCTACTAAGTGTTTCAGGGCTGATCCCAAGGTAAGAAGCGATATGGAAAAGCGGAATCTGTGTATCTGCATTCGGGAACTGTTTTAGAAAATAGTGATAGCGTTCATTGGCATCCAGCAGCAGAAACGAACTTTCCCTACGGCATTTTTTGATATATTCTTTGGCCAGAATATTATTCAATAAAATATTCCATTTGGTATCCTCCCGGATCAGTTTGTCCATAAGAGCCTTTGGTATACTTATCAAATCACATTGTTCAATACACTGGAAACATAATTTGGTTTTCTCCTGAGTAAGAAAACTTGTAAACGCAGTAAAAAATTCATTTTCAAAAAAGAATTCAGTATTGATTTCTTTATAATCCTTTTGATAGAAACTTCTTATGATCCCTTTTTGGAGGAAAAAGAGTTTGGCCGCAACGGATAATGGGTTTATCACATGGCTTCCCATGTCTGCGTTGAAAATGCTAACATGGTCCTCCAAAAGCAGGACTTCCTCATCATTCAGTGGAAAAAGACACTGAATGCTATTGATCAATTGGATTAACGGGTTATTTTCCAAGCCTGATAGTTT
This sequence comes from Chryseobacterium phocaeense, assembly GCF_900169075.1. NCBI lineage: Bacteria > Pseudomonadati > Bacteroidota > Flavobacteriia > Flavobacteriales > Weeksellaceae > Chryseobacterium > Chryseobacterium phocaeense. The sequence continues at coordinate 2,491,571 of NZ_LT827015.1, forward strand.
AAAATTTCCGATTACATATGAGTTTGTGCAACGAACGATCCGATAATTAAAAGTAATAAATATTAAGCATTTGTTGAATGTTAATAATAAAAATAATATATTCATTAAAAAATGGTGTTAAATCCAAAAGTTCCTGAATGGTTCTCCCATTTTTTTATACTTACCTCTGTTTTATCTTCAAATTATAGATAGTGATATTTTAAAAGAAGTATCAATTGATATTTAAGTATTTATAGATTGCTTTATCTTTTCAATGCGTTTTGATAGATTTATATATATCTAAAGGAATAGTGATTATGAGAGTGGATTTTATACTTGGTTGTCAAATTTCTCAGAGATAGTTATACCTGTATTTGCAACTGATAATTGTTAATCAATTTATATAGAAATTAGACTCATTAAGTACAGTAAATTAACCTTTATACTAATGGTAATTGTTTAAATCTAAATCGTTTTGTATGAAAATGAATTATTATAAAAAAGGCTGTAAAAGTTCTAAAGAATTACCTTTAAATAAATATTAATTCATTCATTTAAAGTATGCTAGTATATATTAAGTGCAGTGAATTAACCAATAAAATCGTACGATTTTTATTTTGGAACTAGGGGGACAAAACTGGGGACAAATTTAACTGATTTATAGTGCTAATTTTCTTTTGTAAAACACATAAATTACTGTAATACAGTGATATATAGTATATTTAAAAGGATTTACTTAATTATTTTAAGTTATTGATTTTCAGCTATTTATATTATTTCCCGATACAAAACTTAGAAAAAATATTCCCCAGCACCTCATCATTAGTTACTTCACCGGATATTTCGCCGAGGTGTTCCAAAGCATTTCTCAGCTCGTAAGCTAAAAGTTCTGTGGAGATCTGGAAAGAAATAGCTTCTTTCACTTTATGGGTAGCCTCCAGGGATTTCTGCAGGGCTTCAAAGTGTCTTTGGTTGGTGATGATGACGTTGCTTTCCTGGGACTTTAACTGCTCAACGTAAGAAGAGAGTTCGTTTTTAAGATCCTGGATATTTTGGTTTTCAACGGCAGAAATCCTGATAAAATCAAATTCCTGATCGATTTCTTTTCTGAAAATATCTTCTACAGACTCATATTTCGGAGGCAGTACTTCATCAATTTTTGTAGCGCAGATAATCAGCTTCAGGTCGTCTCTCTGCAAAGATCTGATCATTTCAATATCTTCCGAATAATCTTCTGTAGCTGCGTCTGCAAGATATACCAGGACATTGGCATTTTCTACTTTTTCCTTTGCTTTTTTCACCCCGATGGCTTCAATCTCATCCATGGTTTCACGGAGTCCGGCCGTATCAATCAAACGGAAAGCGTGGCCTTTAATATGCAGCACTTCTTCAATGGTATCCCTTGTGGTTCCCGCAATATTACTGACAATCGCTCTTTCCTCTTTCAGCAAAGCATTCAGCAGGGTGGATTTCCCGGCGTTCGGTTTTCCGATAATGGCAACTGCGGTTCCGTTTTTAATGGCATTTCCGTACTGGAAACTTTCGATCAGGGATTCTAATTTATGTTCAATTTTATCTAAAAGTCCTTTAAGCGCTGTTCTATCCGCGAACTCCACATCTTCCTCCGCAAAATCAAGCTCAAGCTCTATCAGCGAAACAAAATTCAGAAGATCTGTTCTCAATATAGAAATTTCATTGGTAATGCCGCCTTTCAGCTGGTTGATCGCCACTTTTCTTGACGCTTCGTTTTCTGATGCAATCACGTCTGCAATGGCTTCTGCCTGCGAAAGATCTATTCTTCCATTGATAAACGCACGAAGGGTAAATTCCCCTGCCTTAGCCATTCTCGCCCCGTTTTTGATCAGAGTTTCCAGAATACGTTTTCCGATATGCGGTGAACCGTGAAAAGCAATTTCCACAGAATTTTCCGTAGTAAAGCTTTTCGGAGCCAGGAAAATAGAAAGCATCACCTCATCCACTGCTTCTTCCCCATCCATAAAATAACCGTAATGAATGGTGTGAGACGGCTGATTTTCCAGTTTTTTAGTCGGAAAGCTTTTCTGGACCACCGGTAAAGCATCATTTCCGGAAACCCGGATAATCCCTAAAGCTCCTACTCCGTTGGCCGTAGCCAGTGCGCAAATCGTATCGTTATTCATGGAGCAAATTTACGTTTTTTCGGGTTAATTTTTAGCGGAGGCTTTTATACAGATTGTCTATTGTTTTCATTGGAACTTTTTTTATTCCTTCAGAATTTAGATTAGTGGCATTTGTGTTAACATTAGTGACATTAGTGTTTAAAATTTAAGATGAGATTGCTTCGTCACTACGTTCCTCGCAATGACTGCTGCAATGATGGTTTATTTTTGCTTTCTTCCGAGTTCTTTTATTTTCCGAATCCATTTACCACGCTGCATTTCCGTGGAATTTCTTATAATTCCCACATAAGTAACCTTTACAGGTCTGATCCCGCAGAATTCCAGGGTAGATTTTTTCAGCTGATTAACGCTGGGCCTGCCGTAAAACAGACGGTAATACCATCCCGGCTGGTCCAGAGTCGTGATAATATGTGCCGTTTTTCCTTTCAGTAGCTTATCCCACCAGATTGAGTTTTCCCTGTATTGATAGGCAAACCCCGGAAGAAAAAGCCGGTCGAGGAAGCCCTTCATCAGGGCAGGCAACCCGCCCCACCACACCGGGTGGAGCCATACCAGATGATCTGCCCATTGGATTATCTCCCAGGCTTTCAGAAGATCCGGTTCCAGCTCCATTCTTTTCTGGTATCCAAAATGAAGGATGGGATCAAAATCTAATTCCGCTATGATGATTTCTTTTATTTCCGTTCTGGCTTCCAGGGCTCCTTCTTTATAGGCTTTTGCAAGTCCAAAGTTAAAGGAATCCTTATTGGGATGCCCGTTGATAATGGCTATTTTTTTCATTTTGATGTTTTTATTTGAATGGTTTCGTAAGCTTTAAGTTTTTCCATCAAAGAATAAGGCTGATGCAGCTGATGGCTGAAACAGACTGAGTTTTCATGAATATTCTGCAACAGTTCTTCCGTATGCAGTACCGCAGAAAGTGCCGTTAATTCGGCCTGACCTTTTTCGCTCTTCAGGCTCAGCTTTTCACTACCCTGTTTTGTTTTTACAATGATTTCAAATACGCTCTGATCCCCTTTTCCACTGGATCCGAAAATCATTCTCCTCTCTTTTAAGGATAGGATATTAAAAATTCTGATTTTTTGAAATGCACCCAGCAGCCAGGTAATCAGTTTTGAATTATAGGTCATTTTTACATTTACACCAGGGACTTTTCCAATCTGATTTAAAATATACAGATCCGGGACGTCAAAATTATAGGCCTCCCGGCTGCCAATTCCAAAAGAGAAATCGAACTTTTCAGAATCTAAAAAATGTCTGATGGAAACTTCCTTATTATTTTCATACCGGATAAACGGTTTCGCTACATTTTCAGCCATAAAATGCGCTGAGCTTTCTCCTGCCAGATCTTTCACGGAATAATAAACGAAAAGCTTCACTTCCTGTATATCAGAGTTTCCCGGTGAAAGTGTTTTTACCAGTCCGCTCACAATTCCTCCCATCCATCCTGAACTGAAAACAATCCTGCTGTTAACTTTCCTGCTTTTCGCAAGATTATAAGCTCGGACAAGGTCAGGCGTAGGTTTTGTAATATCTAAATAATCAATCCCGTTGTCTATCGCAAAGCGAAGAATATGATCGGACTGGTCATTAACGGACAGAATAATAAGACTGATCTTCTTATCCGGGATCACCTGAAAAGAAGCAGGGTCTGTGACATCAATCTTCAGATCATTTTCCGTATTTCCTCCTTTTCTGCCGCCCGTGAAAATATGTATGTGTGGGTTTCTTGATTTCAGAATCCGGATGATGGTTTTTCCTACAAGGCCGTTTCCTCCAACAACCAGAATATTATGCTCCATATTTTTTTTGACAAAATTATAGAGCTGCACCGCTGAAATACAGGACAAATGTCTAAAACGACATACAGACTTTATAAGCTAGAGCTGAAGAAAGATCAATACGCTAAAGACTTACTTCTTTTCTGATCCTGCTGAGATGTCTCTGGGTAATGCCAAGGTAAGAAGCAAGGTACTGCAAAGGAATCGTCTGAACATAGTCCGGCTGTGTGCCCAGCAGGATTTCATACCGCTTCGCTGCAGTGTCACGCTGAAGCTGAAAGAATCTTTTTTCAAGCTCGAGGTATTCCTGTTCTGCAATTTTCTTTAAAAACTTAGTCCAGTTGAGATCATCTTTTACCAGTTGATCTGCAGCATCTTTTTTTAAGATCAACAGGTCGGCATCGGTAATGGCCTGCATATTTTCCCGGCTGGGGCAATCTGAGATAAATGAAGAATAGGCCGCCATCATCTGATTGGGAAACCTGAAACAGTACGTTATATCTTTTCCTTCATCCGACAGATAATAGGAACGGAAAATTCCGGATACGATAAATGCAATCTCTGTACAGTTTTCTCCCTCCTGTACAAAGAAATCATTTTTAAATACTTTCCGGGCTTTAAAAAGCTGCAGAAAATCTTTGATTTCCTGCTCCGGGAATAGTTCAAAACTCCGGAAAAACTGTTCTATCATCTTTTCAAAATTATACCCAGAATCCGTCCGGGCATGCCATGTTCAGCGAAATTAAGCAAATATCCGGTCATAGCATGTATACTATGGACAGGAAAAATAACTGCTTCGTAATATTGTTGTATATTGAAGGGTAATTTAATTATAAATGACAGCAAATGATACAAAAGTTCGTTAGATTTATCAGCCTTCATATCGGAGAAGAAGATAAGCAAAGGGTACTGGAAAACGTTAGTGATGACATCTCTTTCCGTGGATCCAATCTCTGGATTCTGGCCTGCGCCATTGTTATCGCCTCAATCGGGCTTAACGTAAATTCCACAGCGGTCATTATCGGAGCAATGCTTATATCTCCTTTAATGGGACCTATTGTAGGCGCAGGCTTTGCTTTGGGAACCTATAATTTCCAATTGCTTAAAAGATCAATGAAAAACTTACTGATTGCTACTATAGTAAGCTTACTGGTCTCTTTCATCTACTTTTCCCTGAGTCCTTTTAAAGAAACACAGTCTGAACTTCTGGCACGTACAGCTCCGAATATCTATGATGTTCTCATTGCCTTTTTTGGAGGTTTGGTGGGAGTAATTGCCATTACCCGGGTGAAAAAAGGGAATCCTATACCCGGCGTTGCTATTGCGACTGCTTTAATGCCTCCTCTGTGTACAGCAGGATATGGTTTGGCGGTAGGTAACTGGATTTATTTTTTCGGGGCTTTTTATCTGTATACCATCAATTGTTTTTTTATTTGTATTGCTACGTTCCTGATTATTAAATATCTGAAATACAAGCCTATCAGCCTGGTGGATAAAAAATATGAGCTCCAGATCAGATACGGCATTACCGCGCTGATTATTATTATGATTGTTCCGAGCTCTTATCTCGCCTACAATTTACTGAATGAAAAGAAATTCAATCAGCATATTGATCAGTTCCTTAATACAGAATTTTCCCAAAAAGGCTACACTCTTATTTATAAAAAGGTAAACTACAACGCTTCTCCCAGAAAAATTGAACTGGCATTTCTCTCTAAAAAATTCAGTGCAGACGAATTGAAAGCAATGAATAATAAGCTTAAAAGTTTGGGGATCCTCAATACGGAAGTGGTTATTAAACAGGACGCAACAGATATAAAATCTGAAATTCTGAACGAAATTGGCCAGCAGACGAGCATCCTTTCAGAAAAAGATATTGCCATTAATGATTTAAGGCAGAAAGTTGAAAAATACACCATCAAAGATTCCGGTGTTGTTAAGGAGATTAAAATTCTTTTCCCTGAATTCTATGATATTTCAATAGGTAAGATCACCAACAATCCCGGCACAGACAGTTCCAGGGTAAGCAGTATTATTTTGTACAAATCCGTGAAAGAAGAAAAAGACCAGGAATTAAAACTGAAAGACTGGATTTCAGAAAAATTATCGGATAAAAATGTTCAGGTGATCCGGCAGTAAAACTATCGTTATATATTCCGGAATCAATGATAAAAATAAAACCATTTCAGGACGAAATGGTTTTACTGCTTTGAATTTACTAAGTGTATATGAAGTTATGAATGATGTCTTTGTTTGTACTTACTGATGCAAAGATAGATCACTCCGTATTCGTTTATGTCAGGGGAATCCCTAAAAATATCTCCGTAAAAATACGGTGGTATAAATGAAAAGCCCCGCAGAGAAATCCGCAGGGCATCAAAAATTTATCTAACAATTATAAATGTTCAAAGTTTTGGGTTCAAGGTTTAAAGTTTGAAGTTCAGGGTTTAAAGTTTTATATTTTTAAAATTCACAATTGACAATTGACCATTCACAATTGACTATTCACCATTCACTTTTCACAATTGATCTTTCACTTATCTTCTTTTAAAGCGGACTTACCAGCTCCAGAAACCATTGTTTCACCTCTCCTTCAAGGTAAGGGCCTATTTTTTCTTCACAGGTTCTGTGGTAATCATTCAGCCATGCAATTTCGGTTTCAGAAAGCACGTCTTTTACAATCGTGTCTTTAAAGAACGGGCAGAACGTCAGCGTTTCAAATTCATAGAATGTCCCGTGAATTGTTTTCTCTGCTTCTTTTACAGCAATCAGGTTTTCATGACGGATTCCGTATTCTCCTTCCAGATAATATCCAGGTTCATTGGAGCAAACCATTCCCGGGAGCAGATCCTGGGGATTCATATCTTTTCTGATATTCTGCGGGCCTTCATGTACATTCATAAAGCTTCCTACGCCATGCCCGGTTCCGTGATTGAAATCTTTTCCTTCCATCCACAGCGGAAGCCTTGCGATGGCATCAAGGTGCACTCCTTTTGTTCCTTTCGGGAATTTCACCATAGACAAACGGATCAGCCCCTGAAGAACCAGCGTAGAATTTCTTTTAAATTCGTCTGACACTGTTCCCAATGCAAATGTTCTTGTAATATCGGTAGTTCCTTCCAGATACTGACCTCCTGAATCTACCAGAATGCTGGCATCATTCGTAACGTCTTTACTGCCCTCGCTTTTTGCTGAGTAGTGCATGATAGCACCGTTGTCTTTATAGCCTACAATACTTCCGAAACTCTCCCCTACAAAGTTTTCACCTTCTGCACGGAAACCTCTCAGCTTTTCCCCGATAGAATATTCATTCATGGCTTCTTTTCCTGCATTATGCGTCAGCCAGTAAAGGAATTTCACCATTGCTACACCGTCTCTCACCATTACTGTTCTGAAACCTTCCAGCTCAGTTTCGTTTTTCTGGGCTTTCATCAGATTTCCCGGAACCGGTGCTTTCAGGAACTGGTTATCGGCTTTTAAAGTTTCGTAGATCATCTGGTTGCTGTTCGGAGAAACCAGTACTTTCTCGTCTTTAAATGCGCTCAGGAAGTTATAAAATTCTTCGTAAGGCATCATTTTCACAAAAGCATCATCCAGTTGTTTTCTTGCCTCCACTTCCAGCTTTTCAAGATCGGTAAACAGAACCGCATCATTTTTCGTGATTACGATATATCCTAAAAATACCGGGTTACTTTCTACATCACTTCCTCTTAAGTTCAGGGTCCACGCTACGTCATCCAGACTTGAAATGACATGAACGGTAGCTTCCTGCTCTTCCATTTTCTGGCGGATAGCTCCTAATTTTTCAGTTACTGATTTTCCGGCTCTTTCTACAGGCTGTGTAAAGATTGGATTTTTGGAAGGTGTTCCTCTGTCTTTCCAGATTTCCTTTAAAAGAGGAAGATCTTTCAGCGTAATATTTTTTGTCTGGAATTTTTGCGAAAGCAGTTCCCAGTTGGCATTTGAAGTTGCTATAGCATTCACGGCTACTGTCCCCTCAGAAGGAATTTCGGAAATAATCCAGTCTATATAGTTGGGCGTTCCTTCCATTCCGTCTTTGAAAAGGTCTATTCCTGAATTTTCAAGTTCAAGGGCTGCCTGGGTAAAATATCTTCCATCCGTCCAAAGCCCTGCTTTATCTTTTGTGATCACCACGAAACCGGCAGAACCCAGAAACCCGGAAAGCCATGCCCTTTCCTGCCATTCTTCCGGCAGATACTCGCTCATATGCGGATCCGCAGAATATACTATAAATGCATCAATATTATTTTTCTGCATCTCTTCGCGAAGTGCAGCCACTTTTTCCTTTGAGGTCATTCTTTTCATTTTTAAAACACCGAAAGTTACAAAAAAATTGAGGTTTAAAAACGAATTTCAAGGGGTATTTTTCTTAATGCTATGTTATTTTTTAGTGATTGGGAATGTTTTGAAGATAGTGCTTTCATCTTGAACTCTCGCTTATTTTCAAGAAACTGTCAATTGGGGTTGGTTTTTCACAAGAGCGCAGGGATTTCGATGAGAAACTGTTTTAAGGCGCAGGAAATCAAAGATTTTCAGCAAACAGGAAGAGATCAAATTTTTCGTATCTCTTTATGATTAACCAAAAATATTTAACAATATAAGTTGAAATTCCGCAAACACATACCACAGAAACAAGATTATTATCAAAAATATAAGACTTTGGAAAGATTATTGTTACTACTTAAAATATGAGTGAGCAGAATTACAAAAATCATAGGAAATTTTATCCGCCCCATCATTTCATATATCTTCCGTTATTGATCCTATTAGAGATCTATGGAATTTACAAAATCTGGGATGATCCGGAAAATCAACTGATCTGGATACTGTTTTCTATAATCATATTTCTGCTTTTTTATCTCGCCATTATGCTCAGGCAGCATTATGCGCTTGAACTTCAAAACCGTATGGTAAGATTGGAATTTAAACAGAGGTATTTTGAAATTTTCGGTCAAAGATCCGATGAAACGGCTGACCGGCTAAGATTCGACCAGATCGCCGCCTTAAGGTTCGCTTACGATGAGGAATTTAAGGATCTTTTGTACAAAGCACTTCATGAAAATATCTCCGGAGATGAAATCAAACGGTCTATCAAGAGATGGAAAGCAGATCACCAGAGAGTTTAATCACATCAAAATATTATTATCATGAGAAAGTTGACCTTATACAGTATGACCATCTTTACATTGTTAACGCTTACAAGCTGTGAAGCAATAGAAACTATTTTTAAGGCAGGAATGTGGTGGGGAATTATTCTAGTCGTTGCAGTAGTAGTCATCCTTTTTCTGATTTTTTCGAAGGGTAAAAACTCTTAACCATGTTTTATGGAGAAGAATACAGATCTGGAAATCATTTCCCACCTAAAGCCTTCTAAAATTGTAAAGATCATGAAGGATCCCGAAGCCTCCGCAAAGGCGGTACATCTTGTATATACCACCGATGCGGAAACGGCCGGGATTACACGTAAGAAAACCGGAAAGAAGTACTCCTACTATAAAGACGGCGAAAAACTCAAAGACAAGGATGAGATTACCAGAATCAACAAGCTTGTGATACCGCCTGCATGGGAAAATGTATGGATCTGCGCATTAGATAACGGTCATCTCCAGGCTACGGGTTTTGATGTAAAAAAAAGAAAGCAATACCGTTATCATCCTTTATGGAGCGCACTCAGAAACCACACCAAATTTTACCGGATGCTTCAGTTCGGGTATGCACTGCCCAATATCAGGCTTCATGTAGAGCAGGATCTTGCGTTGCGGAATTTTGAAAAAAGAAAAATCCTCGCGTTGATCGTCAGCCTGATGCAGCGTACCAATATCCGGATCGGGAATAATGCCTATGAGAAGCTGTACGGCTCTTTTGGCTTAACCACTCTTAAAGATAAACACGTAAAAATCAACGGGCAGAAAATCAGCTTTTCCTTTAAAGGGAAGAAAGGAATTATGCACAGTATAGACCTCCGGAGCAGAAGGCTTTCAAGGCTTATACAGAAATGCAAAGATATTCCGGGAAAAGAGCTTTTCCAGTATTTTGATGAGGAAGGAAACCGCCATTCTGTAGACTCCGGGATGGTGAATGAGTATATTAAAGAAATAAGCGGTGAAGATTTTACGGCTAAGGATTTCAGGACCTGGTCCGGAACCGTGAGCGCCCTGATCGCCTTTAAAGAAATAGGCTATGCAGAAAACAACACCCAATATAAAAAGAAGGTAAAAGAGGCCCTGGACATCGTTGCCGAGCACCTCGGAAATACCAGCACAGTATGCAGGAAATACTACGTACACCCTCTCGTAATCAATCTTTATGAAAACAATACGATCAAAAAATACCTGGATGAACTGGAAATCATCGAAGAAAATGATGGTAAGGCCAGCTTAACGCAGGAAGAAAAACTTGTCCTGAAAATTCTTGAAAACGAGAAGATGTAGAAACTTCCAGCGGCGGTAAATAAAATTTAATTTCTCGCGCAGATTGAGCAGATCAGGCAGATTTTTTAATCTTTTATTTTCAAACAGCTTTCGTCTTATTTATTTCTCCAAATGTAAGAAATTCCGGCAGAAGTAAATAAAATTTTAATTTTTCATCCGCTCAATCTGCAAAAATCTGCGTGATTATATTTCTCACGCGGATTTGCAGATCAGGCAGATTTTTTAATCTTTTATTTTCAAACAGCTTTCGTCTTATTTTATTTCAGCAATTATTTTAAATCCGTATATCTCTGAAGAAATTGTCAAAAACGATTTAAAGGACAGAATAATTCTACTTTTCACACGAAATTTAATTTTTTTTTGAAGATCGGACCGTGATAAAGTTCATTTGCATAAGAACGGAGTGATTTTTTTTCTTTGCGTTAATTATTGTAAATTTGTATACCAACATATGGATCAATTTTAAAATAATACAACATAATATGTCAAAAGCAATTTCGCAAGTACCATTTGCAGTAAATGAACCGGTAAATTCTTATGTACCGGGATCTCCTGAAGTTAAAAGCCTTATCGCTACCTACAAGAAAATGTGGGCCGAGAAAACGGAAATTCCAATGATCATCAACGGGAAGGAGGTGAAAACGGACGAGAAAGTTCAGCTTCAGTCTCCTCAGGATCATGCTCATGATTTCGGGTTTTACTATAAAGGTACCATGCAGCATGTAGATGACGCCATCAACGCGGCACTGGTAGCTAAAAAAGAATGGAATGAACTGGGCTGGGAACAGCGTGCAGCTATTTTCTTAAAGGCGGCTGACCTTTTGGCCGGACCTTACAGAGACGTGATCAATGCAGCAACGATGATCGGACAGTCTAAGAATGTTCACCAGGCTGAAATTGATTCAGCATGTGAATTCATTGATTTCTTAAGATTCAATGTAGAATTTATGACGGAAATGTATTCTGAGCAGCCTGTTTCCGACAGCGGAATCTGGAACCGCGTAGAATACAGACCATTGGAAGGATTCTGCTTTGCAGTAACACCATTCAACTTTACGGCTATTTCCGGAAACTTACCAACGTGTATGGCAATGCTTGGAAACGTTGTGGTTTGGAAACCTTCCGATAAGCAGGTATATTCCGCCAAAGTAATCATGGATGTACTTACAGAAGCAGGGCTTCCTGCGGGGGTAATCAACATGATTTTCACGGACGGAAAAGATACCGCAGAAAAAGTACTGGCACATCCGGATTTTGCAGGTCTTCACTTCACGGGATCTACGAAAGTATTCCAGGGAATGTGGAAAATGATCGGTGATAATATCCACAACTACAGAACGTATCCGAGAATTGTAGGTGAAACCGGAGGAAAAGACTTTGTGATCGCTCACCCTTCTTCCAATGTAGAAGCAGTAGCTACTGCTTTGGTAAGAGGCTCTTTCGAATACCAGGGACAGAAATGTTCTGCGGCTTCAAGAGCATATGTTCCTAAATCTCTTTGGGCTGACGTGAAAAAAGTAATGGAGACGCAGATCAATTCTATCAAAGTAGGTTCTCCTGAAGATCCTTCCAACTTTGTTAACGCTGTAATTGACAAGAATTCTTTTGAAAAATGCAAAGGATATATTGACAGAGCCAATGCTTCCGGTGAAGCTGAAGTAGCCATCGGAGGAAAAACAGATGATTCCAAAGGATGGTTTGTATATCCAACCGTGATAGAAACCACCAATCCTCATTACGAAAGTATGGTAGAAGAGATTTTCGGGCCTATCCTGTCTGTCTATGTATATGAAGATCAGGACTGGAAAGAAACGCTGAAACTAGTAGATTCCACTTCTCCGTATTCATTAACAGGTTCTGTTTTCGCACAGGATCGTTATGCCATCAATGAGGCATTTAAAGCTTTGGAAAATGCTTCAGGAAACTTCTACATCAATGACAAGCCGACAGGTGCCGTTGTAGGACAGCAGCCTTTCGGTGGAGGAAGAGCTTCCGGAACCAATGATAAAGCAGGTTCTAAAATGAACCTTCTGAGATGGACGTCCGTGAGAAGTATCAAAGAAACTTTTGTTTCTCCAAAAGACTATAAATATCCGTATTTAGGATAATAGCGTTGCCGGTGAATATGAGTAATGAGTAATCGGCAATGAGTAATATAGGGCCCTGGGATTTATTTCCGGGGCCTTTTTATGATTGATAAATGATAATTGATAAATGATGATTGATAGGCAATGGGTAATAAATAATAAGTAATGAGTAATAAGTAATTGGGTTTATGGTACTCCATCTCTAAACCTTAAACCTTAAACCTTGAACATTGAACATTGAACTTTAAAACCCGGAACCTTCAAATCTCTAACACCTTTTAACAAACTTTATCTATGTTTTAATATTTCTCAGTATCGGTTAGGAATAATTATTGAACTTTCATAGATAACACTAAAAAATAAAATATTATGAAAAAGTTATTGTTAGCAGCTATTGGATTAGGATTAGTTGTTGTGAGCTGCGGAACCAAAGAATCTTCCATGTCATCCAACAATTCGGATTCAGTGGCAGTAGATAAAGCCAAAACGGAAATGCCTGCTGTAACGGATACTACAAAGACGGTAACTCCTGTTGATACCGCTAAGATGAAAACAGATTCTACGGCTACAGTAGTTCCGGCTAAATAAATAGAACATCAGTTTAATTTAAAAATGGAAAGTCCGCAGATGAAATTTCTGCGGACTTTTTTTTGCAAAACCGTCATGTTTCTCAGGTCATTTCAATTTGCAGTTTCTTCTGAAGATATCTGAATCAGTCATTCTATAATTTCATAGGAACCGGCTCCACAGAATATCCAAGACTTTTAAATTTTTCTATCAGTCCGCAGGTATAGGAGAAATGCCCCAATCCTACTGCCAGGAAGACATTGTTCTCTTCAATCAGGTCCGGAAGAATTTCCATCCACTTCCCGTTTCTTTCAGTCACAATAATCTGATCACCTTTACTTAGGCTTTCACAGGATTTATCAAATATATATTTGTCTTTAAGTTCCAGATAATCATTCTGTATTCCTTTGCATTTTTTGTCATTGGAAGCCATTGCTTTCTCAAATCTGCTCAAAGTTCCCCTGATGACAGCAGTTCCCGATTTGAATTTTGGTCCTTTTGCCTGATCGAGATAATCCTGCTGCATTTTAGAGGTTTCCAGATACATCAGTTTTTTACCGTTTTCTTCTCCCATTTTCTGTATGTAGCCGTCCAGCATATACTTATCCGTTCCGTCACATCCGGACTTCCAGATTCTTAACTGCATCATTTTCACAATCTCATCCCGACGCAGCTTTTTAAGGTTTATTCCGCTTTTTTTAAAAACGTTCTGCAGCCTGGCATAATCTTCAGCAGATAGTTCGGATTCCAGATCATTGGAGTCAGGACGGCTGTTGAATTCTTCTATTATCTTGTCTTTTTTAACTTCAGATTCTGTAATCACCAGATCGCTTGCTTTCAAAGAATGATCGATCACCGGATATTGATTATAAAAAGTTTCCCCGGCCATATGCATGGTTCCAAAGAAATAAGAAATGTGCTTTCCGTTTTTTGAAGCTACTTTCCAGAGATAAGTTTCCTGTGAAAAAGTAATAACAGAAAAGAGAATAAACAGAAGCATAAGTATTTTGTTCATTAGATTTTCCATAATTGATTTTGTTTTTTGTTTGATCAAAAATAGAAATTCAACAGATTAAAAAATTGTAAAAATGTAAACCTCAGAGAAAAAACCAGTTAATACTTTCATCCTGGTACAATGAATCATCTTTAAAAAATTTACCGGGAGTGAAGTCCGTTAAAGATTTGAAATCTTTAATCAGGTGGGACTGGTCGTAGAAAAGATGGTCATAGCTAAGTTCTGTCAGGCTTATCTTCCTGTCCATACTGTTGATCAGTGTTTCTCTGAACCGCTGGATTTTCCGGAAATCCGAAGGACTTTTGCACAGATGCAGGTCAAAAAGCTTGCTGACCGTCTGTCTGCTTGTTTTATATTCAGCAGCCAGATCTGTCAGTGATATTTCGGGATCATAGATCATATGATCTGTTAATTTCCCCAAAAAAGGATGATTAAACCCTAACAGTTTAGATATCCAGTACTCCTCAATCATCTCTATCCTTTTCTCAAAATCCGTTTCATAAAGCATGTTTATCATTGAATCCTGATAATCATCAAAAGGCAGAAAACTGTTAAAAAAAGTACCGGTATACTGTTTCAGCGGTTCAGTAAGAAATGCATTCAGGCCTAAAGGTTTAAAATAAAATGTAATTTCGTTGATCTGCCCTTTCATGGTTATCCTGATCGGCTTTTTATAATGACAGATCAGGCTGGAAACAAATCTCCCGTTTGACGAGCCGATGGCTGTCACACTGTTATGGCCAAATTCCATCTTTATATTTTCGCAAACGGAAATAATGCTGTAATTATTCGGGAATGTAAGATACCGCATATCCTCTTCACCGGCGCTGCGGGTCAGGAAATAATACCCTTCCATATAAGCTGCCAGTACAGGATCCTTTGGTTTAAACAGTTCCAGCTTCATGTTTCAGAATATTGATCATATCGTTTAATAAGTAGCAAAATATCTTTATTTATTACACTAAAAACAAATTTTCGATGAATATATTACACATCATCCCAAAACTCTCAATATTTCGCTATATTTGAGTATACTAAACATTAAAAAATTGACTATTATGAAAAAATTATGGATAGGAGCTGTTCTTGGAATTCTGTTTTTGGGAAGCTGCGCCCAGAACAAAGAGAAAAGAGAAGAGTTCAAGGATGACCACAACAAAGAGGCTCTGAGAAATAATATGGGTGATTCTGCGGTAGCCAATTCTGAACCGGCTCCGGCCTCTCCGGACAGTACCAGGGTAAAAACTGACAGTACTGCCACTAAATAAAATAACAAATCCGCAGCATAACTGCGGATTTGCACTTAAAAAAACTTGACTGAAAAAAACCGGGCAATCAACCCCGATTGTATTATTAATACCTTTTCGTTAAAAGGTTATTCCCTCAATAAAAAGATTTCTTGTTTCTTACTGAAACCGTTAATATCCGGGCCGGCCGGCATCACTGCAAATTCTTCCATCTGCACAGAGAAAAGCATCCGGAAACAGCAATGCCAAATCGACCCTAAAATGTTCTTCATCTGTTTAATGACTAATTAAAAAATTTTCATGTCTGACTCGGATATTTTCCAGGTCGGTCTATTTTTTTAGTTTTAAATATCAGATTTGAGCGCTGTTCTGCTTCAGAGGAATGAACAGATTAAAAAAATATGAGTGACAATGCAGTAATTTATTCCCCTTAAAGCTGGCGCAAAGATATAGATGCGAATACTTTACGTAAAACAATAGGTTATCAGTTTTCATGAAAATGAAAAGACAGAATAGACAAAAAGAGCCTCATTCTTAATTATTTTCGCGAAAATGAATATTTTTTCCGCCCGGGTTTTCGGTGTCAAGGTATTTAATGTAGGCAGAAGGAGAAAAATCCGTCACCGCTTTAAATACCGTAGCAAATTTACTGTGTGAAGAAAAACCGCATTCATCGGCAAGAATACTGATCTTATATTGTCTGTACTTTTCATCATTGATTAATTTATCAACAATATAATTTATCCTCAAACGGTTGATGTATGTTTTCACATCGGTGCATTTATGCTGATTGATCACATAAGAAAGGTATTTGGTATTGGTATTGAGTTCAGCAGCCAGGAATGACAACGACATATTTTTACTGTTGTACAACTCCCCTTTTTCAAATTCTTCAAGAAGTTCGAGGAGTTTCGCCTCCGTTTCAGAGGTCATCAGGGAGTCATTTCTTTTTTTATCATGCCCTCCAATTCTGTCATCCACTTCTTCCACCGAAATATTTGAAAAATCAGAATCTTCTCTTTTTAAGGGTGTAGGCTCACTTCTGTTACTGAGCATCTGCAGCTGTGTCCTGATAATATTCCTGAGCTTTGAACGCTGCTTCTTCTGCTTTGTTTTAAAGAAGATAACTATACCGATCAGGGTGGTCAGCAATACAATAATAGCGGCATTTTTTACAATACTGATCTGTTTGCTTTTCGTACTGCGCTTTGCCGGGCTTTCCGGACTTTTAAGGGCAAACTCACGATTTCTTGCGACAAGACTGTCATAAGCCCGTACGTATTTTACAGCATAAAGAGACGCTTTGGCATCGTCACCTGTTCCTTCATAATAATCATTAATATTGGAATAAACCGCTTTTTTCAGCTTCAGGCTTTTGGAGCTGTCTGCTATATCTTCAGCTTTTTTCAGGTATATTTCTGCATCTTTCCAGTTTTTCTGCCTGAGACGGATACCGCCAATCCCGTTATACACCAAACCCAGAACACAACATTGGTTGTTCAGAAGGGATTCTGCTTTCCGGTAATAGTTCTCGGAAAGTGTATAATCTTTAAGCTTGAAATAAATATCCCCGAGAATCTGGTAAGAAGCAGCAACAAGTCTTTCGTTATCTTCCTCAGCATCTTGCCCGAAAGCGTTTAATGACCGTTCAATATACTGCACTGCATCTGAGTAGCTGCCCTGCTCCATTTCATAGTAAGCCATTTCCTGATTCAAAAGGCCAAGCACTTCGCCCCTCTTCTGAACATTGTTGATCCGTTTTGCCCCTTCCATTCCCTGAAGAATATATTTCCTGGACCTTTCATGAAGTCCTACAAGACGGTATTCTTTAGCCAGGAATCGGTTAACCCTGGAAAGCCATTCGGCATCATCAATCTGTTTTAGCAGAGAATGTGCATTTTCGCCGTAACAAATGGATTTTTTAAACGCGCCGGCAGAATGGTAAAGTTCCGCAGAAAGCAAAAGGCTTTTTACTTTGTCCAAAGGTTTCTGGGCAGCCATATAAAGAGAATCAGCTGTCTTCAGAGATTTAGGGATATCTTTTGAGGCCACCTGAACGGCTGTTCCTTCGCAGATCTGGTCAAACCCGTTTTTTTTCTGAGCCCACAGAGGAATGGCAGCAGTGAACAAAAACAACAACGTAAAAAGACTCCTGGATATAAAAAAATAAATTATTATCTGGGTTTTATAATAATTTATCATTTTCATGGGTAGTCTTTTTGTTTTTTACAAAGCTACTAATATTTTATTTTTTATTAAAATATTCTTTAATTATTTAATTTTTTTAACTATAAATGGAAAAATAATTTATTTTAATCATATAACATCCATAATTATCACATTAAATAGATTTATTATTTATTAAAAATAAAATATCCGCAACTATTTTCTGTTTACTTCTACCTATATGTTAACATAATTATTACATTTGTAACCTAGTAAAAAGTTTTATGAAAAAATTAGCAATATTTTCTTCCGTTTTTATAGGAATACTTGCCTTTGCGCAGGGAATTAAATTTGAAGACAGCAATTTCTCAGCTGTCCTCGCCAAAGCAAAAAAAGAGAACAAACTGGTCTTTGTAGATGCCTATGCATCATGGTGCGGGCCTTGTAAGTTAATGGTAAAAAATATTTTCCCGCTTCAAAGCGTAGGAGACTTCTACAACTCGCATTTCGTAAATGCCAAAATAGATATGGAGAAAGGAGAAGGAATAGGTCTTGCCAAAAAATATAACGTTAAAGTATTCCCAACCTACCTTTTCATTAACGGTGACGGTGAAGAAGTGCACAGGACCTTAGGCTACGTGGAGGAAAAAGATTTCATCCAGTTTGCAAAGGATGCTGAAGACCCAAGCAAAAGACTCACTTCATTAAAGAAAAAATTTGAAGGCGGAGAAAAAGATCCTGAGTTTCTGAAAAACCTGGCAACGCTTACCATGTATAATGATTCTGAATTTGCAGGTAAAGTACTAGACCGTTATTTCCAGCAGAAAACCACTATGGATCAGGAAGATATACAATTGCTTCTTACTGCAACCCAGAGTACGGAAGGCCCCCTCTATAAAATATTCCAGACCAGGAAAACTGAAATTGTAACAATTTTCCCGGAAGACAGATATGCAAAATTTGATAAAAATGTAAAGATAAATACAGTTATTAAAAAATCTTATAATGCAGATACAAAATCATGGAATGACAGCTATTACCTGACAGAGTCTCAAAAATTCCTTACTAAAGAAGAATCTGAAAAGATTTTAAAAAGAGCAAAAGCCAGCAGAGCACTGAAAGATAAGGATATTCCAACCTATGAGAAACTGATGCTTGAAATGTATAAGGATTATTCTGCTGCAAGTTCTGAAGAACTGAACTCTATAGCATGGAATTTCTTTGAAAATGTAAGCAATAAATCTTCTCTTGAAAAAGCAGTAGCCTGGGCTCAGGAATCTGTAAAGAAAAGTGAAAACTACGCCAACACAGACACACTTGCCAACCTTTACAATAAGATAGGAGATAAAAAGAATGCAAAGATCTGGGCTGAGAAATCTGTTCAGCTGGCTAAAACTGAAGGACAGGATTCTACGGATACCGAAAAACTGCTGAAAAGCCTTTAATCGATCTATAAAATAAAAAGACTCCGGCGGGCTTTGCCCGCCGGAGTCTTTTTATTTAAGTGAAAAGTATTTGAGATTCTGTAATAGCCGGGGTTATCAGTTATTATAAACCAACACCTGCATTTTTGTGAGCATGGCTTCGGTATCACCGTTGTATCCCACATACGCTGAAGGAAGAAAGTTTACCGTAGCATTTCCGCTCCATGCACTGTATTGTACTTTAAAGGTATACGTTCCGGCAGGTAAACTAACTGATTTTAGAAATGTTACCGGCACCGGCATGCTTGATAAGGTTGTAGGGGTTCCCGGAAAATTTCCTGCCTTGGAAGCAAAGGCGGAAGATATTTTAACGCCGTTTTGCTGTAAAGAAAATACGCCCTGTGTAGAATTTCCATCTGCTAAAGTCACAAATCCCAGAATAGTAAATAAAAATGTCTGGCTCATTCCGGCAGGTACCGTTAGAATCAGAGTTACTCCGGGAACATCGGCTGTTGTACCTTGAGCAACAGTTGCTGCTGTTGTACCCTGTACGTAATGTGCGGCAGCGATGGTTCCGCTTACTGTATTAAGTGTTTTCCAGTTGGGAGCAACCCCCGGACCGTTTGAGCTAAGAACCTGTCCGGAAGTACCGGCACTTCCTGTAGTGGAAGTTGTGCCTCCCACATTAATTTCATTTACGACCTGTAAAGAGCCGTTAACGTGTAGATTTTTTTGTGGAGTTGGAGTACCAACACCTACTTGCGCATTGAAGACTAAGGGAAAAATCAAAGCAGCAAAGAATAAATTAGTTTTCATTGTGCTTAAATTTAAAGTTAATATGTTTTACTATAAAATTACATCATTTCAGCAACATATATTGAAGAAAATTAATCAATATTAAATAATCAATTATTTTTTTTCAAAATTAAAACAATAACTTTAAATAAAAAATCGATATATGTCGATAATAACTCTACTTTTTCAAACAAATTTTTGAACAAAAAAGAGGCTGTCTAAAAAATAGCCAGCCCCTCTTATTTATTTAAAGTTTAAAATTAATATTCAAACAAGACACTTCCCCATGTAAATCCGCTTCCAAAAGCTGAAAGCAATACCAGATCCCCTCTTTTGATCTTTCCTTCCTCAATGGCTTCACTTAAAGCAATAGGAATAGAAGCTGCCGTAGTATTTCCGTATTTCTGGATGTTATTGTGGATTTTTTCATCCGGCAGTCCGAATTTCTGCTGAACAAACTGCGCAATTCTGAGATTCGCCTGATGAGGAATGAACATATCAAGGTCTTCAATTGTTTTCCCTGCTTTATCCAGTGCTTCCTGCATCGTTTCCGGGAATCTTGTCACCGCATGCTTGAACACGAAGTTTCCGTTCATTATCGGATACACCTCTTTATTGGTAACGTTTTCCGGTTCTTTTCTCATTCTGTCGCTCCATCCGTATTTAGAACCCGGGAACTGGGTGCACAGTTCGTCTGCATATTTCCCTTCAGAATGCATATTAACCGCCAGAATATCCCCTGCATTTTCATCTTCTGTAGCTGAAAGCACGATGGCTCCTGCCCCATCTCCGAAAATCACGGAAACGCCCCGCCCTTCATCGGAAAAATCCAGTCCGAAAGAATGAATCTCCGCTCCTACCACCAGTATATTTTTATAAGTACCTGATTTGATAAAGGCATTGGCAACACTCACCGCATACACAAACCCTGAACACTGGTTTCTCACATCCAGAGCGCCAATAGTGTCACAACCCAGCATATCCTGGAGCAAAACACCACAACCAGGAAAATAATAATCCGGAGACAGGGTCGCAAAAACTATATAATCAATATCCTTAGCGGTAAGCCCGGCTTTCTCTAAAGCTTTTTCAGAAGCTTTGAATCCTAAATATGCTGTGGTTTCCTGAGAATCATTCCTGTTTTGTCTGTGTCTTCTTTCTTTGATGCCTGTTCTTTCAGTGATCCATTCATCATTCGTGGTCATTAGTTTAGCTAAATCATCATTCGTAACAACATTGTCTGGAACATAAAATCCGATCCCTTTTATTGTACTTTTAATCATATAGTTTTTTTAATTTTGGCAAAGATAAAATTATTTAAAACATAGTTTTTCAAAATATTAGTATTTTTATCATATGCCAATCGACACGTTATACAGAGATTCCCAGTGTGAATGGGTAGATGTAGAGGCTCCCACAGCGGAAGACCTGAAATTTCTTCACGAAAGATACGAGATCAACAATCTTCTCCTTGAAGATACAACGGATCCTAACCACCTTCCGAAATATGAAGAAGATGGCAATGTAAAATTTTTCCTGCTCCGTGAAAGTACAGAACTGGAAAGAAAGAACCTCAACACCATCAGTGACATCAGCACCAAGATTGGAATCTTTCTTCTCGAAAATACCATCATCACGATCCACAGGATGAAGACCAAAAGTATCTCGGAGACTAAAAAAGAGCTTTCTTCCATGCAGACTGAAGTGCCTTCTTCAAAAATTGCCTTAATGATTGCCCTGCTGGTTATGAAAAGCTTTGATGATGAATCTATAAGCCTTCTGGAAACAATGGATAATATTGAAAACGAGATTTTCCTTAAAAATACAAATCACACCAATCAGATCAGAAGATTATATAAGCTGAAAAGAAAATCAGGGCTGAACTCCCGGGTACTAACGATTTCTACGGATGCTGTTGACAAATTCAAGCTGTTGAATCTCCAGGATTCCGAAATTGTCGATCTAAAAGATAAGCATAAGGACGTGGTAGCGGATTTTGATCATTTAAACATCCAGATTACCAACCTTATTTCTATGTTCCTGGCACTTTCAGACCAGAAGGCCAATCAGGTCATGAAAGTTTTGGCTATATATTCCGTGTATTTTTTACCGATCACCTTTATTGCCGGTGTTTACGGAATGAATTTCGACAATATGCCGGAGCTTCACCATAAGAACGGGTATTTTATTACGTTGGGATTGATGGCTTTGGTGGTGATCTGTACATTTATTTATGCAAGGCGTAAACAGTGGTAAAAAAGGGAAAAATCCTGAAACTGTAATAGGGATTTGTTGCTAACTTTAAACAGTCGTAATCCATATTGTGTTGGTTAGCGCAAAGGCGCTAAGTTTTATGATGATGAACTGTTTTTAAGGCGCAAGGATTTTATCTGCGATAAAACTGAATACTGTTGATTTTCTTGGGCCTTACAACATAAAACATTTTTAAACTCATTTCGTCTTTGCGTTAACCAGCAACCCAGATAAAAAAACAAATACCAAACCATCCATGAAAGCTGAAATCCTAGATAAAATCCTTGAGGAAGATGTACTTTCCAGGGCATCTAAAGAAAAATTATCTGCGCTGCAGAAGAATATTTCTGCAAAAGAATTTTCTGACCTTCTGGATGCACAGGGAAATCAATATGTAGAGTTTGTGCAGGAAGGAGGAGGTGTCTGGGGAAGCGCCCTGGTAGGCTACCTGTACGGCCTGGAAATTTTCGGAGTCCGTTTTCTGAAAGTGGCGGGAACCAGTGCAGGAGCCATCAACACCATGCTTATTGCCGCCTGCAAAACCAAAGAAGAATCCAAAAGTGATGTGATCAGGGATATTCTCTTCAGCTGGAATTTTGCAGATTTTATGGATGGAAAAACGTACGTAAAAACAACCATTCATGCGGTTCTGAACAATAAGGATTTCTTTAAGATCAATGCGATTATTGCAGCAGTCATTATGATTATCCTGATAGCCATCCCTTTTGCAGCCCGGCCTGAAACGACACTCAGCGCCAAACTGCTTTTCCTTATTCCGTTAATTCCCGTTGCTATTGCTTTTTTCTGTATCAAAAAGTTTTATAATGACTTCAGAAAGCAAAACAGCGGATTCAATCCGGGAAATACATTTCTAAGTACCATGCAAGGTGTTCTGGACGGTTTCGGAATCAAAACAGTGGCTAATCTCAATGAAAAGTTTATTCAGAAGGAGCATGCTCTGAATCTAAACTACCGCTATGGCAATTCGCAGGAATATTATACCATAGCCCTGAAAAGCATTGAAGCCATAAAAGATAAAAATTTGGAGCATATTGACCAGACACGCTACAGAATATTCTACGAAAGTGCGGTGAATAATGATTATTACAAAAACAATCCGTTTTACCAGCTTCGTTCGGAATATGTGGTGATCACTACTGATATCAATGCCAAAATAAAGGTAGAGCTTCCCACCATGGCTAATCTGTACTGGTCTGAAGAAGAGCTGAAACACATCAGCCCTGCTGAATTTGTAAGGGCCTCAATGTCTGTCCCGTTCTTTTTTGAACCCTTTCAGAAAAGGATTAATAAGGATGATGATTCGGTGAAATATGCCTGGAAATTCTGGATGAATACGAAACCGGAAGACATCTACCCCGCCGGACTGTTCATAGACGGCGGCAGTATTTCCAATTTCCCGATCGATATTTTTCATGCCAGCGATGTTTTTTATCCGAGGATGCCGCTTTTCGGGGTACAGCTTACCAGCGATTCCGATCTTCTGTCTGAAAAAGGAAAAACCAGTGAAGAAATTCTTAAAACACCTTTTTCTTACGCAGGAAATATCATCAGTACTTTAAAAGGTTTCAATGACAAATCATTTCTTACTAAGCATAGCTTTTACCGGCTTTACAGCATCCAGAGCGTCAACTGTGGTACCAGCAGCTGGCTGAATTTCTTTATGAAAAGAGAAGAAAAAGAGGATCTTTTTAACAGGGGTTTCCAGGCTGCCCTTGATTTTCTCAACCAGTTTGACTGGGAAAAATATAAGTATGAAAGGATGCTGCTTTCGATGAAGGAGAAAAAGATCCTTAAAGAAGAGGATACGCCTACGGTGGGATAGGGAAATTTGAGTATTTTAGCTCCCTGGATTACGAAAAATGAAAAAATTAATTGCCATAACCTTTTTACTCACTTTTACATTCTTATCAGCTCAGAAAAAAACGATAAAAGAATTCAGAAAGGATTTTGAAAAGGCGGTCAATGCAGATCTTACTGAAGACCAACTCAATAATTTATTCCGGGATTACCCACTTATTTTAACTCCTCACAGTGATACTACCCAATTATTTTCCATGTTAGAGGGAAATAATCGTGATGATCATTCCATGTCCGGTTTTAAAGCTGACAAGTTGTATCGACAAAACATTGATCAACTGCTGGGATCTGCCAATTCCAACAAAAGAATTCTTGCTTATCTGTTGGTAGCATCAACCCAGGATCATTCAAAGGAACAGATCCTGCTGGAGAAAATTAAAACAGAAACCGATAAAGGAACACTTATCTGGTCCGGTATGGCTTTATTAAGTTTAAAGACAGGTCATACAGATGAATTATTCGATTTTCTTATAAAAAATGAGGATTTTGGTGATGCTCATATGCTTCCCATGTATTTTAATCTGAATAAAGATTCTTTAAGGAATACCGCCTATAAAAAGATGGACAGCCCGGATGAAAACTCAAAAGTTCTGGCAGTACAAATGTTGTCCAAAACAGAAAACAATGTCAAAACAGAACAACTGGTAAAAAATGCGGTGAAAAATTGGGATATCAATCTAAAAGGATATGCAATCTATACTTTAGGAGAACTTCAGATGCCAGATCTTCTCGGTCTGCTTCAACCTTTACTAAATAACGAAAAAACAAGAAATATTTCTTTGATAGCTTTAGCCAGCAGCCCTACAAAAGCAGACCGGGATTATCTTATTTCACAGGTCAATACCAGTAAAAAATTTGATGAGGACATCATGAATGCTTTATTCAATTCCAAAAACCCTGAGAATCTCAAATTCTGGTTAACTACAATACCCAATAAAGAAATCCCCAAAGACTATTATTTTTTCATTCATGACCAGCCTTTATTAGCCGATGATGAGATGCTGGAGCCTTTGCATACAGCTCTTCAGAATATAAAAAATAATCATGTTTTAGGAGAACTGGTAAGGGCTTTACAAAACAGATCCGATGACATAAGTGTTAATTTAATGCTATCCCTGCTTAAAAGTCCAAGCTCAACAGTACGGTACTGGACCGCTGAAACTATAAAAGATAATCCCAATCCCATATTACAGTCTAAAGAAAATCAAAAACTGATAAAAAAAGGATTAGAAGATGGTAATTCTGTTGATTAGACATTAATTTGATTGTAATAAAAACCGAATAACCGTTTTATAATTTCCAAACCTTTCAGCTGAAGATCCGGAAGTCTGGAAAAGCGATCATTTTCAAATCAGCCAGGCAGTGGTTGAAATTACAGCTTTTGACAGCAGCTACACTATTATTAAATTTACAGATAAAAGAATTTCAGACCTGTTCAAAGAATACTTTAAAGAGCAAGCTCTGAATTTACAGGAATTTGCTGAAAAATCTTAACACAAACAAATTAAAAAGATTCAGCATCGATCAGCCGGAAAATTGAAAATGTAGATTATAAAGAATAATATTTTTCGTACATTTATCCAAAATACACCTCATTATAAACTAATAATCAGTGAAATATGAAGAAAATTTCTATCTTTTTATCCATAAGTTTATCAGTCGTAACCTCTGCACAAATATTCACCCAAACCCATAAAATAACGCCCACTGAAAGGAAAATTGCTGATATTTTCGGGTTCAATTTACTGCTTAAAGATAATGTGCTGTTCAGTTCTGCTGCAGGCAATAATTCTGATTCGAACGGAGACAATATCATGCCTAAAGCAGGAACATTTTTCATCTTCGAAAAAGAAAATAATACCTGGGCCCAAAAAGCAAAACTTGCTCCTCCTGACCGTGCTCCTAATGATGCTTTCGGCGATAGATTTGCAGTTGACGGAGATGACCTGTTCATCAGTGCTCCATATAAAAACTTTAATGGAAACGGTAATGTAGGTGCAGTATACCTTTATAATAAAAATACGGCAGGAAGCTGGGTGATGACTCAAAAGATCATGCCGTTAAACACCACAGGCGGCGGATTCGGGAGCAGTTTATCTGCAGATTCAAAAATACTGGCAGTAGGATCCGCAAATGAAAAAGCAGCTGTGTATGAATACAACAGCAATACGCACCAGTTCGGATTCACCCAATATCTGCTGTTGCCCAACAATACCAATTCCAACAATGCCTCAGTTTTCGTAAAAGGAGAGATGATCTTCGTCGGCAAAAAAGACCAGGAGGTTAATGCGGTTTCCAATGCGGGCCAGGTCAATATTTTTAAAAAAAATCCTTCTACCGGTATCTGGGAAATTATTCAGACCATTAATTCTCCGCTTCCGGGCGAAAGACAGTTTGGCATTTATGTGTATGCAAAAGATGACTACCTGTTCGTAACAGCCCACCTGGACGCCTTTGTTGCCGTTTACAGATATAACCCTGCTTCAAACAGCTATGAACATACGCAAAATATTGCTAACAATACTTCATTTTTCGGAAGAACTGTTTCCCTGGAAAATGATATACTGGCTATAGGGGCACCGGCTGCTATGAACGGATCTTTGAACAGCGGAAGTGTTCAGATTTACAGAATAAAAGAAAACAGTTTCTGGGCAATGGACCAGGAAATCTATAATTCGGATCCTGCTTCTTTTGACGGATTTGGTTACGGAGTAAGCATCAATAATGGCAGAATAGCCGTTGGATCTCCTCACCACGATCTTGACTATGCAGGAAATAACAATATTTCCCAGGCTGGGGCAGCCTATATTTTTAATACGCCCAATAATCTTGCTGTGAGTGAAGCATCATCCGGAG
Source organism: Chryseobacterium phocaeense (assembly GCF_900169075.1). NCBI lineage: Bacteria > Pseudomonadati > Bacteroidota > Flavobacteriia > Flavobacteriales > Weeksellaceae > Chryseobacterium > Chryseobacterium phocaeense. Next base: position 2,518,230 of record NZ_LT827015.1, read on the forward strand.
GTTCTTATAAAATATATCCCAATCCTTTCACAACATCCGTTTCTGTTCAATTGGAAAAGGTATATGACGATTTAACCGCGGAAGTCTTTGATCTGTCCGGAAGAAAAGTGTACATAGCTGGTTTTTCAAAAAAACAATTCATTGATCTGAATCTGGAGTTCTTAGCCACCGGAACATACCAGATGACCGTTTCTTCAAAAGGGAAAACCCTGATCAGTTCAAAAATCATCAGAAAATAAATTATTGGAACAATACGGAATGAGCTGGTCAGATTTCTGATTTCTTTTTACAAATTTAAATATGGGAGGTTATCTGGAATTATATAAAACAGACAGCATTAAAATAAAAGAAAAACTGTACCACAAACTAACGGCTGATCATCTTCCGGAGGTTTATAATACCAATATGGAAGAATGGTACGGGACTTTTCAAAATTTTATAAAATCCCGGAAGCATACATTTGATTACCGGCACGTTTCTTATAAACCCATCATTGAAAAGCTCCAGAAAGAATTTTTTTTACTGGAACAATATGAATTCATGGCGATTCTGGAATGGTTTACCTTATATTATGAAACTGAACTGGAAACAAATGAACACTTTTTATCCGATCACGGACTGACCTCCATAGGTACATTGGGCTCCCGGTACGAAATGACGATCTTTTTCGGACTGGGATGTGATGGTGTTCTGACCCACTATTTTCCGCTTGAAGAAACACAGTCTTTCTGGAATGACGGTATGATGCCTCTTAACGCCGAAGAAATGGAGCTTGTTATAGATTATCTGGTTCTGCTTTGCTACAAAATAGCAGAAATGGATCAGTATCCCCATCTGAAAGAGCTTAAAAGCGATCTCGATGAGGATATTCTGAAAAGCAACCTGAATCTTGATCTCAGTACAAGCCGGCATATTGAATGGTACCTGGATCAGAAGCAAAACGGTGCTCATGACCGCGATATGGACCATTTATTTGAAGGCGGCTACCATTACATCCCGGGAATTTTATCAGATATTAAAAAGAATCTTTCCGGCTACCGGGAACTTATTTATAAGGATGATCTCTTCTGATTAAAAAGCATCCAGGAATTCCAGATACATGGGTACACTTCTTTCAATCCATTCTGAGGAAGGGTCATTTTCGATTCCGTAATATACAAACGGCTCTTTGTAATCTGCCCTGATGTATTCAAAAGTCAGTTCATAGGGACGGAAAAGCTCGTTCATGGTGTATTTATACTTTCCGGATGCACTGTACCCCTCTTCATCAATTCCTGCGGTGACCGCCAGGGACATCTTCTTCCCCCCTGCTTTGTATCCGCTTTTACTTCCGTATGCCCATCCGTAAAGAAGCACCTCATCAAACCACTTTTTCAGAAGCGGCGGGCTGCTGAACCAGTAAAACGGAAACTGGAATATAATCCGGTCATACTGCTCGATCAGCTGTTGTTCTTTTGCCACATCAATCTTTTCATCAGGATAAGCTTCATACAGGGAATGGACTGTATATTTTTCCGGATACTTCTGCAATTCTTCTATCCATCTTTTATTGATCACCGATTTCTCTATTTCAGGGTGAATAACGATTATTAATGTTTTCATTATATTAAATTTCTTCAGCAAAAATAATATACGTAACTTACATTTCAACCCTTAGTATCCCATTGTATGGTACTATAAAAAATGTAAGTAATGACTAAAATAAAGGAAACATCGACCAATTTTGCCAATAAGAAAGCACTTTCTGATGAGTGTCCGGAAATCTACGCCTCCAATACCATCGGCGGACAATGGGCATTGGCCATCTGCTGCTATCTGATCAACGGGAAGCTGAGATTTGGAGAGCTCAGAAAAAAATTAAATACCATTACAGAACGGATGCTTACGTTACAGCTCCGCAGACTGGAGCAAGACCGGATCATCACCAGAACCGTATACGCTGAAGTTCCGCCACGGGTAGAATATGAACTCACGGAGATCGGCTACAAGCTGAAACCTATTATTCTGGAATTTGAAAAATGGGGAATAGAGCATAAAGAAGTGATGAGGAATAAAAACTCGGAACATAATATTCAGAATTAATGATTAAAATATTTTCATTTTATTTTATACTGTTAAGTTTTAGCCTGTTGTTTTCGCAGAATATAAATGAGTATAATAAGATTTTAAAAATAGAAAATCAGCAATTCAACAGTTATGAAATAAGAATTTATCAGAAGTCGGCAATTTCTACCGGCTTAGATTTGTTCAAACTCTATAAAGACCGTGAAGAGAACTGGTTTGGAGAATATTATAGAACGGAGGTAGCTGTAAATCGGGAAATAAAAATTAAGAAATCTAATGTAAATCTTCCCGGGAATCCACAGCTGGTTTGGGCACAAATTCTTGCTACCGATGTTTTACACTTTCCGAAATGGGAAAGTATTCGATACAAGTTAGAAAAGAAAAATGGGAGTTATCTTTCAGAAGAGGGTGAAGTTCTATCTTCAACATCGCAATCATATATAGTGGATGGTATTTCATATTACGTAAAAATCAAAAACGGGGAAAATGAAAATGAAATTGAATATGATAATCCGGAATCCTATTTAAAAATGTATCCCCTTATTGACGAACTGATTTTTTTTAATAAATTACTAAGTTTATTAAAGAAAGAATTTAAAATTTTCAATAATAATTAAAATACAATTAATATTGCAATAAATAAAATATATTACTTTGCGCTTACAATCATTACATATTTAATTTTATGTACCTTTAACAAAACATCAACCACAAAAATAAATCATGAAAAATACAGCCTTTTTAATCAGCTTATCTGCTTCGCTTCTTTTTGGTATTTCCGTGAAGGGCCAGAAAATTTCAGACGGCCAGACCATAGATGTTAATGGTATGAGCGTTACTTTTAATATCCTCAATAAAGAAAGTGTGGAAGCAGGTGGTAAATCTTTTGACCGCTATAAGGTTTCCGCATCGGTAAAAAATACTACTGATAAAGCTTATAATATCCGGCTGTCTTCTTATCCGCAAATCGTTACCAATATCGGACTCGTAGAATTGGACTGCATGAATGCAACAGGAGCCAAGCTGACCTCTAAAAAAATTCAGCTCAAAATGAAAGCACAGATGATCAATGTGACGTATTCTGCCTATGACAAATCAGGAAAGTTTACAACCAGCACCATTCCCGTAACCGGAAGCTATTATTTTGATCCGGGAGATTCTATCAGTGATAATGCTATTTTCATTGTTCCTCAGGGTGAAAAACCGGATGTTTCCGTACGAAGCATGAGATAACCTAGAATAACGGATTAGGTATTTCCGGAATCAGATACTGTTTAAAACTTCACTTAAGCTGTCCTCTCTCCCAAGGCCAATTTTTGTTTTAATTTTGGTCTTATACACCCTTATGCTTCCTACGGTGAATTTTTCCAACAGCGAGATCTCCTTGGCGGTAAGATCCAGTTTGAAATAAACACACAGCTGCAGCTCCTGCTCGGTAAGAGAAGGATATTTCCGGGAAAGGTTTTCGATGAACTTTTTGTTTTCATGGGTGCTTTCATCGATGAGATTATTATTCTTTTTATCAATCAGGAGAAGATTGTTTATTTTAAGCTGAAGGCTTCGCAATATTTCTTCGGCATCAATATTATTTGATTTTTTTATTTTCTTGATATTTTCCAGGAATTCCCTTTCCGTCTCTGTCTTGATATTAAGATTAAGATGCAGATTATTGATTTTCTCTTTCTGAAGCTGCACGTTCTGCTCCAGTATTTTTCTTTGATTGTCGGAAATTACCTTTTCCTTGGTAAGAATTTCTTTTTCTTTAATAAGGAGTTCTTTTTCTTTATGATACACTTCATTCTTTCTTTTTTTCATCCGTACCAGAAGAAATATGATCCATGAAAAAATACCGATAAGAGCAGCAATACCCACCAAAAGAAAAATATTTTTCTTTTTTTCATATTCGGTTTCCTGGGCAACAGATTTAATAAGGTACTGGTCTGCAAAATTGAGCTTGGTTTCAATTTCCTGCCTGTGAATCTCATCATTCTCTTTATGGAGATCAATCAGCTTTTTGGAAACCACCTTCAGGTTTTGTATATCATTGGTTTTCAGGTAATAATTTTGAAGAATCACATTAAGCAGCATCTTGTTCTCATTCTTACTCATTTCGGGCTCCACGGATTCCAGTGAACTGATAATTTCCTTCGTCCCGGCAGGATTGATCAAAATGCTGTCATAGATGTTGATTAATGATTCTGCTGTATTAACAACCATTCCATAATTTTTATTAGCCAGCGAAAATTCGAGCTCTGATTGCAGCAAAGCCTCTGCCCTTTTATATTCTCCGGCTTTCCTGTAGTATCCTGCAAGCCCTTTTTTCATATAGTTTAAGAAAATTTTTTCCGTATTTCTTAAATCGGGCTTATCATTAAGGATTTTAAGTGCTTTTTCAGTTTCAGCAATGGCCCTTTTGAGCTGGTTCATTTTATCGTAGCACATTCCAAAATTATTATGCATGGAAGCTACATACAGCGTTTCATTGTCTTTTTTAAAAACTTCAAGCGCTTTTGCGAAGAAAACCAGAGCCTGTTCATATTTTCCTTCATTGTACAATATCCTTCCCTTGAAATGGTAAAGATTGCCCAGTGAATACTTTTGTTCGGTCTTTTCACTGGCTTCAATTGCTGCATCTATATATCGCAAAGCCCAGTCCGGAGCACTTTTTTCAAAATAGGCCGAAAGATTGTTATTACAGTTAACGGTAATAAAAGGATAGCGGTTATTATTAATTTTCAGAAGATCATAGCATAAAGGAATCTGTTTTTGCTTGTCGTTCCCGTAAATGGCAATTTCTACCTGCTTGCTGCTTATGAGGAATTTCTGCTTTCCTGTTCTGTGATATTTTTCCAGCTCCCGGGTAAATATTTCCTTCATTTTTTCAGGATCATTTCTTACTTCTATGGTAAGCTCCTTACTGATGGCAAGAAAATAATCATTCTCCTCTCCGGAGTGGCAGGAGATTAAGAATAGTAAAAAAAATAAAACAAGAGAGACGATTTTCCGCATTCAGTACAATGTTGTATTAACAATTTTACAAATAAATATTGTATTATCCCGTATACATTTTAGTTAATGACGTTCATTATTGAAATTAATACATTAAAAAAAATAATATACTGAAAAGCAAATACTTATATTTTTAAAATTAATACTTTTTATTGAAATTCAATAAAATAATTATAACAAATTAATATTCGGATTTCTTATTTTCTTTTCTTCTGTCAATAGATTTGCATATGAAAGTTCATGAAATAAAAAAAATATAATAATCTTTTTTATGTACAAGGTGTATATACAAATAATTTAAAAGCCTGGTCAAAAAAATTAATGGAAATAGATTTAAAAAATATCAATATCGGGCAATTAATTAAAGCAGAAGCAGAACACAGCGGTTTAGAAACCAGCCGCATCTGCAGATTTATGAAATGTAATGAAAAGGAATTACAGGAAATGTATAAACAGAGCAGAATTTCTACCGATCTTTTGCTGAAGTGGAGCAAGCTGCTGGAATATGATTTTTTCAGATTATACTCCCAGCATCTTATTTTATATGCTCCTCAGAAAAAAGCTGCGATCTACCGGCCGGAAAAAAAGAAAAGTATACTGCCCGGATTTAGAAAAAGCCTGTATACCACTGAAATGATCAACTTTATTCTTGAAATGATCAGGACCGGGAAGAAAACCAAAGATCAGATTGTTCAGGAATATAAAATTCCAAAAACCACTTTATATAAATGGATTGATAAATATTAACCTTCTTTAAAAAAACATCGAATATGAAATGCATTAAAAACACAATTATGATTATTTATTTCACAAAAATCATCCTTAATAATGCTCAGGTTGGTATAGATAAAATATATATCCTGTTTTGAGCCAGCGTATCAAACCAACGAGACCAGATTATAAGAGGATTTACGAAGACCTTATCAAAATAAAATTTCCGGATAAGGAGGCAAAATGCATCCGCATCCTTCGAAAGAAAAAGCTGTCCGAACTGGATATCATTAACCTGGAAAGAATCATTTTTGGGAAACTCTCCCATGAAGAATCTTCGAAAAACAAAAGACACAGGTCCTATGATAAAGCTGTTATTTTCAAAATTCTTAAACATCAGAAAATCCATGGCCTCACGAATACCGAGCTAGCCGTTCATTATGGGCTCAGCAGAAATACAGTGGCGGCATGGAAAAAAAGATTTTTCCGAAAATAGAAAAAGATAAGCTTAATAAATGGCATTTTCAGGTATAATGGAATTGGTAAACCCAGTATCCATACAGCTGAACTGAGCCAGTTTCTCCTTATGCAATTCCAAAATTTACCCCTACAAAAAACTTAACATTTAGATTAAAAAACCTTATGAAAAACAAAAATTATTTCGACAGGCTACTCTGCCTGCTGTTCGTAATGGCCTTTACGATCTTTTCCCAATTATCTGCCCAGACAGGCCCCACACAAGACTGGGATGGTGACGGTATTATCAACCAGACAGACCTTGATGATGATAACGACGGGATCTTGGACGATATTGAAGCCCCCATCACGAATTCGATAAGCAATTCAACCTTTACAGGCAATACAACCGACTGGACGCTGAATGGCGGTTGGGCTCTGAATAGTACTCAGATGAGAAACCCAACTGACAATGTGCTTGGAGCAGCAGCTCAGGATCTTGTTTACAACAATGCCGTTTTAAATACAGCATGTGCCTATACATCAGAATTCACAGTGAGAATCCAAACCAGAAATTATATTAATACTCTGGGTGAAGGTTTTGATTCTGATGCCAGGCTGCGGGTATTTGTTGGTGGAGTTCAGCTGTTTGATGTGTACAATCCCAGTTCAAATTCGCCTGCAACTGTTACAAAGCAGGCAGGAAGTAACATAATGGCCGTTTTAAAGGTAAATGGAGTCACCATAAACAACAATACAACAACTATCCCAATTAATTCATACGCTAGTTTTAGTGTTACTTTAAATTCGGCTAACCTTCCGGCTACAGGCAGTATTATTTTCCGTTTCACTGCAAATGATGACGATTTCTATGTAGATGATGTTTACTATAACTTAAAACCCTGTACAGATACTGATCTGGATGGAATTCCTGACCAGTTCGATTTAGACAGTGACGGAGATGGATGCCCGGATGCAACGGAAGGTGGCGGAGGATTTACTCCTTCAAATCTGGTGACCTCTTCCGTTAGTGGTGGTAATACAGGTATATCCTATAACGGCTATGCCGGTCCTGTCAATCAGAACCTTGGAAACACCGTTAATGCCAACGGTATCCCTACTGCCGCAGGTACAGGCCAGACGGTGGGAAACAGTAAAATCCGGTCTCTTGATGATGATAATGATGGCATCGGGAATACCTGTGACCCTGTAGATAACAGACCTGATACTGATGGTGATGGAATTAAAGATGCCAATGATATTGATGATGATAATGACGGAGTTCTGGATAAAATAGAATGTCCTACGTTATTTACCAATATGGCGGGCAATGGGGGATTTTCAGTTAACGCAGGCAGTCTTCCTAATTGGTACAGAGGATTCACATCTACAGTGCTGCCTATTTCTACCCCTTTTACACCAACAGTAACCCCGATTTCTAACAGTGGAGCTGTTTTCAATTATGGTATCGGAGGCGGAAATCAAACGAATTCTCAGCTTACCGGAGGATTTTTCGATATGATAGATGGAACAAATACAGCTACAGGACTTCAGTATATTTTACAGGAAAACGATCCTCAAAGACCAATAGTCAATGTTCTATCTGCTCCATTGATTGCCGGAGTTCCCTATAATTACAGCTTTGATTTAGGAAACAGAGCCGGTTCGGGAACAGCCAACAAGTATATCGTGTTATTATACAATGCGGATACCAGTACTCCTGAAAAAATTATAGAATCCGGAGCACTGAATACTTTACCGGGAACAGGAACTAATCCAAGTTATAAAAATTTTACAGGGAGCTTTACTCCTGCAGCATCCGGAAACTACTATTTATTGTTCTATCCATCAGTTTCCGGTGGAACCGGTGACGATTTTGTTATTGATAGAGTCGCTTTTGCGGGTGCTGGTGTAAGTGCATGTGATACAGACAGTGATGGCATTGCCAATCATTTGGATACAGACAGCGATAACGACGGATGCTCGGATGCTAAGGAAGCAGGCGTCATAGATTATATAACCGCTAACGGAGGAACCTACAGCACAGGAACTTTAAATAACCCGGGTAATACTTCATCCCCGGAAGCAACAGTAGGAAATGGTACTCCTGCCCATTACGGAGCCAATGGATTTTATACCATAGCGGAAAACAATGACACGCAATCAGCAACGTATAACGGAACGTACATCTATGCCAATGCAACAAATACAGGTATAGCCCTGTGTTCTCTGGCTTGCTTTAAACCGGCTGTTACAGCGGGAACTATTTTACCTACCCTGTACGGCATTACAGCTTTAGGAAGAGCAGCCGAAAGCACCGGAAGCTGGCCGGGAATAAGAAAAGGAGGCTGGATGGCCGTTGAAGCCAAAACAAAAGGATTTGTACCGAACAGGCTGACCATTGAGCAGATCAATGCTATTCCGGCGGCCAATCTGGCAGAAGGAATGATGGTGTACAATATTACATCAGACTGCCTGTACATCAATACAGACGGGACTGCTGCAGGATGGAAATGCTTCAATACCCAGACATGTCCTTAATCACATCATTTTTTAACAAGACAAACAAAATAAACACAATGAAAACATTTAAAACTCTTATCTTCTTACTAATAGCAGTCGGCGTTTCAGGGCAGGTGGCCATAGGAAAATCTTCCGTCACCAGTCCATCGGTTTCCATAGAATTCGGAGACGGCAATAAAGGAGTCATCCTTCCCTGGGTTACGAGTACAGGTGCTGTAACAGGTGCTGTAAACGGAACCATTGCCTATGACCTTTCGGACCATAAAGTAAAAGTAAAATATGCCTCAGGCTGGAAAGATCTTTCTGTGGATCCCACAGGAACCACAGTAGATCCGGTAACGGGTACAGATGGACTTTTAATGCAGGATCCGTTCACTGAACAGCCCGGAGCGAAAGTTACGGTTGGAGATCCGGGGCCGGCTCCGGGAATCCTGGTGCTGGAAGCTACCAACAAGGCGATGATTTTACCCAAAGTATCCAATCCTCATTTAAACATCATTAATCCTGCCCCCGGGATGATGGTTTATGATACCACAGCAAAGCAGCTGGCTGTCTTTAATGGAAAGATGTGGAGCTTCTGGAAGCCTTAAACAAAAAAATATAAAAATAAGCCTGTCTTGAGGATCACTGACCGTGACAGGCTGTTTATGGTATATAATATTACATGAGACTGCTTGTACATCAATACAGATAGGACCTCAGCAGGATGCAAATGCTTCAATACCCAGACATGTCCTCAGTAAGATGTTGAAAAATATTCAGGAATAAAAACAAATTAATAAGAGCAATAATTCAAAAAGTAAAATATAAACATAGTTGTTTTCATACTGGTTTTATTTAGTGTTAGCCCCGAAAGGGGCTTTTTTATTTGAGTAATACTATATTTTCATATACAAACCCAAACATCTAAACTCAAACCCCCTCCTTCTCCGCCCAAAGCGGCTTCTGTTCCAGCACCTGATGATAGACCGGGCAACTCTCCGCATGGGCACCTTTCAGATATCCTGTGCTCATTAAAAATTCATTGACAATTTCTCCGCCTGTAAATTTAAATGTCTTTTTGAAGAGTTTCATCCATTCCTGAAGGGTTTTCGGGTGATGATGCTCCAGCCATTTTTCAAATGATCCGAATTCTTTCTGCAGACCAATAATCGTTTTTGCGTTTTCGATGGCTGCATTTATTTTCAGGCGGTTCCGGATAATTCCCGGGTCGCTCATCAGCCTTTCACGGTCTTCTTCAGTGTAGGCGGCGATGGTCTGTATATCAAAATTACTATATGAATTTCTGAAGCTTTCTTCTTTCTTCAAAACCGTTTCCCAGCTCAGTCCTGCCTGGTTGATTTCAAGAATTAACCTTCCAAACAGTTCGTTGTCATCATGGATGGGAAACCCGTAATAATGATCATGGTAATTTTTATGAAGCTCCTTTCTGCTTTCAGGCTTCATTCCTTCTATTGCTAAACAATAACTCATTTCAATACATTTGCTTTTCAGGTTAAAAATTGTTTGTATCATCCGAGTTGTCTTATAACTCTTCAAATTTTCATCCTGAACGGTTCAGGCGGTAAAGATAAGGCGGGATAATGACAACTGTTCGTCAGCAGCATTTTTATTTTTTAATTTTTTGTGGCTGGAAGTTACACAGAAACATCATAAATTAGAATCTTCAAAAATATCTATGAAAACTTTTCTTTCTTTTCTTCTTATGGCTCTGTCTGTTGGATATCATGCACAGACAATCTATTCCAAAGCGTATGGCAGTTCAAAAAACACACCTGTTATTTTCATTCACGGCGGCCCCGGTGGAAATGCTACTTTATTCGAAGGAACCACCGCTCAGAAAATGGCAGATCAGGGATTTTATGTGATTGTTTATGACAGATGCGGAGAAGGAAGATCAAAGGATGAAAACGCTTCTATGACCTTTAAGGAAAGTTTTGAAGATCTCAATGCCCTCTATCAATTGTATGGAATTAAAAAGGCGAATATCATTGCCCATAGTTTTGGAGGAATTATCGGGACATTATTTACCCGTCAGTTTCCGGAAAAAGTACAATCACTTACGCTTGCAGGAGCTTTGTTTACTCAACAGCAAACTTATGATCATATTTTAAAAGAGGCTAAAGAAAAATTTAAAAATGATGCTTCAAAACTGAATGAGATTACTGAAATTGAAAATTTAAGTAAAAACTCCGCAGATTACAGGAAAAGGTGCTACAATCTTGCAGGCGACATGAAATTTTTTACCATGCCCTACCCGACCCCGGAGAGCGAAAAGTTGAGAACAGAATATGAATCCGGTGAGTTTTACGCCAATAATATCAGAAATCCGGAATCTCCCATAAAATTCTATCAGAATGAAGCTCAAAACAACGTTGATAATACCGCAGTTTTAAAGGAGATCAGGAAAAGAGGCATCCCTCTTTTTGCAGTATATGGAAAAAACGATGGAATATTTTCACAGAAACAGCTGAATGACATTAAAAATATAGCCGGAGACAACCATTTTAAGCGTATTGACAACTGCTCCCATTACTTATTTGTGGATCAGCAGACTGAATTTCTGGAATTCATCCGTCTACATCTGAAATAAAAATGTAGTTTTGTAAAAATGCCCACACGAAAAATCCATATGAAAAACTACAGAGTGTTCGTCATGATGCTTATCCTGGCGTTTTCATTGTCTCCGTGTTCTGTAAAAAGGGATTTTCTGGGTATTTTCGATATACAGCACATCAGCGGTCTAAATAAAGTAAAAATAGCCAATGGTGCCGTCTGTGAATCTTTTAGTGAAACCTCATCAGCGCAAAGAATATTTACAAAAGCCGTTGCAAGGCTAAACAACAAAGGCTTTTCATCTGCTTCAAATCCATCTTTAAATTTCGGGGAAAGGAGAATTGGTTTTAATACCTATTCAAGCCAGAGTTCCGGAAACAGTCCACCGAAATACATTCTGTTTAAAAGACTGAAATTACACATGGTTTAGGAATTATCCGAATCAATTTTCTCAAAACAGTCTTTAATACAATACTATTTCAATGAAACATACTTCAGACAGCCGGTCTTATGACCTGGCCGGACTTTATACATTATCACTCCGTCTCGTGATCGGATGGACTTATTTTTCAGCGTTCTGGCGCAGACTTATCCTCGAAAACAAACTGGATCCGGAAGAAGCCGGATATATTGGAGAAAAATTCAATCACTTTTTACCCAATGCTTTAGGCATTAAACCTATTATTGAATATCTGGTGACCCATCCCGATGCTTTACAAACCTCAATGATGGTTTTTACAATCATAGAAGCCATAGTAGGACTTCTTATCATTCTCGGGCTGATGACAAGGCTTATGAGCATCGGAATTTTCAGTCTTGCTCTGGGAATCCTGCTGGGTTCCGGCTGGATCGGGACTACCTGCCTTGATGAATGGCAGATAGGCGTTCTAGGAATTGCCGGAGGATTTGTTTTGTTCCTCACCGGAAGCGGCCCTTTTTCTGTGGATCATTATTTTATGAAGAAAAATAAAAGCTTCACCAATACAAAATGGTTCTTGTGGCTGGGCTCCGGCATCCTTCCCTTATCAAAACCAAAAATAGTTGTACTTGCCGGTTCGGTATTTATTTTCGGACTGACACTGTATACTAACCAATATTTTCACGGCGGGGTCTGGGGAACACTTCATAACAAATCCGTAAAACCAAAAGTGGAGATTTCCAATGTTTCTCTCAACGGCTCAGATCTGAAATTTGAGGTGTACAGGACACAGGGGGCAGATGTCTACGGATCTTTTCTGATCGGCATTCATGTCCTTGATCAGGATGGAAATATAATGAAAGAATTTAATCATCAGGAGCTTTCGGAATTCCCGAAAGAAAATATCCGCAATCATTATGTGGCCCAAGTAAAACCCGGGAAACACAGCCTGATTATTCCTTTGGGGGCAAAAGCGGATCTTACTTTAGGTCTTAATGATATTTCAACTCGAAAAACAGAGATCCGTACAGTGAAACTCATCGATATCAGCGGGATTGAGTGGATTGCGGAGATCAATTGACAACTAACAGAGTTAACATTCTATCTCTCGCGGATTTTGCAGATTATGCAGATTTTTATACATAAAGATCTGCTTTATCTGCGCAATCTGCGGGAAATAAAAAATATATTTCATCTTATCAGGTTTTATATGACAGATGCTTCGTGAACCTTCGTTCGCAGATCATTCATCTGTGCTCAGCATGACAACGTTAAGACACCATGTTTTTAGATTATTTTTAATAATAAGATTAGTATTAGAAATGTCATGCTGAACACAGTCGAAGTATTTTTCATCAAAACCAGTATTACAGCGATCTTCATTCAACAAAAAAACCTCCGGAATTTCCGGAGGTTTTATAGTATTCATATAGACTTTAGTGTACCCCACTTAAATCTATTTTTTCTTTGCTTTTTCTTTCTTTAATGAAAAGAATAAACGGTATACAAACAAGGAATACCACGCCCAGATAAAGGAAGACATCCATATACGAAAGTACGGTGGCTTGTTTGGTTACAGACATATCCAGCATTTTATATGCTGCGTTCATCGCTGCATCGGGAGTCATTCCTTTGGCAACAAAACTGGCTTTTAGACCATTCAGACGCTGCTGTACTTCAAAGCTGTTTTCATCGAGGTGGGAAATCAGGTTGAGCCTGTATTTCTGACCTGCATTGGCAATAAATGTAGTAATCGCTGCAATCCCGAATGAACCTCCCAACTGTCTCATCATCCCTGTGAATGCTGCCCCCTGCCCAATTTCCTGCCCTTTCAGTGTACTTAACGACAGTGAAGTGATCGGGATAAACAGAAGTCCGAGACCAGCTCCCCTCACAATCAGCATCCAGAAAAAGGCATCTTTACCGGTATCCGGTGTCAGGATTTTATATCCCCAGAAGCTGTAGACGAAGAAGATAAACAGTCCCAAAGAAACCAGAATCTGCTGTTTGGCTCCTTTTGAAAGCAGTCTTCCGATAATCGGCATCATAAAAGCGGTGGTGAGTGCAGCAGGAATCATCAATGCTCCCGACTGCAGGGCCGTCCACCCCAAAATACTCTGTGTATAAAGCGGAACGATGAATGTAGACCCATACAGCCCAAATCCTAAAACAAACGACATCACCGTTCCGATTCTTAAGTTTCCGTTTTTCAGTACCCTGAGTTCCACGATAGGATATTTGAAGGTGAGCTCCCTCCAGAGGAAAAGGATAAATCCTAATATGGCCGATACGGTGAAGGTTACAATCATTCCGCTTTCAAACCAGTCTTCCTCATGCCCTCTTTCCAGAATAAACTGTAAAGATCCCACGGTAACCGCCAGTAAAGCAATTCCTATCCAGTCTACATCTGAAACCTTTCGTTTTTCTGCATATTTCGGGCTTTTTACAAACTGTAAAGTCATCAGCGTGGCTGCAATTCCAATCGGAATATTAATGTAAAAAATATACGGCCAGCTGAAATTATCTACAATATATCCTCCCAAAGGCGGACCCAAAGTAGGACCGATAATGACTCCCAAACCATAAATAGCCTGCGCCATACTCCTCTTCTCAATAGGGTAAGATTCTGTAATAATAGTCTGTGAGGTTACCAAAAGCGCTCCCCCGCCTATCCCCTGCATCAGTCTGAAAAATACGAGTTCCCAGATATTGGTGGCATTTCCGCATAAAAAGGAAAATACCGTAAATATAATAATGGAAGCTGCAAAGTAATTTCTACGTCCGAACTGCTGAGACAGCCAGCTCGTCATCGGCACAATGATCACGTTACCTATGGCATACGCTGTGATCACCCAGCCTACTTCAGAAAGTGTGGCTCCAAGATTCCCCTTCATCTCATTCAGGGCAACATTCACAATCGTGGAGTCCACAATTTCAAGCAGAGCACAGAGGATTGCCGTGATCGTAATGATCACTCTCCGGGCTCCATATTCTACTAATGATTCTTGCATAGTTTTAATGTTTGTATGAATGTAAAATGTAGCATGTATTCATGATTTAAGTTTTGGCTAAAGCCAATGGAAATGAATTTGATTGATGTAAGCGGGCTAAAACCCGCCCCTATTGAATCTTCAAATCTTTAAATTTTTTAATTTTTAAATCTTTGAATCTTTCAATAAATCACAAATACATTTTACATCAATACACCAATACTATTTCAAAGATACCTCTGCCTTCACGTTCATTCCTGTTCTCAGTCTTTTTGCAATATTCTTATCCAGATTTACAAAATCGATCTTTACAGGAAGTCTCTGTACTACTTTAACGAAGTTACCACTGGCATTATCCGGAGGCAGGATTGAGAAGGTAGCTCCTGTAGCAGGAGAGAATGAGCTTACCACTCCATTGAATTCCTGATCAGGAAAAGCATCGATCTCAATTTTCACTTTCTGGCCTTCCACCATTTTATCTACCTGTGTTTCCTTAAAGTTGGCCACTACCCATTTCTGGTCGTTCTTAACCAAAGCAAAAAGCTGTGATCCGGCCTGCAGGTATTGTCCTGCCTGAGTAGAAACTTTTCCTACGTATCCGTCTTCAGGAGCCAAAATTACAGTGTATGAAAGGTTTAATTTTGCATTTTCCACATCCACTTCACGCTGTTTTGCTACTGAACCTGCCACGCTGATCTGCTGAGAGCTCGCTGCGGTTTGGGAAGAAGCTATGGTAGTTTGCTGGGCAATCTGGTTTCTCTGGTCGACCAGAACCTGAAGCTGTCTGTCTGCCGATTGTTTCGCCGCCAGAGCCTGTTCGTACTGCTGTTCCGTGATAGAATGGTCTTTTACAAGTACAGAATATCTTTTCAGATCCTGAGCAGTTTTCCAAACGTTTACTTTCGCTGCTTCTATCTGTGCGTTGGCTGTAGTTACCGCTGCTTCGGAAGAACTGATATTTTTTGATGTAGCAGTAGTAGTTGCTTCTGCATTTGAAATATTGCTTTTAGCTGTTGAAAGCGCTGCCTGAGCCTGTTCAAGGGCCATTTTCTGATCTCTGTTATCAAGAATAACCAAAGTATCACCTTTTTTTACAAATTGATTATCTTTCACTTTCACTTCTGCTACATATCCGGAAATCTTGGAAATTACCGGTGCCATATTGGATGAAATCTGTGCATCATCTGTTTCCTCATGATACTGCCCGTAAGTAAAAGCTCTGTATCCGTAGATTCCCCCGCCGATAACTACGGCAGCTAAAATGAGCGGAAAAACTAAACTTTTTTTCTTTTTAGGTTCAAGTTCAACGGTTGGTTTATTATTATTTTCCATTTTGGTCTGAGTCTGATTATTTTATTGTTAAAGTCCCTGTTGTCTGTAATAGTTTTCTGTAAGCCAATGCGGCATCTGCTTTTGCATTAATAACTCCTACGTTTGATGAGATCTGAGCGGCGTCTGCATCCAGAAGTTCAGTCATGGTTGCAAGGCCGTTATCATATTTATTCTTGGTGATCCTGTAGTTTTCATTGGCCTGCTCAGCAGCTTTTTCATACACTGCGATTCTCTTTTTAGAGTAATCCGTATTCTGATATTCTCTGTTGACGTCAAGCTTGATGTTGTCATTCAGCAATTCATCGTTGGCTGCCAATTGTTTTTCTCTCGCCTGGGATTGTCTTAATGAAGAATTTTCTTTCCAGATATTGGATAAATTATAGGAAACTCCAACGCCTACATTGACAGCGTTGTAAACGGTAAGAAACTTTGGAATGTCTGCTGCCACATAACCTCCGGTAAATGCTATTGAAGGAAGGTTTTCAGCTTTCGCAGATTTTGTTCCCAAAGCTGCTGCTTTACGTTGCTGTGCCAAAGCCTGAAGATCTTTTCGGTTTTCCTTAGCTTCGTTAACGTAATAATCCACTGTCTTTACGTCTGAGCCTTCATCAATATAATTCTGGTCTACTTCAATTTCAGTCGTTTCAGGAATTCCCAGCAGAAGATCCATATTGATATTGGCAATATTGTAATTGTTTTTGGCTTCCAGCAGCTGAAGTTCAATATTTGAAGTCTGAAGGTTAGCCTTTAAACGGTCATTTCTTGCGATCACTCCATTGTTTTCAAGTTTTAAGAAGGTTTCATCCCTCTTTTGGGAAGCGGTCAGGTTTTCTTCCAGAACTTTGATGGACTGGTTGGCTTTAAATAAATTGTTATAAGCCTGGGCAACGTTATAAGCAATGGCTATTTTATCATTTTCAGTGCTTAGTTTTGAGGCTTCCACCAGATACTTTGCAGACTGGATCGCATATTTTATTTTACCTCCGCTATAAATCGGGACGCTTAAATTCACTGATCCGTAGGCCACCTGATGAACTTCCGGGCTTCCTGCTCCTCCGGAACCTGTTGAAATCTTAAGATCAACCGTTGGTTTGGTAGGAAGATACATATAACTTCCCGAAACTTTCAATTCCGGAAGCTGTCTGTTTTTGGCTTCCAAAAGATCGGCCGTTGCTTCTTCTATTTTCGCGGCATCGATCTTAAGGTTTTTGCTGTTCTGGATTCCCAGCTGCACGGCTTCATCGAGCGTGAGCTGTTTCTTCTCCTGAGCATGAATGGCCGCCATTCCCATCAACAGGGATAATGCCAGCACCGAGTTATTTATTCTCTTCATAACCTAAAAGGTCTTTTAGTAAATATTTTATATGTAAATTAAGTTCTGTGTAATATTTTTCATCAAACACTTCATCATCCTCCGGGTCATTGAGGAACTCTTTGTACATTTCTTTTGCATTGGATGCATAGAATAAAGTTCCGCTAACGGTGGCATGAAGGAGATAAATAGGTGGGTTTTTGGTGAAAATTCCTTTTTTAAGTCCGCTTTCAAGCACCTGGGAATACATAGAGATAAAGCCCATTTTGGTCTGCTTCAGAAATTCCACGATCTGTGGATTTTCTGTATGAAGCTGCTCACGCTGCATGATTCTGTAAAAACATTTGTGATGTCTTACCCTTCCGGAAAACTGGTCAACAATCCTTTCTATCTTCTGCCATTCGTTGATATCTGTTCTTTCCAGAATGTCTTTGGCAAAGAACTGCCCTTCATTCATTCTGTACTCTACTAATTTTTCGTATAATTTTTCTTTGGAACCGAAATAGTAAGAAATCATAGAGATGTTTACATTGGCTGCTTTTGAAATTTCCCTGGTGGAGGTTCCTTCAAACCCTTTTTCAGCAAAAAGCTTTTCTGCAGCAAATAATATATTTTCTTCTTTTGAAACCATATCACTTCTATTTTTCAGGGTGCAAATGTACACAAGATTTCAAACAAATCAAACGATTGATTGATTTTTTAATCAATTTTTAATATTTCGTAACATAAGGAGCTGAAAACTAAATATTTTGTAATGGTAAAATTCACAGAAATTTAATCAAAAAAAATCCGGCCTTACAGCCGGATCCCCTAATAATAAAGCAGAATCTTTAGTTGGTAACAATCATCTTTTTTGAATCAATTAATTTTCCATCTACCTGAAGATTATAGATATAAGTTCCCGGAGTCAGTGTCCGTGCTGAAACGCTGATCTGTTTTTCCCCTTTTTTCACAGGAATGGTCTGAAGCTGTCTTCCTGCCAGATCATAAATTCCAATAGAAACGTTATCACCAGCTGCATTAAACCTGATGACCGTTTCCTGATTAAAAGGATTAGGAACATTCTGTTCAAGAGAAAATGATGAAGCAGAAATTTCTTTTCCCGGAACCATTTTTGAAGTTACAGGAGCTCCGTTTATTTTAGCTTCCAGTGCTGCCATTCTTTCCTTAAGATCATTGATTTCTTTTTTCTGATCTTTAAGTTCATTCAGTAACAGCGGAATAAATTCAATATAGTTAAGGGCATAATTTCCTTTTTCATCTATGCTTACGAGATTGGGAAATTCTTTTTCCACTTCCTGTGCTATAAATCCGAAATGCAGTTTTTGGGTGTTGGTTTTCTTCTCACCCTCCTGATTATTTTTGAAAGTATATGAGTAAGATTTGATGTTCATTAAATTAGGAGAAAGCTCTTTCAAAGGCTGAATATTATCTTTTAACCTTTTATCGGAACTTGTCACAAATGCCTGCGCTCTTACTGTCCCAAAAAGAACATCCAGATCGTAAGTAGATGATGCATCAACCCCAATACCCAATCTTGCCATATAAATTCCATTGGCACCGCCGGATACTGTTCCAAAACCGGACGGGCTTCCATTACCGCCATTCAAAAAGTTCAGATAGGCTACCCCACGTATAGAGTTAATGCTGGTTCCGTTTCCGAATGACGGACTTGAATACATGACAAGGCTTGAAGATTTCAGATTACCCAGATTGTCATTGTACATCATTCTGTTTTCATTGGCTGCATTGGAAAGAGACCTAAGCCCAAAGACACCGCCATAGCTGAGCCAGTTGATCATCACCGGGTCTACCGGTGGAAGTATATTTCCTACCTGATTGTATATTTCTACAATATTCGGGGCGTTACTTCCAAACATTCTGTATACATGGTTTATTTTCAAACCTGAAATGCTTGAACCACTGTTGATGTCAAGCCGTGATGTAGGAGCAGTATTACCAATTCCTACACTACCTGTGGTTGTAGTAGGCGTTGTGGTTCCTGTCCATACATTCTGGGCAGAAACCGTAAAAGCGGCTGCTGAAAGTAATAACAGGGATAAAGAAGTCCTGATTTGTTTCATAATATATTAGTTTAATGTGTTGGTCAAATGGTTATCGGTATTTTACCCTTGATAAATATAGCGATCTCCTAAATGCCTTACCATAACCAATAAGCAAGTGTATACAATTCACCGGTAAATGAAACAATTTGGAAATTAAGTGTAAAAAAGGTCTATGTTGTTACTGCTGATTACGCTTGTTCAGTTGATATCCTTGTCAAGGTTCTAAACCTTGACAAGGATTGGTCCGTTTCAACCTTCCCAACCAGTCATTATTAAACAAAAAAAATCCGGAACTGCTCCGGATTTAATATTTAATAAAATTTTCTACGAATTTTTATGAATGTAACGAGATAATTTGATGCCCAGATCTGTCCAAACAATTTTGGGATTTCCGTTTCTTGTCAGATGAAGATCTGCAGTATTGATTTCTTCCAGAATACTTTCAATATTGGCACCGCTGATATATTTGGAGAATCCGGCCCAGTTGAAGCCGTCTGCATTAATTTTTTTGTAAACCAGGTTTTCAGACTGGTAGTTCTGAAGCAGGGCAAGCCTGAAGATTTCGGAACAGTAATTGAGGAAGTTTTTCTGCTTTTCCCTGTTCCAGCCGGCAATTTCCCTGGCCCAGAAGATAATACTTTTCAGGAACTGGGGTTTCTTTTTCACCATGAATGCATCCCGCACCCACTGTACAAAAAGCTTTTCGAACTCGTCACTTTTATGTCCTGAATTTAGAATCTTTAATGCCTCATTAAGATCTCCCTGTGCTTCATGAACAATCTCCCTGACTTTTTCATCCGAAACTGAATGGTTTTTCTTTAGGTGAGCTTCCAGATCTTCATCACTGATCCTTGGAACTTCCACCATCTGTGTTCTGGAAAGAATGGTTGGCAGAATATCATTGGCAGTTTCAGCCGTCAGAAGAATGAGTGTTTTTGCGGGAGGTTCTTCCAGAAATTTTAAAAATTTGTTTGCGGCAGCAATATTCATTTTATCTGCTCTCCAGACGATCAGAATTTTGGTTCCGCCCTCAAAGCTTTTTAATGCAAATTTCTGGTTCTGGTCATCTATTTCGTCCGCGGAAATAAAAAGCTGCTTATTCTCGGATTCCAGAAAAGCAGTCCAGTCGTCGTAATTCGCATAGGGAGAAGCCAGGACCATTTCCCTGAACTCCTCAAATTTATTTTTGCTTAAAGAATTTTTGTTATCCGTAAAAACAGGGAAACTGAAATGAAGATCCAGATGATTGAGGTGCTCTACTTTTGAAGCAGCATGCTCGTTTTCCCGGCTAAAGATTTCTTTGGCATAGGCCAGTACCATAGGAAAGGTTCCATAACCTTCTTTTCCTAAAAAAAGCTGTGCATGGCTCACCCTGTTTTCGGCGATGCTTTCCCTGAGAAGTTTTTTCAGATTTTCCTGTCCGGCTATATTTTCCCAATTCATGTCCCAAAGATAAAAAATCTTATGTCAATTCAGAAGATTAAGTATGTTTAATATGGCAGAAACGTGCTTCTGAGGGTTGGAAATGTTATCTGGAGTCTGGAAGTAAGTTTAGTTGCTGGTTGCTGGTTTATTAGTTCTGGTCAGTAATAATTAAGCTATTCAATTATCGTCTGATATCTAAAATCTGGTTTTTGATTCTTCATTCTCAAATCTATTATTCACCATATTTTTTGCTCATTCGCTTTCTCAGCTTTCTTCGCCTTCATTTAATAGGCAGTATCAATAATCGAATTTGAATAAATCCAATTTTAAATTTTACACAATATAATTTTTAGCAATACATTTGCAGAACTATTTTATTCTTAACTTACTGATGATACTTCACTATCCATTTAATCACTAAATAATAAACAATGAATAAGGAAACAGAACTAAAGATCAAAGAAATATTCCAACAGCAGAAATCTTTTTTTAAAACAAATAAGACGAAAGACATCGAATTCAGAAAGGCACAACTGAGAAAATTCCGTGAAGTATTTTCCGGTCATACGGATGAACTTTGTCAGGCATTGGACATCGATTTGGGAAAAAGCAGAAAAGAAGCGGAATATGTGGAGATCCAAATTGTCCTGAGTGAGCTTGATTATCTCCTGGAAAATGTAGATGAATGGGCAAAACCCATACCGGTGGAATCAAAACCGCATCCAACCGGAGCTGAAATAGTCAGCACTATAACGCACGAACCTTATGGAGTCAATTATATTATAGGTCCTTTTAATTATCCTGTTCAATTGACTTTCAGCCCGCTTATCGGGGCTTTGATTGCCGGAAATACCGCCATGATCAAGCCTTCGGAAAATACACCTCATGTGGCCAAAGTTCTTGAGGATATTGTAAAAGAATCATTTGACGAATCTTACGTAGCTGTGGTTCAGGGAGCTATTGAAGAAAATACATTGCTGCTAAGTCTTCCTTTTGATTATATCTTCTTTACGGGAAGTCCGCATGTTGGAAAAATAGTAATGAAAGCAGCCGCGGAACAGCTTATTCCCTTAACTCTGGAGCTTGGCGGGAAATCTCCTACGATTGTTCATCACGATGCCGATCTGGATAAGGCTGTTTCAAGAATTTCCTACGGTAAATGGATCAATTGCGGGCAGACCTGTGTAGCCCCCGATTATATCTACATTCATGAATCTGTGAAGGATGCTTTTGTTGAAAAATTTAAAGCTTATTTAAAAATCACCTATCCTGACGGTTCTTTGGGAAAAATAGGAAAAATTGTTAACCAGAATCAAATTAAACACCTGGCCGGCTATCTTGAGGCTGCCCCTGAAAAAGTAATTTATGGCGGAGGATATGATCCTGAAACCCGCCATTTTGAAGCCACGCTGATGGATCACGTAAACTGGAATGACCAGGTGATGCAGCAGGAAATATTCGGGCCTATCCTTCCGATTATGACGTATACCGATATTGATGAAGCTTTGGAAGAAATCAACAGCAGACCTAAGCCGCTGGCGTTATATGTTTTTACGGAAAGCCAGACATTCGCAGATGATATCCTGAGCCGTACCACCAGTGGTGATGCGGAAATCAACAGTGCGATTATTCATGTAGGCTCTCACTATTTACCCTTTGGAGGAGTGGGAACTTCGGGAATGGGAAAATACCATGGAAAATTCAGTTTTGAAAACTTCAGCCATACCCGGTCTGTACTTCAGGTGAAATAAAAATCAGAAGATTATTTTATTCTGAGATTGATAGGATGGAAGCTGGAAGAAGGAGGATGGAAGTTAACTCGGCTGTTATTGAAAAAGGAGACCGTTCACCCTTGATGAGCGGTTTTTTTCACATAACAGAATTGCTATTTTTATTCATGAAAAATTGCATTTTCCTTGTAAAGAAAGGCCCTTAACAAACTTTAACCACATATAATTTTTACAATTCATTAATATTTAAGATATTTGCGCATTGTTTTAAAAATAAAGAATGAAAAAAATCTTTGCAGTATCATTCATATCAGTTGGATACTTCCTAAATGCACAGAGTATAAGTAACTCTCCGTATGCAACTTATGGAATTGGAGATGTAAAATATGATAATACGATTGAAACTGCCTCTATGGGTGGTATTTCCACTGCTTTTATCAGTGATTTCACAAGCAGCTTCAATTTCGCAAACCCTGCGAATAACTCTAATTTCGAGCTTACAAGTATCAGGCTGGAAGCAACCAACGAAAACAATTACTTTAAAACCAATTATAATAATACGAAGTCTACCAAACATTCTACGTATCTTTCTAATATTGCACTGGCTTTTCCTTTGTCTCCAAAGGTAAAAATGGGACTTTCCTATCAGCCTTACAGTTCCAAAACCTACGATATTCTCAATAAAGATGTTCAGGAAGACGGAAGCTATTATACCAACCGTTTTAAGGGTAGCGGAACATTAAATACTGCACAGGCGGCTGTTTCTTATAAAATAGATCAGAACTTTGCAGTAGGTTTGAGAGCCAATTTATATTTTGGAAATCTTTATGACCTGAACGAGCTGAGATATTTTGATAAAAACGGAGTTTCCAACACGGAGTATATCAACGGTTATGAAACCAAAAACAGCATCAAAAACTTTAACTTCACGCTTGGGGGAAGCTACCAGAGCCTGAATACACGTACAGATAAGAAATTGACGATCGGGGCTACGGCTACTTTCGGAAACACCAGCAATATGACAACGGACTACGTAAACAGTACCTACTTATATGCTGATGCTGCTGAGAGTTCCAAGATCTTAGAAACCGTTATAGACCAGAAAAGTACAAATTCTAAAAACCTTCTTCCATTACAAGCGTCCTTAGGGGTAGGTTACGGAAGTGAAAACCACTGGTTCTTCTCCGGACAGCTTGATTATAAAAAAGGGGAAGATATTTCCTATTTCGGAAAAACATTTGATTTCCAGGATACCTACAGAATTTCTGCCGGTGGATGGTACCTTCCGAATTACAACAACTTCAGAAGTTATTTCTCCAGGGTGATCTACAGGTACGGAGCCTTCTATGAAAGAGGAAATCTTAAAATAGACGGTAACAGCATCAACAAGTTCGGAGTTTCTGCAGGGGTAATGCTTCCGTTCAAAACGAGCAGCATCACCAGAATGAGTGGTCTTGAACTGGGGATAGAAGTTGGAAAAAGAGGAACTCTTAAAAACAACCTGATCAATCAGAACTTCATCAATCTCAGAGTCGGGTTTAATTTTGCCGACAGATGGTTCAGAAAGAATCTTTACAACTAAAATGAATTTTTCAAAAAAAATATCATATAAAAATATAGCATGCCTTTTTAGTTGTGCTATATTTTTTATACTGACATCCTGTGAGGAAGACCTTACTAAAAATAACGGCAGCAAAAGTAAAAATTTCCCCTCAGAAGTGATCTATAATGCCAATATTATCCAGCGTGATTCCGGGTTTATTTCCCTCAAAGCAAAGGCTAAAATCATTGAAAAATATACCTTGATAGACAGCCCTTATATTGTAGCGAGAAAAGGGATCAACATCGAATTCTTTGATAAAAAGAAACCAAAAGTACCCGGTAAAATCAGCGCCAAATATGCCCGTATTTTTGAATATAAAAAATTCTACGAAGCCAAAGGAGATGTAAGAATCACCACCAACGAAGGCCAGCGGTTTGCCATGCAGAGCATCTACTGGGACCAGAGAAAAAACAGGATTTATACCAAAGATACCGTGTATGTCACCATGGAGGACGGCTCTACCCTTGTCGGTGCTAATGGGATGACTGCCAAAGATGATTTCTCCGAATATACATTCTTTAACAATTCCGGGGATTTCAGTACAAAACGACTCGAAGAAAAGAAAACACCGCAATAATATGAAGATTCAGGCTATTGGGCTGATGTCCGGAACCAGTCTGGACGGCCTGGACCTCTGTTTTGCAGCTTTTGAAAAGCAGAACAGCTGGAATTTTGAGATCTTAAAGGCAGAAACACTTCCTTACCCTGCAAACTGGGAAGAAAAACTCAGGAATTCTATTCATCTGTCCTCCGAAGAATTGTTGGCACTTCATTCTGAGTATGGTTTTTACCTGGGACAGAAAGTTCAGGAATTCATCAGTAACCATCAGCTTAAAAATATTGATCTGATCTCTTCCCACGGCCACACGGTTTTTCATCAGCCTCAAAGAAAATTCACTCTTCAGATAGGAGATGGAAGAGCTGTTAAAATAGAAACCGGGCTTCCGGTAGTTTATGATTTCAGAAGCCAGGATGTCCTGATGGGTGGAAACGGAGCGCCTTTAGTCCCTATTGGAGATGAGTTGCTTTTCCCACAATATGATGCATGCCTCAACCTTGGCGGATTTTCCAATATTTCTTTAAAAAAAGATCATCAGAGAATTGCTTTTGATATTGCTCCTTTTAATATTGTTCTGAACAGGCTTGCTCAGAAATTCGATAAAAAATTTGATGAAAACGGGGATATTGCAAGAAAAGGCCGTATCAACGAAAGTCTTTTAACACAGCTGAACTCACTGGATTTCTACGGTCAGCCACATCCAAAATCATTAGGAATAGAATGGTGCACGGAGTTTGTTTTCCCGCTACTGGAAAATATAGATGCTGAAGATGCCATGGCTACTTTTACAGAACATGTGGCACAGCAAATCTCCATTGTCATTAATCAAAACAATTTACAAAAGGTTCTCTGTACAGGTGGGGGCACTTACAATACCTTCCTGATCGAAAAGATCCGGGCAAAAACAGAATCCGGGATTATTATTCCGAAAAAGGAAATAATTGATTATAAAGAAGCTCTGATCTTTGGTTTTATGGGCGTTTTAAAGATGAATAATGAGATCAATGTCCTTTCTTCTGCTACGGGAAGCCTGGCTGATCACAGTTCAGGATTGATCTGCTGACAGAAGGAATGCAGATGAGAGCTGGGTATTGGTAAGTTTAGTACCTTTAAGGACTTTTAAATTAAATCCTATGGACCAACCGATCAGCGAAACACCTTTTGAAAAAATCATTATTTTTGACAAAAATGGGAACAGGCAGGAGCTTATAGCCCATAAAGTCATCATTGAAACCGCAGGAAATGAATTTCATCTTGAAAATCTGGCGCATCCGGCAGCTCCAAATGGAATTACGATCAGCTGCTCAAAGTATGGCGAAACTGATTCTTTTTTTGAAACCTTTGCGATACATCCGGGTGCAGCTAATGTGATACACCTGGAAATTATTACGCATAAAAAAATGAAAGATCATAAATAAAAAAAGTCCTGAATTCAGGACTTTCTTATTATTTGTAAGCTTCGATCTTATCGGTTAATGTGTTGATAAAATTCTGCAGCGGCTTTTCTACCATCATTTTGATAAAAGGGTTGAATTTTCCTTCAAAAAGCATCTGAACTTCTGTCTGGTTTTCACTTACAGGATTCAAAGTGGCTGTTAATGAAAAATCAAGGCTGGAACTTGCTGACTTTAAAACGGCTTTCTGCTCGTTCACTTCATCTATTTTCAAAGCAATTTCCGGCATTCCCTGAAGTCCGAATTTGAACCCGTTATCCTTGGTTTCAAACTTCTGAAGACCGTCCGGCATAAAATCTTTATAGTTTTCAGGCGATTTTAGTATTTCAGAGAGTTCTTTAGATGATTTATTGACAATAATTTTTCGTCCTTCTAAATTCATTTTTTATTTTTGTATTTAAATTCTTAATTCTTACAAATGTATAAAGTTTTTGTGAACGAAAAAAAATTATTAGTGTCTAAGCACCCCGGGTATCTTGAAAAAGAGCTTAGGTACGAAAGTTTCACAACTTTAGAAATAGCATTGGATCTTTTGGAGAACACTTCTGTAAAAGAGCTGAATGTTTTTGGTGAGAATATCGAAGAGATCTGGAATGAATTTCAAAAGCTTTTCAGGATTATAGAAGCTGCCGGTGGTCTGGTAAGCAATCCTCAGGGCGAACTTCTTTTCATTAAAAGGCTGGGCAAATGGGACCTTCCGAAAGGCAAGATGGAAAAAGGTGAATCCCGTGAAGAATCTGCTGTACGGGAAATTGAGGAAGAAACGGGTCTTAAAGAGGTGAAGCTGGTAAAATTCATCAACACCACCTATCACATTTACATCGAAAGGAACGGGGAAAAGATTCTTAAATGCACCCATTGGTTTGAAATGACCTTCGATGGCGAGGACACTTCAAAACCACAGATAGAGGAAGGTATCACAGAAGTAGCCTGGAAAAATACCACCCAGATTGAGGATGAAGTATTTCCAAGCACTTTCCAGAATATCAAACTGATCGTCAAAGATCTCTGGCATTCTAAATAGATAAGGTATTGAAACTGGAAGAAGGAAGTTGGAAGACCAACCATTCCGATAGTTAACGGGATACGGCTGTTTTCATTACTGCAATAACTTCCCTCTCCTATCTTCAGGCTTCCAACTTTTTTACATCAAATAAATTCGATCGATTTTTCAAGGGCAATTCCTCTTGAACCTTTCAGCAGGATATTTTCGGACTGGATTTTATTCTGTTGAAGGTATTCTATCAATTCCGCCGTATTCTCAAAAGACAAAGCAGAAGGATTGACCATTTTAAAGTTCTTTCCTACGGTAATGATCTGGTCAAATGCCAGTTCCTGAGCAAGTTTCAGAATAGCCTGGTGCTCTTTTTCGCTTTCATCCCCCAATTCAAGCATATCTCCGATAATTACTGTTTTTCTTCCTTCGAAGGTTACGAAGTTATGCAGGGAGGCTGTCATAGAACTCGGATTGGCATTGTAGGTATCAAGGACTAATGTTCGCCCCTCTTTTTTAACCACCTGCGAACGCATATTCGTTGGCGTATAATTTTCAATAGCGTGTCTGATCTGATCGAAGCTGATCCCGAAGTGAAGTCCAAGACTCGCTGCTGCGCATAAATTGGTAAAATTATATTCTCCCGTCAGCTTTGAAACGGCTTTCTCCCCCTGAAATTCCAGTCCTACAAAATGTTCTTCTGAAAACAATCCGAACTGATAATCCGAATGCTCATTTCCAAAGGTAATTTTCGGAGTATAATATTCCGTTTTCTCCTTTTGGATAGGATCACTTTCATTCACCACAATGGTACGCTGATGGCTTTTCAGATAGTCGTACAATTCAGATTTCCCTTTGATAACGCCTTCAAATCCACCAAAACCCTCCAGATGGGCTTTCCCGAAATTGGTGATGTAACCGAAATCCGGCTGAGCAATGGTACATAAGAGTTCTATCTCTTTCTGATGATTGGCTCCCATCTCTATTACCGCCATTTCATGATCTGGTTTAATGGAAAGAATAGTCAGCGGAACTCCGATATGATTATTTAAATTCCCGAAGGTATACTGCACCCTGAATTTCTCAGAAAGAACTGCATGAATAATTTCCTTGGTGGTCGTTTTCCCATTACTTCCCGTAAGCCCGATAACCGGGATGCTCAGCTGATTTCTGTGATAAACGGCAAGCTGCTGCAGGAATTCCAATGTGGAAGGAACATAGAAGATATTTTTTTCTTTATTTTCAAATTCCTGCTGTTCTACGATCACGGCTAAAGCACCGTCATCAGCCGCTTTTTCTGCCAGGGTTGCCGCATTGAAGTTATCACCGGAGAAGGCAAAGAAAATATCATTTACGCCTACTTTCCTGCTGTCAATCGTTACTTTATCAGACTTTAAAAATAAAGGATAAAACTGTTCTATAATCATACTTCAAAAATAAAAAAACCTTCCGGAAATCCGGAAGGTTTTTTAAGTATTTTGATCATATTATCTTCTAGTTCTGCCTTTTTCGCTAGCTCTAGCATCCTGAGCAACACGGAATCCAATCCATCCGTAAGCCTTGCCCTGGTTTTTGTATCTTCTTTGTCCCGGATCCAGCCAGTAAGCTGTATCTTGCCAAGAACCTCCTTTTACTACTCTTACATCGTTTGATAGCGCTGAAGTTCTGTCTTTAGTATCTTTCAGAAGTTTCACTTTTCCTCCTGCATCTACTACAAATCTGCTCTTAGGAGAATTGTACATATCATAAGCTGAAGCTGAATCTGAAGCTCTGTAATATTCTAAAGAAGACTGTCTGTCACCATCTCTGTAATTTCTGTAGTCAGCGATAGTTTCTCTTTCAAACTGTCCCGGAAGTCCTCTGTACACTAATCTGCCGTCAGCTAATGTATCATACTTGATGCTTCCTTCGTCAATCATTTTGTAAGTCCCGTCACCGTTTCTCACTACAGCCTGAGGCATATTTCCTCTGTAGTAGTTGAAATCGCTGAAATCTTCATCAATGATAGGTCTGTATACGTCAGCTGTCCATTCAGATACGTTTCCGTACATACCGTAGATTCCCAGGTCATTGGAAGGATATTGTCTTACATCCGCCGTTTGTGCAGATCCGTCATTTTTCCATCCTGAGATCCCTGAATAGTCACCGGTACCCATTTTGAAGTTTTCAAGGAACATTCCTTTATCTCTACCCTTAGTACCTCTTAATCTTTCGATTTCAGGTTTTTTTCCTAAGTATTGGTTGTATTCTCTGTTTTTAGCCATACCAAGAGCTGCATATTCCCATTCCACTTCGGTAGGAAGTCTGAACTTCTGAACCATGGAAGCGTTTGGAGCTCTGTTTGCGGCAAGAAGTCTCTGGTTGGTCGTTTTCATACCGGATTTCTGCTGCATTCTTTTCTCATTGATATATCCCTGCATTTCCGGATCATTGGATTTGAATTTATCCATGTTGAAAGCAGTTCCTCCCTGGTTATTGGATTCGTTGATATACAAATCTTTCGCAATAACACCGGCCTGCATCAAAGCTTTTTCATTCGCTCTGTCTGTAAGCCATTCACAATATCTGTTCGCCTGCGTCCAGGAAACTCCTACTACCGGGTAGTAATCGAATTCCGGAGAACGAAGATACGTTTCATTATAATCGTTTCTAGCTAATTTGTTGTCCCATAAAAGAGTATCCGGCAAAGCGCCATTATAGATCTCCTTGAAGCTCGGGTCACTTGGTGGAAATACGTACTTCAACCATGTAAGGTATTCGCGGTATTCGTAGTTAGTAATTTCTGTTTCTCCGATGAAGAATGAACTTACCTGCATTCTGCGCGGTGTGTTATTCCAATCATGCATAACATCATCTTTCACTAATCCCATTGTAAAAGTTCCACCTTCTACATATACCATTCCTGGCCACCCCTTCTGTTTTTGTTGCTTTCCTGCAAAAAACCAACCTTGTT
Source organism: Chryseobacterium phocaeense (assembly GCF_900169075.1). NCBI lineage: Bacteria > Pseudomonadati > Bacteroidota > Flavobacteriia > Flavobacteriales > Weeksellaceae > Chryseobacterium > Chryseobacterium phocaeense. Next base: position 2,548,385 of record NZ_LT827015.1, read on the forward strand.
TTTCGTTTGGTTTCCAACCCGTCTTGCTGACAAATTTTTTAGTACCGCCTCCTTTGCTGGTCCCGGATCCGCCACAGCTGGTTAATGCAAGTGTAGAACTTAATGCTATTAATGAAAACAACTTTAGTTTTTTCATAGTCGATATAAATATTTTCAAAGTACAAAGAAAAAATAAATTATTCAATAAATCAAGTAAACATTTGATTTTTTTGAAAAACGTTAACAAATTAATTTTATTGTATCACAATTTAATTCTAAAATTTTCATTTTATTTGTAATTCAGAAATTTCAACAATAAACATGAAACAAAAAATCACCTTTTTATTACTATTCTCTTTTGTATCAACGCTTTGGGCCCAGAGAAAAGCCATAGAATGGGAAGGCTCTAAAATCCAGGATTTCGGTGAAACAAAATTAAATCTTCCAAATTTTAAAAATGAGGGTTTTTCTTTCGGCCAAAATAATGTTTTTATCAGAACCACACAAAAAATAGGCGAAAAGCAGTTAAAAGTTTCTGATCTTGCCTGGGAAAGCGTTTCCAGTAAGGATTTATATGATCTTGACAAAAGCAGGCTGCCGGATTTTGAAGTGGCAGATGTGGCCTATTATACATTGGAGGGCGAAAGATATGCCAGCATCAGTGTAGCATTATTTAAGAATGTTAAAGGACGTGTTCTTCGACTTTCTTCTTTCAATATTTCTGAAACAGGAGCGTCGAATAATTTAAGGTCCGGAATGGCCAATAAGGTGGGAACTACTGCCAATCCTCTTTCAAGCGGAGGTTTTTACAAAATAAAAGTAGACCGTTCGGGAATCTTTAAAATCACTGCACAGTTTTTAAGAGATAACGGAATAAATCCGGCTTCAGTAAATCCGAAAAACTTCAGAATTTATGGTAACGGAGGAATTATGCTTCCGGAATTCAACCAGGATACGAAATACAGCGCCCTTCAGGAAAATGCAATTCAGGTGGTAGGTGAAGACGATGGTGTATGGAACGACGGGGATTATGCATTGTTTTATGCCCAGGGACCTAACGGATACAATCTTTATGATGTAACGAACGGAGATGGCTATAAAAGGGTGGACACAAGAACCGACCAAAGCAATAACCTTAAAAATATCTACGAGGATTTTGCCTATTATTTTATCAATTTTGACAAAGGTCCCGGAAAAAGAGTACAACCGGTGGACGCAGATCTTCCGGCCGGTAATTTAATTACCAGATATGACAATTATCAGGTGCTGAACAACGACCAGAAGAACCTCCTGAAAGTAGGAAGAGTATGGGTAGAGGAAACTCCGTTTACTACAGATAAAGTGGTTACTTTTACAACCAATTCACCTATGCAGGCCGGCGATGTTATCAGGTACAGAACACGGGTGGTGGGCTACAGGGCACAGCAGAACAGTGTGGAATTTAAGATCAATAACCTGAATCCATCGGTACAGAGTGTGCCCAGCAATTCTTCTACCTATGTTTATGATTTCCACCAGCTGAAATACGAAGGCACCATATCCAATCTTACCGGAAACCAGATTACATTTAATTACGCTCCCAATATTTCTGTTAACCCTAACGGAGCTTTTCATCTGGATTATGTAGAAGTACAATATAAGGAAAACCTTACCTTTAACGGATCACAGATGAATTTCAGGGATTACTCCATTGCCAGCGGATCCAATACGGGCTATGGTTTCGGTATTGCCAATGCCACCAATATGGAACAGGTATGGGATGTAACTGATATCACCAATGCCAACAGAAGGGTAAATAAAGCAGGTGCCGGAAGCTTTAATTTCGGTTATATTGCCGCTGATCCTAACTTTAACAATGAGTTTGTAGCATTCAGAGCTGATGCAGCATACATTCCTGCTTATGTAGAAAGAGTGGCCAACCAGAATCTTTCTGCCCTTCAGAATGTGGATTACCTGATCCTTACTGTTCCTGAGCTGATGGGACAGGCACAGAGACTGGCCAGCTATCACCAGACTAAAAATAATTATACCGTAGAAATTGTAGATCCTTCGAAAATTTATAATGAATTCGGAAGTGGAAGCAGGGATCTTACGGCGATCAGGGATTTCATCACAAAACTGAATACATCAGGAAGACTTAAATATGTATTTATTTTGGGGGATGCCTCATTTGATTATAAAAACAGAATCTCCGGCAACTCCAATATTGTTTCCAGTTACCAGGGAGAGCATTCTGCAGATTTTGTAGGCTCTTTCGTGACAGACGATTATATTGTAATGACCCAACCACAGACTACGGCATTCATTGAGAACAATCTTCCTGATATTCCGGTGGGCAGAATTCCTGCCGCCAACGGAACTGAAGCTGTGGATATGATGAACAAAACCCTTGCGTACTACAATGCGCTTCCGGGGCAATCCTCTCCTTTCGGGGAATGGAGAATGAAGGTAGATTTTGTGGTGGATGACGATAAGGATGGCGGAAGCCCTTTCCATGAAGTAATGAATAATACGCTGGCTACTGTTTTTGAACAGCCGGGCCAGTTAGAACTGAAAGAATATAACGTAAGAAAGCTTTATATGGATGCCTTCCCTGCTCAGAGTACTGCAGCAGGCCAACGCTTTCCACAGGTAACGCAGGCGATCTCCAATGATATCGGAAACAGTCTTTATTTATTCTATTTCGGACATGGAGGGATTAACGGATGGGCGCAGGAAAGAGTATTAACGAGTACGGAAATCCAGAACTCCAACAACTTCTCCAATGTATACAGCAGATTCCCGTTTGTATCCACCATCACCTGTGAATTCACTCTATGGGATGAGCCGGGAACTTCTTCTGCAGGGGAACAGTTCATTAAATTAAAGCAAGGCGGCGCCGCGGCCATGATTACATCAAGCCGTGCCATTGGAGTAGATTACGGACGGGTTTTCACGGATACTTATACCAAGAATATCTTTAAACTTACCAGTGACGATTTTGAAACTTTAGGCTATGCCCATTTAAATGCCAAAAAGCAAAAAGGAGCCAATATTGACCACCTGAAGGTTAATTTCCTTGGAGACCCTGCCATGAAGCTAAGCAGACCTAAAAGACAGCTGGTCATTGACGGTATAGAATCTCCGGTTCCGGGACTGATCAGAGGATTGGATTTCGTTAAAGTAAAAGGCCATATCAACAATCCTGACGGAACAGTTAATACAACATTTAACGGAAGGGTTTCGATCCATATTTTTGATAAGAGATTAAATAAGAAAACCCTCAATAATGATGGAGTACTTGCTCCGGTTATGGATTATACGGAAGAAGGAAGTGCTATAGTTAAGGCTTCCGGAACTGCTGTAAACGGGGTATTCAATGTAGAATTCTATGTTCCGAAAGATATTAATTACGCAGTAGGACAAGGAAGGATATTAGGATACGCTGATAACAAAGGAACAGATGTATTCAACAACCAGGCTGTACAGGTGGGAGACATCAACCCGAACGGAGTTAATGACAATGAACCACCAAAAGTAAAACTGTACATGAACAATACCAATTTTGCAGACGGCGGGATCACGAACCAGAATCCTATGCTTTTAGCTTGTGTAACGGATGATACGGGAATCAACTCTACCGGATCAGGTGTAGGTCATGACATTACCGTGTATCTTGACGGCCAGATTATCAATACCATTGTTCTGAATGATTTCTTCGCTTCAGGGGAAGGAAACGGATGTCTGAGCCCAAGCCTTGCCGATTATCAGAAGGGGAATGTAACCTACCCTTTCAGAAACCTTGCGATAGGACAACACCAGTTGACATTTAAAGTTTGGGATATAAACAATAATTCGACAACTGCTACGTTAAACTTTGAGGTTAAGGATGAATCTGATCAGCACCTGGTGATCAACAGACCGCTGAACTGGCCGAATCCGTTTACCAACAGGACGTACGTTCAGTTTGAGCACAACTGTGATGATATTTTAGATGTGAATGTTCAGATTTATACCATAACAGGAAAATTAGTAAGAACATTATCTCAGGCTGTGATCGCAGAACCGTTCCTACAGGGCTTTAGAACGCCGCGTCAGGCAATAGAATGGGATGGAAGAGATGATTTTGGGGCAACTGTTGCAAAAGGTACGTATATTTTTAAGATATTTGCAAAAAGTCAAAATCAAGAAAAATGCAAAGGAAGTGCTACAGCTGTAGAAAAAATGGTACTTTTGAAATAATTTAAATAAGACATAGATAATTATATTTATAAAAAACTGATAATATATAAAAGACAACATATGAATTTAACTACAAAACTGCTTTTGGGATTTGGTTTAAGTGCTGGTTTTTTAGGCTATTCGCAAGATTTAAGTAAAATAAATCCAGTATTGACCGGAGCTCCTTTTCTAAGAATTGCACCAGATGCAAGATCCGGAGGTATGGGAGACCAGGGGGTGGTAACTTCACCGGATGCATTTTCGCAATTCTGGAATGCAGCGAAATATCCTTTTAGCAGGACAAGTTCTTCCATAGGTCTTAACTATACTCCTTATATGGGAAAGCTTACCAATGATGTATTTTTACTATATGGTGCGTTCCATAAATTTTTAGGACAGGAAGAAAGATCTACCATCTCTGCAAGTATCTATTATTTCAATATGGGTGAAGTAGACCTTACCCAGCTGGTAGGTTCGGAAGTAGCTTCCATGGGTACCTCTAAACCTAACGAATTCTCCCTTGACGTGGCTTACGGTCTGAAACTTTCTGATTCATACTCAATGGCCGTTACCGGTAGATTCATCCGTTCAGATTTAGCCGGAGGATTCAACACAGATACCACTCTTAAAGCAGCCAACAGTTTCGCTGTAGATATTTCTGCTTACTATACCTCTCCAAGATTCTCAAGTTTCGGAGGATATGACGGGAAATTAAATGCAGGTTTAGCCGTTCAGAATATAGGTCCGAAATTAGACTATACAGGAAATGAAGAATCCAGATCTTACCTGCCGACTATGGCCAGATTAGGGGTTGGTTACGATATGTATTTAGATGATATGAACAAGATCGGGCTTAGCGTAGAAGGTTCCAAAATTCTGGTTCCGGGATCAGAATATGTAGGAATAGACCCGAATACAAGACAGCCGAGATATGAAATTCCAAACGTAGGGCCTATCGCCGGAATCGGAAAATCATTCAAAAACAAAAACAGTATCATGTACAGTGGTGCTCTGGAATATTCTTATGACAATGCTTTTGCCGTAAGAACAGGTTACTTCCATGAAAGTGAAGAGCAGGGTGCAAGACAGTTTGCGACTGCCGGTATCGGATTAAAGTACCGTTCTTTCGGATTGGATATTTCTTATCTGATCAATATGTCAAAAATCAATACTGCCTTGGATAACACGCTTCGTTTCGGTCTTACCTGGAACATTGGAGAAGAAACATCCAACGTAGATTATTAAGAACACAATTATACAAAATAAAAAAGTCTCATTTATCGTGAGACTTTTTTTTTAAGGCAATGTGAACATTTTATAGTTAATAGTCAATTTTGCTTCGCAGTGAATGGTGAATTTCTGATCATGTAAGTATATTTTTAGCTAACTTTCCTCAACCTCAACCTTAATCTTAACCTTAGTCACTACTCTACTGATTCCTGAATAATTTGATGGTATAATCCAGCAGCTTTCCGTCCCCATAGTCCCCATGTCCCGGAACAACCAATTTCACATCCGGATATTCCTTTTTTACTTTTTCCACGGTAGCTGACCACTCTGAAACATTGGCATCTCCCAGATATCCTTTACCGGCTTCCAGTTCTTTCAGTAAGCAGCCTCCGAATAATATATGCTCAGCCGGAAAATAACATACCGAGTTGTCTTTTGTGTGGCCTTCCCCAAAGAATTTGGCAATAACCTTCTCGTGCCCCACTTTTAAAACTATCGAATCACTGAAACTGTTTTCAGAGACCACAAAATTATTTTTCTTCCCCAGCTCAATTGTCTTAACATATGAATAAGAAGGAATGTGATGATTGTGAAATGCCTGCAGACCGCCCATACTGTCATCATGGAAATGAGTTGGAATCACAGCATTGATTTTTGAATGAAGATGATCCGTGATCCATTGTATTAATTCTTCCGAGCTTTTGTCATTAATCGGGGTATCAAAAACAATAGTTTCATTACTATTTTTTACTACCAGTCCGTTACACGGAACATTCCCGAAGTCATTGGTTTGTTTATAGGAGGTGTGGATATAGGAGTTTTCTGAAATCTGGGTAATGACCAGCTGACCCGATGTATAAACTTCCTTAGGTTTAAAGCTGCCTGTCTTTTGGGAATTACAGCTTAAAATGGTGAAAGAACATAAAATAATGAGTAGGTTTATAATCGTTATCTTCATAGTATTTTGTTTAATATTTAGATCATGGGAAACTAGAGTAGCACTACATTTCTGTCAAAGCATCTGCTTCAAAAACTAAACTTCCTCCGTAATAACGAAATTAAGAAAAAAGATTTCATGAAAAGTTAAAATCTAAAACCGTCTGCTCTCCGTTCAGAGCCAATACCCTGCCGTTGATAGGTGATCAAAATTGGATGAACCCTACTCTTCTGTCATACAAAGAATATATATTTCTCCTCATCTTTCCATTTTAAAATTAGGTTTATTTTAGCAAAACACCGGTACATCAGGGCATAATCTTTGATGGTTTACCGACATGAGTAACCAGATTTTTAACAGAGCCGTGAACGTTGATGGTATCAGGATTTTCTACCGTGAGGCGGGTGACCCAAAGAACCCATCCGTATTGCTTCTGCCTGGTTTTCCCACTTCGTCCGTGATGTTCAAAAATCTGATGACAGCTATGTCAGACAAACTTCATCTGGTAGCTCCGGATTTTCCGGGCTTCGGCTTCAGTGATTTCCCACCCAGAGAACAATTTGAGTATACATTCAGGAATATATCGGCTTACATCAATAAGTTTACGGATGAGATCAATCTTAGTTCTTTCACCATTTATCTTCATGACTATGGAGCTGCTGTCGGATTTCCGCTGTGCGTCAGTCATCCCGAAAAAATCGAAGGAATTATTGTCCAGAATGGTAATGCATACGAAGAGGGCGTTCGCCTTATATGGGATGAAATGAAAGAGTACTGGGAAAATCCGACACCTGAAAAAAAGGAAAAGCTCTATGCATTCCTTAGTGAGAAAGGAGTGAAAGAACAATATACTGCAGGCTTGCCCGAAGAATTAAAATCCACGATAAGCCCCGAATTATGGGTCCTTGATTGGGACTCGATGAAAAGACCAGGTAATCTCGACATGCAATATGAATTAAATTGTGATTACAGGAATCACATGAAAATGTACCCCGTATTCCAGGAATATTTCCGTGCCCACCAGCCTCCTGCAATCGTCATTTGGGGAAAATATGATCCGTTCTTTAATAACGAGGAAGCTTTTTGCTACAAAAGGGATCTGCCTGATGCTCAGATTCACATGCTCAAAGGCAGCCATTGGGTCCTTGAAACAAATTTCGATGAAGTACTGAACCTAATCGATGATTTTTTCAAAAAGCGATGATCTGTTTTATATTTTGAGATCAGCCAACAGCAACAGCACATTTTAATGATCTGTTTTTTTGTATTCCGGATCAGACCGGACCTTGGCTCATAATTAAGGAAATATAATAGATAAGTTTGCAAAAGTCTAATTTTTATAAGGCTTTTCTTGTTTCCAATAAGTAATTTTGCAGTATGAACTATTCAGCAGAGCTCAAAAAATTTGTTACCAGCCAATATGTGTATTCTGCGATCAGAATCACACTGGCAACAGTTCTGCCCTGTCTGGTTCTTGCTCACTTCGGAATCCTCAAAGAATACTTTCTTTTCCCGCTCGGAACCAGCTTTGTAGCGCTTTGTGACCAGCCCGGTCCGTTTATCAGAAGAAGAAATGCCCTTACTTTTGCTATTTTCTGCTTTGTCTTTGTGGCCCTTATTGCAAGCCTGGTGATGAATTTCAAATTGCTGGTTTTGCTGGAAATTGTGGTGTTTGGAATATTTTTCTCTCTCATCGGGGTTTACGGGCAAAGGCTTGCCGCTGTAGGTTCATTATCTCTTGTGGTGCTGGCCATTTTCATCGACGGCCATCTTACAGGAGGCAATATTTTTAAAAGTCTTCTGATTTTTGCTTCCGGATGCATCTGGTTTCTTCTGATATTCCTGATTGTTACCACCATTCAGCCCTATAAACTTGCAGGACAGATGATTGGGGAAAATTATCTCCAGCTCGCGGAATTCTTAAAAATCAAAGCCAATTATTACCAGAAAAATCCTGATTTTGATAAGCTGACGATTCAGGTTATTGCCAAGCAGATCGGGATTAAAAACCTCCAGGAAGAAACCCGGGAAACGGTTTTTAAAACCAGAACGATCGTTAACGAATCTACCACCACCAGCCGTCTTCTCATGCTGATGTTCCTGAATTCCATGGACCTTCATGAAAAGCTGATGACCTCAGAAAGTGATTATCAGAAGCTGCAGCAGAGCTTTGAGGACAGTATGATCCTGGTCAACATCCACGACTACCTCAACCTGCTTGCCGAAGAAATCACCAATATCGGGATCTCTCTTCAGATCGGAAGCAGGGCAAAATCCATATTTGATCTGGAACATGAATTGAAAAATCTCAATGTTCATTATTTTGAGCTGCGAAACAGGCAGCTGACCCCTGATAATCTGGAAAATTTTATGATTCTCCGCCAGATCCTGATGCGCATCAACGAGATCACCAAGGAAATCAATGAAATATATAAAGTATTTTCACAGGATATCAAACTGGCGAAAAGCCTTTCCACAGGTCTGGATCTGAAAAAATTTATGCCTAATGAGGAAAAGCTCAACTTCAAGGTTTTAAGGAACAATATTTCACTGTCTTCCTCTCACTTCAGGCATGCCATAAGAATCACCATCGCCCTGCTGGTGGGCTATCTTTTCTCGATGTTTGATTTCCTGGGATTGGGGCATACTTACTGGATTCTGATCACGATCACCGCAATATTGAAACCGGCCTACTCTATTACCAAGAAACGGAATCTTCTCCGTCTCTACGGAACTGTTGCCGGAGCAGTGATTGCTTACGTAATCCTGCATTTTATCCACATCAACGGAATTCTGTTTACGATCCTGCTTCTCAGCATGATCATGTGCTTCAGCTTCCTGAAAGGCAGATATTTCTGGGCGGTCCTGTTTATGACGATCTATGTGTTCCTCAGTTTTAATTTCTTAAATCCCGGAAACGTAGATATTATTTTCAAAGACCGGATCCTGGACACCATTATCGCCGGAGTGATTGCTTTTGCCGTATCCTATATTGTCCTGCCGGTTTGGGAGCATACCCAGAACCTTGACCTGATGAAGAAATCTGCAGCGGATAACCTCATCTATTTTGAAAGTGTGATCTCTAAATTCCTGGACGGAAATTTTGATCTGGAAGATTATAAAATGAAACGGAAGAACGCTATTATTTCATTGGCCAATCTTTCCGATAATTTCCAGCGAATGATCTCTGAACCGAAAAACCAGCAGAAGAAACTGGAAGTGGTGCATCAGTTTGTGGCTACCTCCCATCTGATCACGGCCTATACCGCTTCCCTTTCCCAGTACTCAAAAAACAACGAAAAGTATCCCGAAATAGATGCCGAAAGCTGGAGCAGAAAGATTGAAGCAGAAATGCAGCAGACTTCCGTCTTACTGAACGGTAATGAGATCAATGAAGCGTTAAAAATGGAGAGCCGCCTGGAACCTGAAGATTCCTCTATTGAAGATATGATCCTGAAAAGAAAAACTGAAATTGAGGAAAATGATCTTGTAGACCGACGGGATCCTGATAAAATTTCGCATTTAACGGAGCTCAAAAACATCCACGATATCCTGGAACTGATCTATGATGTCGCCAAAGAACAGCGAAAAGTCATTGAAAAATATAAAAGCGAGGAGGAACCTACTCCTCCACGATCGTAAAGCAGTAATCATCAAAAAATTCTACCCTTGCTTTGAACTCATCGGAAAACTGTTCATCATAAACCCTGCAGCTGATCTTGTGAAGATGCTTCAGCTCAAACGGTTTTACTTCATAATTTTTTTTCAGCGACCAGTATTTTGAATGATGAATTTTGTACATGCTTTCCTTCACACTCCAGATGATGGTATAGAAAGCGGGAGCATTATTTTCAGGAATAAATCCCCGTTCGTTTTCATAGGTGAATTTATCAATAACCCTTAATATCTTAGGGTTAAATTTTTCAATATCAATTCCAATTTTATTCTTGGAAATGGCAATGGCGGCAAAAGGAAATGAATGGGTAATGGAAATCTCGGCATCTTTAGGGGAAAGGAAAGGCTCCCTTTCTTTGTACAGAATTTTGGAATGAGGTTTTAAGCCTTTTAAAAGCTTACGTACCATAAGCACCTCCAGCAGCTTGTTAGGATGATAATCTTTTACCTTTTCGGCATTTTCAGGCTCCAGAAGATCGTTGATATCAAGTTCTTCGCTCTCATCATATTTCCATACAAGGATGGTGGCATTATCATCTGAAAAATCTCGGTAAAGGGGCATCGTTTTTTTATTCGATAAAAGTAGTGAAAAGATGTGAAAGATGAAAGAAGAAGGGAGAGGGAAGCGCGAAGATGGAAGTTAGTGTTCGTTTGCCAATTAACTTTTAAAGTTTTGATTACAAAGAACCTATTAAAAAAATATGTTTCTTTACTTAACCGTTATAAACTTCCATCTCCCCGCTTCCCTCTCCCATTTTTAATATATTACTTCGACTGATGATTCACATCATTTCTGTGCTCAAGGATATCAAGCTTTTCATCCACAAAATAAGCACTTCCGAATCCGTTCACATAAGAACCTCTCACCGGCTGTAAAGCAATAAGGATGAAATCCTGCATATCGGCAATAACATCTACTACTTTTCCGTGGGTTTCCTTCAGTTTAGCAACTACGGTATTCCATGTTTCTGAATCTCTTTCGATCTGGGAAGGGGTGGTCTCAACGGTTAAACGTTCACGGGCATAGATCTGCTTGGTTGCAGATTCATCTTCAATGAACATTAGTGAAGCTTTTCTTCCGTCCGCCAGGTTTTTGGTATGCTTTGCCATAAAAGAGACCAGAATGTAGAATGTATTGTCCAGTTGTACAAATGGAGCATAGCTTGAATTGGGATTTCCTTCTGCATCTGCGGTCGCCAGAATGATACTTTGTGTTCGGTCTATCAGTTCTTTTACTTTTGGAGCAACCGGTCTTGCTTTCCTGTTTGCTTCTTCCTGGGTATGATTCATAGTATAAAATTTAATATCAACAAAAATAGCTATTTATATTAAGACTAAATAACTTTACATCATGTAAAATCTCATCAACCGGAACTTGACCTATTGTTTTTTTATCTTAATTATTAATTGTAATTTTGCATTTCGTTATCAACTGAATTTAAACTTATTCATTCATATGAGTACTACAACACAATACGTTCCTTACAAAGTGAAGGACATATCCCTAGCAGAATGGGGAAGAAAAGAAATTACCCTTGCTGAAGCAGAAATGCCAGGCCTGATGTCTATCCGTGAAGAATACGGACCCTCTCAACCCTTGAAAGGTGCAAGAATTGCCGGATGTCTTCACATGACGATCCAGACTGCCGTGCTTATCGAGACATTGGTAGCTCTGGGTGCTGAAGTTACCTGGTCTTCCTGTAATATCTTCTCTACGCAGGATCACGCTGCTGCTGCCATTGCTGCTGCCGGAATCCCTGTATATGCCTGGAAAGGTCTTAATGAAGAGGAATTTGACTGGTGTATTGAGCAGACTTTATTCTTCGGCGAAGACAGAAAACCATTGAACATGATCCTTGATGATGGTGGAGATTTAACGAATATGGTTTTTGATAAATACCCTGAATTCACAAAAGATATCAAAGGACTTTCTGAAGAAACCACAACCGGAGTACACAGACTGTACGAAAGAATGAAAAACGGAACGCTGGTAATGCCTGCCATCAACGTCAATGATTCTGTTACCAAATCTAAATTCGACAACAAATACGGATGTAAAGAATCTGCTGTAGATGCAGTAAGAAGAGCTACAGACGTAATGCTTGCAGGAAAAAGAGTGGTAGTGTGCGGATATGGAGACGTAGGTAAAGGAACTGCTGCTTCTTTCAGAGGAGCCGGTTCTATTGTTACCGTTACTGAAATTGATCCTATCTGTGCGCTTCAGGCTGCAATGGACGGTTATGAGGTAAAAAGATTAGATACTGTGGTAGATAACGCAGATATAGTAATCACAACTACCGGTAACTTCAATATTGTAAGAGGAGAGCATTTCCTTAAAATGAAAGATAAAGCTATCGTTTGTAACATCGGTCACTTCGATAATGAAATCGATATGGCCTGGTTAAATACCAACTATGGTCATACAAAATCTGAAGTGAAGCCTCAGGTGGATATCTATACCATTGAAGGTAAAGAAGTGATCATCCTTGCAGAAGGAAGACTGGTAAACTTAGGATGTGCAACAGGACACCCAAGTTTCGTAATGTCTAACTCGTTCTCTAACCAGACCCTTGCTCAGATCGAATTGTGGAACAACTCTGCAGCTTACAAAAATGAAGTATACATGCTTCCAAAGCACCTTGACGAGAAAGTAGCGGCTTTACACCTTAAAAAATTAAGCGTTGAATTAGAAACTCTTTCTAATGAGCAGGCTGAATATATCGGTGTAGATGTGAAAGGGCCATTCAAGCCTGAGTACTACAGATATTAATATTTTTTAATCTTACATAATAAAAGACTTTTCAGGTTTCTGAAGAGTCTTTTATTTTTTCAGCCGGTTTTCAAGATATTGGTTTAACATGGTGATTGGCCTCAGTTCCCCGTATTTTACCCATATTTTCCCTGTAATACGGGGCATTGTGTAAAAAATGAATATATTTACCTGTTAAATAAAACATTAATTCATGAAAAAACAAAAAGTATCGAATGCTTTCATCGCGGCATCGTGGATAGCCCTGGGAGCCGGAATGGTTGGCTTTATCGTAGGTCTTGCCAGAGCGGAAATGCAGCTGAACGAAAAAGGATATTATTTTACTATTCTTTTATATGGCTTGTTTGCCGTGGTTTCTCTTCAGAAAGCGGTACGCGACAAGCTGGAAAATATTCCGGTAACGGATATTTATTATGGTATCTGCTGGTTTGCCACACTCTCATCTATCGTGCTACTGGCAGTTGGACTCTGGAATGCCACCATTCTTCCAAGTGAAAAAGGATTTTATGCATTTGCATTCCTTCTTGCCCTTTTCGGAGCGATCTCCGTTCAAAAAAATACCCGGGACAATATGGCTCAGGACTAACGGAAATAAAAACAAAAATCGCCTATCTTGTGATAAGGCGATTTTTTTATGGTGTGCGTATTATTTACAGATCAAAATGATTCGGGTGCATGGCTTTGATATCATCCACCGTTCCCAATACTTTATCTTTAAGGGAATCCTGGTATTTCTGAAGATTTTCAGCAATGGCTTCATCTGCACTTCCCAGGATCTTTACGGCTAAAATACCCGCATTTAAAGCTCCGTTCAATGCTACGGTTGCTACAGGAATTCCGCCCGGCATCTGAAGGATAGACAATACAGAATCCCAGCCATCAATAGAATTACTGGATAAAATCGGAACCCCGATTACCGGCAATGTGGTACAGCTGGCTACCATCCCCGGAAGGTGAGCTGCTCCTCCAGCGCCTGCAATGATCACTTTAAGGCCCCTTTCCTTTGCTGATTTTGCATAATCAAACATCCTTTCCGGTGTTCTGTGCGCCGAAACTACCGTGAGTTCATACGGAATATCAAGACTTTTTAAAAAATTCGCAGCTTGTTCCATAATCGGCAGATCGCTCTGGCTGCCCATAATAATTCCTACCATCTTCAATTTTTATTAGATTTCCAAAGATAAAGAATTTTAACCACCTACATCCGGGATAAAAGAGCAAAATTAAGGAGATGGAAGCCGGAAGAAGGAGGTTGGAAGTTATTGGCCCCGAAAAAACAGCTGTTCCCGTTTCATAAGCAAATTCATTCTTTCCCTTTTCCCTTTTTGCTATTTCACTATTTCACCCACTCCAAACCATCTGTACCTTTAAAAATAGGAGGAACTGTACCCATCGTTTTTACTTTATAACAGGTATATTTGTTTGTTATACCTGGGATTCACATTGAAAGATTATAAACTTATTTTTGCTGTTCTTACTGTGGCCATTGTATGGGGAACTACATTTCTGGCTATCCGAGTTGCTGTTGAGACTATTCCTGCATGGTTTGTAGCGGGAATCCGTCAGTTTCTGGCCGCTCTTATTATGTTTTTCATTCTTGTTTCAAGAAAAGAATTCAAATGGATCGGCTGGAAAAACCTGGGTTATCAGGTTGTTTTTGCTTCCCTGATGCTGGTGGTTGCCAACGGAATGACCACTGTAGCTGAAGAAACGGTTTCCAGCAGTCTCGCTTCACTCATCAGCGCCTGCTCTCCTATTCTCGTGTTTTTAGGAAGTGTAGCGGTAGGGTTGCAGAAATTCAGTTTCCGTTCCCTTGCAGGTGTGTTACTGTGTTTCAGTGGTATTCTTTTTATTTTCTGGGACGGTATCCAGGATCTTGCAAACCCTCAATACAGAACAGGAATGATCTTCCTCTTCTGCGCCATTGCCGGATGGGCTTCTGGGACTATCTTCACCAAAAAACTCAATATCCAAAGCGGCAATATTACGCTGAATCTTTTTTATCAGTTCTTATTTGCAGGTGTTGTTCAGGTTATTTTTGCATTTCTTTTTTCAGAAAATTATAATTTCGGAAACTGGAGCTTGAAAAGTATTTCAGCCATGCTTTATCTGGCTGTGTTTGGCTCTGTAGCTGCATTTTTCGCCTTTCATTATGCCTTAACGAAGATTTCCCCGGTACAGGTTTCTATCCTGGCTTATGTGAATACGGTAATCGCCATATTTCTGGGCTGGCTGATTATGGATGAAAAAATCTCTCTTAAGTTTATCCTTGCTGCAGTGATGATCATCTGTGGGGTTTTTATTATTAATTACAAGCCGGAAATGTTCAGGAAACATAAGGTCGTGTAAAAGCTCATTAGGCTTTATAAAAATCTGCATAATCTCCAAAATCTGTGTGAGACATCTTAATAAAAATATTATTTTTTTATCTTCTTTTGTCTTGAAACAAAAGAAGCAAAAATTCAAGACCGGGAAACTTCCGCTAAAAATAAACCCTGTTCTCTAAAAATTCTAAACTTGCGCGGATTAGATATTTCTGCTTCGTTCAGTCGCTGTGCCGCGCTTCGGACAGTAGAATTTTCTTAACGCTCACAGAATTTATTCTTAACGCTCCAGCTTCCTATGTCGGTTTTATTGCAGTTGCAAAAACTAATCCTTCTCAAAAAATCTGTGGAAATCCGTAGGAGAAAAAAATTCTGCGTGAGATTCTTTAAAAAATCATCAGATTTTCCTTAACTATTCTTAATTCCTTCATTATCTTTACGTTTCAACAAATATTAAAATCATCACCCGGCAGGGCCATCCGTATTTTTCATCTAAAAGCATCTGTCTGGCATAAATTTTCTATTTCCTTTATTTTTCCCTATCTTGTTTACATCAACACCTATAATATGCTTAAAAACACTTTTTTTCTCCTCTTTCTGGGCTCATTTCTCCTGATCAGCTGCGATTATAAGGAAAAAGAAAAAAACCTGACGGAAAGAGAAAAACAACTCCTCGAAAAAGAAAAAATATTTGCAAAAAAAGATGCGGAATACCAGTCTCTTTTAAAAATGAGAGACAGCATTTTTGCCAAAAAAGATTCCGTGAAGATAGCCCTTTGGCCTGAAGAAATTACAGGATCCTGGAACGGAAAGGTCATCTGTACAGAATCCAGCTGCAGTGATTATGTGGTGGGTGACCAGAGAACTGATGTCTGGGAATTCGACAGTGATTCTATACACCTGTCTACAAAAATCATCAACAATAATAATCTCGTACGCCAATATTCCGGCAAATTTGAGAACAACGAAATCAAACTTAATTTCAAAACAGATTCCACTTCCCGGAAAAAAGTAGAAATGAATGTTCTGCTAAATGATATTTCCGATAATAAACTTAAAGGAACAAGAACCATTACGGTCAACGATGGCTGTACCGCCAAATTTTCCGTTGAATTAGTACGTTCCACCAAATAAAACACCTATGATTTTACTGAGTATACATAATCTGAGTTTTCCTATTGAAGATCCGGTATTAAAATTCCTGTTGGTACTGGTCATCATCCTTGCCGCTCCCCTTCTTTTAAACAAAATAAAAGTTCCACATCTGCTGGGACTTATTATTGCCGGAGCTGTGATAGGACCCAATGGATTTAATGTACTTGCAAGGGATAGCAGTATTGTGGTGACGGGGACTACAGGTCTTCTTTACATTATGTTTCTGGCAGGTCTGGAAATTGATATGGGTGATTTTAAAAAGAACAAGTGGAAAAGCCTCACTTTTGGACTTTATACATTCACCGTTCCCCTTGTTCTGGGCTATCTTGGCGGTTACTACCTGCTTCATTTTTCAGTCCTGACTTCCATTCTTTTTGCCAGCCTTTTTTCTTCTCATACGTTGATTGCCTATCCATTGGTGAGTAAACTGGGCATTGCAAAAAACAAAGCCGTTAATATTACAGTTGGCGGAACCATGATTACCGATATCCTGGCACTATTGGTTCTGGCTGTCATTGTGGGACTTTCGCAGGGAGATGTCGGTACGGAATTCTGGGTAAAACTTTCCGTTTCCTTTATTATATTCGCCCTGATTGTTCTGATTGTATTCCCGATTATAGGGCGATGGTTTTTCAAAAAGGTAGATGATAAGATTTCTCAGTATATTTTTGTGCTTGTGATGATCTATCTGGCAGCTCTGCTTGCGGAACTGGCCGGTTTAGAAGCTATTATCGGAGCATTCTTTGCGGGTCTGGCCCTTAACAGGCTTATTCCTCATACCTCATCACTGATGAACCGGGTAGAATTTGTAGGAAACGCTATATTTATACCTTTCTTCCTGATCAGTGTGGGAATGCTGATCGATTTTAAAGTATTCTTCAAAAGCTGGGAAACACTTGAAGTGGCAGGAATTATGCTTGTGGCTTCCATTGGTGGAAAATATCTTTCTGCGGTGATGACTCAAAAAACTTTCAGACTTTCCAAAGAGGAAGGAAAACTGATTTTCGGGCTGAGTTCTGCTTCTGCGGCAGCCACACTGGCCTCGGTAATGGTAGGATACAATATCATCCTTTCCGAAACAGAAACCGGAGAACCTGTAAGATTACTGAACGAACATGTTCTGAACGGAAGTATTCTGCTGATCCTTGTTTCCTGTACTATTTCTTCGTTTATTTCAATGGCAAGTGCACAAAAGATTGCAGACAGCGATAATGAAGATACTGTTTCCGGAAACAGCCATGAAGAGGAAAATATCCTACTGGCCATCAATCATGAGGAAACTGTGGAAAGAATGGTTAATCTGGGAATCCAGATCAAAGCCCATTCGAATACAGAGAACCTTTTTGCACTGAATGTGATTAATGAGGATAAAAATGAATCCTCTGTAAAAAACGCTGAAAAACTTCTTCACCAGGCTGCTGATGCGGCTTCCGCTGCCGATGTGAACATACAGGCCCTGAAACGATATGACAATGATGTGGTCAACGGGGTGAAAAATGTGATTAAAGAACAGGACATTACAGATCTTATCATTGGGCTGGAGGATGAAAAAGGATTCTCCCCTTCTTTTGTTTACAACCTTTACAATGGCTATCTTCAGAACGATGAAGTCAACGTATTGGTCTATCATGCGGCCCAGCCCCTTTCCACGATTAAAAAATATGCCGTCATGATTCCTGAAAATGCCCACAAGGAAGCCGGATTCTTCCACGCACTCCTCAGGGTATGGAATATCGCCAGAAATTCCGGTGCCACCATGGTTTTTTATGCCCCGGAAAACATTCTGAATATTCTTCAGAGGATTAATAAAAAGGCCAATATAGAATCGGAATTTATCATCATGAGTACCTGGCAGGATGGCGAAAAAACCGCTGCGGGATTAAAGGAAGATGAAGCTTTGATCGTCTTGATGGCGAAACGCGGGATGAAATCTTATATTCCAAGAATGAGAATGATCCCGGAATTGCTGAACAGGTATTTAAATGATAATAATTACCTCCTGATTTTCCCGTTTTCAGAATTTGATCAAAACAGTCCGGAGATACGTTCTGTAGGAAATCATGATGATTTTATGGAAATCGGAAATGTAATTCAGAAGATTTTCAAGTAAAAAGAGTAAAAAACAATACATGATAATTTCAATCCTGGCAGCAGATTATTTATTGCGAGCATATGCCGGGAATCCAATGAAGATAAGCGAATTTTCTATCATGCTTTTGTATGGAATGAGAAGAAAAAGATTTTTGAAGCGGTGAGTGAAAAGGATATTAAATAAAAAAGCCGGAAGAAACCTTCCGACTTTAGTTTAATTATCAAGAGATTTTTTTATAGTACGTACCAACGTCCGCAAGCATTATGACATCCAAAATTATTGTCAGGATCATAGCCTGGAGATTGAAGACATGCTGCCTGGCTGGAATAATAAGGTTGCCCTGAGCTCCACCATTGAGCACATTCAGGAGTGATTCCTCCTTTTACAGATTTTAAAGTTTCTCTTGAGATTTTTTTTAAGTTTTTCATAATAATAGTATTGGTTTTTTCCTAATTTTTATCATTCAGGATTTTTCATTATGAAAATACATATTTTATTTTAATATAAATATATTTTTTTAATGAATTACACAAAATAAATTAAAAAAATATTAATGGAAATCCTATACAATATTTGATCAGCATCATAAGGCTTTCTGATACATTTGGATTTTTAAAAGAAGGACATAAGTTTTAAGAAGCAATAATTTGGAAACACTTTCTGTACACAAAAAATCTGCATAATCTGCCCTATCTGCGGGAGATTTTATACGCAAAGCTTAATTAGAATCCTACAAATTCAAGAAAACAAAGATGGAATCAACAAGTTCATTCGATGAAGGTGGATGGGTGATGATTGCAAAATCACAAAAAGAGCTGCAATCATCATTACAGCTCTTTTATCTTTATATTTATTTTCAGTCCTGATCTTATTGAGCAATCACCCTCACCATTCCTTTCACTTTCACCAGTTTTTCCATTAATTCTTCTTTGGAATCGGCAAGGACGTTGATGTGCCCCATTTTTCTTCCAGGTTTGGTTTCAGTTTTTCCGTAAAGGTGGATGTATGTTTTCGGGAGTTTCAGTACTTCTTCCATTCCTTCATAAACCACTTTTCCCGCGTGTCCTTCTGCGCCTACAAGATTCAGCATTCCACTGAAGGTAAGTGCATCGGTATTCGCTAACGGCAGGTTTTTCACCACACGGTACATCTGTTCGAACTGTGAATTGGCATTTCCTTCCTGGCTTTGGTGGCCGGAATTGTGCAGCCTTGGAGCCGTTTCATTCACCCAGACCTTTCCTTCTTTATCTAAGAATAGTTCGATCGCGAAAAGCCCCGGTGAGTTTACTGCATTTAAAAACTTCTGGGTAATGGAGTCAATCTGCTTGACGATATCTTCGTTTAAAGAAACCGGGCAGATATTAAAATCCAAGAGGTTGAGTTTCGGATCTGCCACCATTTCCGTTACCGGAAAGGTTTTGGTTTCTCCATTCTCATTTCTGGCTACAATTACAGAAAGTTCCTTGTCTATATCAACCAGATTTTCAATCACAGAAGCTTCTTTCCATAAATCCTGAAAATCTTCTTCAGTTCTAATCACCTGAACCCCTTTTCCATCATAACCTCCGGTATTCATTTTCTGTACGAAAGGCAGCGGCATTCTGATTTTTTCATCACTGTTCCATACCACCTGAAATTCAGGACTTGGAATATCATGTATTTTGTAAAATTCTTTCTGAAGGATTTTTTGCTGGATGGTTTTGATGATGG
Source organism: Chryseobacterium phocaeense (assembly GCF_900169075.1). Lineage (NCBI taxonomy): Bacteria > Pseudomonadati > Bacteroidota > Flavobacteriia > Flavobacteriales > Weeksellaceae > Chryseobacterium > Chryseobacterium phocaeense. Next base: position 2,568,457 of record NZ_LT827015.1, read on the forward strand.
CTGCATTCGGAACCACTTTTACCCCTTGTTTTTCAAGTTCGGCCAGGGCATCTGCATTTACATGCTCTATTTCAATGGTCACCACCTCTTTGTCCTTTCCAAAGTTCAGGACGGTTTCATAGTCATTGAAGTTCCCTTGTGTAAAATGTGAGATCGTGCTGCATGGCGCATCGGAAGCCGGATCCAGTGTATAAAATTCGTCGTCGTATTTCAGTGCGCTTTGAATCAGCATTCTTCCCAGCTGTCCGCCTCCTAAAATTCCTATTTTCATTCTTACTTTTTATTTTTTCTATTAGATTAAATGCGAAAAGCCTTACTGTACTTTATCAATTTTCAGGTATCCCAACCCCATTGGATTTTCCTGGTTCTCTGCATCAGATCTGGTCAGGATAATCGTATATTTTTCTTTCATTTTTTCGGGAAGGATATCATTCACATTAAAAATATCATCGATGTCTACGCCATGTTTGTCATCAACGTGGCTTACGGCTCCTTCAAAACCCATGGTTTCATAAAACTCCGTAGCTTTTGCCCGCTTGATGATCTCTCCCATTGATTTTCCTACCATAAGGTGCTGTTCATGAAATTCTTCAAAAAAACCCCTTTTGTAACCTCCAAGATTCAGGAAGTACAGCTGGTCTTCAGATTTCTGATCTGTTTTTTCAACAATCTTCACTTCATATCCGTCTGCAAATTTCACTTCCTGGTAACAGTCCAGATGGATCTTCCCTTCTGCTTCTTTCCAGAAATCCTTCATATCGGGAACGAGATCTTTAAGGTTTTCCGCTATCCCGAAAAAAACGTCATGCTGCTCGATATTCCTGCCTTTGGGCGTTGCACCGAGAATGATATAAAATAATTTCAGTTCACTTTTCATACCTGCAAAAATACGTCAAATTTATCTTTTTTAAACGTTTGGCAGACTACCACAATAGTTTTATATTTGTAGCATGTCAGAAATCATCATTCTGTTTCTCGGCGCAGTTTCAGCCGGTCTTTTAGGTTCACTTACAGGTTTGGGAGGAGGAGTTATCATAATCCCTTTATTAACGCTGGGTTTCGGTGTTCCGATGCATTATGCCATTGGGGCTTCATTAATTTCTGTGATTGGAACTTCATCCGGTGCAGCGGTAGCTTTCGTAAAAGAAGGTTTTACCAATATGCGAATCGGAATGTTCCTTGAGATTGGTACTACAGCCGGAGCTATCATGGGAGCCCTGGTCTCCGGAATGCTTAACCCGAATACCATCGGAATTATCTTTGCGAGTATTCTTCTTCTGACAGTAATTTTAAATCTTAAAGGAAAGCCTGATCATCAGGAGCCTTTAATTAAAGGAAGCCTTGAAGAAAAGCTTAAACTTTACGGGACTTTTCCTGATAAAGGAGTTCTAAAAAGTTATTCCGCCAGAAATACCGTTTCGGGATTTTTAATGATGATGTTTGCAGGAGCAATGTCCGGACTTTTAGGAATCGGTTCCGGTGCGCTTAAAGTCTTGGCAATGGATAATATGATGAAACTGCCTTTTAAGGTTTCTACTACAACCAGCAACTTTATGATCGGTGTAACGGCTGTGGCCAGCGCCCTGATCTATTTCCAGAGAGGAGAGATCATTCCTGTGATCGTAGCTCCGGTACTGATTGGCGTGGTAGTAGGAAGTTTCATAGGTTCAAAAACGCTGATGGTTTCCAAAACAAAGAAATTAAAAGTCTTCTTTGCCATTGTGATTACCATCTTGTCAGTATATATGATGTATAACGGGATCAATAAAAGCTTCAGATAATGAGAAAGAATTTTACAGATGTGGATCTGAACCGTTCGGTGGGAAATCTCCTGAGACTGGGCGTTATTTTGTCTGTGGCAACGTCATTGATCGGTTTTATCAAACTGTTTCTGGAAGGCTTTAAAATGCCAAAAAAATACACCAGCCTTGATATAGGAACCTCTTCTGAAAAAGTATGGGGCCATTTCTGGACCTCTTTATGTAAGGGGGAAGGCATGGCGATTATCCAGCTGGGAATTCTACTCTTGATTTTTACGCCCCTGGTAAGGATTATTTTCGCATTGATAGGGTATTTAAAAGAAAAAGACTACGTATATGTAGTCATTTCTTCGATTGTGCTTGTTATTATGGCGATCAGTTTCTTTACGGGTTACGCCCACTGATTTTACATTTCATAGAATTCAAGCGGAAGCTGATCCGGATCCTGGGTAAAGAAAAACTCTTTCCCGGTGTATTCGTCGATGCGGATTTCTTCGCAGGTAAGGCCTTTCGCCATCAGTTCTTCTCTTTTAGCGCCAACATTCTCAACTGAGAATGCGAGATGCCTTAAACCGCAGGATTCAGGGCGGGAAGGCCTTGCGGGAGGATCAGGGAAGGAAAACAGTTCAATCACGTAGTGCTCTCCGATAGCCAGATCAAGCTTATAAGACTGTCTTTCTGCCCGGTAAACTTCACGGATGATGTTCAGTCCTAAAATGTCCGTATAGAATTTTTTGGATACTTCATAATCTGAACAAATGATAGCAATGTGGTGGATCTTCATTTTAAAGGGTTTTAAATTTATCTGCCAGCAGTTTTTTATACATTTTTCTAAGCTTTCTGTCTACTTCTTCTGCTTTCAGTGTTTCTCCTATTCTCGCAGATTTTACTGTGATTACAGTACTGGTATTTGAATCTTTTGAACGCATATCAAACTGGACATCCCAAATGGTCTGGTCGCCCAGCTGGAGACTATTGATTTTATAAGCATCACTTTTCTCTATCATCCGGAAAATTCTTACTTTTAAAGAATCGTCGGATACCTTATAGATTTTTTCGCGATTGTAAAGATTTTTCTGTTCAAATTCCCCCGCGTTAAGGAGCATTGTTTTGTTCATGGCGATGATCCTGGCAGTATCTTTCTGTATGTTGATATTCCTTTTCTTTATTTCTGAAAACAGTTCATCCGTTGATCTGTTCACATCAAAAGTAGCATTATTAAAGTAAAGATTCCCGGTATAGGGCACATACTCAAAATACCGTTTTCCAGGTGAAGTAGACATCAAAATGAGCACTGAAGGCAGCAGAACAAAGGAAGGATTGATCTTTTTAAAAGTAAAACGATCAATAATATCCGTATTTTTAATCAACATATAAGGAACAGGCAGCAACACCAAAACCATAAGATCTGTGTAGTCTACTACCCTATGAAGCGGAACAGGCGACACGGTATTATACAATTGGATCATATTCTCGGAATACGGCGATTTCCAAAAAGTAAATAAAAGCCCGGCCACAAAAACAGAATACTGTCTCAGTATCGGAAACAGGTAAGTAAGAAGCATCGGAAACAGAATGATCCCCAATATATCTGACAGTTTACCTGTGAACCATCCACTATAGTCATATTTAAAAAAATGATCATTTAAAAAGAGCAGGATCAGGCAGCTTATAAAAATATAATTTAGGATAAGATTCCGGTTTCTCATTATTTAATCTCTTTGCAGTTGTCCTTTCTTCTGGTATCTATAATGTACTGGATTTTCCATTCATTCTGCTGTTTAACCAATTGGAAACTGTTCGCCCCGCAGTGAGAAAATTTTCCTTTAAAATAAAAAGAATACGGCGTAAACACACTCGCCAGATTTCCATCTGTATGAACGGCTTCTATGACAATTTTTTCCTCAAGATCATCTTTTGAAAATTTGGAAACAGAGGCTACAAACTCCTGGATATTTTCATTTTTCACGTTTCCGTCCTTGTCAATACTTTGCAAAACAGCACTTTCCGTAAATGCAGACCTCATCAGTTCCGGATCTGCATTTTTCATTCCCGAAAACAGGTTGCGGATGGGTTTTTCGATGTCCTGGTTCTGCTGTCCGAAACAGAAGACAGAGCACAGCAAGGTGATAACAGCTAATTTATTCATGGTAATATTGATTAATCCAATACCATAAAAATAGTGAAAATATTGTAACCTCTTAAAATTAACAAAGTTTAAAAATGAATATTTCAGATTGTATGAAAAATAACCTATTTTTATCCGTTGATTTGTTATTATGTGGGGAATTTATTTGTTTTTAATAGTGTTACTTGTATTGCTGACCATCCTTCCAAAAATACAGCATTCACACTGGGTATTCAGGGTTCCGGAATTTGGTAAGATCCAGATCACTTATATTGTCGTTATTACTTTTATAATCGGACTTCTGATTGATCATCCCCAGCATTTCTGGTACGGACAGGGGCTGCTTCTGTTCCTGTTTGTTCATCATGGGGTCACGCTTGTAAAATACACGCCGCTTTATCCTGTAAAAAAGCACCGGCAAGAGCACCAGTCCTCTCAAAAACTGCATTTTATTTCCGCCAATGTCTATCAGTTCAATAAAGAATATCACCGGTTTATCCAACTCATTGAAAAATATAAGCCCGAGGTTTTTCTCACCATGGAAAGCAACGGCGATTGGGAACAGGCGATGAAAGTCCTGGAAAAAGATTATCCCTTCCATCATAAGGTAACTCTTGAAAACACTTATGGCATGCACTTCTATTCAAAGCTGGAGATCAAGAGTTCGCAGACCCATTACTTTGTGGCTGATGATATACCCAGTATTGAAGTTCATTTAAAGACTAAAGACGGCTTTTCATTTGTATTCTTCGGGGTGCATCCGCCGCCGCCGAGCCCTACGGAAGAAGAAACCTCAAAAGAAAGAGACGGAGACCTTCTGAGTGCGGCCAAACGCGTCAAGGATATCAAAGAACCTGTAATTGTGGTAGGAGATTTTAATAATGTCGCATGGTCAAAATCCTCCATTTTATTCAGAAAAACCAGCCATCTGATTGATCCCAGAATCGGGCATTCCTTTGTTTCAACATTCCATGCCAGATATCGTCTGCTGAGATTTCCAATAGACCTGATGTTTCATAGTGAGGATATTTTCATCCAGGAGCTTAAAACCTTGGAAAACTTTGGTTCAGATCATCTTCCGGTCTACTGTGAGTTTTTTATTGATCATCACAATGATGAACAGGAAGACCAGGTGGAAGAAGCGACTTCTGAGGAAAAAGCAGAAGCTGAGGAAATGATTCAGGAGGGAAAAGAGGAAGACGGAGAACGTGATGCAGTAGTAACAGAGGGATAATTTTTCTCCAGCTGATTTCACGGATTGACACAGATTTTTCCTATATTAATTTTTACAACTGTCACAAAACGGACTCACGCAGATCTTGCAGATAGAGCAGATTATTTTAACCACGCATCTTCACATATTTTTTCTTGCAGAAAAAAAATTAAAGATGCTCTGGTTATAAATCCTTAATCACAAAAAAGAGACCATCACAAGGACGGTCTCTTTTATAATTTATTAGAATTCTACAGTTAGAATAATTCTTTTCTAATGATGTTCTGGCTTCTTTCAGGTCCTACCGAAACAAGGTACACATTGATTCCCAAATACTTTTCGATAAACTCGATGTATTTCTGAGCAGTGTCAGGAAGTTCATCATAGCTTCTTGCTTTGGTGATATCTTCATTCCAGCCCGGTAAATCCTCATAAATTGGCTCGTAGTTGTATAATTTCTCAGTGGAAGAAGTGAAATAATCGATGATTTTTCCGTCCTCAGTTTTGTAATGGGTCACCACTTTCAGGTTTTCAATTCCTGTAAGAACGTCTAATTTTGTAATTACCAGGTTGTTGATTCCGTTAATCATACAAGCATGCTTCAGAGAAACAAGGTCTAACCAACCTGTTCTTCTTGGTCTTCCTGTTGTAGCACCGAATTCACCACCGATTTGTCTGATCTTTTCTCCAAGCTCATTATCCAGTTCAGATGGGAAAGGTCCGTTTCCAACTCTAGTACAGTAAGCTTTTGCCACCCCGATCAGGTTTTGAAGTGAAGTTGGCGGAACACCTGCTCCTGAACAAACCCCTCCTGTAGATGGAGAAGAAGAAGTTACGTATGGATACGTTCCGAAGTCGATATCAAGCATCAAGGCCTGTGCCCCTTCGAATAAAACGTTTTTACCGTCTCTGATGGCTTCGTTTAATTCCAGTTCAGTATCAACGATTCTGTCCTGAAGCTGTTTTCCGATTTCTAAATATTCGTTGTAAATTTCTTCAACGTCCAGTGTCGGTTTTCCGTAATATTTTTCAAAAAGAGAATTCTTAATCTTTAAGTTTTTCTCGATTTTATCTCTTAAAATTTCAGGATTCAGAAGGTCGATCATTCTGATCCCCACTCTTGCAATTTTATCTTCATAGCAAGGTCCGATCCCCTTTTTAGTGGTTCCGATCTGAGTTCCTCCGTGCTCTTCTTCACGGTATGTATCCAAAAGAATGTGGTAAGGCATGATCACATGCGCTCTTCTGCTGATGAAAATGTGGTCGGTTCTTAAGCCTTTGCTTTCGATCTGGCCTACTTCCTTAATGAAAGATTTCGGGTTTACCACTACTCCGTTCGCAATGATACACTTCCCTTTGCACTGCAGTACCCCTGAAGGAAGAAGGTGCAAAACAAATTTCTCATCCCCGACATAAACCGTGTGACCAGCATTGTCTCCACCCTGGAAACGAACTACATAATCCGATTTAGCCGATAAAACATCCGTGATTTTCCCTTTACCTTCATCTCCATACTGAAGACCTACAACTACGTAAGTTGACATATTTTACTATTATTTTAGATTCATGCAAAATTACTTTTTAAAAATAGGCTGGGCAAATTCTGAGGGGATTTTATTTTTGGGTGGGGTGGAAATCATGTGGTTGGAGTTAATAATATATATTTATTTAAATAATAAGATCATGGAAAAGCGAAAGAACATTGGATGGAAATACAAGAAATTAGGCAATTTGAAAATATTTTAGGACTAATAATGATTAAATACCATAAAAAACCATTTTAATATACCAAAAATTGGTATCTTTGATTAAAATTAGCACAATGGCAAAAAATACATCCATATTACTGGGAGATTATTTTGATAATTTCATTAGTGAACAAATAAAATCAGGAAAATACTCGTCTGCAAGTGAGGTTATAAGAAATGCATTACGATTGTTTGAGCATGAAGAATCAAAAAAAACAGAATTAATTAATGAGTTAAAAAAAGGTGAAAAATCCGGTTTTGTGAAGAATTTTGATCGTAATGAGTTTCTCAAGGGCCTTCATCAAAAACATTCTGCAGACTCATGAAATATAGAATAAGTAGGGAAGCATCAAATGATTTAGAAAAGATATGGTTATACACTTTTGAAAACTGGTCATTAAAACAGGCTGATTACTATTTTAATTTAATCATGAGTGAAATTGAATATATAACTGTCAATCCTGAATCAGGAAAAGACTACAACTTAATTAGAAAAGGATATTTCCGCTCAAGAGTAAAATCACATTTTATATTTTACAAAATCAATTTGAAGGATGAAGAAATTGAAATCATCAGAATTCTCCACCAACAAATGGATATATCAACAAGGTTAGATGAATAAACGGCAAATCCATAGCTATACTTAATAAGTCCCATAGAATTATCTTATGAGCTCATTACAAAAATCAGCATACTTATCTACCCAAACTATGGACAGTCCCAAACTCTTCCACACCCTTTTCACTCCCCATGCAGTTCCTATAAAAGCCACTCTACTCATCATCCACGGCATGCAGGAACACAGCGGGAGATACACTGAAATTGCAGCGTATTTTGCAGATCAAGGATTTGCTGTCCTTACCTATGATCATCTGGGTCATGGAAAATCTGTAAAGGATAAAAAAGATATCGGATTTTTCCAACTCGACCGCCCTGATGAAAAACTGGTTTCAGATGCTGAAGCCATGAGTAATTATCTTCATCAGCAATATCCTGATGTTCCCCATTTTGTACTTGGTCATTCCATGGGATCATTTGTTACCCGATGTCTGCTTCAAAAAGCAAGCAATAAATTTACAGGCGCTGTTCTGGTTGGAACCAGAGGTCCTTTGGCGGGAATCAGTCTGATCAAAGGTTATCTTTCATTAGCCAATAAAATAGCACCGAAATATCCTACCTATCTCAATACCCTTTTTAATATCGTCAATAACAAACATTTTAAGAAAGATCAGGATTTTGATGATACAAGCTGGCTCAGCGTAAATCCCGTTAACAGAAAAGCTTTTACTGAAGATGAACTCTGTGGAATTCCTTTCAGCAATAATGCTTTTTTTGCATTGTTCAGCATTTATAAAAAAGCAACGGCAAGACATTGGGCTGCTCACATTTCAAAATCCTTCCCTCTCCTGTTTGTCAGCGGACAGAATGATCCGATAGGAGATTTTGGAAAAGGTGTTATGAAAACAGTCAAGGATTTAAAGCAGGATGGATTTAAAAACGTAAACTCTGTTATCTATCCTGAAATGCGCCACGAAATCCTTAATGAAGAGATTCGTAAAGATGTTTTCAATGACATCAATAGCTGGATGACAACATATTTATAATATAAAGCCGTCTTTTAATCAGACAAGTTTCTTTAAACTAATATGTTGGAAATCGCAAAGACACTAAAATTTCCTTTCTTCAGGCTTTAAGACGCAAGGATTTTATCTGCGATAAAATTGTACACCGCTGTGATCTCAATAAATGAAATAATATCATTGATCCTAATCCTTTTTGAAAATCTTCGATTTTCTTGCGCCTTAAAAACAATCTTTCTTAAACAACCTTGCGCCTTTGCGATTTCCAACAAGAAAAATCTGCTCCATCAGCTAAATCCGCGTGAGTATAAGTTGCTAACCCAAAACAATTTCCCGCTCCACCCCAATTTCCTCCAGAAACACTTCATCATGCGAAATCACCAGCAAAGTTCCCCTGTAGTCTTTAATGGAATTCGTAAGAATTTTCACATTCTGAAGGTCTAAATTATTCGTCGGTTCATCCAGAATAATCATATCAGGAGCTTTACTGCTGATCGAAAGTCCACACAGCAAAATTCTCAGGCGTTCTCCTCCACTCAGGGCTCTGCATTTTTTAGCCCAGGTTTCCTTTCCGAACAAAAATCTGGACAGCAAAGTTTTTACTTCAGATTCCTGCATAGCTTTATCATTAAACTGCTGGACAAATTCATAGATACTCAACTCCTGATCAATCAATGAATATTCCTGGTCAATATAGATGGTATTAAAATCCGATCTTGTCATTGTTCCTTCAGAAGGCTGCAGATTTCCCAGCAACAGTTTGATCAGAGTTGTTTTTCCCGAACCGTTAGAACCTTTTATGGCGATCCTGTCCCCGCTTACCATCTGAATATTGACAGGATCTTTCCACAAGCTTCTGCTGCCATATCTGAAATTGATATTTTCCGCATTAATCAGGATTTTCCCGAAATGCAGATTGGAATCATTGAAATTCACTTTCATCTGATCGGCATTTTTCATTGAAGAACGCAGATCACGGAGGTCCCCGGAAATACCACTGATCTTTTCTGCATGGATACCTTTGAGCTTAGAAGTGTTCTTTTCGGCATTGCTTCTCATGGTATTCATCATAATCCTGGCTACCCCGGACTTTTCCTGCTTTCCTTTTCCTCTTGCATCAAGTTTCTGCTTCCGTTCCATAGTTTCACGCTCTTTTTCCTTTGCTTTTTTCAAAGCCCGTTCTTTGGCATGAATATCGTGATAAAGCGCCTCCTCTTCTATTTCTTTCTGCTCAGCATAAAAATCATAGTTTCCGCCATAGGCAGAAATTCCCTGATTACTCAATTCAAAAATAGTATCAGCAAGGTTGAGCAAAGTACGGTCGTGACTCACCATTACTACCTGCGCGTCTGTCTTCTCAATAAAGTTATAGAGCTGCTTTCTTGCTTCCCCATCGAGGTGATTGGTAGGTTCATCGAGGATAATAATATCAGGTTGGCTGATCTGTATTCCGGCGAGAAAAACTTTTGTCTTTTGTCCACCGCTTAAGCTTTCAAGCTTTTGGTTCAGTTCAAGGTCTTCCAGATTCCAGTAATGCAATGCACTCCTGCATCGGTCTTCAACCTCCCAGTCGTCATTTAACGTTTCAAAGTATTTTTCATCTACCTCGCCACTGGTGATTTTTTGAAGGGCATTCAGTTTTTCATCGATCTTAAGACATTCGGCTATCGTGAGATGATCAAAATTCCCGAACATCTGCGGAACGTAATAGAGATTTCCTTTAACGGTAACGCTCCCCTCCAAAGGCAGAATTTCCTGTCCTATAATTTTCAGAAGTGTGGATTTTCCGATACCGTTGTTTCCGGCCAGTGCAGATTTCGTGTGAGGCTGTAAGGTTAGGTTTATAGAATTAAAAAGGAGATTTCCTCCCGGAAACCCGTAGGATATATTGTGCAGTAAAATCATAATTTCTTTTTTAGTAATAATTAATCCAATAACAGGCGTTATTGTTTGATAAAATCGAAAAGAAATTAAATCCTACATGATGATCTTTTGGGGTTTGGAAGTACAAAGATAGTAAATTAACCTGATTTTGGGATAAAACCATTTCTTCTGACAAAAAGGAAGGAAGCCAGAAGCTGGAAGAGGGAGGTTATGGAGGTCTAAAGACTTCTATCCTGGCTTTTTATTAATCTTTTCATCCGAAGTGGTCAGTTTTTATGATAACCGTAAGAAATGTTCGGTCCAATAGTAGCTTCCATCCTCTTTGCAGCTTCTCTTAACTTCTTAATTCAGACTCAGGTCAAATTATTAATTATTCATTTTTTCCAGATAAAAAAAATCAAATTCTCAGATAAAATTTTCAGCTATGCAAGGATTGAATCCGGATGTTTTTATTTTTTGAATCAAATTTAACTTCTTTAAAAAGGATAAGAAACCTGAGAACTGACGGAATTTTTTACTATATAGGAGATTTTAGAATCTGAATTATTTGATTCTTCCTTTTGCACAAAGTATTTATTAAATCCATAATAAAAGTTGAAAAGATTTTAATCAAAAAAACGTAACTTTGCCGACTACTAAAATTTTTTATGGAAAGCATTAAAGTCCACGACAAAACTTTCGTTCCTTACCTGAAGGAAGACGAAATTCAGGAAATTGTAAAAGAAACAGCTTTAAAGATTTATGAAGACTATAAAGACGAGGTTCCGGTTTTCATCGGGGTACTGAACGGAGTAATCATGTTCTTCTCAGATCTTTTAAAATATTATCCTGGCGAATGCGAAATTGCTTTCATCCAAATGAGTTCTTACGTAGGAACAGAATCTACAGGAATTGTTTACCAGAAAATGGAACTGACCAAAGATGTGAGAGACCGTCACATTATTTTGGTGGAAGACATTGTAGATACAGGAAATACTGTGGAAAGCCTGTTTAAATATTTCAAGGAAACACAGCGTCCGAAATCTGTAAAACTGGCCTCTTTCCTGCTAAAGCCGGAAGTGTACAAAAAGGATTTCAAGCTGGATTATATCGGAAAGGAAATCCCGAATAAATTTGTTCTTGGTTACGGACTTGATTATGATGAGTTAGGAAGAAACCTTTCGGGTCTGTATCAACTGGAAGAAGGACAAATCAACCATTAAACGCTGTTGGCTTTTAGCTGATAGCTTTTAGCCTAAAAAAGTAAAATAAAGAAATTAATTTAATAATAACTTAAAAACGCTAAAGGCTACAAGCAGGCTAGACCAATGGTAAATGCCAAAAGCTAACTGCCAACCGCCGGAAGCCCTTTAACATTATGATAAACATTGTTCTGTTCGGCCCTCCAGGAAGTGGAAAAGGAACACAAGCTCAAAACCTGATCGAAAAATTCAACTTAAAACAGATTTCAACAGGTGACCTTTTCAGATACAACATGAAAAATGACACGGAGCTTGGAAAACTGGCCAAGTCTTATATTGATAAGGGAGAACTTGTTCCAGATCAGGTAACAACGGATATGCTGATTGACGAGCTTAAAAAACCGACGGATACCAACGGGTTTATCTTTGACGGTTATCCAAGAACTACCGCACAGACGGAAGCTCTGGAAAGAATTGTAAAAGAAGAGCTGAATGACGAGATCGACATCTGCCTGTCTCTGGTGGTAGAAGATAAAACTTTGGTGGAAAGACTTCTGAAAAGAGGGGAAACCAGTGGAAGATCTGATGACAGCAATGTAGAAATCATTGAAAACAGAATTAAAGAATATTATACTAAAACAGCAGAAGTAGCTGAACTTTACAAGCAACAGGGAAAATATGTTGAGGTAAACGGCATCGGAGAAATTGACGAAATTTCCCAAAAGCTTTTCGCTGAAGTAGAAAAAATTAAATAAGGAATCAGGGTTCAGGAATTAGCGGACTGATGTTTATGCTAAATCCTGAGCTCTGAATCCTAAGCCCAAAAAATATGTCAAACTTTGTAGATTACGTAAAGATCCATTGTAAAAGCGGCCACGGAGGTGCAGGTTCTGCCCATCTCCGCCGTGAAAAATATATTCCGAAAGGAGGTCCTGATGGTGGTGATGGAGGCCGTGGCGGACACATCATTATGAGGGGAAATGCTCAGGAATGGACTTTACTTCCACTCCGCTACACGCGTCACGTAAAAGCTGAACGTGGAGAAAACGGAGGAAAAAGCCAGCTGACCGGTGCTGATGGTTCTGATGTGTACATTGATGTGCCTATCGGGACGATTGCAAAAAATGAAGACGGTGAAATCATCGGTGAAATTCTGGAAGACAAGCAGGAGATCATCCTGATGAAAGGTGGAAAAGGAGGTTTGGGAAATGAACATTTTAAATCTTCTACCAACCAGACGCCAAGATATGCACAACCCGGAATGGATGGTGAGGAAGGCTATGTGGTTTTCGAGCTTAAAATTCTTGCTGATGTAGGCCTTGTCGGATTCCCGAATGCCGGAAAATCTACACTTCTTGCTTCTGTTTCCGCAGCAAAACCTAAAATCGCGAATTACGCATTTACCACCCTGACTCCGAATCTCGGGATTGTGGATTACAGAAATTACAAATCCTTTGTAATGGCTGATATTCCTGGGATTATTGAAGGGGCAGCGGAAGGAAAAGGTTTAGGACACAGATTCTTAAGACATATTGAAAGAAATTCCATCTTATTATTCTTAATTCCGGCTGATTCTGAAGATCATTTCCAGGAGTTTAAAATTCTGGAAAATGAATTGACGGAATACAACCCTGAACTTTTAGATAAGGATTTCATTATTTCCATTTCAAAATCCGACCTTCTGGATGATGAGCTGAAAAAAGAAATCTCTGCTGAATTTCCGGAAAACAGACAACCCATTTTCTTCTCCGGAGTTACGGGAGAAGGCCTTGTAGAACTGAAAGACATCGTCTGGAAAAAACTTCATGGATAGAAAATGACACACTTCATACATAAAATAACAGCACCCGCTGTTATTTTTGTTTCATTCCTGCTCCCTGCCTCAGCTCATGCTCAGGATGGCGATTCATTTGTGCAAAATTTCAGATCAGAAGAACCTGCACCTGTAAGCCATAAAGCATTTTTTAAATTTGAGTTTAATAAAAGATTAAACTACATACTGATTCACAGCAATGCCCAATCTACCGATCAAGATACTGAGGTGAGTGAAAATATTGAATATTATGTGAATGATGCGGATCTGTCTGTTCTCTCTTATAACAACAGCAGAAATGGAGTTATTTACAATTTAAAAAGAGAGAGCAACCCGGTTCTGCCTGTTTTGATCAAGGACGAAAATAAGGAGATCAAACCTGAAAATTTTGATTATTTTAAAGGAGATATCCCTCTTGAATCTGAAATTTCGGCAGTCAGAAAACGGAAAAAGGCGAAAACAGACCAGATATTAGAACTTGTTGAAAAACGGGCAGAAAACAACCTTATCCATTACAGGTACAACCTTATTCACTATAAAAAAAGAAAAATCAATTTAGGAGTTATTGAGCTGGATATTATTGATACTGATCATAATTTCAATAACAATATCCTTTTTGATATGGAGCCTTTATTCTTCAAAAATAAAATAGTATTCGACAGGGGGGAAATAAAAAGCTATGCTTATTACAATACGTCAAAAAAACGTACAAAGTATTATGAATCAAAGGATAGCAATCCGGTATTTCTTAAACTATCATTCACTAAAGGCTGTTGTGTTTCATCTCTGGAATAACTCTTCTACTGAGAAAGTTGGTATTTGGAATAATTATTGAAAGAAACCTGGGAAACCATCGTTATGAAATATATACTCAGTCTTTGTGCATTTATATTTTTATTTTCCTGCACCGCACAAAAAAAGGCCGGCTCACCATATACCACTATTGAATATGAAGCCGGAGCGTGTTTTGGGTCCTGCCCTATTTTTAAGCTGACCATCAACCCTGACAGAACAGCCATCCTGGAAGCTGAACATTTCAATTTCTCCAAAGATTTTTCCAAAGGAGAATTTTCAAAACCACGGGAAGGGACTTTTAAAGGAGTGGTTAAGGAAGCAGACTATAAACAGCTTATTTCTCTCCTGAATGACCTTGATGTGAAAAACCTGGAAAACAACTACGGCTCAAGAAACATCAGCGATCTTCCGACCTCTTATCTGAGAATTGGTTTCGCAGATGGAACTTCAAAAAATGTAGAAGATTATGGGAAAAGAGGAAGCGAAAAACTCATGAAAGTGTATCAGTTTTTTGAAGACCTGAAACATAACCAGCAGTGGACAAAAGTAAAATAACACGCTTAAAAATATTTAGACTACCTTTGCAACTTATAATTCCTTCACATTGAGGGAATTTTATTTTAAATTAAAAAAACGTTCATTTGAATTTTACAGACCTAAACTTAATAGAACCTATTGCAAAAGCAATTCAGGAACAGGGATATACCAATCCAACACCCATTCAGGAGAGATCTATCCCTGAAATCTTAAAAGGCAGAGACTTTTTAGGATGTGCACAAACAGGAACAGGAAAAACAGCAGCATTCGCTATTCCTATCCTTCAAAATTTATCTCAGAATAAGACTAAAAATAATCATATAAAAGCCCTGATCTTAACACCAACCAGAGAGTTGGCGATTCAGATTGAGGAAAATATTCACGCGTACGGTAAATATCTTCCGCTGAAAGAGCTTGTTATTTTCGGAGGTGTGAAGCAGGGAAACCAGGAAGCTGCCCTAAAAAAAGGGATTGATATTCTGGTAGCCACACCCGGCAGACTTCTTGATTTCATCGCCCAGGGTATTATCAGCTTAAAAAATCTGGAAATCTTCGTTCTGGATGAAGCAGACAGAATGCTGGATATGGGTTTTGTACATGATGTAAAAAGAATCATCAAGCTTCTTCCGCAAAGAAGACAGACTTTATTCTTCTCAGCTACCATGCCTTCTGAGATCCAGAAACTGGCAGATTCTATATTGAACAATCCCGTAAAAGTAGAAGTTACCCCGGTATCTTCCACTGCTGAAACCATCAAGCAGTCGGTATATTTTGTAGATAAAGAAAATAAGCTGAGCCTTCTTTCCCATATCTTAAAAAATGATATTGCAGATTCGGTACTGGTATTTTCCAGAACAAAACACGGAGCTGACAAAATCGCCAAAAAGCTGCAGAAGGACCATATCTCCGCAGAAGCAATCCATGGGAATAAATCCCAGAATGCCAGACAGAATGCCTTAAACAACTTTAAATCCGGAAAAACAAGAATTCTGGTTGCTACGGATATTGCAGCGAGAGGAATTGATATTGATGAGCTGAAATATGTTATCAATTTTGAACTTTCTGATGTTTCCGAAACCTATGTTCACAGGATCGGAAGAACCGGAAGAGCCGGAGCTGAAGGATCTTCTATTTCTTTTGTAGACGGCCTTGACCTTTTAAATTTAAGAAATACGGAAAAGCTGATCGGGAAGAAAATACCTGTGGTAAAAGATCATCCGTTCCATACTGATAACCTGGTTGCCCAAAAAAGAGATTCCAATAACAAGCCTATGGCTGCCGGTGGGGAAAGAAGACCTCCGAGATCTCCAAAACCACAGAATAACAGCAATAAATCCGCTGGAAGTTCTTCCACGACTGGATTCAAAAAACCTAAGAATAAGAATTTTACCAGAAAAAAATAAGGGTACCTGATTGCTAAATTAGAGTTACAAACTTTACAATGAAAATAGAGTTGCCGGGCAAGCCCGGCAACTCTATTTTTATACGCTCTTATTTACGTTGTTTTTAGAAATTATGCTTGATTATCACATCCTTAAATGTCTGTAATATCTATGTAATGGTATATGATACAATTATTTAAAACTAGATTTTTGATCTTCGCGCCATGATATTAATTCAAAAATAAAATGACAAAAGAGAAGAATGCATTTCAAAAAATTGCAACCGGTTTTTTATTTTTAATAATGGCTGGTTTGTTTGCAATAATCATTTCTTGTAAGTGTGAGGAAGAACAGGATTATGAAATTACACACAGAGTAGTTTACAAAGCAGAAGGATCACCAGGGGTTCAGATTATAAGTGCAAGATATCATGGGTATGTGGGTGACAATTTAGTCACTGCTCCGAACGTAAGTAGTAATCAATGGACAAGTCCTGAAGTTAAAATGACCCATCGGTTACCCGTAGGAAAAATAAATACGGAGGGAACACTTGCCATCGTAAAAGCAACCGGAGCCGATGCATCCTCTACTTTGAAAGTCCAGATCTATGTAGACGGTGCCTTAAAAAAAGAAGTAACCGCTACCGGGCCGGATCTTAACGTTGAGGCACAATATAATATTGATTTTAAAGCAGATTAAAATTGAAGATCATAATAATGAGTATTCTAAATGACAAGTCCTAAATAAGTGTTACAGATTAATAGGATAAAATTAATAATATTTAAAAATAGTTGTCGGTTTATTTCGGCAACTATCTTTGTTTTTACAGGTTGTTATTTTGATAAAGCTTTATTTCGATCTGTTCCAAAGTTTATTATTTAAAACAAGTTGATTAACCGCCCCATCCCTGTTAACCATTTTAAACTAAAACAGATGAAGAGTAAGAAAAGTACTCCATATCAATTCTGCCCGATGAAAAGCTTAAATCACAATAAGATTTCCAGATAAAATGTAAATGACAAAAAACAAACAGTTAATTTATTTCCTGTTCTACTGAAAGGCAGTACGCAATAATACTAAATGGCAGGCACGCTGCCAGATATGTGGTAGAAAAAAAATTATGCTGGAACCCATACCCGAAAGCAACGTATTTTTCTAATACAAAACAAAGCATGGCAAGAAAAACGATGCAGGTAGAAAAATAAAAAACATCATTGATCTTCCTGACATAAAAAGAGGAAAACACAGCCACAGCCAGAAAGAAAAGCATCACCCACAGATTGCTCTGCCCCTGAAGATTCAAAGGATTATGGAGGAGTATAACATTAATATTTTCAGCCGGAAGAAGAATACTAAGCAATAATACAAGGACAGTCCCCAGAAATGCAGCGGCTGTCTTTATTTGGCGGTTAATATGGGCTGCTAAAAAAGGTTTCAGTAAAAAAATAATTAATGGAATAACGGCTACACTGCGGGTAAGACATAAAATTCCAAGGCATATTCCCAGTAAAACCGGTTTTTGAAAATAATCATCTTTAAACTTAGCATGCCAGAAAAGAATGAAAGCTGCAGAGAAAATAAAAGAAGAAATAAAATCACTTTTGCAGACCGCTTCATAGCTATAGGCCAGGGAAATTCCCAACATCATGATCGCCGTGAATCTGATGAGATTATTTTTAAATTCCATCATCACCGTGCAGGAAAACAGCAAAAATGCAGCAACCTGAAGATAGCCTACATTTCCAGCCAAATAAAAAGGAAGCGCTAATAAAAGCTGGCCAGGAAGGTAAGATGACCAGTTCCCCATGAAATTTTTCGTATCATAAATATACCTGCCGTGGGTCCAGAACTCTAAAGAAAAATTCAGGGTCTGCCAGCGGTCTATATTCATCTGGTAAGGATCTTTCAAAATATGGCAGAAGATAATATAGACAATGGTAAAAACAGCTGTGAGTACATAAACCCATTGTATATCGAACTTTCTGGTCAGCACCGGGTTCTTTCTCAAAGAAAAAATTAAAACATGTACAGCAGCAAATATGACCACTAAAATACTGAGCGGAACCACCGACTGACGGATGCCGTATTTGGTTAGGAATAAAAAATTAACCACAAAATAGATGGCAAACACGATTAAACTGCTTACACTGCCTCTTTTTGCAAAAATTAAAATTTTATTCATCTGAATCCTTAATTCTTAAAAATCCTGTTGGCATTTTCAGTGGTGATCCTGTCAATCTCCGAAAAATCCTTTCCATAGATATCGACCAGTTTTCCGGCTACAAGATCAAGATATGAACTTTCATTTCTCTTTCCCCTGTGCGGAACCGGAGCCAGATACGGTGAATCTGTTTCCAGAACAATTTTTTCCAATGGAATTTCATTCAGAAATTGATCGATTTTTCCGTTTTTAAAGGTCACAACACCTCCTATTCCCAATATAAAGTTAAGATCGATTGCATGTTTTGCCTGCTCAAGATTTCCGGAAAAGCAATGAAAAATTCCTCTGAGTTTCGGATCTTTTTTTCTTTCCAGCACCTCAAATGTTTCATCAAAACTTTCTCTGGTATGGATCACAATGGGAAGATCTTTCTCTATAGCCCAGTCAATCTGCTGCTCAAAGGCTTTCACCTGAATATCCAACGTGCTTTTGTCCCAATATAAATCAATCCCGATCTCTCCTATCGCAGGAAACACCCGCTGATCAAGATAATTTTTAACAATTTCCAGTTCTTTTTCCCAGGATTCAGGTTTTACGTAGCAAGGATGAAGCCCCATCATCGAAATGATCTGTCCGGGATAATCTTCTTCCAGCTGAAGCATTTTCCCGTGGGATTCTGAATCTATCGCAGGAAGATAAAATTTAGTAATGCCTTTATCCAAAGCCTTTTGAATGGCTTCTTTTCTGTCTTCATCAAATTCTTCTGCGTATAAGTGGGTATGTGTATCAATCATCTTCTTACAATTTTAACAAGTCTTCATAAGGATTTTCCAATCCCATCAGGAGACCAAAAGCAGGCTCTGTTTTGATTCCCTGCTTTTTAAGTTCTATTATTTTTTGTTTAAAATCTTTTCCTTTCTCGTTTAATATTCTGTATTCAGCCATCATGTGACGGTAAGCATACTGCTGAAGCGAGGGCTTATTCTGTCCGAAAATCTCCACCGGGAACTCTTCCAGCATAAAGTTCAGCACGATGCATTTTTCTCCGCGAACCATTATATTTTCAACTTTTACATCAGTGTCTCCGGGCATTAATCTGCTCATCGCGATATCGTCCAGAAAATCCTCTTCAAAACGAAGATCCACCTCACAGATGATATCAAGGTCACTCCCTTCAATATCAATCCCAATCGGGATGGTTCCCGCCAGGACCGGAGAATAGAAACTTAACTTCTCAAAGACCCGGTATTTTCTGAGTACTTCATAAGCTCTCTTCTGCGTTTCATTTCCCGATTTCAGGTACTCAGGAGTGGTGAAATCAATCATTTAAAAATATTTTATGCCTTACTTTTTCCCTTTGAGCTTCAATCCTTTGCTTCAGCTTTTCCCGGAACTCAATATATTTAGGATCTTTTTCATCATCCGTCCGATGTTCAAGTGCCCTGTTGATCTTAAAATTTTCTTTGATAAAACTTTTCGTTTCATCGGAAAAATAAGCTTCTCCAAATTTATCAAAGATATAATTTACAGCCTGTGAACTGGGGTGAATCATATCTTCCTTATAAAAACGGTAATCCCGGAGATCATCCATCAGTATTTCATACACAGGCAGATAATGGCAGTTCTCCAGCTGCGAAACGGCCTCATGAACCCCAGTAATCAGTTTGGATTTACTCAGCTGATTCTCAATCATTCCGTCTTTTGTATGGCGCACCGGTGACACGGTGAACAGGATCTGTACATCGTCCCTGCATATATCTTTCAGGTTTAAAACCGTATTGTATATGGAGTCGGTGAGCTCGTGATGGGAAAGCAGTCTTTTTTCAAAAAATTTCTGAGGAATTTTGTGACAGTTCGCTGCCAACTTCTTCTTTGGAATAAACTCATAGATAAATGAAGTTCCGTAGGTAATAAGCACCCATCCGGCATCCTGAAGAAACCTGTTTCCGATCTCTATCCCGGAATTGATTATATCCAGCGTCTGGTGGATATATCTCCGGTCAAAACTGCTGTGGTGATCCAGAGAAATGAATTCATCATTAAAGGTAATCAGCTCATCTTCAGTATAAAATTCGGAATCATGAAGTCTTTTGATCGCATTATTGATTGAATAAGGATTAAAGATGGTTCCGAACGGATTATTAACCGTCTGAAGCTGTCCCTGTCCCAGAAGATCTGTCATTTCCAAAGCAAAACACGAACCTATTGAAAATATTTTATCTTCAACATGGATCTTTTTCTCCGACTTTGGAATGTCTACTTCGGTTCTGAATTTCATAAATTGATATGATGATGTGATGATGTGCTAATGTGATAATGATTAATCTGCAAATCAACACATCAACACATCAGCACATTATCGCATTAACTTTCTCTTCTCAACAAATAATTGGCAAGTTCAGCAAAAGGTTTTTTCTTTTCTTCGGGTATATTGATCTTCGCCAGATAGCTCTGCCCGATCTCGTTGTGCTTCTGGATCAGACGCAGGGCTTTCTCGTCTACTTTTGTTCTTCTGAAGATTTTTTCAACGCCGTATACTTTATCAATATTATCGGTTTTCTTGCCATACCAGTGATCAAGCTCTTTTCTCTCTTCATCTGTTGCATGTTCTCTCGCTAAAAGATAAAGAATTGTTTTTTTATTTTCATAAATATCCCCGGCA
The DNA here is from genome assembly GCF_900169075.1 of Chryseobacterium phocaeense. Lineage (NCBI taxonomy): Bacteria > Pseudomonadati > Bacteroidota > Flavobacteriia > Flavobacteriales > Weeksellaceae > Chryseobacterium > Chryseobacterium phocaeense. Next base: position 2,589,301 of record NZ_LT827015.1, read on the forward strand.
TGTTTCTTTCCGAACTGGGCCTGGTCTCCGAATACATCCAGATAATCATCCATAATCTGGAAAGCGATCCCAATATGTTTTCCAAAATTAAAAATCGCTTTGGCATCTTTAAAATTGGCTCTTGCAATAAGCGCTCCTATCTCGAAAGAAGATGCACTTAAAACACCTGTTTTATAGGTAATCATCCGGATGTAATCATCATAGGTTACATTTTCCTGAGTTTCAAAATTGATATCGTATTGCTGGCCTTCACACAGCAGAAGTCCCGTATGGGTAAAAATCCTGATGCATGCTTTGAAAATCTCAGGTTCAAGATCTTCAAAAAATTTATAGGCCTTCAGCATCAGCCCGTCTCCGGAAAGGATTCCCACATTGATCCCGTGAAGGGTGTGGATAGTAGGTTTATTTCTTCTTAAAGGGGCTTCATCCATAATATCATCATGGATAAGGGTGAAATTATGGAAAAATTCAATAGCAAGGGCCGGTTTTATCGCCTGCTTAAGATCTCCCCCGAACAGGTCGCAGGCCATTAATACCATAATAGGACGAAGACGCTTTCCACCATGGGAAATGATGTAATTCATCGGGTCATAAAGTTCTGCGGGCTTGTCTTTGAAGGTATACTTGGTAACGGCATCAGCAACGATCTGCTGGTATCTGTCTAAAAATTCCATACAATCTTTTAATTTGAACAAAAATACAATTTTTCAAGGCTTTATAAAACAAAAAACTTTGCCCCGAAGGACAAAGTTTATATGATATTTCAACTTTTATATTAAGTTAAAAAGGTTACAATAAGATAAGTGATACCTGCCACAATAGCTGAAATTGGAATGGTTAATATCCATGCCCAAAGAAGGCTTACCGTGATTCCCCATCTAACAGCAGATACCCTTTTCGTTAATCCTACCCCGATGATAGAACCCGTGATGGTGTGTGTAGTAGATACCGGAATGCCGAAGTGGTCGGTAATAAATAAAGTAATTGCCCCTGCAGTTTCAGCACTTACCCCTTCAAGGGAAGTTACTTTTGTAATTTTGGTTCCCATCGTTTTGATGATCTTCCAACCTCCACTCATGGTACCTAAACCAATTGCCAGGAAAGAAACCAAAGGAACCCAAAGGTAATGCTCCGCAAAATAATCAAAACGTCCGGCTGAAGGAATATTCAGGTATACGGGGTCCTGAAGCATCTCTACATGGTAGTAGATCAAAGCTGCTCCAATGATTCCCATTACTTTCTGGGCATCATTCAAACCGTGTCCTAAACTGAACAACGCTGAAGAAGCCAGCTGTAATCTTTTGAAAGACTGATCTGCTTTATGCGGGTTTGATTTTTTATACAGGTGAACAATAATTAATGTAATAATGATCGAAATAATCATCCCTATAATCGGAGCCATAAAAATGAACAGGAAAATAGGAATTACCTTATCAAATTTCACAACGCTTTGTGTGGTTACCTGATGCAGGGCATGTTTACAGGTTTCGAAGAAGCCCAGATCCGGCTGTGTTGCCACTACGTCATGATAATCCATCATGAAAGCATGCATCAGAGCTGCTCCTAAAAATCCTCCAATTAAGGTATGTGATGATGAGGAAGGAATCCCAAACCACCATGTTAAAAGGTTCCATGCAATGGCAGCTACAAGACCTGAGAATATCACTTCAAGGTTGATAAAATTCTCATTGACCGTTTTGGCGATGGTGTTACCAATTTTAAATTCCCCAATAATATAGGCGGCAATAAAAAAAGCGGCGAAGTTCCATAATGCTGCCCAAAGTACAGCCTGAAAAGGAGTTAAAACCTTTGTGGATACAATGGTAGCAATGGAGTTGGCTGCATCATGAAAACCATTGATATAATCGAAAATTAAAGCTAAAGCAATAATAACCGTAAGTAAAATCGGAAATTCCATTTCTGTGAGTTATAATTGTTTTAAGCGTATTTAATCATGATGTTCTCAATCGTGTTGGCAACATCTTCTGCTTTATCGGTAACGATTTCAAGATAATTAAGTACAGATGAAACCTTGATAATGTTAATGGCATCATTGGTTTCAAACAGGTCCACCATTGAATTGGAAAGCAGGTCATCTGCAATATTTTCAATAGAGTTTACTTTGATACACGCTTCTTTTACCTGGTCCATATTCTTGAAGCCTTTAAGATTCTTCATGGCATTCTGGATTTCAAGACAAGCCTTATGGATCAGTAATGAGAAATCTGAATAGGCCTTCATTTCAGGCGATTTATAAAGGAAGATGTATTTTGTGGAAGCGTAGATATAATCTGCAATATCATCCAGACCTGTAGCCAGTGTATGGATATCTTCACGGTCAAACGGTGTAATGAAGTTTTTTCCTAATTCAACGAAGATCTCATGAGTAAGTTCATCATTTTTGTGTTCATAGTCGCTCATTCTTTTTAACATTGTGTCGTCGTTAAGATCGAAATCTTTGATTCCATTGTTAAAGTCTTCAGACATTGCAACTAGGTTCTCCGTTACTTTTTCAAAAAGTACAAAGAAAATTTTATCTTTCGGTTGAAAAGCGTGGAAAATATTACCAATTCCCATTTTTATGTATTTATAATTTGGTGCAAATTTCTTAAAAAAGGATTTGCCCTGAAACAATATAACATTAAGTTTTGTTAACATTACATGACCCCCTGATAATCAAATAAAAAAACCGGCCAGAAGCCGGTTTTATATACTATTTGAGATGCCTAGTTTGCTACTTCAGCTCTCATTTCTTTTCCTCTGAATTTCATAGAAGGAATATTACTCATCACATTGTCCTGGAATGATTTTTCCACTTCAAAGAAGGAGAATTTCTCAAGGATTTCAATATCACCGATTTCTGCTCTCTTCTTGCTTTTTCCGGCTGTTGCTTTATTGATGATATCCAATACATCAAGCTTTTTCAACTGATCCTTTTTTCCAAGGTTGAAGAAAAATCTTACCATGTTTTCGTCCTTTCTTCTAGGTTTTCCGCCACGGTCTCTTCCTCTGCTGTCACGGTCACGATCTCTTCCTCTATCTCTGTCCCTGTCACGTCCTCTGTCTCTTCTTGAATAATCATCATCTCTGCTGCTCAGCTTCTGCTCGGCAAGATCATGCTTATCTTTGTAATAAAGAGCAAGGTCTTTCAACTGGAACTGTAGTAATTTATGTACTAATTCTTCTTTTGAGAACGAGCTTAAATCCGGGATCAGGCTGTCATCAAATTCGAAAATATCTTCTTCGTGCTCGGTGAGTAATTTTTCAAAAACACCACCTACCTGCGCTTTGATAATATCATCACCGGTAGGGATAAACCTTTCGTTGATTTCAATTTTCGTTGCAGATTTAATCTGTTTAAGCTTTCTGCTCTCCTCAGGCTTGATCAAAGCCATTGAAATACCGTCTTTTCCTGCTCTACCGGTTCTTCCGCTTCTGTGAACGAATACTTCCGGATCATCAGGTAAAGAGAAGTGGATTACGTGGGTAAGAGAGTTTACGTCAAGTCCTCTTGCTGCCACGTCAGTTGCCACAAGGATATCAATGTTTTTCAGTCTGAATTTCTTCATTACCGTATCTCTCTGTGCCTGGGAAAGATCACCGTGAAGCGCATCTGCCGCATATCCGTTCTGCATTAAGAAATCAGCAACCTCCTGGGTTTCCATTCTTGTTCTGCAGAAAATAATGGAATACTGGTTAGGATTCGCATCAATTAATCGCTTAAGAGCTTCTTTTTTCTGACGGTAACCTACCACATAGTATTCGTGCTTAATGTTCTTCTTAACCTCGTTAATAGAACCTACAGAAATACGGTGCGGATTGGTAAGGTAGTTTTTGGAAATTCTTTCCACTTCTTTATTCATCGTAGCCGAGAATAAGAAAGTCTGCTTCGTATCCGGTGTTTCACTTAAAATGGTTTCCAACTCATCTTTGAAACCCATAGAAAGCATTTCATCAGCTTCGTCTAAAACTAGCCAATGAATAGCAGAAAAATCAAGTGCTTTTCTGTTGATAAGGTCGATTACTCTTCCCGGAGTTCCTACAATAATCTGAGGCTTTTCCTTTAGAGATCGAATCTGATCCATAATACTGCTTCCACCGTAAACCGCTGTGGTTTTGATGTCTCTCATGTACTTGGAATAATTTTTTATGTCTTTAGAAATCTGAAGACATAACTCCCGTGTCGGACAAAGCACCAATAATTGGATTTTGCGACTCGTATCGTCAATCATATCCAAAATCGGAAGCGAAAACGCTGCTGTTTTGCCTGTCCCTGTCTGCGCAAGTGCGATCAAATCGCGAATATCTGAAAGAATGAAAGGGATAGTCTGTTTTTGGATTTCTGTCGGGCTTTCGTAGCCCAGTTCGCCAATTGCCTTAAGAATATCAGGACTTAAATTGGTCTCCGTAAATAAATTCATTAAATATTTTAAAATTTTTGCAAAGATACAATAAATATTTGATTTGTTTTTGAATAAAGTTTTAAATATGTAAACTTTAATTCAGAATCCTTTAATATATTTTTAATTTTTAAAAAAATAAATCTAAAAAAACAGGCTTCACATTAAAAACATGTTAAACATTATTTTTTTTATTAAATTGGATTGATTTTTTCCGTATTATTTATGAATTTTCAAAAATAATGCCATTCGATGTAAATTTTTCATTCAAGACATCATTCTGCATTGTTCTGGTTATTTCCTGTATCCATCAGCATTGATGAGGATTCATTAAATTGTTAATAATGTTTAATTTACGCCTGATCCCTAATCATTTTTAAACGCAAAATTATTTTTTCAATGGTATACATTACGTGTTTTTTTATTGAAAATACCGGTAAAAAGATGTATTTTTAGGCAACATAAGTTTATTTTTTTAACTTGGTTCTATCAATTGAACAACAGATCACTAAATATCAGAACATGACTAATATAAAGCCGGAAACATTTAAATTCCTCAAAAATCTTACCGCCAACAATAACCGTGAATGGTTTAATGAGCATAAAGCTACGTACACAGAATCCCAGGAAAATGTGATTGCTTTCCTGGATGAACTCATCCGTGAAATGTCAGGGTTTGATGAAGAACTGGGTAAAATTGAAGGCAAAAAATCACTGTTCAGGATTTACAGGGATACCCGGTTTTCGAAAGACAAATCTCCTTATAAAACCAATTTCGGAGCTTCTCTCGGAATGGGTAAAGGCAGCCAGAAAGGCGGCTATTATCTGCATATGGAACCCGGAAAATCCTTTCTGGCAGGCGGAATCTATATGCCTGAATCTTCAGTACTGAAAGAGGTCAGAAAAGAAATATCGCTGTATGGGGACGATTTTCTTAAGATCATCAACAATAAAGAGTTTAAAAAGCATTTTCCGGAGCTGGATCAGGATGATAAACTGAAAAAAATCCCTCAGGGCTTTGAAAAAGAAGATCCCATGGGAGAATACCTGAAATTGAAGAACTTTATTGTGGTGTACTCACTGAAAGATGAGGAAGTTCTGGACAAAAATGCGGCAAAAAATCTGGCTAAAATCTTTAAGTTAATGAAGCCTTTTAATGATTTCCTTAATACACCTTTTCAGTAAAAAATTTGAAAAACAAAAAGTTTTTTTTGCCGCAAGGTTTTAATCAAAGTTGCGTTTTATTTTAAGAGTGCAAAGGGAGAATCAATTGGCATTGATTCGATGAAGCGGAGGTTTTAAGGGCAAATATTTTAAACCCTCTCCTGCTTTTTTACAAGAAATTATTCTTTACGCTTATTATAAAAGATCTGCCTGATCTGCTGAATCTGCGAGCAAAAAAATCACGCAGATTCAGCAGATCAGGCAGATTTGTAAGTTTATTGTTTTAGAACTTCATTACATCTTTCACGACTCCATTTTTCTGGGTGTGTTGCAGTAATTCGGCTTCTATAAATATTTTGATCTGATCTTCGGATCCGTCATTCGGGAACAACAGGTGAACATTAGCTCCCGCATCTAATGTAAAGAATAGCGGAAGTCCGGTTTCCCGGCGGAAATCCCAGATTTTATTGATCACTTCCAGCGTTCCGGTTTTCATCAGGATAAAAGCAGGCTCACTCATCATCATCATGGCGTGGAGGGTAAGTGCTTCATGCTCTACCAGCCTGATAAATTCTTCCATGTTTCCCGTTTTCAGGATTTCCTTCATCGGGACAAAATTTTCTCTTGCTTCCTGAAATCTTCTCTCAGCATACGGATTGGTCTTCATCAGACCGTGTCCTACGGTTGAGGAAACACTTTTCTGTCCTTCGTGGATCAGCAGCACCCAGTCGTTGAAGTTTTTAAATATTCCATGAATTTCAGCATCCGGATAGGGCACCGCAAACAGATCTGAGCTTCCTTCTACCACATCTGATGTTCCCCATACAATAAGTCCGTTGTATAAGCTTCTGCAGGCGCTTCCGCTTCCCAATCTTGCTAAAAATGATGCTTTTCTTAATGATTCTTCTTCAGATGACTTCTCTGAAAATGTTTCATCCAGCTTCATCAGGCATTTAGCGACAGCTCCAAATCCTGAAGCAGAACTCGCAATTCCCGAACTGTGTGGAAAAGTATTTTCTGTTTTGATGATATACTTCCCTTTCAAAATCCATGGGAGATACTGCTCGATATTTTTAAAATACTTTTCTATTTTTTCAGCAAATTTCACTTCTTCATTTCCTGCCAGGAAAGTCTGTACAGAGAAAGCTTCTTCTGCAACAAACTCAATAGAGGTATTGGTTTTGCAATGATTCAAAGTATAGCTGATGCTGGGATTAGCCGGGATCTGATCTGCATATTTTCCCCAATATTTAATCAGGGCAATATTGGATGGACAGCTTTCTGAAACCGTCTGATTTGATATTGTAAAATTTTGTTTTCCCAGAAATTCTTGTGTTGTCATAAATCTGATTTAAAATAATAGATCTTTTAACCAAGAAGGTGTAAAAGAATTCTAACACTTTAGTTATTTTTAAGTTAAAATAAAACTGCCTATCCAAGACCACTTAAGTTTCCAAAAGTCTGTAACTTTCATCGTACCTGAGCTTTTTATTTTCAAAACATTAAAACTTCTCCAACTTAAGTGTTCTAAAGTGTTTCAATAAAAAAACTGTGTCTTTTATAGTTGGCAAGCTTTATTTTTAATACATTTTCTCGATAATATCCGCATACTTTTTAAGTACCACATTTCTCTTAACCTTCAGTGTGGGCGTGATCTCTCCGGTATTGATATCGAATTCAGCAGGCATTAATGTGAACTTTTTCACTTTTTCAAAGTCTGCCAGATGAACCTGAAGCTCTTTAATCTTTTCTTTATAAAAAGTAACGATTTTTTCATCTTTTACAGCTTCTTCCCAATTGGTAAAAGGAATATTGTTCTTCTTCATAAAATCCTTCAGAAACTCAAAATTGGGAACAATAAGGGCAGAAACAAATTGTCTTCCCTCCGCCACCAGCATGATCTGCTGGATGAAGTTATTATTGGTAAGCAGATTCTCAATTTGCTGCGGTGCTACATACTTCCCGTTCGAAGTTTTCATCAGATCTTTGATCCTGTCCGTAATGATCAGGTTTCCTTTATCATCAAATTTTCCGGCATCTCCGGTTTTAAACCATCCGTCTTCTGTAAAAACCTTCTGTGTTTCTTCCGGTTTATTGTAGTAGCCTTTCATGATGCCATTTCCTTTTGCCTGGATCTCATCGTTTTCACCGATACGGATCTCCACACCCGGCAGAGGTTTTCCGCTGGTTCCGTGTTCAAAGTGAGTTAACGGGAACAGCGTAAGTGTGGCCGTTGTTTCCGTAAGCCCATAACCTACCGTGATATGAATGCCAACTGAGTCAAAGAATTTTGTGACTTCCGGGGACAGGGATGCTCCGCCACAAGGCAGGAACCACAGTCTCCCACCCATTTTTTCTTTAATTTTGCTGAAAACCAGCATATCAGCAACGGATTCTTTCAGCTTTAATCCAAAAGGAATTGATTTTTCATTTCTCCTCAGCTCTGCCGTCTGCCAACCCGTCGCCAGCGCCCAATTGAAGATCTTTTTCTTCAGGGATGAACCTTCACCGGCCTTTTCTAAAACTCCGGCATATACTTTCTGAAAAAACCTCGGAACTGCACACATCATGTTTGGTTTTACGTCTTCCAGGGCTTTTGCTATATTTTTAGGATCTTCCAGGAAATATACCCTTGCGCCTCCGTAGAGACAAAGCAGGCTCCAACTTCTTTCAAAAACGTGGGTCAGAGGCAGGAATGCCAGTGACAGTTCTTCTTCAAAGTTCTTAAATTTAAAAAATTCAAAATGGGAATCAAAAGCTTTGATAAAATTTCCGTGGGTAAGCATTACCCCTTTCGGCGTTCCGGTAGTCCCGGACGTATAGATCAAAGTAGCGGTATCATCATTTTCTTTAGGACAGATTTCCAGTTTAGAGGAGGATTTTGCAATGAAATCTTCAAGATAAAAACTGTTGAATTCTTTCTTAATCCAAACCGATTTTTTAGAAACAATAATAGTTTCCAATGTACTTCCCTCCTTCTGTAAAATTCCAAGACAGGCATCATACTGCTCCTGACTTCCTACCAGAACGGCTTTTGCAGATGAATCGCTAAAGATATATTCTGCCTGTTCCGCATTGTTTGTAGAATAAATGGGAACGGTAACCGCACCAATCGCCATGGAAGCGAGATCAAAGATCATCCATTCGGAAGAATTATCTGAATAAATGGCTACTTTATCATGTTCCTGAATTCCTGCTTCTTTCAGTGCATTGGCTGTTTTAAAAACAATCTCACCCAGCTTTTTCCAGCTCAGCTCTTTCCACGCCTCATCTTTCTTTTTGAAGCCTATAGCTGATTTAAGGGGATGTTTTTCAACATTTTTAAGGATTATTGCTGCAGCAAGATTCATGAATTCAGCTTTTTGTCGTTAATATAGTTTGTAAGATGAAAATCAATGCTTTCCTTTACAGGAATAAACTGATAATCAATTTTTTGTTTAATTTTCTGATTGGAAATGGTGTTGAGCGATGAAATGGATTCTATATTGGATTTTGTAATCAATCTCAGTTTCGGAACCAACCAGCCGAAAAGGAAATTGGCTATTCTTCCGAGATTCAGCTGAAATTTACTGAGAATTTTTGCCTCTTTTAAACCCAGCTGCGACCTGATCTGTTTTCCAAGCTCCGCATATCTTTTATTTTCGGAAATAAGGATAAACCGTTCCCCGAAAACATTTTTATCCATCAGCTCAATAGAAATTTTAGCGGCATCCCTTACATCCACATAACTGGTCCCACCGGAAAAAGTGAAACCGGTCTTTTCAAATGTCGGAAAGATATCTCCGCTGCTCTGACCCCAGTTTCCACTCCCGATGATCATTCCTGGATTGACAATAATGGTATTCAATCCTTCTGCAGAAGCCCTCCAGACTTCCATTTCAGCAAGGTGCTTGGAAATAGCGTAAGCCGAATGCTCTTCTTTGGGATTAAATTCAGAATTTTCATCCAGTTCCCCCTTTTCATTAAAAATATCAAGAACTGCAATGGTACTCACATGAAGAAATTTTTTCACCTGTGAACCTTCACACGCAAACAGCAGATTTTCCGTTCCTTTTACATTGGTACGGTACATTTCTTTTTCATCATGAGGATGGAAACTTACTTTTGCGGCACAGTGATAGACTTCTTCTATCCCCGTTAAAGCATCCTGTAAAGAGCTGATATCGTCAAAATCTACATCTACCCATTCAATTTTATTAAAAAAATCATCAGGATTCTCTGTATAGAAACCGTAAGAATGCCTTACATCGTTTAAATTGCTGCCCGGTCTTTTGGAAGCACGCACGTTTTTGCCTTGTTTTAAAAGCTCCAGAACGATCACTCTTCCCAGGATTCCGGTTGCACCCGTTACAAAAATCATTAATTATTTACTTGATTGCTGACTAAAATAGGATAATATTTCCGATCCGGCAATTCTTCATTTTCTGTAAAGACGGGATGAAAAACTGCTTATGCAAATTTGCGATTTTTAAAGCAGAATTCCACTTAATTTAACCAATATTATCATTTTGGTGAAATGGGAGAGCTGACGAATGATTTTAACCACAAAAGGAGCAAAGTTTTTTTTCAAACACTTAAGTTATTTTCAGTTATCAAAAGTTCACTTAAGTTTTTTGAAAATCTTTGATTTTATTCGTTTTTTAAAACAATCTCTGCCTGATCAGCTCAATCAGCGTGAGAATAATTTTGAAACATTAAGATTAATGAAGAAGATAAGAATAATTAAGGAAAAATCTAAAGATTTTTTAAGCCATGCAACTTAAAGCGAAGCTCGAACTTAATATTCTTAAAAACTTAAATTAATCTAATGGTTTTAAATAAGTGGTTCAAATTAAAGGCACAAAAGCCATAAAAGTTTCTCTTTTCAATACGTCAGTACTGCAAAAAACTTTTATGACTTTTGTAATATAATCAGTCTGACTTTATTAAGCCATCACCGTATTGTTTCTTCTTGGAGCTTTGTCGCAGAGAACGTCCGCAATGCTTTTGGAGATCAGGTTTTCTTCAGTTAAATTATCAAGCCAGAAGAATTCTCCTGCGGCGTTGATCTCAATAAAATAGTACTCATCTTCCGGGGAAACAATGATATCTATAGCTCCGTAATCTACATTGTAAACATCCAATAGTTCAAGAAGTTTGGCTTCAACATCTGCAGGCAGTTCCGTTCTGACCCATTTGGTAAGCAGGTTCACACCGTCTTTTCTCCAGTCCACTTTTGCATCTTCAGACTGCTGGGAATCTATTTCAAAAGCATAGACATCCTGTCCTACAATGGTCACACGAAGCTCTTTTTTCTTCTCGATCTTTTTCTGAAACTGCATCGGGCAGTATACCAGGGAATCCAGCTCTGACAGCTTGTCTTCGTTCACAACGTTGGTAAAGACCACGCTTTCCACCCCGTCTTCATAAATAGCAAAACCGGTCTGCATTTTTGCAACTACATTCTGATGTTTTAGAATGAACTGTCTTGCTTCCTCAGGATTGTTGGTAAGGCAGGTTTCAGGAATTTTCAATCCTAATTTAACGGCAATTTTAAGCTGCTCTTCTTTACTGTCAAGTCTTCTGTAAATTCCTGGTTTTCCAAGTGCATAAGCATCTACAGATTCTATAAATCCGAAAAGGGTATTGCGGATCTCTCCCATGGCTGCACCATAGAATTTGGTGTCCATTTCTTCTTTCACTCCGTTTCCTATATTGTAGGCTCTTCTGTACCAAACGGCAGCAATATCATCCAGACGGAATTTTGCGTCCTTGGTCTCAAGAATGCTGATCCATTCTCCATCCTGGAAAACAGTGGACAGTTTGTTTTCTATGGGATACAGATCTACATCGAAACGTATGACCTCGCAGCCGTTTTTCTCAATGTATTCCGTGACTTTTTCGATTGAAAAGTTATCCTGAGTATGGGTAATAATTAGTATTTTATTCATGGGTTATTGATTCTTTTTATTAGGTTATCGGCAATTTTTTCTGCTATGGGAAAGCCCAGTTCTTTCTGCAGCATTCCCCATTCTCCCTGCGGATTTACTTCCAGGAAGTAATAGGCTCCGTCTTTTCCTTTGATCATATCTATAGCTCCGATGTAAAGCCCCATTTCCTCCATCATGGATGAAAGACCTGCTTTTACATTTTCCGGAAGCTCATAGGCAGACCATGCATAATCTCCCTGAGCCAGGCGCCAGTCTGCGTTCTCACTGTTATTGATCATCCCGGTAAAAAACTCTCCGGCAATATACACGATTCTTAATTCATATGCTTTATCGATATAAGGCTGGAAAATCATGGGACAGTAGGCAATATCAGAAATATGCTCTAAGGTTTCTTCTTCAATGATCATGGTGGAGATCAGATTTTCTCCACTCATGGTTTTTGCGGTAAGGCTGTGAAGTTTGGCCACTGCTTTTCCGTTGCAGAACTCATGAAAAAAGGAAATAATCTTTTCTTCGTCGTTGGAAAAAATGGTTTTTGGAATGATCAAATTATTTTTTTCGGCTATTTTAAGCTGAAGCATTTTGCTTCCATCAATCTTCCGTTCATTTTCAAAAGGATTGATCCATGGAATATCTTCTAAAACAGTGATCAGGTTGTAGCGCAGATTCCCGTAGCCATTCAGAAATATTTTTTTATAATCATCATCCAGTTCTTCGGGAACGCTTATTCCCCAGGCCTTTCTGTGCCATACTGCTTTGATATCTTTTGAATGAACGGTGTTTCCCGATTCATCCGTGAGTTCAAATGAATCTTCCGTAACGCTGATTTTCTGAAGGTGGTTCATCCGGTCAGAATTCAGTCTGAAATAAGGAATATTCTTAGAGGTAAGGTATTCAAAAAAGAGATCAATATTATAAAAATCCTTAGAGTGGGTAATGCAGAGAATCATTTGCCGTTTTTTATTAAAAAAGGAAACTTAATGGTAAGTTTCCTTTCGTATGATTGTATTAATACAGTTTAATATTTATCTATTAAAGCGGTACTGTTGGCGCATCATCGTCACCGTCAGATGGATATTTCAGAGTGTGCATCATATCGTCCTTAGGAGAAGTTACCACATCAATAGATGGTTTGGTAATTACATCTCTTTCAGGGATCGTGATGATTCCGCTATCTCCTCCTTTAACAGTTTCAGGATCTTTAAGCTGCTTTTCAAGGAATGACGCAAAAAACGGCTTCTTTTTTGAATTTTTGTCTTTCATAATAATTTAGTTTTGATTTGAATATGATTATTTCCTTTCTGGAAATTTATAGTACAGATTCATCACCGTCAGAAGGATACTTCATGGTAACCAAAAGATCCTTGCTTGGTGTTGTTACGTTATCAAAAACAGGTCTTGTGACATTGTCTATTGAAGGCGCTGTAATGATATCGGTATCCGGAGTAGTGATAGGCCCACCTCCCTGAACTTTCTCAGGATCCTGGATTTGTTTTTCCAGGAATGAAGCAAAAAACGGCTTCTTTTTTGAATTCTGGTCTGTCATAGCTATTAAGTTTGATTAGTTTTTGTTCTCTGCAACGTGATTACAGGACTTCCAATTCTCCTGATTCATCACTGTCAGACGGATATTTCATCGTCACGACCTGATCTCTCAACTGAGAGGTTGCATTATCAAGAAACGGCGAAGTAGTTACCACGTCTCTCTGAGGTACAGTAAGCACATCAGTGGTAGGTGTAGTAATCCCACCTCCTTGAATTTTCTCAGGATCATTAATTTGTTTCTCCAAAAACGAAGCAAAGAATGGCTTTTTTGAATTTTTCTTTTCCATAAGTTAATATATTTAGTTTTTATGTAAAACTAAAGTACAAAAAATTTCAACACGTGGGGATATACTAGCTTATTTTAAGAAAATTTTAACTAAATCAATTTAAAAACAGAATTAAATTAACCAATATTTAAAAATTCCTTGACTACATTCGCGAAATCTACAGGATTTTCAGCCTGAACCCAGTGTCCTGCATTTTTTACTGTTACTATTTTAGCTTTTGGAAACTGCTGCTTAATGCCGTATTCATCCTGAGGAAGGATATAATTTGATTTTTCACCGGCAATAAATAAAGACTCACCTTCAAACACACCAAATTTTATGGCATTCGAAACAAATTCATTATATTTTTCCGATAAAGTTTTAAGATTAAACCTCCAATTTAATTTCTTGTTGTCGTCCCAGTATAAATTCTTCGCCAGAAACTGGATCGTAGATTTTTCAGGAATATACTGGCTCAAGACTGTTTCTACTTCTCCTCTTGAACCCACGGTATTGAAATCCACGGTTTCAAGGGCTTTTATAATTCCCTGGTGATGCGGAGGATAAGCTTTTGGAGAAATATCCACCACAATAAGCTTTTCTACTTTTTCCGGATATTTCAGGGCAAACTGCATTACAGCCTTTCCACCCAGGGAGTGGCCTAAGACATGTGCTTTCTGAATCCCGTAATGATCCATATAGTTGGCAATATCATCTGCCAGATCATCGTGGGACATGCTTTCCGAATGAAAACTCCTTCCGTGGTTTCTAAGATCAATCAGGTGTACCGGAAGATATTCTCCCAGATCTTTCCCGAAGCTTCCCCAGTTATCGAGCATTCCAAAAAGTCCGTGAAATACAAGAAGCGGCGTTACCGTAAGATTTTCGCCAAATATTTTTGAGTTTAAGATGTCCATTTTTTTTAATTTAGAAATTAGAAGCTAGAAGTTAGAAATTAGAATTGGGATGCAGAAGTTTTAGGTTTCTATATACATTGACCTGAAATTAAAGTTTAGGGGTAAATCTTGATAAAACCTTTGTCACTAACTTCTAGCTTCTAATTTCTAACTTCTTATTTACCATTTGGCCAGTCTCTTCAGATACGCCTGAACCGTATTTTCAAGTCCCATATAAAGTGCTTCAGAAACCAAAGCGTGCCCTATGGAAACTTCCAGAAGATTCGGAATGTTGTCTGCGAAATATTTTAAATTGTCAAGGCTCAGATCATGTCCGGCATTGATCCCTAGCCCAAATTCTGTAGCAGCAAGTGCCGTATCATAATAAGGTTTTATCGCCTGTTCTTTGTTGGTAAGATAATTTTTTGCGTAGGCTTCCGTATACAGCTCAATTCTGTCGGCACCCGTTTTGGCGGCATGCCCTACCAGTTCCGGCAGTGGATCAAGAAAGATGGAAGTACGGATTCCTGCATTTTTGAATTCTGTGATAATCTCCGTCAGAAAGTCCAGATGCTTTTTGGTATCCCAGCCCGCATTGGAAGTAATGGCATCATCTGCATCGGGAACCAGCGTTACCTGCTCCGGCTTTACTTCCAGAACCATATCGATAAAAGAGCGGTGCGGATTTCCTTCAATATTGAATTCTGTGGTTACAAGCGGTTTCAGATCGTAGACATCTTTTCTGGTGATATGCCTTTCGTCCGGCCGTGGATGAATAGTGATTCCCTGCCCTCCGAACTCCTGAATCTTCACTGCTGCTTCCGTTACGCTTGGCGTTTCGCCTCCCCTGGCATTTCTTAATGTCGCAATTTTATTAATGTTTACGCTTAGCTTTGTCATTTTTATTGAGATGTTAGATCATAAAAGATGGAAGGAGGAAGATAGAGGCTGGAAGTAATTCAGCGTGTACCATTCTTTTCTTGCCACAATCATGATCATAATTAAATTAATTTTAGAAGAGAAGTAGAAATAGTGGAAACTCCATTATCTTCCCTCTTCTTGCTTCTTGCTTCCATCAGACCTTAACACTCACCTGCATCACCTGAAGGTCAAATTCCTTTGAGGCAACAAGCAGGTGGTCAAAAATATCAGCCTGGATCTGTTCGAAATGTTCCCATTTGGAATCATTGGCGAAACAGTACACTTCAAGGGGCAGCCCCTGCGGTGTAATATCCAGCTGGCGCACCATTTTGGCCCCATTTTGATCAATGTCCGGATCATTTTCTATATATTTCTGGACATAATACCTGAAAACCCCGATATTGGTCAGCTGTCTTCCGTTGATGGTTTTATCTTTGTGCTCCAGGTTTAGTTTTTCTTTTTCAATCTCCTGAGTTTTTTCTTCCAGATAATCTGAGATCAGGTTGATTTCTTTTAACCGTTCAATATCTTCTTCATTTAAAAATTTAAAGGAATTGATATTGAAATAAACCGATTTCTTGATTCTTCTGGTATTGGATTCAGACATCACCTGAAGGTTTTTGATCTCTGTCGTTAACAGGTCATAAGTAGGAATTGTTGAAACGGTTTTATCAAAATTCGTAATTTTCGTCGTCAAAAGGCTGATATCCGTGATATTCCCTTCAATGCTGTATTTCGGGATGCTTACCCAGTCTCCCACTTTAAGGTTTTTGGAAGTGGCCACATGGATTCCGGTGACAAAACCTAAAATAGTGTCCCTGAAAACGAGTACCAGAACAGCGGTAATGGCCCCAAGACTTCCTACGATCGTTGTTCCTTTAATCCCGAATACGACACAGATCCCTACCACCGAAAAAATAAAAATCCCCAGGATCTTTACGGTTTCGGAAATGGCATTGAGGGCCATGATTTTATAGAAATCCTGCTTAATGGTAAAATAATTTCTGAAACCTGTCAGTGACCTGTAGAGCATACCGGCAAGAATAAGCACCAGCCCTAAATTAATGGATCTATTGATAAAAACGTTGGTTTTGGGCAGCGCTGTAGCCGGAAATATAGACGGATGAATGGCTCCTACCACTAAAAGGGCGGAAAAGTGAGCCACGGAATTGGTGATCTTCGATTGGTAAATGGATCTTATGACCGGAAATTTTTCGTCATTCCGAAAAAACCTGAATACAAAATTGATCGCGAATTTGAAGAGAAAATCTACCACTAAAAATACCGCACAAAGCAGGGCCAGTTTCACAATAATATGAACCACCCAATCCATGCCGCCGGGCGTCACCTGGCTGATGTAGATATAAAGCTGGTCACTTATTTCCTGTAAAAAGCTTTTAGTGTCTTGTATCTCGTCTTTCATTACAGCAAATTTATAAAATTAAGAGGGATGATGTTAGTATTTCCCCATCAATTTTCATCCCAAATTTTGAAAGCTACCTTCCTCATCTTGTTTTTTCCTATCTTGCATTGATAATTTTAAAGAATGGATACAACCTTAATTAATATTCTCTGTCTTATTTTATTGTTTCTTGGAATATTGGGAACATTTTTACCGGTTCTTCCGGGACTTGTGCTCAGCATCTGCGGCCTTCTGATCTATAAATTCGGGACTGATGCGGATCTGCCGATGATCTATATCTGGGCATTTGGTATCCTTACAGCCGCTTCTGCGGTGCTCAGTTATGTAATTCCGGCCAAAACCAACAGGAAATACGGAGGCACGCGCTGGGGAAGCATAGGTTCGGTCATTGGAACCATTGTTGGAATTTTCATTCCTATTCCGCTGGGATTTCTGATCGGGATGTTTGCAGGGGTATTTATAGGCGAGCTGCTTCATGACAGCAAGGATATGAATAAGGCCCTGAGATCTACCAAAGGGGCATTTATCGGTTTTATTTACGGAACCGGGTTCAGTCTTGTGGTGGGTGTGGCAATGTTTTTGGTAGTAGTTTTAGATATGCTTAACATTATTTAGGCCGGAAGCTGGAAGAGGAAGAATGGAAGCCAGTATCCGGCTGAGCTGTGATCAAGTTCATAACAAACATTAAAAACAGAAAATTATGTTCCATAAAGCCATCATATTCAGTCTTGGCATGCTGACCTTAGCGGGATGCAATGCTCAAAAGAAAGCGAAAGCGCCAGAACCTGGCGCCGGAACCACTACCAATACGAAAGCTACGAAACCTTCAAAGGAAGAAATCATTTACTTTAACCTGGGTGAGAACAAATTTCTGACGAAATATGAAATGAATGTCACTTTTAAAGAGATTTCGGAGGACAGCCGCTGTCCTGAAGGCGTTAACTGCATCTGGGCAGGCGTTGCCGTAGCTCAGGTAGAAGTGATGGGAACGTATTCCAGGCCTATGGTCCTAAAACTGGCTACCACTGAGAACGCCGGCAGGAATTATCATCAGTCAGCAGTGTACAACGGATATATCATTTCCCTGCAGGAAGTAACCCCTTTTCCTACATCTGAAGGCGGGGTCAAAGCGCTGGAAGGCAAATACAGGATCGGAATTAAGCTGACAAAAGAAGGCTCCGAAGCCTCCGGTTCTACCAGGAAATAGGTTTCTTTCCTTTGGAGATCAGGTATTCATTGATCTTTGAGAAAGGCTTGCTTCCATAAAAACCTCTGTAAACAGAAAACGGTGACGGGTGCGCCGATTTTAAGATAAAATGCTTGGCCGGATTAATAAGTTCGGCTTTTTTCTGGGCAAAAGCTCCCCAAAGAACGAAGACCACATTTTCTTTTTGATCCGAAATTTCCTTAATGATAAAATCTGTGAATTTTTCCCAGCCTAAGTCTTTATGCGAGTTGGGAGAATGGGCACGGACCGTTAACGTTGCATTCAGCAGCAGAACACCCTGCTTTCCCCAGTCATCCAGCTCTTTGGATATTCTTTCAATACCCAGATCATCTTTAAGTTCTGTAAAAATATTTTTAAGCGAAGGCGGTGCCGCCACTTGCTCCGAAACGGAAAAACACAAACCATTAGCCTGATAATCATTATGGTAGGGATCCTGACCGATAATCACGACCTCAACCTCATCAAAAGGGGTAATTTCCAATGCCCTGAATATTTGATTTTTGGGAGGAAAAACTTTGGTTGCTGCATATTCCTGTTTTACTTTTTCCCAAAGGGTCGTAAAATAGGGAGTATTTTTTATCGGGGCTAAAACTTCTGTCCAGGTCATTGGGCTAATTTGATAATTTGAAGATATGATAATGTGACAATGCATTGCAGGAATGCCGGACACTTTATTACAAAAATATTCTTTTATTCCTTCAACACCAAATCTGATGAGTGCTTATTTGGCGACGGAAATGTGAGACAATTGAAATGTGAGACCAGATTATGCTTTAAATATTTTAACCTTCTTTTCAATAAGTATGTAGGAGAAATAAGACAGCAGGATTGAAAAACCAATCAGTAAAAAATTATTGAGATAATAAGAATCCACGATGGTCATTTTCTGCCTCTTCACGATATAATGAATGATATACAATGAATACGAAATATTTCCTAAGAAATAAACCGCTTTGGTTTCCAGGAACATTTTTATGAGACTTTTCTTTTCTGAATACAGATGTTTGATAATCAGTGCGGATAAAAGCGGCACAAAGAAAACTCCCCTTCCGGTGTACATCAGCAGAAAAAATAAGATCACCACAGCATAAACAAAAAGATTATTTTTCCGAATTTTTATTTCCGGTAGGAAAGCAATACCCATCCCAAGAAGATAGCAGGAGACAGTCCGTATCAGAGAATTTACCCCGAAAACGATGTCCAGATACTGTGTGGATCTGTTTCCTGTAACCGTAGCATGATCCCAGTACATATCCGGCAGATAGGGGGGAAATCAGCCGTATCGCCAGGCCTGAAATAATCAAGATCCAGCCGTTTATTTTGTATTTAAGAATCAACCAGAGCAGGAAAGGGAAGATCAGATAGCAAATCCATTCGGTACTCAGTGACCAATACACTTCATTCAGCGAATAGTTGGGATTAAAAAAGCATTGTAATAGTCCGGCATTGATCAAAAATTCAGACAGGGAAAGGTTTTCTGCAATAAACACACTGATAAAAACCACAGAAAAGAAATACACGGGGTAAATCCTGTTGATTCTTTTTTTATAAAATCTCTGAACCCCTTCCGTGTTTAGATTTTTAAATTTACCTGAATAAGAAACCGTCAGTAGAAAAGCGCTGAGGACGAAAAAAATATCCACAGCCACATATCCCTTCCCCACAACGGACTGGATCCAATAGGTTTTAAAATAGAAAAAATGAAAAAAAGTAACCCACAATGCCACAATTCCGCGAAGTCCGGTCAGTGATTTTATTTCGTTTCTCATATCACAAAAGAAAAAGTGGATTGAGTTACCCCTCTCAAAATATAAAATCATTTACCGTTCTTTAAGCTGAAAATAATATTATCCGGAAAACCTTCATCCTCTTTTCCCTCTTCCAAAACAAAATGATGCTTCAACAGAAGATTTTTTGAGTTTTCATTAAGCTTATGGGTAATCGCCACAATTTCCCCCAACTGAAGTTCATTGAAACCAAAATCCAGAACCGCTTTTAAGGCTTCAGACATGATTCCTTTTCTGTGGTATTCGGGTAAAAGCTCATAGCCCACCTCAGCCGTTTTCCGGTCTTCAGAAAAGTTCCATAGGCAAATGGTTCCAATGATATTGGGCTGGTCTTTAGAAGCAATTCCCAGATAAATGGTCTGATTGTTCTGCGTTCTTTTTTTGATGGTTAAAATAAACTGAAGCGCATCATAATTGTTTTTCGGAGAATTTCTTTTCACGAATTGATTGATCACTTCGTTACTCCGGATTCTCAGAATGTCCTCCACATCGGTTTCATGGATGTGACGTAAAATTAAGCGTTCGGTTTTAATCATTTTTATAATGTGACATTTGATATTCTATTTCCTCAGGTGAATGGTATTTTTCTTTATAGGATTTCCCTGCATTGTAGCTTTCCTGATTAAAACAGCTTATGACAGCCTCAATTAAAGCCCTTCCATAAGTATTTTTCCGGAAACTGTCTATAATGTGAAAACCTGCAAAAGTAATTTCAAAAATAAAATTTAAATGTCTCCCTTTGAGTGCCGAAATATAAGAAGCAATAAAATCAGCATAATCTTTTATTTCTTCCAGATGAAGATGGTAAAGTTCTTTTGGAAATATATTTTCATCTACTTTCCAATCAATATTTGAACAGTAATCAGACGGAAATCCTTTATTTATTTCATTTTTATAGTTTTCTAACTCATAAAGATTCAGTTCAATGAAACCATAGCGATCGTGTGCTCTCCATTTCTGCATACCATGGCGCTTTTCTAAGTTCCAATCAATTATTTCACTATTTACTGTAAATAATTTTTCTGAATTATAAATTTTCCTATCAATCCTTTCCATCTAATTTTAGAATATTTCGGGGTGAAAATTTTGTAAATACCTCAAATATACATAATAATCACATTTTCTCACTAAATTTGCAGTGTGTATATAAATAAAGAAGATTTAAACGAATTAGAGTTTCCGCAATTGCTCGCGGAAATCTCTCCATTTGCGTATTCTCCGAAAACGAGAGAAAAAATTCTTCAACTTCGTCCCATGGAAATTGACGAGGCGGAACTTTCACTGAAAAAAACGTCGGAATATCTTTCGAGTTTTGAGAGTTCAAATGCAATTCCGTTCGATGAATACGAAGATATCGAAAGTGAGCTGAAATTGATGCTGATTGAGAATTACCGTCTGGAAAACAGTGCTTTCATCAAAATAAAAACTTTAACGGAACAGATAGGAAAACTTCAGAAGTTTTTCCCAACCATGCCGGATACTTTCCCAAATCTGATCGGAGATGTTTCTGAACTGGAGTTCAGAAAGGAAATTATTGACAAAGTAGATAAGGTCTTTAACCGTTTCGGGGAAGTAAAAAGTGACGCCTCCCCTGCTTTAAAGGAGCTCAGAACTGAAATTCAGCATGCGAAAAAAGCCATCCAGGAAAATTTCAACCGTGCTCTGTTTAATTACGGGCAAAGTGACTTTCTGGATGATATCCGGGAAACTATTATTGAAGACATGAGGGTTTTAGCAGTAAAATCCGGGTTCAAGAAAAGAGTGGCAGGAAGAGTTTTAGGAATTTCAAAAACAGGTTCTATCACTTATATTCAACCGGACAGTGTGGTAAAGCATTATTTCAAGCTGCGCGAAAATGAAGAGGAAGAGAAAAAAGAAATTGACAAAATCCTCAGAAAGCTTACGGCGGAACTGGCGGAATTCCAACCTCAGCTCTGGAGGTATCAGGTTTATATTTTTGACCTTGACCTTACGAGAGCGAAGGCGAAGTTTGCAGAGCTGGTGAACGGTATTCTTCCCAAGATCAACCGCCACAGAACATTAAAGCTGAAAGACGCTTTCCATCCTTTGCTGTGGCTGAGAAATAAAGCGGAAAACAAAACTATTTTCCCGCAGACCCTGTCATTGACGGATCAGAACAGGATCATCTGTATTTCGGGACCGAATGCGGGAGGAAAATCCATCACTCTGAAAACGGTGGGCTTGCTTCAGCTGATGATCCAGAGCGGAATTCTGGTGCCTGTACATCCAAGATCTGAAATGTTCTTTTTTGAAAAGATCATGACGGATATTGGGGATAACCAGTCTATCGAAAATCATCTTTCCACGTATTCATCAAGGCTTAAGAAAATGGCCGGAATCATTCGTGAGGCAGATGGTCAAACGCTTTTACTGATTGATGAATTCGGAACGGGATCTGATCCTGAGCTGGGTGGTGCGCTGGCTGAGAGTTTCATGGAGTATTTCTATGATAAAAAGAGTTTTGCGATCATCACTACGCACTATACGAATATAAAACTGGTGATAGAACAGCTTCCCCATGCGGAAAACGCTGCGATGCTCTTTGATGAGGAGACGCTGGAACCGATGTATAAGCTGGAAGTGGGACAGGCAGGAAGTTCATTTACCTTTGAAGTAGCGGAGAAAAACAGGATTCCAAGGTTTATTATCCATGCGGCCAAAAAGAAAGTGGAACATGATATTGTGAACCTGGATAAAACGATTGTCAAGCTTCAGCAGGAAAAATTTGAGGTTGAAAAACTGAAAACCGATCTTGCAGAAAGAAAAGAATCTGTAGAAGACAAACGCGATAATCTCCAGAAGCTGAATGACCAGCTTCAGCAAAAACTTTTCAATTTCCAGAAACTGTATGAGGAGGAACACCGCAAACTTCAGTTCGGAAATAAAATTGAAGCCTTTATTGACAGTTATGTGAAAGGAAAATCCAGAAAGGATGTTGTGAAGGATTTCGTGAAGATTCTGGAACAGGAAAAATTCAGGAAAATAGGGGCTGACAAGGATGAGTCCAAACGTCTCCAGGTCGTTAAAAGGAAGATCACACAGCAGCTTAAAAAGGAAGAAGTGATTGAAAAAATTGCAGAAACCAATGAAAAGCTGGAAGAAAAACGTAAAACCGACCGCGCCGTCTGGATGAAAGAAGGCCAGCGTGTGCGTATTCCGGGAAGCACAAGCGTAGGAACCATTGAGAAAATCTCTAAAAATAAAGTAACGGTGAACTACGGTACTTTTAAGACGACGATTAATGCGGATGAATTGGAGAGGATTTAATGATTGATTGATGCGATGATTTGACGATGTGATGATTTGATGATGTGTTGAAAAGATAATTTATACAACTTTTAACTTTATAAAAATAGCGCTGATGTGTTCAGCGCTATTTCTTTTTTATTTTTTGATGAATTTCAGGCGGGTTAAAGTTTCTTTATTTTTAAACCGGATAAAATAAACTCCTTTGGTAAGATGGCTGACATCCAATTTATTTTCTACTGTTCTACCCTCTCCTGTTTTCTGTCCTGAAACAGAGAAAATTTCATAATCCGTTTCTTCAGAAAGTCCTGAGATCTGTAAAACATCTGAAACCGGATTAGGATATACACTGAATTCTTTGGATTTTGCAGTTTCATGTACAGCAAGATTTGTATTCAATAAAGTTACCCCATAGTCTTCCACTTCCCCATAGGTAAATGTACCGCACGGACCACCAGGCATATCCTGGCTGATCATGACCCTCATTGTTGTTCCACACTGGGCTATAGTGGCCAAAGGAGGAACATTAAAGACAAAAGATTTAGGATTGGTAGAATCTACCACCGTAGAAATCATCATTTCCGAAGCTTCAAAAATTTCGTTCGCATTAAAATCTATCCATGCTCTTATGTAAGCCGTTCCCGGTGTACCTGACCAGCTGGGCTGTACCGAAATCACATTACCTGCCGAGCCGAGACCAAGCTGTATGCGACGGGTTAAGTCCGGACGGAAATCCGTATGGTTTGTTGCACTGGAAGCACTCAC
The DNA here is from genome assembly GCF_900169075.1 of Chryseobacterium phocaeense. Lineage (NCBI taxonomy): Bacteria > Pseudomonadati > Bacteroidota > Flavobacteriia > Flavobacteriales > Weeksellaceae > Chryseobacterium > Chryseobacterium phocaeense. Next base: position 2,612,893 of record NZ_LT827015.1, read on the forward strand.
CATTGTCGGAAGTCCTCCGGAAGGAATTATGGTAACATTCGATAAATACAGTGCACCGAGCATTGTAGACATGGATTTACAGTAATTGAGATGGGTATAGAAGGATAAAGGAAAGGACACATCGCCGGACGCAGTATCAATTACCTCAAGAATATATCCTGTGCAGGGTGTAAGACTATTAAGATTAACGGAAGTGGTTGCTGCAGGAATATTCATGGTAGTCCAAACCAAAGATGTTGAGGCCCTCCATCTTACTAAATAACCGGTTGCTCCAGGCACAGGATCCCACGTGATATCAGCTGAAGTATAGGTGATATTGGAAACCGTTAGATTGGTTGGAATGGTAAAGGCTGACTCCGTAAAATTGTTTCCTGTTTTATTGGTAGCCTGAAATTGTGCTGTTCCCAAAAAAAGGAGGAACATAAAAAATAGATTTTTGGTCATAGTTTTTGGATTATTAATTTTGACCTAAAAATAATTTAAATCATTTAAATATTGTTCAATTTTATTTGATAAATATTAAATTTTTAATTGATTTTGATAAATTGAAGAGATATTTTAGTGTCCTGGAAAGCACTTTTGGAAGAAATTGATCACTTTAATTAAATACACTGAGATTTTACTAATCAAAAAAACATTTAATTTATATATTTGAGGGATCAAAAAATTCCAAGAAATGATTTCCGTAAACAGAGCATTGTACTTATCCGCTTTCAGTCTTTTTTCCTTAGCATTTGTCAAAGGACAAAATAAAGTTCCTTTCGGTGTTGTAAAAGCGGAGGAAGGCTACGCCAACGTACGTGTCCATAAGGATAACTACAGAAAAATCGTAGATAAGATCAGAATGCGTAAAGGCGATGTATTTGTTTATGTAAAGCCCGCTCCCGGAGAAACGGAATGGATCTGGATCAAATATCCGGAAAAACAGGACGATGAAAAGCCTTTTGTAAGGTATGAAAATCTTGAAAAGGAAGGAATGGTCAATAAAGAACGTATTGCCTTCATTGATCAACTTCCCCAGTTTACTCCTTCTAAATCCAAGAACGGGAAATCCCTTATTTTTACGGATAACAGCAATCCCAAAGTACCGACAGCCCAAAGAACCAAAGTAGTCATTGATATCTATCCGTCCAACGCCAGTTACAGAAAGAAAGAAAAAGATGCAGACGGGAAAATCCTTACGATTGATAAGATAAAACCATGGGGAATTAAGGATGAGCTTCCTGAAGGACTGACAGAAATTAAATCCATCAGGGTTCAGCAGCCGGGAAGAGGATCTGTCTTTGTAAGGGAGGCTATTAAAAATATGTTCCAGCCTACCATGGATTTCAACAATATTGGGGTAACGGCTCTTGACGATAATCATATCTACCTTTATATGATCAATGGTTCCGGTGAAAACAGGTATGTAACGCTTTGGGCCATCAAGGAAGGAAGGGTGATGAGCCAGATCATTTACAATAATCCGGAATAATTGCTGTTTGTTCCTTTAATATTCTTATTTTTGCCTCTGAAAAAGTTTAACGCTAATTCATCACAGAAACCGGTTCTGCTTAACGCAGATTAAAAGGGAACCGTGTGAAAATCACGGACTGTCGCGCAACTGTAAGTAACCAAAGTCTTTATCACAAGTCCACTGTGCAGGGCACGGGAAGGAGATAAAAGATGTTACAAGTCAGGAGACCTGCCTATTTCTTTAAACAAAAAACTTTCGCGATCTGAAGTTTATTGATCTGATGGACTGCTTCAGGAATTCCTATGGTTCCTGTCATTGTTCTGTTATTTTAATATATTTCATTTCGCATTAATTAATAATGAAATATGACTACAGAAGAAAGAATTGCAGCATCCGAAACCAGAATTTTTAAAGCGGTTTTCCCAAATACCACTAACCATTACGATACCCTTTTCGGAGGAACTGCCATGCAGCTGATGGATGAAGTAGCTTTTATCACCGCCACCCGATTTGCAAGAAAAAGAGTGGTAACCGTAAGCAGCGACAAAATAGATTTTAAAAAACCTATTCCGGCCGGAACCATCGTAGAGCTGATCGGAAAGGTTTCCCATGTGGGGAAAACCAGTATGAAGGTGAATGTGGAAATCTATACCGAGGAAATGTACTCTTATGAAAGAGAAAGAGCTATTGTAGGTGATTTCACTTTTGTAGCCATTGACCAGTTCAAGAAGCCGATCAGGATTATGTAATGGTTTCGGGCGGCCTCCGGCCGCCCGAAACCTCACCTATTACGTTCCCTTTGCCCCTAAACGCTTCCTGATGGTACTTACAAACTCTTTTGAAACGCCCAGATAAGAAGCAATATAATATTGCGGGATCCTTTGGGGGATCGTAGGATAAACTTTTATAAATTCCAGATACCGGTCCGAAGCGGATTTCGAAATGGTATCTATCAGACGGTTCTGCAGCGTACGTAGATTTCTCTGGACCAATATTCTGAAAGCCTTTTCAAATTTCGGGATTTCCTGAAGCAATTTTTCTTTTGTTTCAGGATTCAGCATGAAAATTTCCGAGTCTTCCAGCGTTTCGATGTTCAGTTTTGAAGGATGCTGGTCCTGAAATGAAGTGATATCACTGATCCACCAGTCTTCGATCGCAAATAATACCGTTACCTCAGCTCCTTTATCATCCATGCAGTACATACGCAGGCATCCTTTCTGAATATAGCCTTCAAACTTACAGACCTCTCCTTCCTTTAGTAGAATAGTTTTTTTAGGAACTTTTTCATAGGTTAAAAGGTCCGTAAACTTTTTCTTTTCTTCTTCATCCAGATGTACAAACCGGGTAATATTCCTGATGATACTTTCGAACATGGATCAATTATGCTTTCAGGTGAGGGAAAAGACTGTACACTTCATTTTTCAGCAGCCCGCTTCCACCACCGTAATGGTCGATGACTTTTACGTCTTTATCCATCTGTTCACAAAAAACTTTAATATCTTTTTCAAACTGTTCTTCCAGACCGGAGCTCAACAGTACAATATCTACGGGATGTTTTTTTATGTGGTCATAACTTTTGTTTTCATCACTTTCAATTTCCGCTTTCCAGCCTTCATTATTTTCGATGATCCGTTTTAAGGTGTCTATTATTTCCTGATTTTTTCCAATCACTAAAAAATTCAATGTTTTCATTTTTGTTTTAGCTTTTTAGATTTACATGAATGTTTATGGCATTTTAAAGCTTACGGATTACAAATGTTTATTTCCTGTGATTCGCAGTTCATTCAGATCCAGCTGTGATTCTGCCTTTCGGATTTCATCATCGCTGAATTGCTTTTCGCGTTTCATCTTAAATAATTCCTTTCTCTGCAATGCAAAGATATCGAGCATGATTTCGTGATATTCCTTCATATCACTTTGTCTGTTCGAGCACATTTCAAGTGAACTCAGGTGGTTCTGATGAAGAATGATATCATTTTCAATTGTATTTTTAAAGTTTTCAACCAGGCCGTTGCTGTTTATATTGGATTCATATTTTTCATTCAGTACGTTCACCGCCAGGCTGTCCAGCCTGATTTGAATTCCGGCCTGCTGCTCATGAGATGGTAAGATAGCATCCAGTTCCTCAATTTTGGTTAATTTAATAATCAGAGGAAGCGTTAACCCCTGAAAAACCAGCGTTACAAAGATCACGACAAATGTGATGAAAATAATTAAGTTCCGCATCGGAAAATCTGTCTGGTCATTCATCATAACGGGAATAGACAACGCTGTGGCCAGCGATACCACGCCACGCATGCCTGCCCAGCCTATGATCAAAGGATTTTTCCATCCCGGACTTGCGTCCTGCCTTACTTTTTTACTTATCCATCTCGGAATATGGGCTACCGGGTAAATCCATAATAAACGAACGACAATTACAATTGCACTAATGATCAAACCGTATTTAACTCCTTCCATCACAGAAGTTTCCCCTAATCCGTTGATAATATCCGGAAGTTCCAGCCCTATCAAGACAAAAACCAATGCATTCATCACAAAAATCAGGGTATTCCAGACTCCCGTCATATTGATTCTGGTAGTTCCTGTTTTAAACATCTCATGAGCCCTGAAAGACATGAACAATCCACCGCTTACCACGGCCATTACCCCTGAAAAGTGAAAATGTTCCGCACTCAAAAATAAAATATACGGAGTCATCACGGTCAGTGCTGCATCAATAGCCGGAGTTGTTGGTAAAAACCGGTGAATGGCGTAGAAAATATGGGCTCCGGCAATACCTATTACCACACCCATTCCTGCGACCAGAAAAAACTGTCCGGTTGCCTCCTGGATAGAAAATACGCCCGTCATAACAGCCGCCAGGGCGAATCTGAAGACAATCAAAGACGAAGCATCGTTGATCAGACTTTCTCCTTCCAGCATGGCAATCGTACGTTTCGGGACTTTCAGGCCTTTTAAAACCGTTGTAGCAGCAACAGCATCCGGCGGAGAAACAATTCCACCCAACAAAAACCCTAATGCCAGTGTAAACCCGGGAATCAAAGCCTGTGAAGCAAAAGCCACTACCAGAGAGGTCAGGAATACCAATCCAAAGGCCAGCAAACCGATCGTTCTTTTCCATTTCCAGAAATCATTCCATGAAGTATACCAGGCCGCTTCGTATAAAAGAGGCGGAAGAAAAATCAGAAAGATAATGTCCGGATCCAGCTTTAAAACCGGAACCCCTGGAATTAAGCTGATTCCCAGTCCTGCCAGTACCAAAAAGATGGGATAAGCAATTCTGATGCGCTGTGCCAGCATCACCAGCATCATAACGATTAATAAAAGTCCCAGTATCAAAAGAAGTTGTTCGTGCATAGTTTTTTATCAGATAACAGATGTAAGATGTAAGATATCACATTTCAGATTTCAGACTTCTCATCTTACATTAAATTTTATATTTCACATTTAAATTGAGTCACGGAATCACTCATAACTCATAACTTATAACTTATAACTTATAAATCACCTTCCTCTTTCAGCCAGACATCATTATACTCATCCGGATGACGTTTGAACTGCAAATGAACATACGGACAAAGCGGTACGATTTTCAGGTCATTTTCCCTGGCATAGGAAACCAGCCTGTCAAGCAGTATTTTCGCAAATCCTTTTCCTTCATATTCGGGGTTAACTTCGGTATGGTAAACAGTTAATTTTTTCCCGATAATGGAAATATCCATTTTCCCGGCTTTGTTTTCATCTGAGAAGAGCTGTATTTCTCCTCTTACTTTTCCTAAAACGATTTCTGTTCTTTCCATTGTTATGATTTTTCAATTAATACTTCAAAAGTAAGTTCTTTCTGAAAATGGTAGAATGATCTATGGTAATTTTTGGGCGAAAGGGCGAATGGGCGAAACGGCAAAAAGGCGAAACTGCACTAAACAATTAAGCAATTAAGCTAATTTGCAAATTCGCCTTTTTGCGATTTTGCTATATTAAAAATCGTTCAAATACAAAATTTAAAAAACTGAAATTCAACACAATATAAATATTCATTAAAAAAAATACAAAAAGTCTACTTTTTTAGTGGACTAATAAAAATATATGCCCTATATTTGCAACCGTATTCAGGAAAAGAAAATACAATGAAACAAGGATTTAAACATCAGTCAGTAAATAAACAGACCATCAAAACTGTGATGATGTATAACTGCATGCCTATGCATGAGAAATCCCGTGGCTGACCTTACTTTATATAACATATTCCTAAAGGCCTTACCACGTTGTAGGGCCTTTTTTATTTTACAAACATGCAGAAAAATATACACAATGAGCAGTTCTAAAAACAGCTGGCTGGTGCCGGTAGCATTCATCAACATTTACGTGATCTGGGGAATTACATTTCTCGCCATTTCATTTGGATTGAAAGGATTTCCGCCTTTCATTCTGTCCGGATTCAGATTTCTGGCAGCCGGGCTCCTGATGATCGGATGGCTTCTCGCCAAAGGTGAAAAAGTAAATTCTTTGCTCAACTGGAAAAAAAATGCCATCACCGGTATACTGATTCTTACCGGAGGAACAGGTCTCGTTGCCTGGGGTGAACAATACGTAACTGCGTCTGAAGCTGCCATTGCCATTGCTACAGGACCATTCTGGTTCATCGCTATTGATAAGAAAAACTGGAAGTATTATTTCTCGGATAAATTTATTCCGATAGGGCTTGTAATAGGCTTTGCAGGACTGATACTATTCTTAAACGGAAGTGTATCCGGACATGTTCATGGCATAGCAAACGGAAAACTTAGGATCACGGCATTCATTGTACTGGCATTAAGTTCAGTGGCATGGGTTCTGGGATCTTTATATTCCAAGAAAAATCCGGCCTCGCAATCCACCTTTATGAATATTGCCCAACAGCTGATCACAGCAGGTGTTGCCTCTTTTATCATTGCAGCTTTCCGAAGTGAGTGGCATGGGTTTTCATTCTCAAACGTGCCTGCTTCCGCATGGGCCGGTGTGCTGTTCTTAGTATTCTTCGGATCAATCGTTGCCTATTTATCTTATATATGGTTGCTTTCCGTAAAACCGGCAGCACTCGTAAGTACCCACACCTATATCAATCCCATCGTTACGGTATTCGCCGGATGGATCGTTGCCGGACAAACCATCAATGGAAGTCAGGTGTACGGCTTATCGATTATCCTATTAGGAGTACTTCTTACCAATGTAACGAAATATTTCAGGCTTTCAAAACGCTCAAAAGTAAAAATAAGAAGGTTCAGACGATTTTTCAGTAAAACTGTAAGACCGTATCAGCCCATTTAAATTAAAACTATACATTCAAAATGATAGAAATCAAAAACATTTCAAAAACATTTCATCAAAAAAATCAGTCTTTTAAAGCACTGGATCGGATCAGCCTCACTATAGAAAAAGGAGATATCGTAGGAATCATAGGATTTTCCGGGGCCGGAAAAAGCACACTGATCCGCACGGTGAATCTTCTGGAAAGACCTGATGAAGGCCAGATCATTATCAATGGAAAAGATTTCACCCGGTTCAATGCAAAACAACTTGCCGCAGAACGAAAAAAAATAGGAATGATTTTCCAGCATTTTAACTTGCTTTCCTCAAGAACTGTTTTCGATAATGTTGCCCTTCCCCTGGAGCTGGACAGTGTGAATAAAGATGAGATCAGCAAAAAAGTCAATGAGCTGCTGAAGATTGTCGGGCTGGAAGATAAAGCGAATGATTATCCAAAAAGCCTTTCAGGAGGGCAAAAACAGAGGGTAGCTATTGCAAGGGCCCTCGCCAATGATCCTTACCTACTTCTGTGCGACGAAGCCACAAGCGCGCTGGATCCGGCAACCACCCAATCGATCCTGCAGCTGTTAAGGGACATCAATCAAAGACTTGGAATCACCATTCTGCTGATTACCCACGAAATGGAAGTCATAAAAGCCGTCTGCAACCACGTAGCCGTTATAGACAAAGGGAAATTATCCGCAAAAGGAACATTAAGCGAGATTATTTCGGATAAGGAAAATCCGGTGATCCGTCAATTTATAAATTCAGATATCATGACCATACCTCAGGAACTTAACAAAAAACTGCAGAAAGAACCGCAAAAAGGTTTGTTTCCGCTTGTTGAAATAGAACTTAATGAAAATATCAGTGTTGAAAAACTGCTGTCAACTCTTTATGACCAATATAAAATTCCGTACAGACTTCTGAAAGCAGATGTGGAATACCTCGGTGATTCAAACTTCGGAAAACTGCTTCTGCAGCTGCAGGGAGAAGCTGAGGACAACCAAAAAGCGATCTATTATTTTAACCAGAATAAAATTCAAAATACAGTTAAAGGATATGCTTAGTGATACGTTTATTGCTCTTTTGGGAAAGGGCCTTTGGGAAACGGTTTATATGACTTTTGTTTCCGGTTTTTTCGGTTTCGTTCTGGGGCTTCCGGTTGGAATTCTGTTATTTTTAACGAGGAAAGGACAATTGCTGGAAAATAAAATTTATTACAGAATTATTTCTATTCTGGTTAATATCTTCCGCTCTATTCCTTTTATTATATTAATAGTCTGGATGATTCCATTCACAAGGGTCATCATCGGAACTTCCATCGGAATGAATGCCGCGTTGGTTCCGTTGAGTGTTGGAGCCGCTCCGTTTATCGCAAGACTGGTAGAGAACAGCCTTCTGGAGATTCCTCATGGCCTGATTGAAACCGCAAGAGCCCTGGGAGCATCACCGCTGCAAATCATTCAAAAGGTACTTCTTCCTGAAGCACTTCCCTCACTCATCAATAATGCTGCGATCACCCTGATCACCCTGGTAGGCTATTCTGCAATGGGCGGTGCACTGGGAGCCGGCGGACTGGGCCAGATAGGATATCAGTACGGCTACATCGGCTATGATGCCGTGATCATGAATGCTGTACTTATACTGCTGGTCGCTCTTGTATTCTTCATTCAGTTTATAGGGGACAGATTGGCGAAAAGGTTTGATCATCGATGATTTATTGCGAAAGGGTTAAATGGCAAAAAGGCGAAAGGGCAAATTTGCTATTTGCAGTTTACAAATTAGCTTATTTGCCGTTTTGCTTAATTATTTTAGCCCTTTTGCTCTTTCGCCCTTTAGCCTTTTTGCCAATAAAACTACTGCCGGTGGCTTCGGGTGCCTCAGCCACCTTTAATGTTCTTTTCAAAAAAATAAAAATTCCAATGAAAAAAATAAAAATACTAAGCCTTTTAACGGCTGCACTACTGATATTTAATGCGTGTACAAGAAAAAAAGATGATCCCAACCATATCGTGGTAGGAATTACTTACGGGCCGGAGCTGGAAATTGCCGAAGCGGCGAAAAAAGTAGCAAAGGAAAAATACAATCTTGAAGTAGAGCTCATTCCATTCAACGATTACGTGGTCCCCAATGAAGCTCTAAGCAATGGGGATATTGAAGCCAATGCTTTCCAGCATGTTCCCTATCTGAACGAACAGGCGAAACAGAGAGGCTACAAATTGGCTGTGGTAGGAAATACGTTTGTTTACCCTATTGTTGCCTATTCCAAAAAGATCAGACATATCAGTCAGCTTAAGAACGGAAACACGATTGTTATTCCCAATGATCCGACCAACGGTGGCCGGTCTCTCCTGCTGCTTCAGAAAAACGGACTTTTAAAATTAAGAGCAGGGATTGGATTGCTTCCCAAAGTCACAGATATTACAGAAAACCCGAAACAGCTGAGAATCCTCGAAATCGAAGCACCGCAGCTTCCCAGAGTGCTGGATGACAAAGAAGTGGCTATTGCAGTAATCAATAATAATTTTGCATCACAGGCGGGATTGGATGCCGATAAACAAGGTGTTTTCAGTGAAGATAAAGATTCTCCTTATGTGAATGTTATTGTTGCAAGGCATGATAATAAAAATTCAGATAAAGTAAAAAACTTTGTAAAAGCTTATCAATCCGAGGAAGTGGTAAAAAAAGCCAAAGAGATTTTTAAAGGTGGTGCGGTGAAGGGATGGGGGAACATGAGTGATGAGTAATGGGTAATGAGTAATAATTGATAATTGATAATCGATAAATGATGAATGATAATTGATGGTCAATTAACCCTAATATTCTCAAACCCTCAAACCTTCCCACTTAAATTTTATTGATTATTTTTATTTTCTCAATTTGAGATAATAAAAATTTTACTTACTTTTGTTGTTAATCAATAAAAAGGCATTTTATGTTAAAGAAAACCGCCATTGTAAGTTTATTCACCTTTATTGCTGCTTCGTATATGGCCCAGAATCATACTCAACCCGTTTATTTAGATGAATCGAAACCTGTGGAGCAGCGTATTCAGGACGCGCTTTCCAGAATGACCCTTGAGGAAAAGGTGGCTATGCTTCACGCACAGTCCAAGTTCAGTTCTCCGGGTGTTCCGAGATTGGGAATTCCTGAATTCTGGACCACCGACGGGCCACATGGGGTACGTCCTGAAGTCATGTGGGATGAATGGGACCAGGCCGGATGGACGAATGACTCTATCATTGCCTACCCTGCCCTAACCGCTCTTTCTGCAACCTGGAACAAAAAAATGTCCTGGAATTACGGGAAAGCCTTAGGAGAAGAAGCCCGATACAGAAAAAAAGATATCCTTCTGGGCCCGGGTGTGAATATCTACAGAACCCCGCTGAACGGAAGAAATTTCGAATATATGGGTGAAGATCCTTATCTGACCTCAAAAATGGTGGTTCCTTATATCAAAGGCGTACAATCTAACGGTGTTGCCACTTCTGTGAAGCATTTTGCCTTGAATAATCAGGAAATGTTCCGTCATACCAGCAATGTGAATGTGGATGACAGGGCGCTTTACGAAATTTATCTTCCGCCTTTTAAAGCCGCTGTAACTGAAGGTGACTCCTGGACGATCATGGGTGCCTATGACATGTATAAAAATCAGTACGCGAGCCAAAACCAATACCTTTTAAATGATATTCTCAAAAAAGAATGGGCCTACAAAGGGGTTGTGGTTTCCGATTGGGGAGCAGTCAACAATACGGAACAGGCTATTCACAACGGTCTGGATCTTGAATTCGGGAGCTGGACCAACGGTCTTTCTGCCGGAACAAAAAATGCCTATGACAATTATTATTTAGCCAAACCTTATCTAGATCTCATCAAAGCCGGAAAAGTGGGAACACAGGAACTGGACGACAAAGTAACCAGACTTCTTCGCCTGGCTTATAAAACCACGATGAACAGAAATAAACCTTTCGGGAATATTGCTTCCGAGGAGCATAAAGCTGTGGCGAAAGAGATTGGAGAGGAAGGAATTGTATTGCTGAAAAATCAGGGGAATGTTCTTCCGATTGATATGAATAAAGCTAAGAAGATTGCTGTTATCGGTGAAAATGCCATTAAAATCATGACTGTTGGTGGGGGATCCTCATCTTTGAAAGTAAAATATGAAACGCTTCCTCTGGACGGTATTAAAGCGAGATTCGGGAAACAGGCAGATGTACAGTATGCAAGAGGATATGTAGGTGACATTGGCGGAGAATACAACGGAGTAAAATCCGGACAGAATTTAAAAGACGACCGCTCTGCAGATGAATTACTGAATGAGGCTGTTGAATTAGCGAAAAAATCGGACTACGTTATTTTTGTAGGCGGACTGAATAAATCAGATTTCCAGGACAGTGAAGGAAATGACAGAAAAAGCTACGGACTTCCCTACAATCAGGACAATCTGATTGCAGCACTGGCAAAAGCCAATAAAAATCTTGCCGTGGTTCTTGTTTCCGGGAATGCTGTGGCCATGCCATGGATCAAAGAAGTTCCATCTGTTCTGCAGTCGTGGTACCTTGGTTCGGAAGCCGGAAATTCTATTGCTTCTGTTCTGGCCGGTGATGCCAATCCATCAGGAAAACTTCCGTTTACTTTACCTGTAAAGCTTGAGGATAATTCGGCGCATCAGTTGGGAGAATATCCCGGACAGAAAGATGAGCTGGCGGCCGGAAAGGGAAAAGATCAGAAAAATCCTATTAATATTACGTATAACGAAGGTATTTTTGTGGGATACCGCTGGCATGACACGAAAAAGATCAAACCCTTATTCAGTTTTGGACATGGTTTGAGCTATACCACTTTTGAATTTGGAAAAGCTAAAGCTGATAAAACTACGATCTCAGCCAATGATACCATCACTTTCACAGTCAGTGTGAAAAATACAGGGAAAAAAGCCGGTGCTGAAGTTGCACAGCTCTACATCAGCGATCTTAAATCTTCTGTACCACGGCCTGCAAAGGAACTGAAAGGCTTTGAAAAAGTGTACCTAAATCCCGGTGAGCAGAAGGAAGTAACCTTTACCATTGATAAAACAGCACTCAGCTATTTTGATGCTGATAAACACGAATGGACTGCCGAACCTGGGGATTTCGAAGCACAGATCGGAAATTCTTCGGATGCAATTAAAACGAAAGTGAAGTTTACATTGAAATAATTGTTAATATATATATTCGAAAAGCAGGTTCGATGAACCTGCTTTTTGATTGATTTTTTATCTTGTAGGTTTCGGGCGGCCTCCGGCCGCCCGAAACCTTTTTTATCTCACTACCTTCTCCGTATCCAGACTTCTGCTCAACAGCATTTCAAACGCCTCTCCCATCTCATCCGACGCCCGTGTAATGGCATTTTCCAGCATATTTCTGATTTGTATTTCAGTAACTCCGGCTTCTGTCCAGCTCTTTCCTGAAGTGTGCGAATTCAGGATAAACGGCATAATTCTGTCGATAGAGCAGGCAAAAATAGCATCGGGAGTTTTCTCTTCCTCGAATTCAAGCCAGAGCTCAAAGAATTCCGTCCGTAAAGGCTCATCCAGGATTCCGAATATTTTCTGTGCTGAAATTTTCTCCCGCTCAAACTTTCCTACCATTGCTTTTTCGTCAAAAAGGAAGGTATCTCCGGCTTCTATTTCTACAAGATCGTGAATGGAAAGCATTCTGATGACTCTTAAAAGATCAATATCTGCACGGTTTTTGGCGTAGGGAAACAGGATCTGGGCCAGAATAATGATTTGCCACGAGTGTTCTGCGGTATTTTCCCTTCGGGAGTCATCGGCATTATAATTTCTTCTCTGTACATTTTTCAGGGCATCCACTGCCAGGATAAAATCAATTTCCTTCTGTATCTTCATATCTTATTATGTTATTTTTTGTATGATTTTTTCACCACCCATTTATTATTGATCTTCTCTCTTACGGTCACTTTAGTTTTCTCATCATCACTGAAATCACTTATTTCTTCGTACACGAGGTCTATTCCTTTGTTTGGAATTACCTGATATTCGTAGACATAATGCAGGGCAGCTCCTGATCTTGCATAGGTAGTCAGGCGTTTACGCTTGGCATCTACATCAAACATCCCCTGGTAAGAGCTTGCGAGGTCGGTCAGTTCGGCACTGGGAACAAACTGTTTCCGGGTTGAATTGAAAACATAGACATCATAGGAACCGCTGCCATAGTTTCCCCCATTGCCATTTCGTATAGCGATGTCTTCTGTCCCATCAAAATTAAAATCATCGAAAAACACCGGAGAATCCTGGGTCATTTCCCGGGTGAGCTGTATCATATTATTTTCTGACGGTTTTAAACCCTCTTTAAAATAGATGACCAGATTTTCGGAAGTAAACGTCTGTATTTTCTCTCCTTTTTTATTAAAAATCACAATATCAGCTTTATTCCGGCATGCATCCGTTCCACATTCTTCCATTGTAATTTCCGCATTGTACTTTTTGGATTCATTATCCATTTTAAAGCGGTATTGCCCAAAACACAGGGGCCCGAGCAGCAGCAGTGAAGATAAGGTTTTATAAACTATGGCAGTATTCATCGTTGTTTTGAATATTAAAATTGAATATTTCAGAAAAAATCATAACAAAAATACGAATCAGCTTCCGAAATCTGAAGTTTTTCACCCTTATTTTAAGTTAAAAGATGCTTTCATGAAATTCGGGCTAAAAATTATTTAACTGAAAATCAATATATTAGATATTTTTAATGAAAAAATTCACTACTTTGTATTGCATAATACCATTTTAATTACATATCTTTGTAATGTAAAATAAGAATAGGTTCAACTAGCTAGGAACATTATTCTAAACCATATAACTAATTAACAAAACTTATTAAAGATGAATACTGAAAATACCAAAGCGCAAATGCGTAAAGGAATTCTGGAATTCTGTATTTTAAGTCTCATCAATCATCGTGAAATGTATGTTTCCGACCTTATAGATGAACTTAAAAAAGGAAAACTGGATGTAGTGGAAGGAACCCTCTATCCTCTCCTTACAAGATTGAAAAACGGCGAGTTCCTTTCCTACAGATGGGAAGAATCTACAGGAGGACCCCCAAGAAAATATTACCAGATCACAGAAAAAGGAAAACTTTTCTTGGACGAACTTCAAAATACATGGGCAGAGCTCACAGACTCAGTCAACCAAATCACTCAAAAAATTTAAAAAACAAAGCTATGAACAAGACACTCTCAATAGGACTCGCAGGTTTTTCTTTTACTATAGAAGAACACGCATATATAAAGCTCAGCGATTACCTGAATGCACTGAGAAGCTCATTGGATGCTTCAGAGGAGGAGGAGGTGATGCATGATATAGAAATAAGAATGGTAGAAATCTTCAGAGATTCTTTAGGAAAACGTGAAGTGATCAACGATACGGATGTAGAAAAAGTAATCGCACAGATCGGAACTCCTGAAAAAATAGAAGAGCAGGAAGAAGCTTACTATTCTGAAAAGAACAGCAAAAAATCACGCCAGGCAGGTGCGGAATATACTGACAAAAAACAATTGTTCCGTGATCCTGAAAGACAAAAAGTTGCAGGGGTGTGTGCAGGTCTTGCCCACTATGTAGGAATGGATATTACAGCCATGAGGGCCATCTGGTTAGGAATATTTATCCTGGGTATTTTCACCGCAGCCATTTCTTCTTCACTGATCGGCCTTCTTTATGTAATTCTTTGGATTGTACTTCCAAAAGCAGAAACAGCTGCAGATTACCTGAAAATGAAGGGAAAGCCTATGAACTTCGACAATCTTAAGAATGAGTCCAATAAACTGGTACAATTTGCCAATGAATCTACTCAGAGGGTCGGAGAGATGTACAACGAAAGCAAGCCGTACATCAACAATGCAGGCAGCGGAGTATGGAATATAATCCGTTATATCCTGGGTGGTATTTTCGCCATCATGTCAGTTTCCTGTTTAATGGGGGTATTTGTAATCTTCGGTTTCATGGGAGCAGACAGCGACTTCCCTCCTATCAGCGAAATGAATTTCTATTTTGATAATGACAGCATGAAATATGTTATCATGGCACTGATCACTCTGGGAAGTTTATTACCGGCAATGATTTTCGGGATATTAAGTATCAAATTAATTTCCCCTAAAACGAAATTAAGAAACACAGGTTGGGTAATCGGGGCATTATTCCTTGCACTAATCGCTCTTGGAGCATATTTCGGATTCAGCATGGCGAAAAAAGAAATGTTCTTAAAAGGCCATAAAGAAGATACGGAAGAAGTAGCCATCAGTACACCATCAGACAGTATCTATGTAGATGTGAAGCAGGTAACGATTCCTCAGAACTTCAAAGGATATGATAACGATCTTTATTCAGATAAAGTATCAGTATTCGAAAAAGACTGGATTCACGTAGACGTAACAAGAAAAGCGGATATCAAAACCCCTTATTTAATCATTAAGAAAGAGGCTAAAGGATATAACCTTCCACTGAATGTAAGTGTTCCTGTAGAAGTTGTAAATAATAAAGTGATTCTTCCGAACTACGTAAAATATCCTTACGAGCACAGATTCAGAGATTACAGCATCAATTATGAACTGGTAGTTCCTTTAAAAACAGTGGTACTTCCTTCAAAACATAATATGATCAATTTTGAGGGAGACCTGAATGCAGACGGTATCAATGATGATGAACAGGATAAGGATGAAAACGGACAGATCAGAATCGAGAAAAATAAGATCTCTGTAAACGGTTCTACCATTGAATATAACTCTGATGACAAAGACAGCCTTATCATCAACGGGAAAAAAGTTCCAAAAAACCAGGCTGACCAGGTTATTGATTCCATGAAGTCTACCATCAAAAAGATGAATAAAAATGTAGACATCAAAATCAAGGACGGAAAAGACGAAATTTCCATACAAACTAAATAATTAACTTCAGAGAGTGCAGAAGGTGTGGATTGAAGGCAACCGTTTGAAATTCACACCCTTCTTCTCTCGGAAATCAGAAAAAAAATGAATATTTAGTTCGCTATGTTAAAAAAATGTTATACATTCGTGTAGTTAAAAAATAATTAACCAAATCATTAAAAACCTTCTAACCATGGTACAAGTTGCACTAGAAATTGTAATGAAGATCGCAGATTTAATCAGCGGTTTGTTTTAAGAGCGATAATATTTCAATATATTTGTAAAGTATAACCAGATTGGTTATACTTTTTTGTTTTAATCTGAAGATATATGAGAAAGCTGATAGGTAAATTAATGTTAAAGATGTTGGGTTGGAAAGTTGTCCTGCAGGGCGATGTAAACAGCCTGAACCGGTGTATCCTCGTGGTGGCACCCCATACCCATAACATGGAATATCTATTGGGAAATCTTGCCTACTGGTCTTTGAAAAAACCTTTGAAGATTATCATTAAAGATGCCCACACCAAAGCATGGTACGGTAGTGTGGTAAAAGGTCTGGGAGGCATAGGCATCGACAGGAGCCAGAAAAATGACCTGGTGAATTTTGTGGCTAAACAGTTCGAAAAAGAAGATTTCAGTCTTGTGATCACTCCGGAAGGGACCAGAAGCTGGGTTCCGAAATGGAGAAAAGGGTTTTATCATATGGCCCTGGCCGCTAAAGTCCCTATCGTGCTGGCAGCAGGAGATTTCAAAAGAAAGATTGTGTATCTGGGTTATACCATTCCGTATGAAAGAATTGCTTCGGCTTCGTTTTCAGAAATTATGCACGAGATTCAGGATTATTATATCAAAAACGACATCGTCCCTAAAATACCGGCCAACTGGAACCCGAATATTATGGGTAACGGAAGCGAGGAAGAAGTTAGAAGTTAGAAGTTAGAAGTTAGAAGTTAGAAGCAAAATTACTTTTTCATACCGACATCAATTATCAATTATCAATTATCATTCATCAATTATAAAAATGAAAGGGCAAACCAAAGAGGAACTCCTTACCTTCTTAAACAGCTGGGGCGAGGGTGAAACATTAGCAAAGACACTTGAAATACAATTCATCGATGTGGATGTGGACAATGAAACTTTAACGGCTACCATGCCTGTACAGCCAAAGGTTCATCAGCCTTTCGGAATCCTGCACGGTGGCGCAAGCTGTGTGCTGGCAGAAACCCTGGGATCAAGCCTGTCCAATCTTTTTATCGATGGCAGCAAATATTACGGTGTAGGAACCAATATCAATTCCAATCACCTTAAAAGTAAGAAAGACGGTATGGTAACGGCTACGGCACGCTTCATCAGAAAAGGAAAAACGATGCATGTTTCCGAAATTGAGATCAGGGACGAAAAAGGCGCACTGATTAACCACACCACGATGACCAACAACATCATCAACAAATAGGTTTTAAACACCATAAAATACAAAGCTCAAATTTTTTTTGAGCTTTTTTTGTATCATAACTGCAACCTTTTTCTTTTCTTGCATCTTATAAGAAAAAAGATTATGAAAAACTCATTTTTACTCTTGTTACTTATTTTTATGATTTCCTGCCAGGATAATGATCCTGATCCACTGCAAAAAAATGTGGCATCATATGATGTTTATGTTGCAGGTATGGAAAATAATAAAGCCTGTTATTGGAAAAATAATGTTAAAGTAGATCTGGTTAACGGAAATAATATAGGCCCCAGAAAAATAATTGTTGAAAATAACAATGTTTACGTTTTTGCAGATGGAAGTTTCTGGAAGAATAATACAAAATATGACTTTTCCTCCTATTTAGGCGCAGCTCCAAACAGTATAATACGGATTAGAGATTTTTATGTAAAAAATAATGACATTTACATAGTAGGAAATATAAGAGGGACAGCTATATATCCCATTGAGCATTGTTACTGGAAAAATGGAATAAAAAATGTATTATTCACACAGACAAACTCTAATACTGGTGGAGAACTTATGGGTATCACCGTCCATAATACTGATGTGTATGTCCCTGTAATAAAATATCCGGTTCCCAATAATTCAGAAATTGGGTACTATAAAAATAATAACTATACATCCATTATACAAAATAACTCATTGGCTCATGGTATTGAATCCAATGCGAACGGTGTATTTATGGTAATTCATGATTCAGGTGCCCATAGTTCTTACTTTAAAAATTTACTTAATAATACCAATCATTATACAACTAGCGGCGGCAGAGTAAATGTACGGCTGGATCATAATGATATTTATTCTTTCTCCGGGCAGTCTTATTACAAAAATGGAAACATGATTCCCGTAAATAATCCTAATGGATTTAATGATATAACAGATTTAAAAGTATTAGACGGTAATAATTATATGATCTGTAAAAAGATTTCTCAGGCAGGTTCGCTTAATATTGCCTATAAAGTGTTTATCAATGGAGTAGAAACACAACAGATAGACCATATAGCTAATAATGTTCACTTGGGAAATATTTTTGAATCTATCTTTGTTGTAGAAAATTAAAATGTCAAAAATAAAAACAGACTGGCAAAAAATATATCTTGAAAACTCCCCAATACTCTTGGGGATTTGCCGTAGATATATACCGGATGTTTACACGGCTGAAGACATTGTGCAGGATAGTTTCATCACTGCCATACAGAAAAACCATCAGCTTAAAGATGAAAAGACTCTGTTGGCATGGCTTAAAAAAATTGTAGTCAATAATGCTTTACAATATCTCCGGAAATCCAGTAAAGAAGTCTTACTTACCAGCGAAATCTCAGAAAACTCTCCCGAAATGACCGCATCCTCTGTAACTGACGACACAAACCACATTTTAGCTTACCATTTTACAAGAGAAGAGCTTTTACAATCTATAGACAGCCTGCCTCATCATCACAAATCGGTTTTCAACCTGTATTATATCGAAAACTATTCACATGCGGAGATTTCACACGTATTGAAAATTCCTGTCAACACCTCCAAATCACATTTAATGAGGGCAAAAAAATCTGTGCAGAATTATTTGACGGCCTATTTTATCAATAGTGAAACTCAAAAAAATAAAACTGCGCGGATTTTAATTTTCTTAGGATTTGGAGGGCTGTTGTGGGCGCAGACTTTTAAAAGCAAGTTTTCAGATTTCACTGTTTCACCTTCCAAAAGTTTTCAGATTCCTTCTGATATTCCGCTTAATACAATTTCATTTTCATCAAATAATCTCTGGAAACAGAAAATTGTTACCGGATCTACGATCTTCATTATTATTGTTGGATCCATTTTATTATTTAATCCAAAAAACTCTTTAATAACAGCACTTCAATCCAATAGCTCAGATTCTAAATCAGAAGAAAAGCCCTTTACAACCCATGAAATTAAAACAGATCAAGCAAGTAAAACGGATCCTGAGGAAGCTTTAAAACATAACTCAATCTCTCAGGAATCAAATTCAGAACCAGGGAAAAATGCAGAAACAGATTATTCTCCAGCTTTCAAAACAAAAAACTTAGTATCTTCAAAAACTGTAATAAAAAAAGATTCTGCAGAGCCTGCTTCTCACAAAGTAATTGTTGTGAAAAAAATTATCCAGAGGGACACCATTTATATCGAAAGATAAAACTGATCAAACCATGCTTTTAAAAAAGGTATTTTTACTCTTTTTCTTGATTTTAATTAACTTTTCATTGGCACAAGAAAAGCGAAAGGTTGATACGGTGTATGTATATGAAAAAGTCATTGTTTATGATACCGTTTACTTAGAAAAAGTCTTAAAAATAAAACCGGTTGGCATCCATTCCAAACCGTTGGTTATCTCTGATATGAATGCTGTTCGTGAAGAACCGGGATTTGAGTATATTACAATTTCAGATACAACAAAAGGACTGAAAATCAAAGCGAAAAAATTCGCCTTTGGTGTGGTAGCTGGAATGGGTTTAAAACATAGCAGCTGGGATAAAGAATCATCTGAAAAAAGCCGGCAGCCTGGGTTCAATTCAGGAATCTGGATTTCAGGAAGTATTTATAAACGATTTTCGATCATGCTTTCTGCAAATGTTTTTTACTGGCATTCCACCCTCAATCTAGATGCCACCAAAGAAGATACTCCTCTCAGTGGATTTTACTTTACCCGGGACCAGCAGCCTTTGTTGTTTCAGAGGTTTAATAATAAACACTTTGAATACGTTCTGCAGGTGAAAGCAATGTATGAATGGAAAAAATTCCGTCCGTTTGCAGGGTTTTCAGTCAATAAAAACACCTACAAAATGCAGTTTTTAGTACCGGAAAACCAGATTCTGAACAAATTGGATGACTTTAAAAACAACCGGATCAACATGGGATTTTCATTAGGTCTGCAATATCAGATTTCCAGCCGGTTCCTGATTGATCTAGAATATCAGTATTATAAAATCAACCATTTTTCATTAAAAAATACGTCGTTTGATTTTGACATCTTTAAGACTAATAATACCTTTGCAGAAAGCAAAATCAGCTTAGGAGTTTCTTACCTTATTTCCAGGCTTTGATTTTTGAAAAAGCAGTCTTATCATGATTTATTTCAAATTTCCTTTCGACGAAACATTGTACTCTACGGATCAAAAACAAAACAAAAAATCCATTCATTTCTATTCTTTTGATGTATTGAGGCAGATCGGTTTTAAGGGCAGTATTATTGAAGCTGCAGGACAGTTTGAAAAAGAAAAGATCCATGAATATCTTTTGAAAGATGAAAGCCATTTCAATGCGGGAACGAAGGATGAATATATCAATACTTTACATAAGGTGATTGATGTAATTAAAGAGAACGGACTCCCAAAACTGGTCTATTCAAGAAGAAAGATTTTCACTGATTTCGAAAGGATAGATTATAAAGAAAGCTTTGAAAAACTGTGTACTTCTTATCCCAATGCCTTCAGGTATATTTTTAATGACGGGAAAAACGCGTGGATGGGTGCTTTTTCAGAGACTCTGGGGAAATTCAATAAAACAACCCATCAGTTTGAAACCATGAGCCTTGCCGGCACACTTCCGGTTTCTGAGGAATGGACTGAGAAAGAGATTGAAGAGCAAAAGCCAGTAACGTCCTATATCAAAGATATTCTTGCGAATTATTCCGAAAATACCGAGCAATCAGAAACGTATGACCACGTTTCAGGAAATATCAAACATCTGCGGACGGATTTTAAAGCCCATATCCATCCTGATGATCTGGACCGCCTGATTCATGACCTCCATCCTACTCCGGCCGTGTGTGGGATTCCAAAGGATTTCTGTAAAAAGAACATCCAGCAACTGGAAAAATTCCCCCGTGAATTCTATGCCGGTTATATTAAAGTGGAAACCGATGAAAGCATTATGTATTTCGTGAATCTCAGATGCGCAAGACTGTATCAGGATTCCGTACATGTATTTGTTGGCGGCGGAATCACGGCACAAAGCAACCCGGAAAAGGAATGGATTGAAACTGAACTGAAATCCGAAGCAATTTTAAAGAATATTGTTTTTTAGGACGATGGTCGCTTCGGGAAACGGTGGCTTCGGAAGCCTCAGCCGCCACACAAACAAAAAACCTCTTTCCAATGAAAGAGGTTGGGTATATTGAATAATGTGATTCTTAAATTATTTCTTCACTCCGATTCTGCTCCACGTATCCAGTACAAAAAGCAAAATAAGACCAAGAACTGCCGCTGCTATTGAGAATACAAACTTCAGGTTATCTTCTGATAGAAGATCCGTCTGCCAGTCCAACGCATAAAGATTAATGGCAATAAACACGATAAACACAACGAGAAATACTTTATAAAACTTCTGCATGATTCTTAAAAATTAATATAGTTCTGCACCAATTGGGCAAAGTTAGCGGTGAATAATTTTATTGAAATCGCCAAAAGGATAATCCCGAAAACTTTCTGAAGAATAGACAAGGTAGCCTCCCCCATTTTGTTTTCCAGCCATTTCGCTGATTTCAGCACCAAATATACGAAAATTGTATTGAGAACGATTCCTAAAATAATATTAATGTCATGGAATTCAGCCCTGAGAGACAGCGTTGTGGTAAGGGTTCCAGCTCCGGCAACCAACGGAAACGCAATAGGGACAATGGATGCAGCCTTTGCTTCGGTGGTTTTGTTGATCTCAATTCCGAGAATCATTTCAAGGGCTATGATAAAAATCACAAAAGCTCCGGCAATTGCAAAGGAATTAACGTCTACCCCGATCAGTTTAAGGATTTTATTTCCTACAAAAAGAAAAACAATCATAATCACTCCTGCAGTAATGGACGCCTTTCCGGCCTCAATCTGTCCGAATTTCTGCTGAAGGCTTACTACAATAGGAACAGAGCCGATAATATCGATTACGGCAAAAAGAACCATAAAGCAGGTAAAGATCTCTTTAATAGAGAAATCATTAAATATTTCCATCTCTTTGTAATTAATAATTTCGCAAAAATATGAAAAATAAATGATTATTTGCTAATACGTGAATACAAATTAACAACCGCCTTTAAAAGCTCATCCATCCCTTCTGCTGATTTCAATGGCGAATATTTCTCCATCTGAATCCTTTGGGATAAGTTTCTGTATTCTTCAGCAACCGAAGATCCTTTTTTGTTTTCCAGAAATGCTCTGAAATCTTCTGAAGAAGTCTGGTTATACTGCTTTTTCAGATCAAGATCCATTTCTTCCAGCGTATCAAAGAACTTAGCATAATCCCCGTTATCCTTCAGATTTTCAAGATAGCTGAAATAATCGTTTATGTCTGTCTTTAATTTTTCTCTGATCTCTCTTTCCGTTTCAGCCACAGAGCCAAGCGGTTTTGGTGATGCCGTTTCTCTAACAAGTGTTCGTTTTTTTTGCCAGGTCTTAAATAGCAGATAAACTATTAATAATCCTACAAGAATGGCAATATTGGTTAAAAGTATATTCCAGTGGAATTTACTCTTCTCTTTTACTTTAAGGGTAGTAGTTTTCAGAACCGGGGTATTTACCGTCTCCAAAAGGGTGTTGGTATATTCATTCACCTTTTCAACTGTGGTACGGGATTCCAGAATCTGGTCGTGGGAAAATGCATTCAGGGCAAGTGTTTTCTGCCCCAGGTCTACATATTCACGGCTGGCCGGGTCAAAGAAAGCAAACTGCTCGGTCTGTATAGAAATTGCGCCGGGCTTTTTAGGAACCACCACATAATTGGCGAAGATTTCCCCTTTCATTCCCGTTGTTCCGGGAGCAACTTTAGAGGTGATCTTTGGAGCAAAAACTTCGTAGTCCGGGGATGAAACGATCTTCGGAAGGTACATATCAGGAAGATTTCCTTCTCCAGAAACTTTTACAATCACATGAACCGGTTTTTCAACCTCTACCTTTTCCTTTGAAGCATTATAAACATTCACACTGAAGTTCCCCACTGCATTTTTAAAACACTCAGGTGATCCTTCAGGGAGCTTTTTTACATTCAGCTTTACTTTATTGGAAACAATTTTGTTTTTATTGGAATAAGAGCTTACTGACGCTGATACGGAAGGAACCTCCACATATCCTGCCTCATTCGGGAATACCATAAACACCGCTAAAATCTGGGAAGCCATATTTCCGGCTCCCGTAGGATCTATTTCAGATTTATTCATGCTGATCGGATGCACATTGATATTATCCTGATGCGGAAGACGAACATCCTTCACTTTTCTGAAGTTGTCCATGCTTTTGGAATACACTCTCAGCACAGCTACCGTTGGCTGATCCTGGTAGATCTCCCGGTCTTCTATCTCCATATTGAGATACACCTCATTGGAAACATTGCCGGCAAGAGACCTCCTGTCTATAATGTCTTTGATGTTGACATCAAAAGGTTCTGTTTTGTAGATCCTGTTATTAACGGTTACCAGTACGGAACCGATTTTAATTTTCCCTTTTTTCTTAGGCTCAAGGGCAATTCTGGATACTTTCTGGGTAATCAGGGTGTTGGTAGCCGGATCAATAACGGTATTGGTTACGGATCCGCTTCCTATAATATTGAATTTTGAAAGGTCAGGAAGCTGAAAACGGGTTTGCGGCTCAAGATCTATCCCGTTAAGCTCCAGCACGATCGTAAGATTTACAATATCCTTTCCGTTGTATTCTGCTTTATCAGATTCCATGAAAAGGTTTACCTGTCCGTAAGAAATTACGGATGCAAAAATAAATAGTATGTAAATCAGTTTCTGCTGCATCACCAATCTTTTTCGTTGCTCTGCGGCACCGAATAAGAATTCTTATTTAAGATTTTTCTGGCGGTTTCTTTTTCTTTTTCGCTTACTTTATCTAATATGGCATTTTCAAGGTTTTTCGGCAATTTTCCTTCATCATTCTGGTTGTCTTTCGGAGTATCTCCCTTATCACTTTTCCCTTCATTCTGCTGGCCGCTTCCCTGATCCTGCTTTTGATCTTTTTTGTCGCCTTTCTGATCATCATTTTTATTCTGATCATTACCTCCGCCGCCTTTTCCAGAGTTATTCTGTTCGTTTTTTTGCTGTTGTTGCTTTTCTTTTTCTTTCAGCTTGGCAATTTCATAATTTTTCCGGGTTACCTCGCTATAAGGATTCTGCTTCAGGGCCTTCTTATAAAAATCCGCCGCCTTTTCCGGCTGGTTCATCTGCATATAAGCATTTCCGAGGTTATGAAGAGCAGCTGTTTTATCCGGCAGGGTTTGGGCAAGCTTTTGGGCTTTGTCGAATTCTGCCTTAGCCTCTTCATATTTTTTACTTTTATACAAGGCATTCCCCAGGTTATAATGCGCTGTAAAATCCTTTTCATTGTTTTTTAAAGCCTCCATATACTTGGAAGACGCTCCATCATAGTCTTTACCATTAAATTTCTGATTGCCTTCATACACTAAAGTCCTGTAATTTTCCTGCCCCGAAACGAAGTTTGAGAAGGAGAAAGCAATAAGAAACGATAAAAAAATGATTTTAGTATTCATCAACTGCAAAATTATTCGTTTATAT
The DNA here is from genome assembly GCF_900169075.1 of Chryseobacterium phocaeense. NCBI lineage: Bacteria > Pseudomonadati > Bacteroidota > Flavobacteriia > Flavobacteriales > Weeksellaceae > Chryseobacterium > Chryseobacterium phocaeense. The sequence continues at coordinate 2,637,574 of NZ_LT827015.1, forward strand.
GTTAATAAACAGGCTTTTATTTGTTAAAGTTCGGTTAAAGTATTATTTAAAATCTTGATAAACAATAGATAAAAATCTATATATTAAAATCTTTTTTAGGATTCAATATATAAATTAAAAAGAAAAAGAAAATAGATACGATTAAAAAATATTGATAATAGTGATTCGCGTTTTGGGATCTCACCAAAGTCTGTGCAGAAGAAGACTTTTTGTTCATGGCATCGATGATTTTATCCGGAGCTTCATTGATGTTGTTTCCGTCTATATAATCTCCTCCTGTGGATTCCGCCATTTTTTTAAGGGCTTCAGTCTGTCTTTTGGAGATCACCGTACTGCCATCCATATCGGTCTTGTAGCCCATCAGCTGCCCGAATACATATTCCGGCACAGGTGCTCCTTCATCTGTTCCTATCCCAACCGATGTGATGGAAATTCCTTCTTTATTGGCCAGCCTGATCGCCGCATTGTCATTTCCTTCATTATCTTCCCCGTCACTCAGCAGGATTATTTTTCTTGAACCTTTACTGACGTTTTTAAACTTTTCTGCCGCAGCCTGCATCCCCTTCAGAAAATCAGTTCCCTGGATCTTCATCGAACTTGTTTCCACCGCACTGATGTAGGTTTCCGCCGAACCGTAATCTGTGGTAAGCGGCATAATAGAAACCGCTTCACCTGCAAAAATCACAATTCCGATCTTATCATTCTTCATCTTCTGCATGGTGTTGATCATCAGATTTTTGGCTTCCACCAGACGGCTGGGGTCAATATCTTCCGCATTCATCGAATTGGATACATCCAGCATAAAGATAACATTGTTCAGTTTCTGGTTGGTTTTCACCTCCTCCGAACCGTTCAGAAGATCGATGATGGAAAAGATCAGGAAAAGCGTTCCCAAAAGATATAATGCCGGGAAAATTTTCACAAACCCGGATCTGTTTTCAAACAACTGATCATGAAAACGGCTGTCTGCAAAGATTTCTCTTCTTTTCTTTTTCCATCTCAGAAAACGGATCAGGAAGAACGAAAGCAGCGGCAACAGCAGCAGCAAAAGTAAATACCAGTAATTTCCCAGGGACCAACTCATCAGCTTAAAAATTTATAGATTACCCATCGCAATAACGCATCAAAGAACAGCATTCCCAATGCGATCCAAAGGAAGATTTTAAAATACTCATCATAATTGTACAGCTTGGAAACCTTGATATCAGATTTTTCCAGCTCATTGATCTCATCGTAGACCTCCTCCAGACTGCTGTTGGAAGTGGCTCGGAAATATTTTCCGCCTGTGGTCTGTGCTACTTCTCTCAATGTATTTTCATCAATGGTCACAGCCGTTTCCGTGAAAATAAGGTCTCCGAAAATATCCTGTGAAGTAGGCATCAGGGCAAAACCGTTGGTTCCTATCCCGATGGAGTATACTTTAATATTATTGTTTTTGGCCAGTTCTGCAGCCAGTTGCGGCGGTATCGCATTCTGAATATTGCTAACCCCGTCAGTCATCAGAATCACCACCTTACTTTTAGCTTTGCTTTTTATCAGGTGATTTACAGCTACGGAAAGTCCTTCCCCAATAGCGGTTCCGGGCTCAAGACCTGCAGAATTAAGGTTTTTAATTTCATCAATTACGACCTGATGATCGGAGGTTACCGGTACTTTTGTAAAGGCTTCGGCAGCATAGGCTACCACACCAATCCTGTCATTCGGGCGCTTCTGGACAAATTTTACGGCGATATCTTTCAGTGCGGTAATCCTGTCCGGACTAAGGTCTTTGGCGAGCATACTCAGGGAAACGTCTACAGAAAGCATAATATCCACCCCTTTCGTATCATCCCTGTCCTGGGAAACCGTAAAGGTTCTGGGCCTTGCCATCGCAATGATCAGCGCCGAAAGGATAATGTATTTCGAGATTTTGAGCAGGGCAAGCACAGCACGTATGCCCCCGCTGTCTTCCATATGGCTAACGGTGGGAACTTTTATCCCTTTTTTCTTCTTTCCGCTTACATCCTTTACAAGAAGCGGAATGAACAGCAGAAAAAGCAGCAGGAACCACGGACTGTAAAATTCAAAATTAAACATCCTTTCTTAAGTTTTCAAATTCCAAATCCTTTGATGATCTCTTCACAAAATCCCGGATGTCTGCAAAATCTTTTTCCATGGTCACCTGATCTGGGAAGGTTTTTGCAAATTTCACCAGATCTCCCCTTAAAAATACCTCTTCCACAATCTTCTCGTTTTCCTGAGAAATGGTATTGTTCCTTTTCATCACGTCAATAAGATCGTCTGTAAGCAGAACATCCGCAGGAAGATGATATTGTTTTGTAATAAATGTCCTTGATATTTCTATTAATTCAACATAGAACAAACGGAAGTTCCCGCTTTCAATGTATTTTTTCTTTTTCAGGGAATCCAGTTCCTTTAGCGTGTGATTGGTAGCCACCACAGGCGAGCTTTTGGATTTTCTGCCCCATTTGACGAACATGACAATGGCAATAATCAATGCAATAACTGCCAGAGCAGCAAGAATATAAAATTTATAAAGTTCCCAGTAATCCTGGGTTTCAAGCTTTACTTCCTTATTATTCATGATATCATTGATCTGGTCTGCCTTTTGGGCGGTATTGATGACATCAATTTCGTAAGGAATGGTTTTTAAAATTTTCCCGCCTACATTAAATTCCAGTTCAGGAATGGTAAATTTCCCCTCTTCATAGACTGAAAATTCAATTTTTCTTTCGTAGGAATTCTGGTTCTGCCCGATGCTGTCCTTAATTTCCTCAAAATGGAAAGGAAGCAGCTCATTTTTAGGGGCAGCAGTGACCTGCATCTCGTGAATATTGTTTATTTTAATAACAAGATGATTTACTTCACCCAATGCAAGGGTTTTCTTCTCAAGATTGGAAGAAAGGATCTGTGAAAAAGCATGTCCACAGATTAAAAAAGAAAGTATGAATATTATTTTTTTCAATTTCAAATACTAATGGTTAAAGACCGCAGTCTTTGTTGTTTAAATTTTACTTCTTCTGGAAATAATTATATAACAGCCTTGAATAATCCGCGCCGGTGCTGATATTCATAAAACTGGCCGAACTGTTGGCAAAATCTTCTTCCAGAGCCCGGACTTTCTGTTTCTGGGCTTCGGCAAAGGTATATCTCCATCTTGCACTGGACGTATTTGCCCAAACTTCTTTTCCTGTTTCGGCGTCATATAAAAGCGCATAGCCCACGTCAGGAATTTCATTGTCCTTTTCATCATAAATCCTCATGCCCAGCAGCTGATGCTTTTTTGAAGCCACACGCAGCATTTTGGAGTCATATTCATCTTCAAAATCTGAAAACAGGAATACCAGGGATTTCCTTTTAAAAATGCCCATCATGTATTCCATCGCTTTATCAATCTTCGAAATAGCCGGAACATAATCAGCTGTCAATATATTGCTGATGATGGAAAGAATATGCTTTCTGCCTTTCTGCGGCGGAATCACTTTATACACTTTATCTGCAAACAGGATCAGCCCTACTTTATCATTATTTCCGGCAGCCGAAAAACCCAGGCTTGCAGCGATCTCCGCCACATATTCCCTTTTCAGCTGGCCTTTGGTGCCGTAATCCATGGATGCGGAAATATCTACCAGAATCATCATCGTGAGCTCTCTTTCCTCCTCCATTACTTTGACGAACGGCTCCCGGAAACGGGCGGTTTTATTCCAGTCGATTCTCCGGATCTCATCCCCAAACTGGTACGGACGGACTTCTGAGAACGTCATCCCCTGCCCTTTAAAAGCACTGTGATACTGCCCCATAAGCGAAGCCTCCGTCTTTTTTCTGGTCCGGATTTCTATCTGCTTTACTTTTTTTACAATATCTTTTATTTCCATAGTATGTGGTGGGTTTGGAATCCGGGATCTTCCTTCTTCCCTCTCCCATCCTCTAACTTCTATTTTCTAACTCTTCAATTCAATCGACACATTCAGCCATTCATTATCAAATTTCGGGCTGTATTTCTTATAAAAATTAATGGCCGGTTCATTCCAGTGCAATACCTGGAACACCATACCGCTGTATTGATTTGATTTTCCGTATTCCAGGGTAGCCTCAAACAAGAGTTTTCCGATCTGCTTTCCCCTCATTTTTTCGGTCACGACAAGATCTTCAAGATACAATCTTCTTCCTTTCCAGGTTGAAAATCTGTCATAATATAAGGATATTCCTACAATCTCGCCATTCAATTCAGCGACAAAAGCTCCCCAGACCGGCGATTTTCCAAAGCCGTCTTCGATAAATTCATCTAAGGTTAAAGTCACTTCATGAAGTGCTTTTTCGTATTCTGCAAGTTCAAGGATCAGCTGCAGCATAGGTGCGCAATCTTCCTGAACAGCTTTTCTGATGACCACTTCACTCATTACGGTGCCTGGATTTTCGCTAAAATTCTGTTGACGATCTCTTCTGCTGAAATCTCTTCTGCTTCAGCTTCGAAAGTAAGACCAATCCGGTGTCTCAATACATCCTGAGCCAGTGCTTTTACATCTTCCGGAATCACAAAAGCCCTTCCCTTCAGAAATGCATAGGTTCTGGACGCAATCGCAAGGTTGATAGAGGCTCTTGGAGAAGCTCCGAAGCCGATATAATTTTTAAGCTCGGAAAGTCCGTAATTTTCAGGATAACGGGTCGCAAAAACCATATCCAGGATATATTTTTCAATCTTTTCATCCAGGTAAATCTGGTTGATCAGTTCTTTGGCGTCTACAATATCCTGTAATGCGATCACTGGTTTAATGACCGGTTGATGGGAAGTGGAAACCATTCTCATTACCGTTCTTTCATCTTCGAAATTCGGGTAATCTATCTTACATTTCAGCATAAAACGATCGCTCTGAGCTTCCGGCAGTAAATAGGTTCCTTCCTGATCAATCGGGTTTTGGGTGGCCAGTACCAGAAACGGTTTGGGAAGTTTCATGGTTTCATCACCAATCGTTACCTGCTTTTCCTGCATCACCTCCAGCAAAGCCGATTGTACTTTTGCAGGGGCACGGTTGATCTCATCCGCCAACACAAAATTAGCGAAAACAGGACCTTTTTTTATAGAAAAATCATTGTCTTTGATATTGAAGATCATAGTCCCTACGACATCCGCAGGAAGCAGATCCGGAGTAAACTGTATCCTGGAAAACTCACCGTGAACGGCTTCAGCCAGGGTTTTGATCGCTAAAGTCTTTGCCAGTCCCGGCACCCCTTCCAAAAGAATGTGTCCGTTACCCAAAAGTCCTACCAGAAGGCGGTCTATCATATATTCCTGTCCAATGATCGCTTTGTTGATTTCCTGCCTCAGAAGCGAAAACAAGTAGTTTTTTTCTTTTACTTTTTCCGTCAACTGGCGGATATCTTCGGCTTGATACGTATCTGACATAACTTTAATTAAAAATAAGTGGTAAATTTCTAATAAATACTGGCATTAATCAACATAATGAATGCCATTTTTAAGTTAAAGTTTGTTAAATATTCCGCGACCGTAGTGAAATTGGAATTATGGATGTGAATAGTCAATTCTGCTTCGCAGGTCAATGGTGAATTGTCTGGGTGTAAAATTCATCATTGACAATTGACCATTCACAACTTCTCAATGTGAATGGTCAATTTTGCTACGCAAGTCAATAGTGAATGATCACGGTGGAAAATTCACTATTGACCATTCACTATTCACCTTTAAAGTTTCGTAATTTTAATTGTAAATACATTTTCCGGCATATCCACCGTCTCTTCGTAGGCTCCGACATTAATAAAATACTCGGTTCCGGCGGTTGTTGTGAACGTATATGTTTCCGCAGCTCCACCGCCACCGGCGTCCACTGCTTTTATACAGGTAAAATTACCGCATGATCCGCTGTAAATATCCATCTGAGGATCGTAAGTACTGCCTGCAGGCATGGTGATCCCTACGGTAAACTGTCCTCCGTCTCCTGTAAATTTAAACCAGGTTCCGTCATTCATCGCGTCTGCACATGATGTAATGAATCCTGCATTGTTTGTAGCGGACATCGCATCGCTCTGAGTGTATTCATAAGGGAACACTGAAGCTACAAAAGCTCCTGAACATGCATCATTGGCTGGGATTGGCGGAATGGTTTTAAACATGATATCTGCACAGCCCGAAGATTCAACACTTCCTGAAACTGAAGAAATTCTCAAATAATAAGTAGTATTATAATTAAGCGCTGTGGGCGGAGTAAAATTATTCCCAGTCACCACCTGGTTGACAACATCCGTAGCTCCCGCAGTTGTTCCGACTGAAACTCTGTAGGAATCAGCGCCTGAAGCGGCAAACCATTTGAAATTCGGGGTTAAAGTAACAAACTGCGCATTGTTCGCTGGAAACTGCACAAAAGGACATGCCGGCGTAGGTTTTGGGGCCAATCCTAAAATACTGATCGCTGATTTATAATCCGCTCTGATTCCTCCCGGCGGCGCTGCAGGATCAACAACTGCAAGATCTCCTTTATAGAATAACGTGGAATTCGGAAGATGGTTATATACATGAAAAGCCTCATCAAAATTATTAATATCAATACTTTGAGTGTTTTCTTTTGCTGCGATTACCAGGTTATCAGTATTATTATAAGCAAAAGGTATGTTAAAAGTGACATCCACTTTACCGTTGGTGGCGGTCACCGTTCCTGCAAAAACCTGGGTCAGCTGAGCTGCAGGAATCCAGTCCGTACCGGATGTAAATGCGGTTTTCGTAGTGTGTCCGAGATAAACGGTCCAGTTTGAGGATTCCGTAATGGTGGCTGAAGGATCTGCATAAAAGGATAAACCTGTAATATTTCCTGCAGCATCGGCATTAATCTCCTGCTTAAGGTAAATCTGCTGAACATATGAATAGGAAAAGAAACTACTTATGGGTGCGGTTCCCACGCCCGTGCTTCCAATATTAATATTTATTTGGGCATTGAACGCCGACACTATCAACAATAGGGATAAAAGTAAAGTTTTTTTCATAATTAATTAAATTCAACACGAAAACGATGCTAATTTAATTATAAAATTTCAATTTTTACAGCATAATTGATTATTTAATTACAGATATCAACACTTTAAGTTAAAATTCACAAAACAGTGTATAAAAATAATCTAAATCTAATTTTTTATTAAAAATATACACATACAATAATTATAAATTTACATATTTAATAATAAATCAATAATTATTTTAAAAATTCACCATTAAAAAGCAACACAAACAGTATATTTTAATATATTTGTATCAAACGCTAGTAATATGTACAAAAAACTATTCTTTCTGGGTATTTTGTTTGCAGGCCTTCTTCAGTCACAAACCAACAGGATTGATGTGATTTCTCAGGCTGTATATTATGACGGCTATGCGGCCACAGTAACGACCCCGGTTCCGGCAGGTCTGATCCGCCTCTCCAACACCAGATATGCAAGGAAACTTACTGACGCCGAGCTCAATTCTTTTAAAGCAAAAATTGCCATGAGGGTAACTATTGGCGCTCTGTGTGATAATTACGACCGTCTGGGAAGTGTCTTTCTGGCGATGGTTCCCAAAAACCAGCCCACATATACTGTAAATGATGCTAATGTAAAAAGGATTGAAGCAGCCCGGTATATCACTCCGTTTATGAATAAGAACCGCTCACCGTTGGAGGTTCCATTTACTTATGATTTAAGTAATTTGTACAGTATATTTCATGACGCGACACTGCGTACAGCTTATGATATGTATATGGAGCTGGATGTTTTCGGTGTTCCATATGCTGCCCAGAATGAAGTTGCAGGATGCAGCGGCAGAATTGATGTATTTTCCGGAACCCTGAATTTTTTCTCAACAGATGTGGGAGCAACTGCCACCGATTTTAATACGCTCGCTCCTATATTAACTTATAACAGACTGAATAACTATAACAGTACCGATGTTCCGGGAGAAACGGTAAGGATCGTTAATTTCAACTTACCCGACCCTGTTACCAATGCTCAATTCTATGTAATATCCACACCTCACGGGGCGAACAGCGGTGGCGAAGAATACGTAAGAAGACAAAATTACACGTACATAGATGATGTTCAAATGCTGACCTACACTCCGGGAGGGATTTCCTGTGAACCATTCAGAGTTTACAATACGCAAGGTAACGGAATCTACGGAGCTACTCCGAGAACGCTTGCAGGATGGACTTCATGGAACAACTGGTGTCCGGGAAATTCTGTTCCTATCAGAGGATTTAATATGGCGACGATAGCTGCAGGAAATCACACACTGAAACACACCATACCAACAGCTGTTTTCAACCAGCAGCAGGGAGATGTTTATCTTTCCGTGTACATGCAGGGGAAAAGCAACGTGGCCTTAAGTGTGCAGGATGTAAAAACAGTGGATGTGAGCATATACCCGAATCCTACGGCCGATTTCGTTAATATCAAATCGAAGGCGGAAGTAGCTTCCATCAGTCTTTACGGGATAGACGGAAGAAAATTATCCGAAACCCGCGAAGAAAGCAGGATAGATCTTTCTTCTTACACGGCAGGGGTTTATTTCTTACGGATTGTCCTGAAAGACGGCATAACGTTTAAGCATAAAATCATTAAAAAATAAATTCCGGTCTTCTGATCTGAAAAACTAAAAGCCCTTCCTCTGATTATCCGGAGAAAGGGCTTTTTTGTTTTGCTTTTTTAAAACGCAAAAGTTTACTTTCTGAATGTATTTTTTTAAGGTGGCAAAGAGGAATTAATCTTCGATTGAGTTGATGAAGCGGATGATTTCATCACGCTATATTTATGCATCTGTCATGGCTTCTTAAAGAGCTCTGCTTTAAAAATCTACTTGATTTTCTTAATAAACTTAATCGTTTCATTGTCCTTAATGGTTCAAATATAAAATCTGCATCATCCGCCCAATCTGCGTGATTTTTTCTTCAAGAAAAATTTTTGCTTTAATCCTTTATTCAAAAAATTGTCATTTCCAGTTTATTAAACTATTTTTGGTGATTAAAATTTTTGCAAAATGAACTATCATTTTCAAGCCCACAGACAGGTGAGAAAGAACCTTTTAGGTATCCTGCAGAATACTTCCCACGAGGATCTTCTGCTGATTCCCGATGGTTTCAACAATAATATCTACTGGAATATCGCGCATACGGTGGCTACCCAGCAGCTGCTGCATTATTATCTGAGCGGAAATCCTTTCAGAATTGATAAATACTGGATTGAAACCTACAAAAAAGGCACCCTTCCCAACCTGAATGTACAAAAATCCGAAGTGGAAGACCTTGAGTTTTTACTCACCGAAACTTCAAAGATTTTAATGAAGGACTATGACAGCGATTTCTTTTCAGACTATACGCCCTACACCACAAGTTTTGGAATGGACCTGAAAAGCATCCAGGACGCCATTATTTTCAACAATATGCATGAAAGCCTTCATTACGGCTATATCATGGCACAAAAAAGAGCGATATTAGGAGAGAAGTATTAGTGGGTTTTAAGTTCAAGGTTTTAAGTTTAAGGTTCAAGGTTTAAGGTTTAAGGTTATGGGAACAATAAGAAGATTTGAGGATTTAGAAATCTGGCAGTTGTCCCGCGAACTTTGTAAAGAAATTTATCATATTATTCAATCACCGGACCTTAAGAATAATTTTAAACTTTGTGGTCAGATCGACGGTTCTTCCGGTTCCATTATGGATAATATTGCGGAAGGATTTGAAAGAAACGGAAACAGAGAATTTATTCAGTTCCTTTCTATAGCCAAAGCTTCTTGCGGAGAAACAAGATCACAGCTATACCGTGTTTTTGACAGAGGCTTTATAAGCCTGGAATTATTTGAAAATTTACTTGAACGAACAGAAACCTTGAGCAAAAAGATCAGCTCATTTATAAAATATTTAAAAATAACAGATTTAAAAGGAACAAAGTACAAACCTTAAACTCAGAAAATCTCTGAACTTTAAACATTAAACTTTGAACCTTAAACATACAAATTCAGACAACTCAATGAAAGACGATTTTATTTTCGGGCTGCGTCCCGTGATTGAAGCTATAGAAGCAGGAAAAACAATTGACAAGATCTTTGTGCAGAACGCACTTCAGGGTCCTATTTATGCCGAGCTGAAAACTATTTTAGCTAAAAATAAAATTCGTCCTAACTATGTTCCGGTTGAAAAACTGAACCGTTTTACCAGAAAAAACCACCAGGGCGTGGTTGCTTTTATTTCTGACGTTCCGTTTCACAGAGTAGAAGATATTGTTCCTCAATTATTTGAAGAAGGGAAAACCCCTTTCTTACTGATTCTGGACAGGCTTACGGATGTGAGAAACTTCGGAGCCATTTGCAGAACCGCTGAATGTGTGGGAGTAGATGCAATCATTCTTCCTGAAAAAGGAGCGGCACCTATCAATTCTGATGCGATTAAAACCTCTGCCGGAGCGCTTTACAATATTAAGATCTGCAAAGAACCAAACCTTGCCCACGCAGTAGATTTCCTTCAGCAGAGCGGTATTTCCGTATATGCAGCAAGTGAAAAAGCCCAAAAACTGATTTATGAGGTGAATTTCACAGAGCCTTGTGCTATTGTGATGGGAAATGAAGAGACCGGAATTTCCAAGGAGGTCCTTCATCATGCGGACGAAAAAATAAAACTTCCTATTGAAGGAAAAACACAATCGCTCAATGTTTCTGTAGCCTGCGGAGCTATTTTGTATGAAGCGGTAAGACAGAAAATCACAGCGGTTCCGGGCGTTTAACCGGCGGTACAGGTATTTTAATCTGATGTTTATGGTATCGTTATTGATACAAAGAACAGGATATCAGTAAAATTTAAACTTAAAAAAATTAAAATGAAAAACGTAGCAGCATTAATGCTTATCTCATCTATAGCTTTAGTATCTTGTAAAAAAGAAACGGCGACCATCACTAAAGTAGATCCTAAAACCGGAAAAACAGTCACGGTGGAAGTTCCTGCCGATTCTGTAGCTAAAGTGGCTGAAAACCCTGCAATCAAAGACTCTGCAGGAGTATTCACACAAACTTTCAAACTGGAAAAAGGAAAAACCTACCCTCTTACGACCTACCAGAGAGACGTAAAAACCATGGAAGACCCTCAGGGGAAAACCATTACCGCAACCAGTGAATCTACTGATGAAATGAATTTCGTTGTCAACGATATTAAAGGAAATGTATATGACATGACCCTTAATCTTGTGGCTAAAAGGAATTCCCAGAATGCACAGGGTAAAACCGTAGTGGTAGATACAAAAATGGCTATTCCTAAGGAAGATGACCTGAAAATGATCTGGAATATCAACAAAGCACTTACCGGAAACAAGCTGAACATGAAAATGGACACGAAAGGAAACGTGATCTCCATTACAGGTTTTGATGCGGTATATACCAAAGTGACCAATGCGGTAGGAACCCTTATCAAGGATGCTAACCAGAAAGCCAGCGTTGTAGCCAGCCTTAAGGAAACCTTTAACGAAAAAATACTGAAAGACCAGCTTAAAAAGAACTTAACCATTATTCCTAAAAAAGGAGCAAAAATTGGAGAAAAATGGACTGTTTCTGAAAATGCGGATCCAAGCGGAGCTCTTAAAGTAACCTCAAACTATGTATTGAAAAGCGTAGGAAACGGTGCTGCTGAGATTTCGATAACCGGAGGAATTCCTAAGAAAACCGAAAAGAAAACGCAAGGACCAATCACCCACAGCCTGAGCAGTGAGCTTGCCCAAAACGGGACCATTAAGTTTGACCAGAGCACAGGATGGATCACGAACCAGAATATCGATGTAAAAACCACACAGATTGAGACGATTTCAGACGGAAAACAGTCACAGTCTATGAAAAGCATCTCCAAATCTTCTGTGATGATCAATCCTTCTGCAAAATAATTGAAATAACAGAGTTTTAAGTGAGGGCTGAGAGTGAAAGTGTTTGAGAGTTTTTGACTAAACTACAAGCCAGCAACTGATAACAAAAAAACCAGCAACAATCAGCCGGAAGCTTTAAATTTAAATCAGAAATTATGAAGTACATTCTTGAGTTAGTACTCGCAGCTATTATTATTTTCTTTGTGTGGAATATTCTTAAAAGAGTTTTCTTTAAGACTTTTTATAGTTACAGATTCAATAACCATAAAGATAATAACGGGCAGCGGGACATCCGCAGCTCGGATAAGAATAAACAGAACCTCAACTGGGATGCAGAAACAGTTGACTATGAAGAGGTAAAAGAAACTAAGGACAAAAGGTAAAATTCCAAGAAATAAAAGATAATAACCAGCATGGCTAAAAATAAAAACTTAATTTATATTGCAATTTCATTAGTTGTATTTATAGTTTTAGCATTTTTATACTCCACTCCTGTTTTTTCAGGGAAACAGCTTTTCCAGCATGATATCGTTCAGTACAGAGGAGGCGCAAAAGAACTCCTGGACTACAGGGCCGATACCGGAAACGAAACCTACTGGAGTGATTCCATGTTTGGAGGGATGCCGACCTATCAGATGGGAAGCCAGTTCAAAGGGGACATCATTAAAAAGATCGACAGCAACCTGAATTTCCTGCCAAGGCCGGTTAATTATCTATTCCTGCTCTTTGCAGGATTCTTCTTCCTTGGAATGGTAGCCGTCAGAAACTGGAAATACGCTTTACTCGGCGCCACTTTCTTCGGTTTATCTACTTATTTTTATATTATTATTGCCGCCGGCCACAACGGTAAGGTAAATACCATAGAGTATTTCGCGCCGCTTTTAGCCGGAATATTACTGGTCTATATCCGGAAACAATACATTTGGGGATTCATTGCCACTACCCTGTTTATGGGGCTTCAGATTGCAGCGAACCACCCGCAGATGACGTATTACCTGTTTCTGGCGCTAGGATTTTTATTCCTTTCCGAACTGGTAAGAGCCATTCAGAAAAAAGTTCCGATGAAGCATTTTCTTATTTCATCAGGAATCATTGCCGCTTCATGCGCAATCGGTGTTGGAATGAATTCCCAGAGGATTATGGCCAATTCCGAGTACATTAAGGAAACCGTACGTGGAAAACAGATCCTGACCAACGACAGTCACACTTCAGGAAAATCAGGAATGGATAAAACCAGCATCCTGATGTGGAGTTACGGAAAACTGGAAACCCTGAACCTATTCATCCCAAGACTGATGGGTGGCGGAAGCCAGGAACCGGAAGCCAAAGAAATGATGAACCGTGTGCAGGAGCTTATCCAGGAAAATGTAGGTTCGCAGGCTGAAATGGACAGGATTTCAAAAGGATTCAATGGAGTTACGTATTGGGGAGACCAGCCGGGAACATCCGGTCCGGCTTACCAGGGAGCTGTAGTATGTTTCCTTGCCTTGCTGGGATTCTTCTTCGCATGGAAAAAATACCGATACTGGATTCTCGGAGCTTCCATCCTGACTGTTTTACTGGCTTGGGGAAGCAATTTCATGCCGCTGTCTGACTTCTTTATCGACTACGTTCCTTTTTACAGCAAATTCAGGGCGCCATCTTCTATATTGGTGGTTGTGGAATTATTATTCCCGTTAATTGCCATAATCGGGATCTACAGGTTCTTCACAGACGAAAAACTGACTGAGGAATACAAAAAGAAAATCCTTCTTTATGTAAGCGGGGGAACTTTGGGACTGCTGTTGATTCTTCTGCTCTTTGGAAAATCACTGCTCGGTTTTTATACGGATAACGAAAAATTGTATTTCCCGCCGTTCCTGTTGGATTATCTGGCGGATGAAAGATTCAAATTATTCAGAATTGATGCCATCAAAGCATTGATTTATGTGGCCATAACCGCTGTAGTCCTTTTCATGACCATGAAGAAGAAGCTGAGCCAGAATATTGCTTTGATCATCATAGGAACAGTAAGTTTATTCGATCTTTGGACGGTAAACAAACGTTATCTGAATGATGAAAATTATGTAGATAAAGTTTTTGCTGAAAACCCGTTTCAGACGGAAAGTTCAGATCTACTGGCCGAGAAGGTTCAGGGAAATCCGAATTTAGAATCCATCTTAGCGAATGTCAACGTTAACAAAACGCTTGAAACCATTGCTGAAAAAGACAAAACCCACTACAGGGTTTTCAATAATATTTTAGGAACATTCAGCGAGACGAATACTTCCTATTTCAAGTCTTCCATCGGTGGTTACCATGCCGTAAAACTGAGAAGATATGATGACGTGATCAACGAATATTTCCAGGTCATGGATTCTGTAAAAGTACCGAATGTCCTTAATCTACTTAATGCAAAATACTGGGTTGTAGGCGGACCGGAACAGCCTCAGGCTATGCCGAACCCGAAAGCAAACGGAAATGCATGGTTTGTCAGCGATCTGAAATTTGTAAATACTCCTAACGAAGAAATTAAATCTATCGGGGTAATCGACAGTAAGAAAACAGCTGTTATTGCAGCTTCTGATAAATCCTATTTCAACGGAAAACCTGTTCAGGCAGATTCTTTAGCGTTTATTAATTTAACGAAGTATCAGCCGAATGAGCTGGAATTTAAATCCCAGTCTAAAACACCTCAGCTGGCCGTATTTTCAGAAATCTATTATCCTCACGGCTGGAAAATTTTCGTAGATGAAAAAGAAGTTCCTTACATTAAGGCGGATTACCTTCTTCGTGCGGTGCATGTTCCTGCGGGAAATCACAACATCAGAATGGTTTTTGAGCCTGAAGTGATTGAAAAAGGAAAATGGGTTTCCCTTTTCTGTTTCGGATTATTCATTGCGCTGAGCGCATTCGGGATTTTCTGGATGAATAAAAATAAGAAAAAGGAACAGCTTGCTTAGAAAGTAGTTTAACGTTTAAAGTTTATTGTTCAAGGTTAATGGAACAAAAAAAAATACTGATCATCACCTATTACTGGCCTCCTGCGGGAGGTCCTGGTGTTCAGAGATGGCTGAAGTTTGCAAAATACCTGCCTGATTTTGGCTGGAATCCTGTGATCTATACTCCCGAAAATCCAAGCTATCCTCTACTCGATGAAAGTCTTCTGACAGACGTTCCGCAAAACATAGAGATCGTAAAAACCAAAATATGGGAACCTTACCAGCTGGCTGAAAAGCTGAATAAAAGCAATAAAAAATTTAAAGCCGGACAGTTTGATGTCGGGAAAAACCAAAGCTGGAAATCCAGACTTTCCATCTGGGTACGAGGAAACTTTTTCATTCCGGATGCCCGGGTATTCTGGGTAAAACCCTCCATTAAATTTTTAGAACAGTATTTAAAAGAAAATAAAATAGAAGTGGTGGTGACTTCCGGTCCGCCCCACTCTCTTCATATGATAGGCCTGGGTCTTAAAAAGAAATTCCCGGATCTGAAATGGATTGCAGATTTCCGTGACCCATGGACTGAAATTTCTTACTACAAACACCTAAAGCTTACCAAAAGCTCCGACAGAAAGCACCGTCAGCTGGAAAGTGCTGTTTTTAAAAATGCGGACATCACTCTGGCCACCAGCTATACCGATGCGGAGAATTTCAGGAAGGCAGGTGCGAATGCAGTTTGTATTACGAATGGATTTGATGAAAGCGATGCTTCTACTCCGCTCAGCGTGACAGGCGAAAGGACGAATGTGCAAAAGGGCGAAAAGGCAAATCAGCCAATCAGCGGGTCTTTTACATTGAGCTATATTGGGGTGCTTGAACAGCTGCGGAACCCTGAGAATCTCTGGAAGGTACTGGATGAGTTGGTTAAGAAAAATAAAGATTTTGCCGATAATTTTACGCTGAAATTTGCAGGAAGAGTGGATGATAAGATTCTTCAAACTATTGAAAATTCAAGTCTGAAAAACCACATCCTGAACCTGGGCTATATTTCCCATGATAAAGCGGTGGAAGAAATGGCCAGCTCAGATCTTCTGCTGATCACCAATTTCCCCAATGAATCGTCGAAAGGGATTATCCCCGGTAAAATTTTTGAGTATCTCGCAACCGGAAAACAGATTATTTCTTTTGGTCCGGATGAAGCAGATGTTTCAAAAATCCTTACTGAAACCAGTGCCGGAAAACATTTTGGCTATGAAGATTCTAAAGTTGTTAGAGATTTTATCCTGGAGAAATTTGAACTTTGGAAAAATGGAAGTCTTATTGAAAACACTCAGAATATTGAGCAGTTTTCCAGAAAAAATCTGACTAAAAAACTGGTTGAGATTTTATAATCATTCGCGCAGATTGGGCTGATTATGCAGATTTTATATTTGAACCATTAAGATTAATGAAGAAGTTAAGATGCATTAAGAAAATCTGATAGATTTTTAAGACACTAATGTTTAAAGCAAAGCTCAGCTTAATATTCTTAAAAACTTAATGAGATCTTAATGGTTAAAAAATAAAATTTTCAGATAATAAAACAATGCTTCGACTCCGTCGCTGGTTAAGTACGTAATTGAAACGTACACTTAATAGAATCGATCAAAGATTGATTTCACCTTAGCTACCTTAAATCTGAATAGAGAAGCATAAACCTTTGCGTAAAAAAATCTCGCAGATTGAGCTGATTATGCAGATTTTATATTTGAACCATTAAGATTAATGAAGAAGTTAAGATTCATTAAGAAAATCTGATAGATTTTTAAGACACTAATGTTTAAAGCAAAGCTCAGCTTAATATTCTAAAAACCTTATGAGATCTTAATGGTTAAAAAATAAAATTTTCAGATAATAAAACAATGCTTCGACTCCGTCGCTGGTTAAGTACGTAATTGAAACGTACACTTAATAGAAGCGATAAAAGATTGATTTCACCTTAGCTACCTTAAATCTGAATAGAGAAGCATAAACCTTTGCGTAAAAAAATCTCGCAGATTGAGCTGATTATGCAGATTTTATATTTGAACCATTAAGATTAATGAAGAAGTTAAGATTCATTAAGAAAATCTGATAGATTTTTAAGACACTAATGTTTAAAGCAAAGCTCAGCTTAATATTCTAAAAACCTTATGAGATCTTAATGGTTAAAAAATAAAATTTTCAGATAATAAAACAATGCTTCGACTCCGTCGCTGGTTAAGTACGTAATTGAAACGTACACTTAATAGAATCGATCAAAGATTGATTTCACCTTAGCTACCTTAAATCTGAATAGAGAAGCATAAACCTTTGCGTAAAAAAATCTCGCAGATTGAGCTGATTATGCAGATTTTATTTGAACCATTAAGATTAATGAAGAAGTTAAGATTCATTAAGAAAATCTGATAGATTTTTAAGACACTAATGCTTAAAGCAAAGCTCAGCTTAATATTCTTAAAAACTTAATGAGATCTTAATGGTTTAAGATTCATATAATAAAAATGCTTCGACTCCGCTCAGCATGACCGTCCCAAAACATTTCTATATAATTTATGCATTGTCATTGTGAGCGGAGCCGAAGCATTTTATTGTAATCCGGCGTTGATTTAGTTATAATTAATTTTCTAAATCGTCCACTGATCATTAACAACCGCTATCAGATATTGTTTTCCTTCAAATTCTTCAAATACAAAACGAAGAGTTTTCCAATCCATATCCGCGTTTTTATCCGTTCCTTTTATATAGTTTTCTGTGAAGTTTTTACCGGGATAAGTTTTCTGTAAATTATTCAGGGAATTTCCTTCACGAAGAAATTTATTTAATGAATATTGTGATGCTGTGAAATCTTTAGAGAAAACCCACTTTGTTAAATATTCATTGATCGTCACTTTGTACGGATCTCCCGAACCATCCATCGCTCCCCAGGTAAATAAGGTTTTTGTCGGCAGGTTTTTCTCAAAATCGGCTTTAGAAAAATGGGTCGCTTCGCCTGGGTCCACAAAACCGTACATAGAGAAACTTATTCCTTTTTCCGGATGAATAAATGACGCAAAAGTCTTGTAATCTTTATTTTTTAACGCGAGCAGAATATCATCATTCGTCTTTTTTATAGCCGCCACATCCGTTTTCTTTTTCTCAGCTTCCGCTTCCTTATTTTTTTCTTTCGCTACCGTCATGGAATCTATCACATTGGGAACCGGTTTTTCGGGATTTTTTTTACATGTGGTAAGCAGGGACAGGATGAATATTGGAATAATGAGCTTTTTCATTTTTTTCAATTTTTTAATTCAAAAGAAACACCAAAACCGGTGCCAATGCCATCGTTTCAATAGATAAGTTCTGTTACCTGTTTTACGCTTAATACAGTGGTTTTAAGTAAATTTGTGTATGGAAATTTTAGACATCCTTATTATCGGAGGCGGACCTATCGGTCTTAACTGTGCACTCGAAGCCAAAAAAAATAATCTGACGTATCTGATCATAGAAAAGGGAACCATTGTCAACTCTTTATACCATTATCCTTTGTATATGCGATTTTTCTCTACGGCAGAAAAACTGGAGATAGACGGTATTCCTTTTATTTCTACAGCTCCAAAGCCCGGCCGTCAGGAAGCACTGGAGTATTATCAGGGAATTGCGAGACAAAGGGAAATTAATATCAACCTCTATGAAAAAGTGCTGAAAGTTTCTAAAACCGGGGAGATTTTTGATATTGAAACCTCGAAATCCACATATAAAGCCAAAAACGTCGTGATTTCCACCGGGTTCTATGATATTCCCAACCTCATGAATGTTCCGGGTGAAAACCTTCCGAAAGTGAAACATTATTATACAGAACCCTATCCTTATGCAAAGCAGAAAGTGGTGGTGGTAGGTTCCAGCAATTCCGCTGTAGATGCCGCCCTTGAAACCTACAGAAAAGGAGCAGATGTAACGATGATCATCCGTCATTCCGAAATCTCGAAAAGCGTAAAATATTGGGTAAAACCGGATATTGAAAACCGGATTGCAGAAGGGAGCATCAAAGCCAGTTTCAATTCAGAGATTGTAGAAATTACAGAAAATTCTGTTATTTTTAAAGATAAAAACGGACAGACCAGAGAAATTGAAAATGATTTTGTCCTTGCGCTGACCGGCTACCTTCCCGATTTTGAATTCTTAAAAAACTCCGGGATAGAATTACAGGGCGACTGTATGAATCCGCTGTACCACCCTGAAACCATGGAAACCAATATTCCGAATTTATACCTGGCCGGCGTTGTTTGCGGAGGAAAAGACACACACCTCTGGTTTATAGAAAACTCACGGATTCATGCGGAAATGATTGTGGGGCATATTGTTTCGGGGAAATAGATATCAGATACGAAGACATAGGATTTCAGACTAAAAAAATCTGCCTGATCTGCTAAATCAGCGTGAGCAAAAAATATCTTAACTCTCGCAGATTTAGCAGATCAGGCGGATTTAAATTCAAACCAATTATATTTTAGATTTATAGTCTTTCTAACTCTCAAACACTAAAGCACTTTAAACCTAAAATGCTCCCACTCCCAAACACTCAAACCCGGAACTACTTCTTTTTAAGCATCCAGGGAATCACAAAGTAAAATGCCACCGCAATACAGATTCCCAATATTCCCGTTCCTATCCACAAGGTATTGAAGCCTAGTTTATCGGCTGTCAGGGTTCCTACGTAAGGAGTAATGATAAAGGCCAGGGCTACTGATATTCCGTTCAGCCCCATATAAGCGCCTTTGTTGTTTTCACCGGAACGCAATGCTGTTATGGTTGATATAAACGGAAGGGTCCAGATCTCTCCGATACAAAGCAGGGTCATGGAAACCACAAGAGTAAGTATGGAATAATCAGAAGCCAGCATCGCATAGGAAACTCCACATAATACGGTTCCTAAAAACAGGGTTAGTGCCAGGCTGAAATATTTTTCTGCAATCTGTACAAAACCCATCTCGAGCAGTACGATCAGAAAACCGCTGTAACCGAGAATATAACCGATATTCTGCTGACTTAAATGCACCGTATCTTTATAAAAAATAGTCAGCGTACTGAACAACTGGAAAAAGCAGATGGAGAACAGCATACAAATGAAGCTGTACAGGAGAAATTTTCCGTCGCGGTAAGGTGAATTTTCTTTTTTAATGACAACCGCTTCTTTTACTTTCTTTGATTTTAATGTGGCAAGCTTATTTCGTTTTCCGAAGAAACGGATATACATTATCCCGCCAACAAAGCGGCCAGAGCATTGGTAAAAAATAAAAATTCATAAGAAATAGCAGATAAAATCCCGCCCAACGCCGGGCCAATGGAAAATCCAAGATTCACTGCCATCCGGTTTAAGGAAAATGCCCTGGTAATATTTTCCGGTCTTGCATATTTAGTGATCGCTACAGAGTTTGCAGGACGGAATGTCTCGCTTACAATACTCTGAATCAGAATAATGGAAGCCAGTCCCACTTCTGTTTTAAAGAGCGGAATCATGCAGAATAAGGGCACACTCAAAAGTAAGCTTAAGCTTTGAACACGGTATTCTCCGATTTTATCGGTAATTAACCCTCCCAGCCATGAGCCTAATACAGAGCCAATTCCAAAAAAGCTTAACACAATTCCTGAATTTTCAATACTGAAATGAAGATGTGCCGTCATGTACACACCCAAAAAAGGAAGTACCATGGAACCGGCCCGGTTGATCAGCATCACCAATGCCAACATCCAGCTTTCTTCCGAGAGTCCTTTAAAAGAACCCGTATATACGCTAATGAGTTTCACAATATTTATTTTTTGGAGAAGATTGAGTGCTGTGCAAAATTAGATAAATCGGGTTACAACTCCCTTCAAAAGGCACTTTTTTTATCAATCATACTCATAGGGATTAAGATATAACACTAAAGAATGAATTAACATAAGCCATAGATTCTTCAGATTTTTTCAAAAAAAAAGCAGGACTTCTGGAAGTCCTGCTTTTATATAGTAATAATAGCTAAGATTATTCCGGTTTATAAGAATCTTTCAAAGTTACCGTACGGTTAAATACCAGATTGGAGTCTGTAGAATCCTGATCTTTTGTAAAGTACCCGATTCTCTGGAACTGAAGGGGTTCTCCCACTGCGACGTCTTTAAGAGTCGGTTCCGCAAATCCTTTGATGGTAGTTACCGATTCCGGATTGATGAAGTTCAGGAAATCTACATCTTTCTCAGCGTCAGGCTGTTCCACTGTGAAAAGTTTTTCATAGATCCTTACATCTACCGGGATCGCATGGGTAGCAGAAACCCAATGCAGGGTTCCTTTCACTTTTCTTAAGCTTTCTTCGGTTCCGCTTCCGGATTTACTCTTTTCATCGTAGGTAGCATAAATGGTGGTGATCTCACCGTTCTCGTCCTTCTCTACTCTTTCCGCCTTAATGATGTAAGCTGATTTTAAACGGACTTCTCCGCCTAATTTAAGTCTGAAGAATTTATTATTTGCTTCTTCTTTGAAATCTTCTCTTTCAATATATAATTCTCTTGAAAAAGGAATTTCTCTTGTTCCTGCATTTTCCTGTTCAGGATTATTTTCAGTTTCAAGCCATTCTTCCTTCCCTTCAGGATAATTTTCGATGACAAGTTTTACAGGATCTACTACGGCCATGACACGTTTTGCAACCTTATTCAGGTCTTCGCGCACGCAGAAATCCAATAACTGGATCTCAATAAGGTTTTCTCTTTTGGCCACCCCCACTTTTTCAATGAAGTTCTTGATGGATGCCGGAGTGAATCCTTTCCTTCTCATTCCTGAGATCGTAGGCATTCTCGGATCATCCCAACCAGTCACCGCTTTTTCAGCAACCAGCCTCTGAAGCTTTCTTTTGGAAGTGATCATATAAGACACATTCATTCTGGCAAATTCTCTCTGTTTCGGAGCGATCTTAGATTCGTCGTACACCTGATCCAGGTACCAGTTATAAAGAGGTCTGTGGTTTTCAAATTCCAATGAACATAATGAGTGGGAAACCTGCTCCAGATAATCGGATTCACCATGTGCCCAGTCGTACATCGGATAAATTTTCCATGCGGTACCGGTTCTGTGGTGAGGTCTTTTCAGGATTCTGTACATCACAGGATCACGTAAGTTCATATTCGGGGAAACCATATCGATCTGAGCACGAAGAGACATGGAGCCTTCTTCAAACTCCCCGTTCTTCATTCTTTCAAAAAGATCAAGAGATTCTTCCACCGGACGGTTTCTGTACGGCGATTCTATTCCCGGCTCTGCAGGATTCTTTCTCTGTTCGGTGATCACTTCTGAAGGTTGTTCATCTACATAAGCTTTTCCTTCTTTGATCATCTGTACAGCCCACTCGTAAAGCTGCTGGAAGTAGTCGGATGCATACAGCTCTTTATCCCATTTGAAACCTAACCATTCAACGTCTTTTTTGATAGAATCCACGAATTCCTGTTCTTCTTTTTCAGGATTCGTGTCGTCGAAACGAAGGTTTACGGGAGCATTGTATTTTTCACCCAGGCCAAAGTTGATGCAGATAGCCTTTGTGTGGCCAATATGCAGGTATCCATTAGGTTCAGGGGGAAAACGGAAACGGATCTGATCTTTTTTCAGACCATTTGCCATGTCATCTTCAATAATTTGCTCAATAAAATTGAGTGATTTTTTTTCTTCTTCCATTAAATTAGCTTTTACTTATAAAAAAAGTTACACAAAGTTACGGAAAATTTAGGGCTTACGAAAATGGTAATTTAAAAGCCCAACTGATGTTAATTCAATATTTTTCATTAATTTAGGGAAAACTACGTACCTCTAAAATTCACAATTATGGCTGTTTATATCCTGAGCAATCGTAAGATCGTCCGTCACAAGGGCGAGAAACTAGATTCATTCTCGAATGATGAATACTCTATTCCCAACTTCAGGATCGCAAAATGTGATTTTGATAGCTATAAGGAACCTACCGCAGCAGCTAAGAAAAAGAAAGATTATAACAACCGTAATATCCTGAATTATAAATTATTCTCTGAGCCCGAAAAACAGGGGTATACGGAAGTTCTGGAAGTTCTTCAGAACGAAAAAGGGATCAAAAAATCTTCTCTCACAGCCAATAATCTCGGAGGCACCCAACGGTTGTTCTATGAGCTGTACAAGAATATGTCTTCTACCAAAGAAAGGAGTGATGTTATGATTTTTATTCACGGCTATGCGTATGATTTTGATGATGAATTAAAGGCGATCATTGATCTTAAGAGGCTATTTATTGATAATCCGGCTTCGCCTGTAGAGCACATCCTGTTTGTAAGCTGGCCGGCCTCCAGCAGTATTGTTCCCCTTACCTATTTTGATGATAAAGCATCCAGTATCAATTCGGGATCGTCACTGATGCGGCTGTTTTATTTTTATACCCAGTTTTTAAAAGATATTTTCTCGAACCGTGACCTTGCTCCCTGCAATCAGAGAATTCACCTGATGGCGCACTCCATGGGAAACAGGGTTCTTCAGAGTATGCTGTACAGCCTTAAAAGAGAGAACATCCTTAGGGTAATAGACCAGGTGCTTCTATTAAATGCTGATGTCACGTACAAAGTCTTCGAGGATTCGGAGGACTCATTTAATAAACTTCCGTTACTGGCTAACCGTATATCTATTTATCTGAACAGAAAAGATACCATCCTGGGCATTTCTCAGTTCACTAAAAATATCCTTACGCCAAGGCTAGGCAAGAACGGGCCGGGAGATATTGAAAAATTCAGGGATGTAGTTTCTGTTATCGACTGTACTTTCGCAGAGGATGATGTGTTGGGCGGCTTTAAATATGATATAGGAAACCATTGGGGATACCTGTCCAGCTCTATGGTGCAGAAAGATATTTTTCAGAATTTATATGGCGTTGACAGGAATTTAATTACCGGCAGATCTAAACAAAACGAAAATATTTTCACTATTATTTCTTAACTATATATTAAAAAACATTAAATGATATGAATCAGGTGTTAAATTTCAAACCAATGCTTAAGTTGGCATAGGTATTGCAATTTTCATTAAACAGAGAAATACATATTTTTATCATGAAAAGAATTAAAAGCAAGTTTTCTTATATAATCAATTATATCAAGAAAGCAATTTTCGTAAAAGATGTGATTTAATTCAGAGTATTAACCATTAAAATAAAAACTATCCGACCATAACACTACTCTAATTATCTTCGAACCTGAGATATCTTCCAGATCTGAATTTGGAGGATGATTTTATTTGATTATTTCACACACTTCAGCGAAGAAAAAGAATTTTATCACACCGAACTTAAATCTCACGAATGTGAATTTAGTTAATTTAAGTTAAAACCTTGCATAATAAAAAAAAGAGATTGATATTTACGTACCAATCAAATTAAAAATTTATTATGAAAAACATGAAAAAACTTAAAAAAGCAGAGCTAAGAGTAATTAAAGGTGGACTCATCCCTATCGGCTGCAACAGCTGGGATCCCAGAAGGAGATGCTGCAGAGAATGGGATGCAGAGCACATGAGCAACCCTGTGTGCCCTGAAATTTAATTCATCTGCTAACAGGTTTTAAACCAAAGCAATTCATTGTCCAGCTGTAAGCTGGATTCGAAATTATTGACAAATAAAGATCCGGTGCCCAAACCTTGTGGCATCGGACTTTTTTTTGTGAATGTATATTGGGCAATGGCGTTCAGCCCGATATTACTTTCCAGAGCGGAAGTGATCCACCAACCAATATTGAGGTCTTCTGCCAATGAGATCCACTCATCTGAACCGGCAAAACCACCAACCAGAGCGGGCTTCAAAATAATATACTGAGGCTTTATTGTTTCTAAAAGTCTTTTCTTTTCATCCGGATCTGTGATCCCGATCAGTTCTTCATCCAGAGCGACAGGCGTAGGAGTTTTAGCACATAAAGCTGCCATATCTTTCCAGTTTCCGGCTTTTACAGGCTGTTCAATGGAATGAATATGCAGATCTGCAAGCTGCTGCAATACAACCTCCGCTTCTTCCCTGCTGAATCCGCCATTGGCATCTACTCTAAGTTCCAAAGTTTCTGCTGAAAACTTCCCTCTTAATTCCTGAAGGATTTTGTGCTCGGATTCCCAATCAACACCGATTTTAAGTTTGATGCAATGAAAACCCTGTTCCAGCTTTTCATGGATCTGCTCTTCCATATACTGCACATCTCCCATCCAGATCAGCCCATTGATCATAATCGCAGATTTTCCTTCTGTAAACTCGCCTGGGAAATAAAGATTCTCTCCATGTCTGAGATTCAGGATCGCCTGCTCATACCCAAACCAGAGAGATGGAAATTCATTCAGTTCTTTTTTTAAACGGGAAGGTTCAAGGTTTATATTGTCACACAGCCATTGCAGCTTTTCTTCATAATCCGGGCGGTCATCATAGCTTAGCCCTCTGAATAATGCACATTCACCGATTCCTTTTTTCCCATTTTCTTCAACTTCAAGAATGAAGGTCTCCTTTTCACGCAAAACGCCGCGAGATGTTCCACCCGGGCGTTTGAATTCCAATAAATATCTGAAATATTTTGCTTTCATTATTTTACACTGTCGATCCTCATAAACTCCTCCGCTTTTTCTACCATCTGGATGCTTCCGCAGAAAAACGGGATTCTCTGATGAAGCTCGGTAGGCTCTACTTCAAGAATTCTTCTGAATCCGTCTGTAGCTTTTCCACCAGCCTGTTCTGCAAGGAATGCCATAGGATTACATTCATATAACAGTCTCAGCTTTCCGTTGGGAGCCTGGGAATAGGAAGGATAAATATAAATTCCTCCTTTCAGCATATTTCTATGGAAATCCGCCACTAAAGAACCAATGTATCTTGAGGTATAAGGACGGTCTCCTTCTTCCATCTGGCAGTACTTTAGATAGTTTTTAACTCCTTGCGGAAACTTGATATAATTCCCCTCATTAATAGAGTAAATTTTTCCACTGGTAGGAAAGGTCATATTCGGATGGGAAAGATAATAGGTTCCCAAAGACGGATCCAGAGTGAATCCGTTCACGCCGTTTCCTGTAGTATAAACAATCATCGTGGAAGAACCGTAAATAACATAACCCGCCGCAATCTGATTAATCCCCTTTTGAAGGAAATCTTCCAGCTGAACAGGAGTTCCCGGCTCAGTCACCCTTCTGTAAATAGAAAAAATAGTTCCTACGGAAACATTAACGTCAATATTGGAAGACCCGTCCAAAGGATCGATCAGTACAACATATTTGCTTAAGTGTCCGTTTTCGCCACATTTAATGTCAATAAAGTCATCATTTTCTTCAGAAGCAATCCCACAAACCACCTCTCTCTGGGACAAAGCCGTAATAAAAATTTCATTGGCAATTACATCCAGTTTCTGCTGTTCTTCTCCCTGGATATTCTGATTCCCCGCAGCTCCTGTTATATCTACAATTCCGGCTTTATTCACTTCTCTGTTTACCACTTTTGAAGCTAATCTTATTGCACTCAGAAGACGGGAAAATTCTCCCGTAGAATACTGAAAATCATCCTGCTTATCAATAAGAAATTCTCCTAAAGTCTGTAATGGTTGATTTGACATATTTTTCTTTTTACGTTTCCGCCAAATTTCGGAAAATTTATCGGAGAAAGAAAGTTTTTATCACAAAAGAGCTTAACCACTGTTTTCCAATACTATACACCACCTAATCTTATAGTCCGGCAAAATTCACTTCGCATAATTAATCCCCATTTGATGACAATAAATCAATGAAATTCTGATAATATTCTTCAAGTCTCAATTTTAATAAAATCTTAATTCCTTCCAGCGGCCGGAAACTTTCATATCTCGTTGTAAATTTATAATTTTGACCTCCGTAAAAAACTCATGTAATTTTTAATCTAACCATTTTATTTTAAACAAATTAATGAAAATTTTCAAGTTTGGTGGCGCATCAGTAAAAGATGCCGAAAGTGTAAAAAATGTGTCCATGGTTTTAGAAAGCCAGGGCTTTACCAAATGTCTGCTGGTTATTTCAGCGATGGGTAAAACGACTAATGAATTGGAAAAGGTTGTAGAACTTTATTTCAAGAAGGATAACTATCAAACTGAGATTGAAAAGATAAAACGAAAACACATTGAGATTGCGGAAGGTCTGTTTCCTGAAAACCACGCAGTATTTGCTGAGATCAATTTATTTTTTGACGATATCGACTCTTTCCTGAGAAGAAACAAGTCTCCCAATTACAGTTTTGTCTATGACCAGGTGGTAAGCTGCGGAGAAATGATCTCTACAAAAATTTTAAGTGAATACCTGAATGAAATTCAGTTTCCCAATCAGTGGCTGGATGCCAGAGATTATATTAAAACGGACAGTTCTTACAGAGAAGGTACTGTAGACTGGACAAAAACAGAGGAATTCATCTCTACATTAAATAAGGAAATCTGCTATGTAACCCAGGGTTTCATAGGTTCGGATGACAATAATTTTACGGTAACGTTAGGAAGAGAAGGTTCAGACTACTCTGCCGCTATTTTCGCCTACTGCCTGAATGCAGATGCCATGACGATCTGGAAAGATGTTCCGGGAGTAATGACGGGAGACCCAAGAAAGTTCAGCGATGTAACGCTTCTTTCCAATATCTCTTATGAGGAGGCCATTGAAATGGCATATTACGGAGCCAGCGTTATCCACCCTAAAACTTTGCAGCCTCTACAGCAAAAAAACATTCCTTTTTATGTAAAATCTTTTGTGGATCCTGCCAAAGAGGGAACTAAAGTGGGAGCTTCAGACAAAAATCAGCATGAAGAATCTTATATCTTAAAGGAAAACCAGGTTCTTTTAAAAATCTCTACCCGTGATTTCTCATTTATTGCGGAAGATCACATGAGTCTTATTTTTGGATACCTGTCCAAATATAAAATCAAAGTTTCTCTTATGCAGAATTCTGCCATATCACTGGCTTTATGCCTTGAAGATAAATTCGGGCAGATTGATGAGCTTAATGAGGAGCTTCAAAAAATATTTAAAACCAAAGCAGTTAAAAATGTATCTTTATTCACAGTAAGAAATGCGAAAATGGATCATATTGACCAATTTTACCAGGAAAAAAATGTATTATTGGAGCAGATTTCCAAAAATACGGTTCAAATGGTAACACAATAATATTAACTGCGACTAAACACATATGAGTTTAATTTCGAAAAACGATCTTATAAAAGCTTCCGGCTTAAGCAGAATCGGGTTCCTTAAGAATCCGGTTGCTTCTGCCGTGATGAGCATTGCCAAAATAAATGAAGTTAACAGGTTATATGATAAATTAAAGGACAAGGAAGGCAAAGACTTTTTCGACTCATTTGTAAGGGAAAGAAACTTAAGCTATATCGCTTTTGAAGAGGATCTGGCTAAAGTTCCCAAAACAGGACCGTTTATTCTGGTTTCGAACCATCCGCTGGGTGCTATTGACGGCATTTTAATGTGCAAAATCCTTTCGGAAGTACGTCCGGATTTTAAGGTAATGGGAAATTTCCTTCTGGAAAAAATCAAACCTATGGCACCGTATGTGATTTCCGTGAATCCTTTTGAAAACAGAAAAGAAGCCTATAGCAGCACTTCCGGGATGCGTGAAACCCTGAAACACCTTCAGGATGGAGGCTGTGTAGGAATTTTCCCTGCCGGGGAAGTATCCAACAAAAACAATCCTTATGGGGAAATCCTGGACAGGGATTGGGAAAAGCCCGCCCTTAAGCTGATCAGAATGGCCAAGGTACCGGTAGTTCCGTTATATTTCCATGCCAAAAACAGCCGTCTTTTTTACCAGGTAGCCAAGCTGCATCCAAGTTTGCAAACGCTGATGCTTCCTGCCGAAATGATGAATGACAGGGAACGACCTATCAGAATCAGGATCGGAAAACCGATCACGGTAAAAGCGATGGACGAGATGGAAACCATTGAGGAATTGGGTGAATTCCTGAAACGTAAGGTCTATATGATGAAATCTTACTATGAAAAGAGAAAATCATTGGCCCAGACTATCAATCTAAAAAACTTAACGGTAAAATTTCCGCTTTTAAAGGAGGAAAATATCGTTCAGAATATCATTGATGAAACTCCGAAAGAAGATATTCTTAAGGACATCAGCAGGCTGAAAGGCACTGATAAAATGCTTTTCAGTAACGGAAATTACGAGATTTATTTCACAACTTACGAAGAAATTCCTTCTGTAATGAGGGAAATCGGCCGCCAGAGAGAGCTTACGTTCCGTGCGGTGGGTGAAGGAAGTAACCTTCCGTTTGACCTGGATGAATACGACAAGCATTATCACCATCTTTTCCTTTGGGACAGCAGCGCCGAGAAACTTGCCGGAGCCTACAGAATGGCCCTGGGTAAGGATGTAATGAAGAAATATGGCATCAAAGGATTCTACACCAGCTCTCTATTTGAATTTGAGCAGGATATCCACCCTTTCTTCAAGAAAGTGATTGAAATGGGCCGTGCGTATATATGTGAGGAATATCAGCAGAAGCCACTTCCGCTTTTCCTTTTATGGAGAGGAATTGTGCATGTATGTTTAAGAAATTCCGACCATAAGTTCCTGATGGGCGGTGTAAGCATTTCCAATAAATTTTCTGAATTTTCCAAATCCCTGATGATTGAGTTCATGCGTTCCAATTATTTTGATTCTGCAGTCGCCCAATACATCACGCCGAGGAATGAATATAAGGTAAAACTGCGCGACCGGGATAAGAATATCTTTTTCGAGGAAATGGAATCTGACCTGAATAAGCTGGACAAAATTATTGATGACCTGGAACCTGAACTGAGACTGCCCGTCCTGATCAAAAAATACATCAAACAAAACGCTAAAGTAATTGCTTTCAACGTGGACCCGAATTTCAATGACGCCATTGACGGATTGATGTATATCCGGATCAGTGATCTTCCGGAAAGTACGATAAAACCTGTACTTGAAGAGATGAGCGACCAGATCAGAAAAGAACAGGAAAATAATCCGGCTGAAAATCAGTAAGTTTTATTTTTATTGAAAAAAAGTACCGTTAATACTTGCTTCATATAAGAAAACTTACTACTTTTGCATCACTTTAAAACAACGAAGTAAGTCAACAAAAAATATAATGGTTTCTTAGCTCAGTTGGTAGAGCAATGGATTGAAAATCCATGTGTCCCTGGTTCGATTCCTGGAGAAACCACTTGAAAACCTCTAATTTATTTTAGAGGTTTTTTTGTTTTTTATATGTGGTGTGTTTTAAACACAAATAACACAATTTGGCTTACACTAAATTCATTTTGTTGTTTTTACGATGTGTAAGGATACTTATATTTTTTCACGCAAAGTTTTCATGAAGGCTTCTGATTACTTTAAGGAAAGCAAAGATAGCGGCTTCGCCGCTGATTAAGCATGCTGTTAAAACACACGCTTAATCAAATCAATCGGAGATTGATTCATTCTTAGCTAACTTAAAACTATGCAATGCAAGAATAAAGCTTTGCGTGAAAAAACTTTAAAAAAGAATTCTGTTTATAATTCCCGTAATAATTTTTCAGAATCCCAGACAGTAGCAAATTCTTCATTTAAATTGGCCAGAGCAGTATGGTGGATCAGCTCAGCATCATATTTTTCACCATTGATTCCCACCCTGTCGAATGCTGCCGTTGCATCTGAGATAACATAGGTTTTGTACCCGAAATTTCCTGCCATCCTCGCAGTAGTTGAAACACAATGATTAGTAGTTATTCCTACAATCACTAAAGTATTTATATTCTGTTGATCCAGCCGTTCCTTTAAATCAGTCCCGATAAATGCACTGTTTACATGTTTGGTGATCACACATTCTTCGTCTTCCGGCAGTACGTAATCATTAAACTGAAACCCAGGATCAGATTCATGTAATTTAGATTCAGTATTAACGGAACTGTGCCTGATATGAAAAACGGGCAGATCAAGCGTTCTCCATTTCTCCAACAGCATTCCGCTGATTTTTTCTGCATCCTTATTATTCCTGTTTCCGCCCCAGTAGTTTTCATCCAGAAAACCATTCTGAATATCAATTAAAATAAGGGCCGGTTGGCTGTCTCTTAAATTCTTCTTATGCATTGCTTGTACGTTTATATCATTAAAACATTCTGCTGTAAAGGAATTTTTTATAGTCCTCAGTTAAAGGGGAATCAAACAGGTCGAACACATGCAGTGCTCCCGGTATCACCCAAAGTTCAGTTTTCACGCCGGCCTGGTATAAAAGCTGCGACAATTCTATGGCTTCATCTCTTAAAGGATCCAATTCACAGGCTACAATGGTAGTTCCCGGAAGTCCCTGAAAATTGTTATAATTCGTAAGATCTGAATACACAATGCTTTTATCCTTATCCTCGCTTCCAAGAAAATGCAGCCATGCGGTTTCAGCATACTGCTTATTCCAGAGTGGAATGTCAGTAAATTCGTTCATAGAAGGCGTATTAAGTTTATTATGAACTACGGGATACAACAAAAACTGATGGATTATATTTTTAATTCCGTGATCGTTGGCCATCTGCGTAACCGCAGCAGCCAGGTGTCCTCCCACACTTGCTCCAAACACTGAGACAGCATCTGGATTTAATCCCAATTCCTCTCTTCCGTTCTTAATGATCCACTTAAGCGCATCAAAACCGTCCAGTATGGGAACCGGAAACCTGTATTGCGGAGAAAGCCTGTAATCAGCCGATATGATTGTTGCATTAAGACGGTCCGCCATTTCAAACATCTGGAAATCTACCTGTTCCGGCAGGCCGAAAATATACCCTCCACCGTGGAAATAAAGGATTGTTTTACTATTGTCAAATTTTTCCGGCTGGTAGATGTGAAGCCTTATCTGATGATTATTGTCAGAGCTTTTTATAAAAATATCTTTTACTTTGATATGATCCGGGCCTTTGAAAGGGTTATTCCTTGTAAATTCTTCTCTTTCTTTCTGAACAATTTCCGGCCGGTTTAAAAATAGATCCTGATCTATTTCCAGTGAAAACGGATACCGGTCAATACTTAATCTAAGGTCTTTGTCAATTCTGTTGAAATCCATAGCGGTATGGGTATAATGTTTTTTATGATTCGTTGAGTTTCTGTCTTGAAACAGCAGATCTGATTTTATTTTGTAAATTTAAATGATGAATAGGGTGTGCCCAAATTCTCAATCAATTGTGTGGAACGAACAAAAATGTTAGTATGAGTATCAAAGAATCATCAACCAATCATGAAAATAAAAAAGGGCTGGAACTCAGCTGCTCTGAAATCTATGCGGTGAACCTCATCAGCGGCCGGTGGATCCTCTCCATCTGCTACTTCCTTAAAACAGGGAAACTTAGATTTTCTGAACTAAAAAACAAGATCCCCAATATCAGCGAAAGAATGCTTACGATGCAGCTTAAGAAAATGGAAGAAGAAAAACTGATTTTAAAGAAAGTTTATGCCGAAGTTCCGCCAAGAACAGAATATGAATTAACCGAAATCGGGAAAAACCTGATCCCTGTTCTGGATCAGCTTGAAACATGGGGCGAAGATCATAAAAAAATAAAGAAGGGATTATAACAAAGGACTTCACTGATTCTAAAGGCAGTAGACTTCACAAAAAACCATAGCGGATTGTTGTTTTTAAATTAAATGATAAAAAACTTGCACCGTATTGGAAAAAGTTCTACTTTTGCACCCACGTTAAACAACGGAACAATTGGTTTCTTAGCTCAGTTGGTAGAGCAATGGATTGAAAATCCATGTGTCCCTGGTTCGATTCCTGGAGAAACCACTGGAAATGAAATAATTTCTGACAAAAACCCTCAAATTCTATAATTTGAGGGATTTTTTATTTTGAGCAATATATCAAATTTGAAAATAGAGGTTAATTAAGCTAAAAAATATTATTTTAATTATGTGTTTTTTTAAGAATAAGGAATGTCCCGATTATTGTTATTGAAAGTTCCAAAAATAAATATACAAGTAACATCCAGTGCGGAATTCCGTCTAAGACGATGGATAATAACCTTCCTATGACTAATCCACCCATAAATACAACCAAACTATACATTGCCGGCAATTTTAGACTTGTGTTTTTTATACCTATTAACCAAAAAATAATTTGACCAAAGTATAATCCCATTACCGCCCTCATAATATGGGTGAGGTTTATATTGTCTACCGAAAAGCCATACATTGTTGTTAATGTCTTGTTTGGGAAAAGTCCGTAAGATAACGCAATAGGTATTAATCCGATTGCAGAAATCAATAAAATCAGATTTTGATTTCTTTCGTTTGGATTTAGTTTACTCATTTGTTCATAGTTTTATATTTTCACTTGCTTAATTCATTTAGCAATTCGGTTGCACATAACTTTCCAAAATTATTTGCAGCTTTTGGACTGGCTCCAGAAATTAGTTTTCTATCTTTATGACAGGTTTTGTCTGCCTTTTTATTAATAATCTTTACTCCTAAATTATTTAGTTTTTCCCCATATTTCCATGGAATATTTCCGGGCATATACCCAATAAAAGGTGTTTGTTTATCTACGCTATCTGGAAATGCCGCAATCTCATAACCCCTATAAGGAAAAGGTTTGGTTTTATCCAAACCGGCCGATAACAACGCTGCCGGACCATGACAGATAGTAAGCATGTATAAGTGTTTTTCTACCGACCAATAAATCAGTTTACATAAATCTGTATTTTCTGGCAGTCCCAGCATTGCCCCATGTCCTCCAGGAATAAAAATTGCGGTATAATCACTATTTTGGTTCATAATATTTTCAACAAAATTGTTAAGGCTTTTGGGCTTTTCAAAATCCTTTAAATATTGTGAATAGATAGCTTTCACGTTATTATCTTTGTTGGGAAATGCCCACATTTCTATCTTTACAGATTTTCCTGTTGGCGTAAAAATGTCTATTTCAAAACCTGCATTTTTCAAGTGAAGCATTGGTAATAACATTTCAACAGGATGGTTTCCGGTTGAAAATTTCTTTCCATTTGACATTGTCATATTTCGTTCTTCAGTACAAACCATCAGGATTTTCAATTTGCCTTTGTATGGTTTATTATAAACAGTTTCATCATAATCTGTAACTTGTGAGGTAGCCAATTTTAATGAAAGTAATGAAGGACTAAAAGCATTATCCTCTGCAGGTGTAGGTGCGATACCAAATAGTTTGTTAATCATTTTTATCATTTAGTTTTTTGAGTTTGATATATAATTACTGCCAGCGTTTTCGGCTTAGCCTTCGTTACAACAATCTACAAAATATTTTGTTATGAAATGTTGCAATCGAAAATTCAGATAAGAACACAACCATTAAAAAGTATTGGGGAAGTAGGTTTTTTATTAATTTGTAACAAAGCCTTAGCATCAAAATGATTAATAACTGCTATACTATTCGCTTTAATAACAACAGCATTATCGGGAGCCTATATCCGTCAGGCTTAAAAGAATACTTTTTCAGATGTTTTTTTTCGTATTTTGTTTTTGTGTTTTTTAATTAGACAAAATTATTGTTTTAAAAGCCTTAATAATAGGCAGGAAAGTAGGATTAACATATTCCGGAGAAACCAAAAACCGCCCTTTCAACGGCGGTTTTTATGCGGTATGGTCAAAAGTTTTACAGTTTAAAATTATACCCGATCTGCACATAAAAAGGCAGCATCAGCTTCGTTTTAAAATCCTGAGAAATAACATTTCCGCCTTTTAAGTAAATCTCATGGTTTCTGAATGTATAGCCTCCCTGGACTCCGTAATAGAAGTTTCCTCCCGTGGAGGGCTCATACCATCCGTTCTTCACATCCGGATACGTTTCCCTGTAATAATTGGTATGCTTAAAGTGACTGACAATAGCTTTGTCAAAACCCACTTCCGCACCGGCAAACCATTTTGGACGGTAAAACCCCACAACCCCGGCCATATCCAGCCCGAAATTGGCTATAGCCACGTTTTCATTTTCAAATCGTCTGTAGACGCCCTGTACTCTTGTAGACAACTGGAAATCTTTTAGCTTTACCCATCTTACATTGGCTCCAGCCTTTGTTTTAAAATCATCCAAAAGGTCATTTCCGGATGGTGTTGAGAATTCAGCACCGACAGTCATGGGAAAAAGCTTGCTCTTCAGTTTGTAATGATATCCCAAACCGAAAACAACTCCATATTCTGCGCCTATATTGGCATTAAGGATATGTTTTTCTTTACCGGCTGCAGCCCAGTTTATGGTTTGCGCTTGTACTACTGTATTGATCATCAGCATCAGAACGAATGCTGCTTTATATATCGTATTCTTCATGGTATGGTATTAAAGGGCATCTATAAACGTTAATATCTTTGGTTTGGTCTGGTTATTCCAGGCATCGGAGTTGGTAACAATCCCATCATGTCCTACTCCTGAAACTTTTACAATAGAAGGATTGTGGTAAACGGATGTAATTTTCTGAGCCCAGGAATCCGGGTAGGCTTTATTTCTGCCACTGTAAAAAAATAGGACAGGCCCATTGTAGTTTTCAATTCCTTTTGAGAAATCAACATTATAATCATCCCCAATATCAAAGAGAGCATCCATAATAACTGCACCGCTTCTCCAGTTCATACTGGGATCAAAATCCCCTTCGCCTGTAATGTCATTTTTAGATACCATCATAGACATTTTGTAATCTAAAATTTCATGCTGGTCCTCTTTTCCGGAAATAAACTGCTCCATATAGGTGGCGTCATTGAGAGTTTCGCTCCATAGCTTAAAAGATCTGGATTCTTTTACATAATCTTCTACGTCATTCCATTTCAGACCGCCCGGTTCACAAAGGATGAGCCCCTGTATGGAATTCGGGTATTTCCCTGTATAGCCTGTTGCCAGCATAGCACCCCATGAATGCCCCAGAATAATCACTTTCTGGCTTGGGCTTTTCCGGTAATGCGAAATAACGGCATGCAGCTCATCATACATCAGATCCAGGGCTCCGGCTCCGAGAGAAGTATAGGATTTTTTTGCAAAACGCTGTGAAAGTCCCGAACCCCTCTGATCATAAAATACCACCCGGTACCCTTTTTCTGTAAGATCTTTTGCTTTGAGAAGATAACGGTAGTCTCCTCCTGGCCCTCCGTGAAGTGCTATTACAATGGTTCCGTTTTCAGGACCGAAAGCTTCGGAATGAAGCTGTGCTCCATTAACAGATATAGAAGGCAGGGAAGAATCCTGATCTACCGTTTTGGGAACAAGATTCCCGGGTTCATCAATGGTTTTTCCATCGGTACAGGAAAATAATAAAGTGAGAATGGTGAAAGCAGTGAACGCTGCGTTTCTTTTTTTAAAAGCTGTCATACTTTTGGGTTTAAAAATTTATGATGCAAAGATTCATCATTCCCAAAAGCGATACGCCCCAACGGGAAGGTTGAGACATAGAAAAACAAAAATATATAACACTGTATTACAATAGGTTATGAGAATTGAAACCTATTCCCTGAGTGTTGAAACTTAAGATTCCGGGATTTTCTGGTATTCACTTGGTGTAACTCCTGTGTATTTTTTAAAATTTCTATTGAAGGATGTCTTGGAATTAAACCCACATTCAAAAGCGATGGAAAGTAAGGTATACTGCCTGCTCTCCGGAAGTGAAATTCTATTCAGGAATTCTTCTATCCTTTTTTCGTTGATGAGTTCATAGAAGTTCTTTTCCTCCTTCGAATTGATCACCTGTGACAGATAATTAGGATGAACGTCAAGCATTGCTGCAAGCTCATTCAATGTAATATTCGGATTGACAAAAGGCTTCTCATCATTCAGAAGCAGCAGCAGCCTTGAATGAATATCGTCTATACTTTCTTCCGTTAAAGTAGATTTCTGATACTTTTTTTCAGCGAGATCAACCGGTTCTTCCTCATCTTTATTTTCGAAGACAACATTCATTTTTTCAGTGTTACTCCCAAAAACTGACATGGGCTGGTTAAAAACCTGAACCTGCTTAATTCCAAAATATCCAAGCCATACAATAAATACCGTAACGGCACCATAAATAATATTCACCTGATCCGTAAAGAGAACCAATCCCCAGATCACTGTAATCCAGATGATGAGATAAAGCAGCCAGTCAAAATTGATTTTCTCCGTATTGGAAAACTGCTGAACCATGTTTTTTCTGAAACGGTATAAGGTCCAGAATGAAAGAACTACATATACTATCCCGGAAATATAGATAGAATAGAGCTTCAGCAGCATTTCGGTTTCAAACTCTTTACCCTGATGCCTGAAAATTTCTACCCGTTGCTCAAATGGTGCGGTATAAAATGAAAGAAATAAGAGATTACAGACAACAACAGGAATAAAATGAAGCAGGTATTTCCATGAAAAAGAGTCCGGAGAAGTCTGCCTTTTAATATAGAGATATAAAAACGGACCATACACCAGAGGAAGTGAAAATCCAAAAAATATGAGTGATGGATACCGTATATATTGATTCGTAAGAAGCATATAATGTCCCGCAAGATTAAGACCTATCGCCGCAAGCCAGCTGGCCAGAATGAAATCAGCAATGTTCTTATTTCTTTTTGTGATCAAAAGAAAAGCAAGGAAAAAGGCTAAAAAAACTCCGGACAGATAGAGCATGGTAAGCTTTGATATTTTGTTAAATGCAATCCAGTCATTAGGATCACCGCAAAAATAAATATAATTTTTAAGCAAATTCAAAAGATTTCAATTTCTTATATCCTCCCTTTTTAAACAACTTCACATTTAATATTCGTTCTAAACCTCAAATCACAATAATTATCTGACCTACTCTACCTCTGGTCATAACATCTCTCCTATTCCTAAAAAACCGGTCTGTTTACTCTATTTAAACCATTCTACAGTCTTAAAGTTCGTTAATATAAGACCATCATGACCAAATTCTTAGCCTATCATTCTGAAAATACCTATATTCGCTTTCAAATTAAATTTGAAAATGAAGAAGATTGTCTCCGGGATATTTGTTTTCTGTTCTGTCATTATTATGGCCCAGGAAGCTGCTATTCAGTTTCAGGAACTGCCGTTCAAAGACATTATTGCCAAAGCAAAAAAAGAGAAAAAGCTTGTTTTCCTTGATGCCTATACCACCTGGTGCGGTCCCTGCAAAATGATGGAAAGGAATGTATTTACCAAAAAATCTGTCGGAGATTATTTCAATACCAATTTTGTAAACGCCAGATTCGATATGGAAAAAGGCGAAGGACGGGAAATTGCAGCTAAATTTGGCGTACGTTCCTATCCTACCTATCTTTTCCTGAATGGTGAAGGCGAGCTTGTATCACAAAATACCGGGTATATGGAGGAAGGCCTTTTTGTAGCAATGGCGCAGAATATTAACGCACCGGGGAACAAAAAAGGTTCTTTAAAAGAGCGCTTTGCCAAAGGGGAAAAAGATCCGGAATTCCTGATCAATATTATGAAACTGAACTCTTCCTCAGATTATGATTTTGCTAAAAAAGCTTCCGAAAGATATTTTGAGAACAAAAAGAAGACCGATGAACTTTCCAAGGAAGAAGTAGGCCTGCTCCTGTACTTTGTAAAATCTACGGAAGACAGCAACTACAACACTTTCACGACAAGAAAAGCTGACATCGTCAAATACCTGCCTGAGGCTACCTATAATGAATTCGACAGCCAGCTGAAGCTTTCAAAAATCGTGGAACAGTCCATTGATGATAAAAATAAAAGGATCAATGAGGAGTATTTCATGAAAACAGCCGAACCGCTGGTAGGAAAGCAACTTGCACAATCTAAACTTAACCAGACAAAACTCAGTTACTACGAGCAAAATGCCAATTTCCCTGAATTTGAAAAAGCGGCATTAGAATATTATCAAAACTCCGATGCATTCGAGCCCAATGAACTGCTTAGAGCCGCATGGGTATTCGGTGATCACGTCAAAAATCCTGCATCTCTGAAAAAAGCTGCAGAGTGGGCTGAAAAATCCGTAATGCGTGGTGAAACACCGGAAAATACTTATATTCTAGCCAAGCTTTATTTTCTTACCGGAAACAAAGAAATGGCCAAAAACTATGCTGAAATGTCCAGAAATATGGCAGTTCAGACTGGCAAAGACTCCAAACTCGCAGAAGAATTACTGAAACAAATACAATAATGCTAAAGCACAAATTCATTACAACATCTATTGCGCTCCTGTCCGCAGGAATATTCTCAGCGCAGGAACAAGAACAGGAAAAAAGCTTATATCTTAAAGGAAATGCACTTTTTGCAGCAATAGGTGTTCTAAATATTGGTCTGGAAAAGCAGATAAGCCAAAAATATACATTGCAAGGTGATGTTTTTATTTCTCCCTGGAAATCTTTTGCAGGACATGAGTTTCAATACTATTCTGTTTCTCTTGAGGGAAGATATTATTTCAATGAAGCTTTTAGCCGCTGGTATATCGGAGCGAATCTCGCTGCCTCAGCATTTGTTCTTCAGAAGTGGAGCTATTGGAGTGACAATCCCTATATCAATAGTAACAATGAAACATTTATCACCTCAAATTTGTACCAGAAAGGAGTTTCTTTTATAGTTGGTGTCACAGGTGGTTATCAATTCAAGGTATCTGACCGCTGGAATATTGATGTATATGCAACGGTAGGCACATCTCAGGATTTTTACAAAGGATACGACCGTGTCAGCGGGAAGCGCTATGAATCTGCTCAAAAATTCAACAAAAGCGGAGAATTCCTTCCATACAGAGGAGGAGTCATGATTTCTTATAAATTAAAATAACAGCATGAAACTGTTCGGAAAAAACCATATTATCATTTCTGTGATCACTTTTGTGATTCTTTTTTTAATGAACTACATCGGAAATGACCTTCCCGACAAACTGGAACGGGCACTTATGACAGCCTTTGCCGGGGTTATAGGCTTATCTCTGGGACTATTCATTCTTAATAAAGGTAAAAATGACAATAAACCGCCACAGAATTTTGACTGATAAAAAAATGAATTGTCAATTGTGAATTTGGCTTCGCCTGTGAATTTTACATACACAAATATTCACCATTGACTTGCGAAGCTAAATTGACCATTCACATTTAAAAATCAGTTTTCGTAAATAACATATTTTGTCCGGATTTTTTCAAATCTTTCAAGATCATTTTTCCAGGAAGCTTTGATTTCCTGAATAGATTTACCCGCTATCATCTGCTTTCTGAACTCGTCTGTTCCGGCCAGCTTATCAAAAAACAAATTGTCCAGGAAAAAGCCCTGCTGAGGGTTCTTATAAGCCTTATACGATTTCATCAGCCATTCCAGGTTCAATGTCCTAAGATCATCCGAATAAGCGGAAAGATCTTCACCATAGCACAGTTTTCCGTTCAGGAAAGGATCTTTAGCCCCGAAATTCGGTTTCGGTGTAAACTGATACGGAAGCCCCTGCGTCCACGGAGATCCGTAAATCTGAAACGGCAGATTGGTACCACGTCCTACGGAAACCTGGGTGCCTTCAAAAAAGCACAGGCTTGGATATAAATTGATTGCTTTATCATTCGGGAGATTCGGGGATGGTTTGTCTAAAATAGCATAACGCTTTTTCTTGTGGTAATTTTTCATCGGGATCAGGGTATACTTTGCCTGAACTCCATTTTTCAGCCACTTTTCACCATTGACCATTTTTCCATATTCTCCTATCGTTAGCCCATATACCACAGGAACTTCATGCATGCCTACAAAACTTGACCATTTCTTTTTCAGGACAGGTCCGTCCGTATAGCCGTCATGCGGATTTGGGCGGTCCAGCACCATGATCTCTACCTTATTTTCTGCTCCGGCTTCCATTAAATAAGTCAAAGTGGAAATATATGTGTAGAACCTTACGCCTACATCCTGAATATCAAAAAGGACTACATCAAGACCTTTCAGCTGTTCAGGTTTTGGTTTTTTATTGTTTCCGTATAATGAAATAATAGGAATTCCTGTTTTGGTATCTACTCCGTTTTTCACTTTTTCTCCGGCATCGGCATCACCTCTGAAGCCATGCTCAGGCGCGAAAATTGTTTTGATTTTGATATTGTTTTTAACCAGAAAATCTACCACATGGCTTTTATCACTCATCAGCCCGGTTTGATTGGTCACCACTCCCACCGTTTTGTTCTTCAACAGAGGCAGATAAATTTCAGGCTGATCTGCGCCGGTTCTGAAATCCGGTTGATCTTGAACCTGAGAATAATATTGGTTGAATACTCCTAAAAAAATTAGGCAAATAAGAAGTAAATTTTTAATTTTGAAATCTAAATTCATAAGCTTGAAATTTCCTTTATATTTCTCCAGAAAAATAGCGTTCTCCAAAGATAACAAAAATAACCTTTCAAGGGTGATCATCTTCATCGGCAGACTTTCTGTAGCTTTGGGGATCATTGTTTCTTTGATTACCGTGGCTACAGGCTTTGGTTCCAAGAAAGCCATTAAGGAGAGACTTGCAGATTTCAGCGGACACATTACGGTACGTTCTACAAGGTCAAACTCATCCTACAATACTTCTATTCTGGACAATCAGGGCCTGAATATCCAAAAGATCAAAGAGCTTCCGGATGTGGAAAGTGTTCAGAAATATGCTACGGTAACAGGAATTATGCGGAATGAGCATAATTTTTCCGGCATTATATTCAAAGGGATCGGAAAAGATTTCGACAGCCTGAGGTTTAAGAAATTTCTGGTTGCCGGAACCACACCAAAAGTAACAGAATTTGGGTATAACAATGAAGTTACTGTTTCTCAGAAGATTGCCAATGATCTTCATCTGAAAGTGAATGACAGTATTGTTACTGTATTTTCAAAAGCTGACCAGAAACCTATCTACCGGAAATTCAGAGTGATAGGAATTTATAAAACGGACATTAAAATGATTGATGAACAGTTCGTTATCGGAGGTATCAATCATGTAAGAAAAATCCAGGAAATGAAACCCGATGAAATAGGCGGCCTGGACATCTTCTTCAAAAACGTTAATGACATTGATAAAGATTTTCCGGAAATAGAAAAGCTGATCGGCTATAAGAATTATGCTGAAAAAGCCACGGAAAAGTTCCCGCAAATTAATGACTGGATCAGTATTTTCGACACGAATATTGCCCTGATCATCATTATTATGCTGATTGTAGTGGTGATCAATATCATTATGGTGCTGCTGATCCTGATTATTGAAAGAACCAACTCCATAGGGCTGCTAAAAACACTGGGAGCAAGCAATTCACAGATAAGGGCTACTTTTATCAATTACACACTGATCATTATGATCCCGGGGCTTCTGTACGGAAACGCTATTGGTCTCGGCCTTATTCTGCTTCAGAAATTTTTCGGGGTCATCAAGCTTAATCCTGAAAATTATTATGTGAGTACGGTTCCCGTTGACCTTAATCCGGTTGCCATTGTTTCCATTTCTGTAGGAATCCTGATTATATCAGGGCTGGCACTGATCCTTCCAAGCTATCTGATCAGTAAGATTTCTCCGGTGAAGGCGATCAAGTATAATTAAAAAGTGAATGGATTGAATAGTCAATTGTGAATGAGTCAATGGTCAATTTATGATATACATTGTTCAATAAGGTTAAAAATTCACCATTGACTCATTCACAATTCACGTAAAATTTAATTTTTAAAGCCTTATCTTTGCAGCGCTTATAAAACATTTATGAAATACGCAAAAAATATTCTTGAAACGATAGGAAATACGCCTCTTGTAAAACTAAATAAAGTATTAGGTGAAGACTTTCCTGCATTGGTTTTAGCAAAAGTAGAGACCTTCAATCCCGGAAATTCCGTAAAGGACAGAATGGCTCTGAAAATGATAGAAGATGCCGAAAAAGACGGCAGATTAAAGCCCGGAGGGACCATTATTGAGGGAACTTCAGGAAATACAGGAATGGGATTGGCTCTGGCAGCGATCATCAAAGGCTACAAATGTATTTTTGTAACCAATTCCAAGCAATCAAAAGAAAAATGTGACATCCTTCGTGCAGTAGGAGCGGAAGTTATCGTTTGCCCTACGGATGTGAAGCCTACGGATCCTCGTTCTTATTATTCAGTGTCTAAAAGACTGGCTAAAGAAACCGAAAACGGATGGTATGTGAACCAGTATGACAACCTATCCAACAGAGCCGCTCACTATGAGTCTACAGCTCCTGAGATCTGGGAACAGACGGAAGGTAAGCTGACACACTTTGTGGTAGGTGCCGGAACAGGAGGTACTATTACCGGCTGCGGAACATTTTTCAAAGAAAAAAATCCGGATATTAAAGTGATTGGGGTGGATACTTATGGTTCTATCCTGAAAGAATTCCACGAAACGGGTGAACTTCACTACGATCATGCGTACACATACATTACAGAAGGAATCGGGGAAGATATTATTCCTGAGAATTATGATATGTCTGTCATAGATCACTTTGAAAAAGTAACGGATAAAGACGGTGCAATCTACGCAAGAAAACTGGCTAAGGAAGAGGGAATTTTCTGCGGATATTCTGCAGGAAGCGCCATCGCATCCCTGATCCAGATGAAAGACCAGTTCACAAAAGACGATGTGATTGTCGTGCTTCTTCATGACCATGGCTCAAGATATGTAGGGAAAATCTACAATGACGAGTGGATGAAGGAAATGGGCTGGCTGGAATAAATTTTCAGGCGAAACGGCGAATTTGCAAATAGGCAAAGAAAGCTGAGAAAGCCTAGGAAGTTAAAATAGCAAAATACAATAAGCTAATTGGCTTTTACACAATAAAGAAATCAGAGCAAAACTGCTCTGATTTTTTTATTTATTATTTGCCTTTGGC
The DNA here is from genome assembly GCF_900169075.1 of Chryseobacterium phocaeense. NCBI lineage: Bacteria > Pseudomonadati > Bacteroidota > Flavobacteriia > Flavobacteriales > Weeksellaceae > Chryseobacterium > Chryseobacterium phocaeense. The sequence continues at coordinate 2,681,177 of NZ_LT827015.1, forward strand.
AGTTTTGCCCTTTAGCCTTTTGCTATTTCGCTTTTTCTCCTCTTTGCTTTCTCAGCTTCCTTTGCCTTTAAGCCTTTTTACCATTTCGCCTTTTAGCCTTTTCGCCAATCATTACTCCCTAATATTCCTCTTACACGCCTGTCTCAGCGCTTCATAATCCCCTTTACCCATTGATTTTTTCGGGAACATATAATTAAATTTTCCTTCCAGTGAAATGAATTCTTCACTGACATCAAAGGTCCTGAAATCTTCCCATTTACTCAGTTCTTCCTGATGATTGAGATTCACATTGAAAATATCATCATTAAACCTGATCTCATAAATCTCTGCATCTTCCAGGGATTTCAGATATTTGTTTACTTCCTTTTTCCAACGGGAAACCTTGTTGATGCTTAAAGAAAGGTATACAGTACAAAGCAGGAATAAAAAACTTACGAAATATAAAATCCCAAACTTTTCTTTACTTAAATCGTTTTTAAAACAGAACAGGATCAGTAAAATAAGTCCCACCACAGCAGTAGTCACGGTCTTCCCTCTGGTTGTCTGGGAAAAAAACAAGCTTCCCTGATTACCACTGAAATAAATTTCTTCGAAATCTTTTCTGTTTACATTTAATTTGATGATTTTCTCGTTACTCATTTCTCAGAAATATTTAATTCGTTTTAAAGATTACAAAACTAAATCAAATATCTTCATATTGGTTGGTTATGGCAGAAAGTTTATTCATCAAATCACGGTTTTTCTGTTTCAAATCTTCCATTTTGCGAAGCATATCATTGATAACCTCCAAACCTGGCAGATTGATTTCCAGATCGTAATGCCAATTGGTAAATTTTTCAAAAACCGGAAGATCTTCGTACAGCAGATAGCGGATGTCGTTATCCGTTTCCACATTCAGCAGCCCAACTTCCACCAATTCATCAAAAAAAGTGATTTCTATATTGTATATTTTTACGAGTTCTTCCCTCGATATTCTTTCACTCATGGCTCAGGAATTTTTAAGTTGTTCAAAAAGTTCTTTCTGCTTGTCCGTAAGATGGGTCGGCAGTTTCACCTCATAGGTCACAAAAAGATCACCGGACTGGCCTTCTTTTTTATACACAGGGAAACCTTTTCCTTTCAGCCTTACTGTGGTTCCGTTCTGTGTTTCAGGTTTTACTTTCAGGCTGACACTTCCGTTCAGGGTATTCACTTTCACATCGCCACCCAGAACAGCGGTATAAAGATCAATGGATACTTTTGTTTTCAGATCATCCCCGATCCTTTCAAAAGCAGGATCTGCCGGAATATTGAATGTGATGTACAGGTCACCGTTGGGGCCGCCATTAAATCCCGGGTTCCCATGACCATTCAGTTTGATCTGCTGGCCATCATACACACCGGCAGGAATTGTAATTCTTACTTTTTTACCATTGATTTCAAAAGTCTGCGGATGGGTTTCTGCCGCATCCTTTAAGTTCAAATTCAGTTCTGCATGAACATCCTGTCCTTTGAACTTCCCTGAGGAACTTCCCCTGGAGTTTCGTCCGAAACCTCCGCCCGATCCGCCAAACATGCTCTGGAAAAAATCTGAAAAATCTTCTCCATCGCCAAAATCAGCACCGGAAAATCCGCCACCGCCATAGTTCTGCTGTTGATACTGTCTTTGCTGTTGCTGGGCCTTTTCATATTCTTCACCATGTTTCCAGTTTTCTCCATATTTATCGTACTTAGCACGATTTTCCGGATTACTCAGCACTTCATTGGCTTCATTCAGTTCCTTGAATTTTTTCTCTGCTTCTTTATCATCAGGATTAAGGTCGGGATGAAGTTTTCTTGCCAGCTTCCGGTATGCTTTTTTGATGTCATCCTGGGTTGCGCTTTTATCTACGCCTAAAATTTTATAGTAATCTATATAAGCCATAGAAAGGATATTTACTCAAATTTATGAATTTTGTCCCTTAAAAATATATAAGAGAGTGTTAAAAATAAGCCTATCTTTGATAAAAAGCGTTGAATGAAAGAAGTTCTGAAAAACTACTCAGGCATTATATTTTTACTGGCAGGAATTGTAATAGGAAGCATTATCGGCATTGCTGCACCGGGTATTGTGGAATACATTAAGCCTCTGGGAGACATCTTCCTGAATCTTCTGTTTGTAAGTGTGGTGCCTCTGGTATTTTTTGCCGTTTCCAATTCCATTGCTTCTTTGGAGCAACAGTCTAAATTTGGAAAAATCATTCTGGTGATGTCTTTTACTTTCCTGTTTTTTATTCTGACTGCTGCTGTTTTCACCATCTGTGCCGTTTATCTTTTTCCGGTTTCAGGAGTTTCCGGCAGTTCGGAAGCCGTTGCTGAAACTGTTTCTGAAGACAGCTGGGGCAACAGGATAGTGAGTTTCTTTACAGTGGGAGAATTTACCCAGCTTTTTTCAAGGCAGAATATGCTGGCTCTTCTTATTTTCGCTTTTATGACGGGCTTTGCTGCCAGAAAGTCAGGTGAAAAAGGACAGCCGTTCAGGCTTTTTATTGCTTCAGGGTATGAAGTGATGAAAGAGTTGCTTTTACTGATTATGAAGATTGCACCCATTGGGCTGGGAGCTTATTTTGCCTATCAGGTTGCGACTTTGGGACCTCAGCTTTTCGGGTTTTATGCCAAGCCGCTGGGCCTTTATTATATTGCAGGAATCGTTTATTTCTTTGTCTTTTTTTCGCTGTATGCTTTTATGGCAGCCGGTCAAAAAGGGATCAGAAGTTTCTGGACGAATGCCGTATATCCTACTTTAACCGCTCTAAGCACCTGCAGCAGCTTTGCCACGATGCCTGCTAACCTTCAGGCTGCCACAAAAATCGGTATTCCGAATTCTATTGCGAATCTGGTGATTCCGATCGGGACCACCCTGCATAAGAACGGGTCATCCATGTCTTCAATCATTAAAATATATGTTGCATTCCTGATTATAGGAAGAGATTTCTTTGATCCGGCGAATTTGCTCCTTGCTTTAGGAATCACGGTTTTCGTAAGTATTGTAGCCGGAGGTATTCCGAATGGAGGATATATTGGTGAAATGCTGATGATTTCAGTGTATCAGTTACCACAGGAGGCTATTCCGGCCGTGATTATCATCGGAACCCTGGTAGATCCTCTGGCAACAGTTCTGAATGCTGTAGGGGATATTGTGGCAGCAATGTTTGTGAGCCGGTTTGTGAAGGTTTGATATGATTAACAGAATGGAAGCTTGAAGAAGGAGGATGGAAGTTGCTATTCGGCCGGTTATTTATGTGATCATAAATTGATTAAGCAACCGGTGAAAAGCTTAATAACATATCTGATAATGATGATTAGGAACGCTAAGAATACATGCAATGACTCTTTTTAAAACGAAGCTCAAAACTTAATATTCTTAAAAGCTTAAATTGATCTTAATGGTTTATTTTTTATCTCCCGCAGATCACGCGGATTACGCAGATTTTTTAAATTAAGATTAAATAAATAAAGTGATGAGAAACTTAAGAATACACGTGATAATTTTTATAAAGCGAAGCTAAACTTAATATTCTTAAAAGCTTAAATTGATCTTAATGGTTTAATTTTTATTCCCGCAGATCACACGGATTTCGCAGATTTTACCTTATGTTTTTATTCACTGCGTTTTACGGGTGGAAGATTTTCATATTCTTCCGGTGTAAAAAGTCTGTACTGTACTTTGAATGTTTTTCCTAATGGAGTTTCCAGTGAAAAACCTCCCGGGCCGAAGCCATCGGTAACATCCAACGTAAAGTGAGAGTATTTCCAGTATTCAAAGAGATCACGATCT